>NZ_SOGQ01000086.1 GCF_004403465.1 Cryobacterium sinapicolor | reverse complement strand
GTGCGCGCCGGGGCCGCGCGTGCCGGGGCCGTGCGCGCCGGGGCCATGGCGGGTTCGCCGGGTCGCGCTCGCGCGCTCCGCCTGCGCCGGGTGCGCGCGCTGACCTCCCTGATCTTGCTCGTCGGCATCGTGCTCTTCGTCTCCGGGGTCGTCGCGGTGGCTGCGGGCGGAGCCGGGACGGCGCTCGTCGGCGGACTGGCCACGGTTGCCCTCGCCGTCGGGGCATTGTCGCGCCTCGCGCGCACGGCTCAACGCGCCCACCAGCAGGGCGCCACGGCGAGCGGGTCAGAGGTCACCTACCGCGAGCCGCGGGTCGGGCAGGCCTTCGAGCCCGTGCACCTGGAAGAGACCCCCGTCGTGGCCCCGAGCTGGACGCCGCTCCCCCTGCCGCGGCCGATGCACCTGTCGCGCGGATCCGTCGCCCAGGCGGCCATGGCGTCCGTTGATGCTGCCGCCGAACTGCGCAAGGTCGCCGCCGAGGCGGAACTGGCCCGCCGCGCCGCGGCCCTCGAGGTGGCCGTCACTTCGCTCAAGCGTGCGGCGACCGTTCGGGAGACTGCCCCGGTCGTGCCCGCGGCGAGCCGGTTCGCGTCGATGGGGGTCGTCGGAGACACCGCTCCCGGCATGAGCGACCTCGACGACGTGCTGCGTCGTCGCCGCGCCGTCGGCTGACCGAATCCGGGCCGATTCGCGCTCTCCCTGGCCGTTCGGTGAAACTCGGTCGCCGCTCGTGATATTCTGCATAAGCGGTTGGGGGCTATGGCGCAGTTGGTAGCGCGTCTCGTTCGCAATGAGAAGGTCAGGAGTTCGAATCTCCTTAGCTCCACCGAGATAGTCAAGTGATGGTCAGTCGAAGGCCCCTGGGAAACCGGGGGCCTTCTTCCTGTGTGCGGTCGACATGTCAGTGGCCGGGAATAGCGTCGGCCCGTGGCGACAGGGGCGCGGGCGACGGAGGCGAGCATGACCCTGCAACGTGACTGCTCGCGGTGTGGGCTGGGCGGTCATCCGGGTGCGCGCCGGCGGCCGGGGAGCGCTCGGACCATGCAACATCGTCTGCCCCACCAGCCGCCAGCCGGTCAGCCGACGAACGTCTCCATGGTGAGCACGGTCGTGCCCTCGGCGTCGGCCGTGGACAGCGCCACGCGAACGACGCCGAGTTCGGCCAGGGAGGAGACGTGGGTGCCGCCGCAGGGAATGCGCGCCTCGTGGGCCGGTAGCTCGCAGATCCAGTACCGGCGGTCGGTGAGCAGCGGGCCGTCCCGGTCGATGCGAACGCTCGCGCCGGTGGCGACCCACTCGGCGAGGGCGGCGTTCACCACCGATTCGACCTCGGCCAGCTGCCCGGTTAGTCCCTCGGTGACGAATCCCTTGCGGCGCAGGGACTTGCCGAGCCGGTAGGTGTCGACGGATCCGTTCTCGCCGATCAGGGACACGTCGATCGCGGTGCCGTCGAAGTCGGGGTTGTCGAGGGCATCGGTGCGCACCTCCTTCTTCCAGCGGTCGGCGAGAGCCCGGTTGAGGGCGAGGGAGGCCAGGTGGCACGCGGTGTGGCCCGCGGACATCCGTTGGCGGTAGCCGGCGTCGACGACGGCCACGACACTCAGCCCCTCGGCCAGGGCATCGTCGGGCGCCACGAGGTGGGCCACTACGAACGCCCAGCCGGGCGTTCCGTTCGGCATCGGGATGTCCCGGCCCAGGTACAGCGCCGACCCGTCCGTCGCACCGACCACGCAGTCCAGCACCGGGAGTTCGGTTCCCTGGGTGCGCAGCACGGCCCGGTCGGGCCCCTGGTCGGGCCAGCCCGCGTCAACCGGGTGCACGGGCGTGGTGTCGAGGAGCACGGCGACCAGTCCTGTCGGGAGCGGCTCGACGTGCAGCACCGTGGCGGTGCTCTCGGTCCGCCCGGCGGGGTAGTCCACAGTGGTGTCCAGGGCGGGAAGGGTCATCGGCAGGTCCTTTCGGGACGAAAAAGGGTGTTGCCGCGATTCTCGCGGCAACACCCTGAGTTTAATCGTGGAGCAGGCGCTACGCCTTGCGCGCCTTCTCGGTCGTCTCGTTCGCCTTGGCGTGCTTGTCGGCACGCTTTTCCTTCAAGGACTTGCCGGCAACCTTTTTGGATGCGTCCTTCTTGGGTGATTTGTCAGCCATGTGTACTCCTTCGAACCGAGCCCCAGCGGCACCGTGACTTCGACCCTACGCGGATTGCCGCGAAACGGCATCTTCCCGCTGCCACCGGACGCCCGGCCCTGTGCAACCGGGGCGCCGGGCCGTAGGCTGAGGCCGACGCGCCTTGCCAGCGAGGCGGACGTCTCCATCCGGAGAAAGGGACACAACCATGAGCGATAAAACCACCTACGAAGCCATCTTCTACGGACCCAACGTGATCGCCGCCGGCACGCCCCGGGAACTCGAGTACGTGAACGGTGAGTACCAGAAGGACGTCGTTCTCGAGGAGACGGAAGACGGCGCAACCATTCGCCGCAGCTTCCGGATCGGACACGAGACCGAGGAACCGATCCCCTACCGCTTCGTCGAGGAGGAGAACGAGGAGCCCCAGGGCGAGGCGGATATCCCCAACTAGCAGGGACCGCCTGACTCGTCCACCGGATTAGATCCGGGTGCCGGGGCCGCGGCCGAGCCGCACGGGCAGGGCCATCAGCGGTCCCACGAACCGGCGCTGCAGCCTGCGCGCCGGACCCCAGACGAACTGCACCACGTACTGGGCGAGGATGGCACCTGCCGCCAGTGCGGCGGCCACGGCACCGGCGGTCAGCATGTTGAGGAGCCCGTCGATGTTGCCGTCCGAGATCTGCAGCAGACCGCGGAACAGGATCAGCCCCGGCACAAGCGGGACGAGGGCGGAGACGACGATCACGAGCGGGGGAGTGCGCACGATCCGCGCCGCGATCGCGGCCAGCAGGCCGACGCCCATGGCGCTGAGCGCAGACGACCAGACCAGGCCGAAGCCGGCGTTCGCGCCACCCAGGTAGAGCAATTCGGCGACGGCGCCCAGCAGGCAGACCACCCAGAATGCCCGCCACGGCACCTGAACGGCGAGGCCGAAACCCGCGACGATGACCATTGCGGCGGCCAGCATCACGGGCAGATCGGCCAGGGTCGGCGTGAGGTTCGCGTCCACGCGCAACTGGAACCCGAAGCGTGCCACCAGCAGTGACGCCCCGGCCACACCGGTGACCAGACCGCCCGTGATCAGCAGGGCCTCCATCATCCGTGCCGTGCCGGTCAGGTAGAAGCCGGACAGGGTGTCGTGCACCGCGCCGAAGGTGGTGACTCCGGCAAGGAGCATGATGATGGTAGCGATGACCACGAGGGACGGGTTCGCCGAGGTGTCGATCAGTGCCACCACGGCGGCGACGATCGGGCCGATCGCCCCGCCGACGACGTTCTGGTAGAACACGGGAACCTGACGGCGGTCGAGCGAGCTCGTGATCAGGTCGATGAAGAACGTCGCGACGAAAGCCGCGATGCAGACGACCACTCCGCCCCCGATGAGCACGGCGGCCCCGGCTCCGACGAGGCTCCAGCCCAGCCGGCGGTACAGGGCCGGCACCTGAGGCTTGGCGCTGACGATGGTGGCCAGGCGCTTGCGGGCGTCGGCGACATCCGGCGGCGAGTCGAGGATCTCGGCGATCAGCTCGGACGTGGCCGTCAGCTTCCCGTAGTTGAGGGAGCGGTACTTGACGTTGCGGCTCCGGGTGATGGACTCGTGCGTGGCCGGGTCCTCGTGGGTGAGCGCGATGATCGTGTGGGTGACGTTGGCCTCGGTGCCCCTGAGCCCGTAGGCGCGGGTGATGGCTTCCATGGCGGCCGTGGCGTCTTCGGCGCCGGCACCGGCCGCGAAGATGACCTCCGCGAGCCGCATGGTGAGGTCGAGGACGGAGCGGGTATAGGCGGCGCTGTCGAAGACGTTGATCGCGCGGGTGACGTCAGACATCGATCGGACCCAGCCAGGCGGCGGCCACGGTAGCGTGCGCCGACTCGGCGTCGGAAGGGTGGAAGAGCCCGGCGAGCGCGTCTCGGTACAATCTCCCGAGCTCATTGCCGGCGAAGTACGACGAACCGCCGTTCACCCGCAGGGCCTGGTCGACGACCAGGCGCGCGGTCTCGGTGGCGCGGTGCTTCAGACCCGACAGCAGCGGGAACCACCGCGGGCCGTGATCGGCGAGGACGTCGAGGTCGTGGGCGAGGGTAGCGATCTGGGGGTACAGGCCATCCATCATCATCGCGGCCTCCGCGACGCGCCACCGGATGTCCGGGTCCTGCGCCAGGGGTCGGCCGTCGTGCTTCAACGACGTGCGTCGTTTCGCCGCCAGCACGGCCAGCTCGACCGCCCGCCGGCCGATACCGGTGTACACGGCGGCCAGCAGGATTTCGAAGTTCGCGAAGATAGCGAAGATCAGCGGGTCAGGGCCCGGGCCGGGATCCAGCCGACGGAAGACCTGTTCGGGGCGGGCGGATGCGCCGGAGAGCACGGTGCTGCGGCTCTGGCTGGCCCGCATGCCCATGGTGTCCCAGTCATCCTTCTGGCTGACGCCCGGGTCGTCCCGGTCGATGAACGCCCAGACGATCTTGGGTCCGTCGATGGACTCCCGGTCGAGGCCCATCGTGCCGAGCCGGGTCCAGGCGGGGGAGAGGGTGGTGAAGATCTTGGTGCCGGTGAACCGGTAGCCGCCGCCCGGCTGCGGGGCAGCCGTCGTGAGCGAATCGGAAAGCACCAGGTCGTTGCCGGGCTCGCTCACCCCGAAGCCGAAGATCTCGCCGGCGACGGCGCCGTGCAGCACGAAGGCGAGACTGTCGTCGCCGCGCTGGTGCAGGGTGCGCGCCACACCAGTCCAGACGAGGTGCATGTTGACGGCGAGGGCCGTGGCCGGGGCGTGCGCGGCCAGCCGGGTTTGGTCCTCGGCGACCTGCTGCACGCTGCGCCCGAGGCCACCATCGGCGACGGGCACGAGCGAGCGGAGGTAGCCGCAGGCGGTCAGGTCGGCCAGGTCATCGGCGGGGAACGTGTTGTCCCGGTCATGCGCGGCGGCACGAGAACGGATGCGTTCGAGAAGCTCGTCACCGAGCGGGGAGAGTTCGGTGATCGTGTTCACCAAGCAAGCTTACGCAGCCGTGCGCCGCTTCCGTGCCAACCGGATCACCAGGTAGACGATTGCGGCGATAAGGCCGAGGGCGAGCAGCCAGGGCAGCGCGAAGCCGATGCCCACCATCGCGGTGCCGAGGGCTGCCACCAGGGCGGTCCAGCCGGCCGCGATGGCATCTAAGAAGCCGTCCGGGGTGCCGGGCTCCACCGTGCCGGTGGAGTACAGGTCGAGCGTGATGGTCGAGAAGTCGACCTGGTCGGACAGGTAGTCCCGCTGCGCCTGCAACCCCTCGAGTTCGCTCTGTCGTTCCGCCAGCGCGTTCTCGACGGCGATCAGGTCGGTCGTGTTCGTGGCGTCCACCATGAGGGCCAGCAACCGGTCGACCGCGGTCTGCAGGGACGTGATCCGGGCGTCGAGGTCCTGAGTCTGCTGCGTGATGTCCGAAGTGTTGAGCGAGACGAAGTTGACGGTGCCGAGTTGCTTCAGCTCCGCCAGCGTGCGGTCGAGCTCGTCGGAGGGGATGCGCAGGGTGAGGTTCGCGCTCGCCGCCTGATTGTCGGTGGCGGGGTTCTCGGTGCGGCTGTCGATCCGACCGCCGGCCTGCTCGGTGATGGTGACGGCATCCTGCACGGATTCGATCGGGTCTTTCACGGTGATCGACACCATCCCGGTGGTGATCACGTCGCGCTGGCTGGAGGCGATCTCGCCCGTGCTGCCTTCCGGGAAGGCGCGCGAGTCGAGGGACTCGCCCGTGCCGGGAGTGACGACGGCCGGGCCGGCGCCCGGTTCGGCGAGGCCCGGGGCCGTGGCGGAACCGCCGGAGCCGGAGTCGGTGGAAGCGCCGGGCACGGAGCATCCGGCCAGCAGTAGTGTGCCGAGGACGACCGCGACGATCACGGGAAAACGCTTCATGGCCTCACTGTACGACTGTGCCCGGCGGCGCTGGATCACAATAGAGTCTCGGCGGGCGGCGGTCGCCGACTGGAGTGGAGCGGCCTTTCGAGGCGATACTGGAACCATGACCTGGTGGGCGGCCCTCGGAGAACGGTTCGGCCGGTCGCGCCCGCCGCTGCTGCACATCGCGACCGACGAGGGAACCGGGCCGGTCGTGATCCTCGTGCACGGCATCGCCTCCTCCTCGGTGACGTTCCGGGAACTGGTGCCCCTGCTGGTGCCGCGGCACCGGGTCATCGCCGTCGACATCCTGGGCTTCGGCGAATCACCGATCCCCGAGGGGTGCGAGTACCGGCTCGAGGACCACGTCGACGCTCTGGCCGCCACGATCCGGTCGCTGAAGCTGCGCGAGCCGTTCATTCTGGTGGGCCACTCCCTCGGCAGTCTGATCGCGGCCCGGCTGGCCGCGCTGCCCCGCACCCGCGCGTCCCGGCGCACCCAGGTGTCCCGGGTGGTGCTCGTGGGCCCGCCGGTCTACCTGTCGCCGAGCGATATCGGCGACCGCTGGGTGCGGGCCCGGGTGAGCGCCTACCTGCGCGCCTACGACTTCCTGCGGCTGAACAAGGAGTTCACCCTCGCGAACGCGGCCATCATCGCCCGGCTGCTACCCAAGGGCATCTTCGAGTTGACCGAGCGCAACTGGACCCCGTTCGTGA
Source organism: Cryobacterium sinapicolor (assembly GCF_004403465.1). Classification (GTDB taxonomy): domain Bacteria; phylum Actinomycetota; class Actinomycetes; order Actinomycetales; family Microbacteriaceae; genus Cryobacterium; species Cryobacterium sinapicolor. Next base: position 73,881 of record NZ_SOGQ01000086.1, on the reverse strand, counting down.
AGTCGCTGGAGCACTGCATCGAGTCGCAGACCGTGGTCAGCGACATCGCGGCCCTGCGGGTTCCGGTCGACGTGGTCTACGGCGTGCTGGACGCATTCATCGCAGCCGGTTCCATGACCGTGATCGAACGGATGCGCCACGTCACCATGCATCGCGTTGAAGCCAATGACCATCTCATCCGTCCGCGACTCGCCCGAGCGTTGGCGCGGGTCATCGACGCCGACGTCCGCGCCGACGGCGGGGCCGGGGCCGGCAGCCTGTCCGGGGCTGCTACCCCGGCTGCCGCCGCTTCCGTGGCTAGGCTGGACAAATGGACACACGAACCCTCGGAAGAACCGGCCGATCCGTCTCAGTGATCGGGCTGGGCACCTGGCAGCTGGGAGCGGACTGGGGTGACGTGTCGGAGAGCGACGCGACCGCGGTGCTCGCGGCATCCGTCGATGCCGGCGTCACCTTCTTCGACACCGCCGACGTCTACGGCGACGGCCGCAGCGAGCAGATCATCGGCCGGTTCCTGGCCGAAAGTGCCGCCGTCGACATCACCGTGGCCACCAAGATGGGTCGCCGGGTCGACCAGCTGGCCGAGAACTACACGCTCGCCAACTTCCGGGCCTGGACCGACCGGTCACGCGCGAACCTCGGCCTGGAGACGCTGCACCTCGTGCAGCTGCACTGCCCGCCGGACGACGTGATCGAATCCGGCGAGGTCTACGACGCTCTCGACATCCTCGTCGCCGAGGGCGCCATCGCCGCCTACGGGGTGAGCGTCGAGACCTGTGACCAGGCGCTCGCCGCCATCGAACGCCCCGGACTGGCCAGCGTGCAGATCATCCTGAACGCATTCCGGCTGAAGCCGCTCGAGGCCGTCGTGCCGGCCGCGCGGGCCGCCGGTGTGGGCATCATCGCCCGCGTTCCACTGGCGAGCGGCCTGCTGACCGGAAAATACACCCGGGAGACCACTTTCGCGGCGAACGACCACCGCACCTACAACCGCGACGGCAGCGCCTTCGACGTCGGCGAGACCTTCTCCGGCGTGGACTACGAGACCGGGCTGGCGGCCGCCGCGGAGTTCACGGCACTCGTGGGATCGTTGCTCGAGGAGCTCACGCCCGCGCAGGCCGCTCTGGCCTGGGTGGCTCAGATCGATGGCGTCAGCTCGGTCATCCCCGGCGCCCGGTCGGTGCAGCAGGCCCGCGGCAACGCCGCTGCCGGATCGGTCACCCCGCTCAGCCTCGAGTTCAACGAGGGTGTGCAAGACATCTACGACCGGATGCTGCGCGACCAGATCCACCCCCGCTGGTAGCACCTTTCCGGTCGAGAGTGCCCGTTCCGCCGGTCGCTCTCGACCGGAACGGGCACTCTCGGGCCGGGCTGAACTGAACTGAACTGAACTGAACTGATCGTCAGTCCAGGTCGTCGGGGTCCTTGCCGGTGCGCTCGCCGGAGTCGAGGGTGGCGATGGCGGCATGGTCGTCGGCGCCCAGCGTGAAGTCGAACACGTCGAAGTTCTCCCGGATGCGCACGGGCGTCACCGACTTCGGAATCACCACATTGCCCAGCTCCAGGTGCCAGCGGATGACCACCTGCGCGGCCGTCTTACCGTGCCGTGCGCCGATGGCGTCGAGCGTCTCGTTGCCGATCGCGCGGCCGCGGGCCAGCGGCGACCAGGCCTCGGTGAGGATGCCGTGGGCCGCATCGTACTCGCGCACGGCGGACTGCTGCAGCCACGGGTGCAGCTCCACCTGGTTGATGACCGGGACGACATCCGTTTCGGCCAGCAGACGCTGCAGGTGGTGAGGGTGGAAATTGGAGACCCCGATCGACCGGGCGCGACCCGAGGCGCGCAACGACTCCAGGGCGCGCCAGGTGTCGACGAAGAGGTCCTGGCGAGGCGCGGGCCAGTGGATCAGGTAGAGGTCGACGTAGTCGAGACCGAGTTTGCCGAGGCTCACGTCGAAGGCGCGGAGGGTCTTGTCGTAGCCGTGCTGGTCGTTCCAGACCTTCGTGGTGACGAACACGTCCTCGCGGGGCAGACCGGAGCGGGCGACACCCTGCCCGACGCCCGTCTCGTTGTCGTAGAGCACCGCCGTGTCGATGTGGCGGTAACCCGCCTCCAGCGCGACCTGCACGGCCTCAGCGGCTGCGGCATCCGCGATCTTGTACACGCCGAGCCCGAGCTGGGGGATCCGGTGTCCGTCGTGGAAGGGAAGAAGCGGCGAGATCGTCATCTCCCCATCTAACCTCGTCCTCCCGCACGGAGGCGTGAATCGACGCCATTGAGGGGTGCGCGCGACGCTCAACCCGCCGATGGCGTCGGTTCGCCGGGCGCCGAGCGGATGCGGTTAGGAGACCTGCACCTGGATCGGGGCGGTGTCGGGGATCGGGCTCGCGTCGCGGCCGCGCAGGTCCGGGTGCCAGCGCCGGCCGAGCGCGGGGATGATCGTGCCGAGCCCTGCGAAGCCGGCCGCGACCAGGATGGCCGCCGTGGCGCCGCTCTGGTCGATCATGAAACCGGCGACGGCGGAGCCCATGGCGGCGCCCATCAGCTGGCCGGTGCCCACCCAGCCGTAGGCCTCCGCGGTGTCGCTGAATTTCACACTCGCGGAGACGATGCCGAACAGTACGGCGAAGGCCGGCGCGATGCCGATACCCGCCACCAGCAGTGTGACGGCCAGCCACCAGAAGCTCAGGTTGCCGACGGCGGCCAGGCCGAGGCCGATGGTGACGATGAGCATCCGTGCGGCCAAGGCCCACGGGCCGATCGGCGCGTGGCCGAGGGCGAGCCCGCCGATCAGCGAGCCGAGAGCGAAGATGCCGAGCACCCAGCCGGAGCTCGAGCTGCCGTGCCCGAACGCGGCCACCACGCCGGCCTCGACCGCGGCACAGGCGGCCACCAGCATGAAGCCGACGATGGTGCTGAGCATGACCGGCGGCCGTTTGAGCACGACACCGAGCTTGCGGCGGCTGCGGGGGATGCGCACCCGGCCGACCTCGGGCAGCACCAGGAACCAGACGCCGCCGCCGATGAGGAAGATGGCGGCCAGCAGGATGCCGGCAACCGGGCTGACCTGGATCGCCACGAAGGTGGCGATCACCGGGCCCAGCACCCAGATGATCTCCTGGGCCGAGGCGTCGAGCGAGAACAGGGGCGTGAGCTGGCGTGAGTTGACGATCTTCGGGTAGATGGTGCGCACGGCCGGCTGGATCGGCGGAGTGGACAGCCCCGCAACCAGCCCGACGGCCATCAATACGTAGATCGGCATGCTGACCAGGGCCATCGTGACGATGGAGGTCGCGCACACGACGAGAGTGGCGGTGATGACCGGTCGCATGCCCCAGCGGCCCATCAGGCGGCTGGTGAGCGGCCCCGCGACGGCCTGGCCGATGCTCATCGCGCCCAGCACGAGGCCGGCAGCTCCGTAGGAGTCGAAAACCTGCTCGATGTGGATCAGGAACGCGAGCGACAGCATCCCGAAGGGGAAACGGGCGGTCAGTTGTGCGGCGATGACGCGAGCTACGCCCGGTGTCTTCAAAAGGGTCCAGTAGCTGCTCACTTACTCAAGTCTACGTCTGCCGAGGTAGCGTGAGCGCGTGCGAATATTGATCACGGCCGACGAGCTGGCAGCCCTGCTGCAGACCCGAAGTGACGTTCGCATGCTGGACGTGCGCTGGAAACTGGGCGGTCCGCCTGGGCCCGGCGAATACCGTGCGGGCCATGTCCCCGGCGCCGTGTACGTCGACCTGGAGACCGAGCTGGCCGGGCCCGGCGAACCGGCCGACGGGCGGCATCCGTTGCCCACCCGCGCAGCGCTGCTGGCCGGCGCGCGCCGCTGGGGTCTGCGCGACGGCGACACGGTCGTGGTCTACGACGACCTGGGCGGGATGTCGGCCGCCCGCGCCTGGTGGCTGCTGCGCCACGCCGGGGTGCGTGACGTGCTGCTGCTCGACGGGGCTCTCGCCGCCTGGCGCGCCGCCGGCCTGCCGCTCGCGATCGGGGACGAGCCGGCTGACCCGGGCACGATCACCCTCTCCGACGGCGTTCTGCCGGTTCTCGACACGGATGCCGCCGCCGCCCTCGCGCACGCCGGCGCGCTCCTCGACGCGCGCGCCGCGGAGCGCTACCGCGGTGACACGGAACCGATCGACCCGCGTGCCGGCCACATCCCCGGGGCGATCAGCGCGCCCACCGCGGACAATCTCACCCCCGACGGGCGATTCCGACCGGCCGCGGAACTGCGCGCCCGGTTCGAGGCGCTCGGGGTCGGCGGTGCCGGCGGCGGCGCGCACCCGAGGGTGGGCGTCTACTGCGGGTCCGGAGTGACCGCCGCGCACGAGGCGGCCGCTCTGGCCATCGCCGGGTTCACGCCGGCGCTGTACCCCGGCTCGTGGTCGCAGTGGTCGAACCTGCCCGGGCGGCCCGTGGAAACCGGAGATCCGAGGGCGTGAAATGCCCCCGAAACACGCTCGCGGTCATACTGGAGAAGAAAAGGCACGTTCACGCTCACTAGGGCTGGCCCAAAACGTTATCTGCGCACGGAATCCGCGTGAGTCTGCTGTTATATGCTCACCTGTGTCGAATTCCGTTTCCGGACCTCAAAGACGAACCAGCAACATCCGACAACCATGAAGAAGGTTTCGCAATGCGCGCTCCATACCTACTCCCGGCCCTCGCCGCCGTCACGGCTCTCCTGCTCACCGGCTGCGTGGACAATTCGACTCCCGCCACGAACGGGTCGACCGACGGTTCGTCCGCCGCGACCATCGAGATGGATGACGCGGCCGCCGCCCTGCTCCCCGCCGAGGTCGCCGATTCCGGCACGCTCATGATCGGCACCGACCCGACCTACGCGCCCAACGAGTTCAAGGACGAGGCCGGCGAGCCGATCGGCTGGGGCATCGAACTTGCCGAAGGCATCGCCGCGAAGCTCGGTCTGACTCCCGAGTTCCAGGTGTCCAAGTTCGACAACATCATCCCGAGCGTCACCGGCGAAAAAGTGAATATCGGCATGTCGTCGTTCACCGACACCGTCGAGCGTCAGAAGCAGGTCGACTTCGTCAACTACTACACTGCCGGCATCCAGTGGGCCTCCGCCGCCGGCAACGACGTCGACCCCGACGACGCCTGCGGCCTCAAGGTCGCCGTACAGGCCACGACCTACGAGGACACCGACGAGGTCCCCGCTAAGAGCGAGGCCTGTGTCGCCGCCGGCAAGCCCGCGATCGAGAAGCTGCAATACGACACGCAGGATGCCGCGACCAACGCCGTCGTTCTGGGCCAGGCAGACGCGCTCAGCGCCGACTCCCCGGTGACCCTGTACGCCATCGCCCAGACCGAGGGCAAGCTGCAGCCGGCCGGAGACACCTTCGACGTGGCACCGTACGGTGTCGCGGTCGGCAAGGATTCCGGGCTCGTCGAGGCGATCCAGGCTGCGCTGCAGTCGATGGTCGATGACGGCTCCTACGGCAAGATCCTCGATGACTGGGGTGTCGCTGACGGCGGCATCGATGAGATCACGATCAACGCCGCCGCGAACGGCTAACCATGAGCAGCAATGACACGATCCGTCCGGCGGCAGGGGCAAGCCCGACGCCGGCCGGATCGAATGATTCGGAGCCGGTCAAGGCCATCCGGCTGCGCCACCCCTGGCGCAATGTGTTCGCCGTGGTGCTCATCCTCGGCTTCGCTCTGTTCATCATCGACGCTGCCGGGCGCCCGGCCTACGACTGGCCGGCCGTCGCCCAGTACGTCTTCGACCGCCGCATCACCCAGGCGGCGCTCAACACGCTTCAGCTCACCGTTTACTCGATGGTGATCGCCATCATGCTCGGAGTGGTCCTGGCCGTGATGCGCCTGACACCGAACCCGGTGGTCAAGAGCCTCGCCTGGTTCTACCTCTGGATCTTCCGCGGCACCCCGGTCTACGTGCAGCTCGTCTTCTGGGGTCTCATCTCGATCATCTACCAGAGCATCGACATCGGCATCCCGTTCATGGAGCCGTTGTATTCCTTCGAGACCAACGCGGCCCTGAACACCTTCACCCTCGCCATCATCGGACTGGCCCTCAACGAAGCCGCCTACATGGCGGAGATCGTGCGGGCGGGACTGCTTTCGGTGGACAAGGGCCAGGACGAAGCTGCGACGGCGCTGGGCATGAGCTGGTTCCAGACCATGTCGCGGGTCGTGCTGCCCCAGTCGATGCGGGTGATCATCCCACCGACCGGCAACGAGGTGATCTCGATGCTCAAGACCACGTCGCTGGTGACAGCCGTGCCTTACAGCTTCGACCTGTACACGCGGTCGCGGGACATCTCCGCGGAGACGTTCAACCCGATCCCGATGCTCATCGTCGCGTCGATCTGGTACCTCTTCTTCACCTCGATCCTGATGGTGGGCCAGCACTTCCTCGAGAAGCGGTTCGCCCGCGGCCTCGGCGATCGGCAGCCCGACCGCACGGAATCCACCCAGACCGGAGCCATCACCGGCACACTCCCGGTGATCGGCGGCAACCAGCCGACCGTGGTGCGCCCCGCGCCCGGAGGGCTGCCGCCGATCAATCCGCCGCCCAGAGACCCTGGGCCCGTCAACCCCGGATCCGGAGACGTGAAATGACCGACGTGAACACGCAGGCCGGGGCATCCGTGGCAGGTCCGCCCATGGTCCTGGCCGAGCAGGTCTCGAAGAGCTTCGGCTCGAACGAGGTACTCAAGAGCATCTCGCTCGAGGTGAGGCGCGGCGAGGTGATGTGCCTGGTCGGGCCCAGCGGGTCAGGCAAGTCCACGTTCCTGCGCTGCATCAATCACCTCGAGGTGCTGTCCGCCGGCCGGCTCAGCGTCGACGGCGAATTGATCGGCTACCGGGAGGCCAACGGAAAGCTCTACGAGATGGCTCCCAAGGAGGCGGCCCGGCAGCGCCGGGACATCGGCATGGTGTTCCAGCGGTTCAACCTGTTCCCGCACATGACGGCATTGCAGAACGTGATGGAGGCGCCGCTCCGGGTGAAGGGGCTGCCGAAGGCCCAGGTGGAGCAGAATGCGCTCGACCTGCTGGCTCGGGTCGGTCTGGCCGAACGTTCCAGCTACTATCCGGCGCACCTCTCGGGTGGGCAGCAGCAGCGCGTGGCGATTGCCCGCGCGCTTGCGATGGAGCCCAAGCTGATGCTCTTCGACGAGCCGACCAGTGCGCTCGACCCCGAGCTCGTCGGAGAGGTGCTCGACGTGATGAAGGGCCTGGCCAAGTCGGGCATGACCATGATCGTGGTCACCCACGAGATGGGCTTCGCCAAAGAGGTCGCCGACTCGCTCGTCTTCATGGACGGCGGTGTGGTCGTCGAATCGGGAGATCCGGACGAGATCCTGACCAACCCGCAGCACCGCCGCACGCAGGCGTTCCTGTCGAAGGTGCTCTAGCAGCGGTGTTCTAGCAACGCGCACATCGACCGTCGCCGTTCGTGCCGAGTGTCCCCGCTGTGGCGGCGACACTCGGCACGAACGGCGATTCTCGGTGTGCGCGGACGGGGCGCGCTATGCCGGGCGGCTCTGCGGTGCGGTGGCCGCGGTCATCGCGGAGTCGTGCTCCACGACGTCGCCGAGAACCTCGTCGATCTCCTTCATGCTCTCGGCCGGGATCTTGACCCCGGCGGCCTGGGCGTTCTCCCGCACCTGCTCGGGGCGGGAGGCTCCGACGAGGGCGGCCGAGACGTTGTCGTTCTGCAGCACCCAGGCCACGGCCAGCTGCGCCATCGACAGGTTGAGGTCGGCGGCGATCGGTTCGAGCTTCTGCACCCGGGTCAGTACGTCGTCGTTCATGAAGCGGCTGATCATGTCGGCGCCACCCTTGAGGTCTGTGGCACGTGAGCCGGCCGGCGGGGCCTGGCCCGCCTTGTACTTGCCGGTGAGCACACCCTGGGCAACGGGGGACCAGACGATCTGCCCGATGCCGAGCTCCCGCGAGGTCGGCACAACCTCGTCCTCGATGACGCGCCAGAGCATCGAGTACTGCGGCTGGCTCGAGATCAGGCTGAAGCCCAGCTCCTTCGAGAGGGCGTGGCCGGCGCGCAGCTGTGCGCCGGTCCACTCGCTGACGCCGATGTACAGCGCCTTGCCCTGCCGTACGATGTCGGCGAAGGCCTGCATCGTCTCCTCCAGCGGGGTCTCGGTGTCGAAGCGGTGCGCCTGGTAGAGGTCGACGTAATCGGTCTGCAGGCGGGTCAGTGAGCCGTTGATCGACTCCATGATGTGTTTGCGGGACAATCCGACGTCGTTGTGTCCGCGCGGGCCGGTGGGCCAGTAGACCTTGGTGAAGACCTCGAGGCTTTCCCGGCGCTGGCCCTTGAGCGCGTCTCCCAGAACGGACTCCGCCTTGGTGTTGGCGTAGACGTCGGCGGTGTCGAAGCTGGTGATGCCCACGTCGAGTGCGGCATGCACGCATTGAATGGCGATGTCGTTCTCGACCTGCGAACCGTGCGTGAGCCAGTTGCCGTAGGTGATTTCGGAAATTTTCAGGCCTGATGAACCGAGATAGCGGAATTCCATATTTCCAGCCTAGGCGAGCGGGTTCTGCGCGTGTTGGGCGAAAGCCGAGGGTGACACGACGGCTTTAAGGGGTGCGCGCCATGCCCCCACCCCTCACAGCTGTCGACTCACCGAGCGCGCGTGGGCCGGTCAGCCGGTCAGGGCCTTGTGGATCCGCTGCAGGGACACGGGCTCGGCGGCCTTGAGCTCCTGGGCGAAGAGGCTGATCCGCAGCTCCTCGATCAGCCAGCGCCCGCGCACCAGATTGGCGGCCGCGTTCGCCTGCAAGGGGATCCTGCCGCCGGCATCCTCGAACCGTCCGGTGGCCGCCTGGCTCTCGTTCATCCAGACCCGGTCGCGGCTGGGGTTGTCGCCGAGCTTCACGATGCGGGCGGTGATGCCGGCCAAGTAGCGTGGCAGGTGCCGCAGCTGCACGAGGCCGGTGGCGCTCACGAAACCGGGGTAGACGAGCCCGGCCAGCTGCGCGCGGGCATCCGTCAGGGCCGGCAGCAGGGCCATGCTGGTGGAGGCCTTGAGCGCCTTGTCGGCGACGCGCGCGGCGGCGAGGATGCGGGCGACGAGGCCCACCGTGTCGAACATGGAGTCCATCACCACGCCGGACACCCGGTCGCGGATAGTGTCGAACTCGGCGCGCATGAACACCTGACCGCCCGGCTTCACCCGGAACAGCACGTCGTCGACGCTCGCCGCGAGGCAGTCGTCGAACAGCGCCTGGGTGCTGCGGTACGGGCTGGTGGCGAGGCTGAGCTTCTCGGCCCCGGTGAGGTGCTGCTGCACGTAGGCGACCGGGGAGGGCGTGGCGAGTAGCAGCAGTCGGCGCACCCCGCCGGGCAGGGTGCGGGCCTGTTCGGCCTCCGTGCTCATCATGCGGATCGCCACCGAGGTGCCCTCGTCGACGAGGGTCGGGTAACCGCGGACGGTGTTGTCGCCCTGTTTAGTGTCGAGGAACCTGGGCAGCTCGGGGAAGTCCCAGGTGGTGAGGCCGGAGCGCTCGATCGCGTTGGTGGGGGTGGCAGCGGATGCCGCGGCCACGCTCTCGCGGGCCTGGTTGCCGAGCCGGCGCTGCAGCTCGAGGAGGTCCTTTCCGGAGGCGATCGGGCGACCGCGTTCATCGACCACGCGGAACGTCATGCGGAGGTGGGCCGGCACCCGGATCAATTCGAAGTCGTTCGCGGTCACCGGCACATAGGTGAGCTTCTGGATCAGAGCGGCCAGCGTCTCGGTGAAGGGCACGTCGTCGCGATCGAACAGCGACCCGCGGCCGATACTCGAACCGATACTCGAACCATGGGTTGTCGAGCCCGTCGAGACCCCGACCGACACCTCTCCCGGCGCCGGCGGCAGCTCGTTCAGCAGTCGCTTGGCCCAGTCGCCGGCAGGCACCACGTTGCGACGGATGCTCTTGGGCAGCGATTTGATCAGCGCCGTGACCAGGTCGGCACGGAGTCCCGGCACCTGCCAGTCGAAGCCGGTGGGGGAGAGCCGGGCGAGCAGGGCCAGCGGGATCTGCACGGCCACGCCATCGTCATCCGCGCCGGGCTCAAAGCGGTAGCTGAGGGCGAACTTCTGGTCGCCCTGCCGCCAGATCGGCGGGAACACGGCCTCGTCGATCTCCGGTGCGTCGTCGGGCACCAGCGCCTCGGCGGTCATCGTGAGCAGGTCGGGCGTTGTCACGCGCGCCTGGCGCCACCAAGTCTCGAACGTGCGGGTGGAGCATACGTCGGCCGGAATGCGTTTCTGGTAGAACTCGAACACGGCCTCGTCGTCGAAGAGGATGTCCCGGCGCCGCGTGCGCTCCTCGAGCTCGGCGAGTTCCTTGCGCAGGCTCGTGTTGGCCCGGTCGAAGGCGGTGACCCGCTGGTCGATGCGGTCGAGGTCCCACTCGCCCTCAACCAGCGCGTGCCGGATGAACAGGTCGCGGGCATACGCGGGGTCGACCCGCGAGAACTGGATCCGGCGGCGCGGCACGATCGGCACCCCGTAGAGGGTGACCCGCTCGTAGGCGACGACCGCGCCCTGCTTCTTCTCCCAGTGCGGCTCGGAGTAGCTGCGCTTGCAGAGGTCCCCGGCGAGCGGCTCGGCCCAGGCCGGGTCGACGACCGCGTTCATCCGGGCGAACAGTCGACTGGTCTCGACCAGTTCGGCGCTCATCACGGCGTTCGGTTGCTTCTTCGCCAGCGCCGAGCCCGGGAAGATCACGAACCGTTGCTGACGGGCGCCGATGTAGTCCTTCTTGATGGTGTCCTTGAGGCCGATATGGGAGAGCAGGCCGGCCAGGAGCGAACGGTGGATGCCGTCGGGATTCACGCTGGGATCACCGATGTGCAGGCCGAGCGGCTTGGCCATCTGGCGCAGCTGCTTGTATACGTCCTGCCACTCGCGCACCCGCAGGTAGTTGAGGAACTCGTTCTTGCAGAGTCGCCGGAACGCGCTGGAGCCGAGCTCCTTCTGTTGCGTCTCGAGGTAGTTCCAGAGGTTCAGCAGGCTGAGGAAATCGCTCGTCGGGTCGGTGAAACGGGCGTGCTGCTGGTCGGCCTGCGCGCGGCGCTCGAGCGGGCGTTCGCGGGGGTCCTGAATGGTGAGCCCGGAGACGATCACCATCACTTCGCGGCTCACGGCCTGCGTCTTGGACTCGATCACCATCCGCCCGAACCGAGGGTCGATCGGCAGCTTCGCGAGCTGCTGGCCGATGCGCGTCAGTTTGGAGACGCCGGGTTTGGAGCCGCCGGCCTTGGAGCCGGTCGTGTGGCCGGCCGTGTCGGGGGCCACCGCCCCGAGCTCGGCGAGCAGGTCGAGGCCGTCCTTGATGCCGCGCGAGTCGGGGGGCGTGAGGAACGGGAACGCGGCGATGTCGCCGAGGCCGAGCGAGATCATCTGCAGGATGACCGCGGCCAGGTTCGTCCGCAGCACCTCCGGCTCGGTGTACTCGGGCCGGCGGGTGAAGTCCTCCTCCGAATAGAGGCGGATGGCGATGCCGTCGCTGGTGCGGCCGCTTCGGCCCGAGCGCTGGTTCGCGGAGGCCTGCGAGATAGCCTCGATCGGCAGGCGCTGCACCTTCGAGCGCACGCTGTACCGGCTGATCCGGGCGGTTCCGGCGTCGATGACGTAACGGATGCCCGGCACGGTCAGGCTGGTCTCCGCCACGTTCGTCGCCAGCACGATGCGCCGCCGCACACCGGCGACCTTCGATGGCTGGAACACCTTGTGCTGGTCGGCGGAGGAGAGCCGCCCGTACAGCGGCAGGATCTCCGTGGGGCTGGTGCGCCCCGAGGAGGCGTACTTGCCCTGCAGCGCGTCGGCGGCGTCCCGGATCTCGGTCTCGCCGCTGAGGAAGACCAGCACGTCGCCGCTGGACTCCCGGTCGAGCTCGTCGAGCGCGGCGGAGATCCCCTCGATGTAATCCCGGTCGACGGTGGGAGCGGCATCCGTCGTCTCGTCGTCGTCGGCGTCCATCGCCTCGGCGACCAGCGGGCGGTAGCGGATCTCCACCGGGTAGGTGCGCCCGGAGACCTCGATGATCGGGGCCGGCGTGCCGTCGGGCGTGGCGAAGTGCTCGGCGAAACTCTGCGGGTCGATCGTCGCGGAGGTGATGATGAGTTTGAGGTCGGGGCGCTGCGGAAGCAGTTGCCGCAGGTATCCGAGCAGGAAGTCGATGTTGAGGCTGCGCTCGTGCGCCTCGTCGATGATGATCGTGTCGTACTTGCGGAGCAGGCGGTCGCGGTGCATCTCATTGAGCAGGATGCCGTCGGTCATCAGCTTGATCCGGGTATCCGGTCCGACCTGGTCGGTGAACCGCACCTGGTAGCCGACCGTCTGCCCGACCTCCTGGCCGAGCTCCTCGGCAATGCGCTCCGCGATCGTGCGCGCGGCGAGCCGGCGGGGCTGGGTGTGGCCGATGTTCTCCCGGCCCAGCTCGAGGCAGATCTTCGGCAGCTGGGTGGTCTTGCCGGAACCCGTCGCGCCGGCGACGATAACCACCTGGTTGTCCCGGATGGCGCGGGCGATGTCCTCCCGGCGCTGGCTGACCGGAAGTTCGGGCGGGAAGGTGATTTCGACGGGGATCATGAGCCTTCTATCGTATGACAAACGCGGTGATCGACGGATGCTGCCCCGGTTCACCCGGTGTCGGGCTCGAAACGTCGCGGCGGGACGAGTACCGCGGCCGGCCCGGCGCGCTTTTAACCGCACGATGTTAGCATCAAAGAATGATCAATGACGAAGGGTCAGGGGACCGGCACGCCGCCCTTGCCTCCGACGCCCGGCGCCAGGTGCTCGACCTCCTGATGGGATCCGCCATCCCGCTCGACGCCGCCGCGGTCGCGGCGCGCATCGGCTTGCACGTGACGACCGCCCGGTTCCATCTCGATCAGCTTGAGAATGCCGGCCTGATCCGGCGCGCCGTCGGTCGTGCCGGAACGCGCGGCCGCCCGCGGATTCTGTTCACCGCGGGGCCCGCCGCCCGGGAAGTCGGCGCCCAGCACGATCTGAGCCGGGTGTTGGCCACGGCGCTCGCCGAGGACGCCGACAGCGGACGGGCCCGGGCCGTCCGTGCCGGCGAGACCTGGGCCGAGAACTACGCCGACGAGCTGCGGGGGAGCGCCGACGACGGCACCGCGCCGCTGCTGCGCATCCTCGACCGGCTCGGTTTCGATCCCCAACTGGAGGAGTCGGCGCTCGAACCCGACTCCGCTGCGACCGAGGGTGACGCTGACGGTGTCGCCGCCGCCGCCGAGGGTGTCGCAGCCGCTCCCGTGATCAGCCTGCTCGCCTGCCCGTTCCGGGCCGATGCGCGCGACGCCCCCGATGTCATCTGCTCCGTGCACCTGGGTCTCGTGCGCGGGGTGGCGCGCGAGCTGGGCCACGACCCGGACCAGGTCGGGCTGCGCCCCTTCGTGGAGCCCGAGCTCTGCTACCTGAGCCTCGGGAGCGGTTGGGCAGCTCCGGGGCCGGGTCCGGTTCCGGAAACGACTCAGCAGTAGAGCAGCAGTCTCCCGTTCAGCGGCCGTTCAGGGGCAGGTCGATGCCCCGACCTAGGGTGGACCAATGACATTTTCTGTTCCCACTCTGACCCTCAACGACGGTCACACCATTCCCCAGCTCGGGTTCGGTGTCTTCAAGGTCGAACCCGACGAGACCACCCGGATCGTCGGCGACGCCCTCGAAATCGGCTACCGGCACATCGACACGGCCGCCGTCTACGGGAATGAGGCCGGTGTCGGCTCCGCGCTCGGGACATCCGGAATCGCGCGCTCCGACCTGTTCGTGACCACCAAGCTGTGGAACGACCGGCAGGGCACGCAGTCGGCCTTCGACGCGTTCGACGAGAGCCTCGAGAAGCTGGGGCTCGACTACGTCGACCTCTACCTGATCCACTGGCCGGCGCCCGCCAACGACCGCTACATCGAGAGCATGAAGGCGCTCGAACAGATCCGCGAGTCCGGTCGGGCCCGTTCGATCGGCGTGTCCAACTTTCTGGTGCCGCACCTCGAGCGCCTGCTGACGGAAACGGATGTCGTGCCCGCCGTCAACCAGATCGAGCTGCACCCGGCGCACCAGCAGCCCGAGGTGACCGCGTTCGCCCGCTCACACGGCATCCGGATCGAAGCCTGGGGGCCCCTCGGCCAGGGCAAGTACCCGCTCTTCGAGGAGCCCGTCGTGGCCGTGGCGGCGGAGGCGCACGACAAGACGCCGGCGCAGGTGGTCATCCGCTGGCACCTGCAGGCCGGCAACATCGTTTTCCCCAAGTCCAACCGCCGGGAACGCATGGTCGAGAACTTCGACGTGTTCGATTTCGAGTTGAGCCGCACCGAGGTCGCCACAATCTCCGCCCTCGAGCGGGCCGGCCGGGTGAGCGCGCACCCCGACGACGTGAACTGACCGTTCCGCCCTGCCCCGCGGGGCCGCCTTCGGACCGGGCGGCCCGGCAGTGGCGTTAGGTTGGGGAGGGCGGGAAGCGCCCGGCGAGGAAGATGACGGATGAACCCGATCGAGTGGCTGTTCGACGCACAGCTGCAGATCGGAACCCAGACGATTCTCTGGCGCGAGATCATCGGCAACGTTTTCGGCATCCTGAGCGCCGTCGGCGGAATGCGCCGCAAGGTGTGGGCCTGGCCGGTCGGGATCGTCGGCAACGTGCTGTTGTTCACGGTGTTCCTCGGTGCCGTCTTCGGCACCCCCAACCCGGTCAACCTGCTCGGCCAGGCCGGGCGGCAGATCATGTTCATCATCGTGTCGGTCTTCGGCTGGATCCAGTGGTCCAACCATCGGCGGGGGCTCACGCAAAACGCCGTGGCCCCGCACTGGGCCGGTGCTCGTGCGCGTATCCTGCTCGGACTCGGACTCGTCGCGGGCACCCTGGTGCTCACCCCTGTCTTCCGTGCTCTCGGCTCGTTCGAGCCGGTCTGGGCCGATGCCTGGATCTTCACCGGCTCGTTGCTGGCCACCTACGGCATGGCCAAGGGCTGGACCGAGTTCTGGCTGATCTGGGTGGCCGTCGACATCGTCGGGGTGCCGCTGCTGCTCAGCGCCGGCTACTACGCCTCCGCCGTTCTCTACCTCTTCTACGGCGCGTTCACCCTCGCCGGCTTCTTCATCTGGATGCGCGTGCAGCGCCGCGCCCGCGGGGCCCTGACCGTCGACCTGGCGGCCGCCCGGCTCTAAGCCGCCTCTGATCCGCCGCCCCAGGGGACAGCGGCACAATGGAGGCATGACCAACAGCCTCGCCGATGCCATCAGCCCCTATCTGCGCTCGCACGCCGACAACCCCGTGGCCTGGTACGGCTGGGGCGTGGAAGCCTTCGTGGAGGCCCGGCTGCGCGATGTGCCCGTGCTCGTCTCGATCGGCTACTCGACCTGCCACTGGTGCCACGTGATGGCCCGGGAGAGCTTCAGCGACCCGGAACTCGCGGACTACCTGAACCGGAACTTCGTGAGCATCAAGGTCGACCGGGAGGAACATCCCGAGGTCGACGCCAGCTACCTCGCCGCGGCCAGCGCCTTCGTGAGTGGGCTGGGCTGGCCGCTCAACGTCTTCGTCACCCCCGACGGGCAGGCCTTCTACGCCGGGACCTACTTTCCGCCGCTGCCGCTGCCGGGACATCCGTCGTTCCGGCAGGTGCTCGACGCGGTGACGGATGCCTGGACCACCCGCCGCGCCGAGGTCACCGAGAGCGCGACGCGCGTCGCCGAGGCCCTTGCGGCCGCCGCCGCGCAGCAGGGAGCCGGTGGATCGCTGCCGGGCCCCGCCTCGCTCGACCGGGTCCGGGCCGAACTCGTGGCTCTGGAAGACCCCCGCTTCGGCGGATTCGGCGGCGCGCCCAAGTTCCCCGTGGCGCCGGTGCTCGGCTTTCTGCTCGGCCGGGCGGGTGCCGGGGCCACGGTTTCCGAGACCGCGGGCTCTGAGCCCGCGGGCATCGCGGCGCAGGTCCCTGGGGCGCGGGCGCTCGCCCTGCGCACCCTGAAGCGCATGGGTGCCTCTCCTCTCCGTGACCCGGTGGAGGGTGGTTTCTTCCGCTATGCCGTGAACCGGGACTGGAGCGACCCGCACTACGAGCGCATGCTCTACGACAATGCGCAACTGCTGGACCTCTACACGCAGGCGTGGCGACTCACTGGAGAGCAGTGGGCGCGCACTGTCGCCGAGGGCGTCGCCGGATTCCTGACCACCGTGCTGAGTCTGCCCGGAGGCGGGTTCGCCAGTGCCCAGGACTCCGAGAGCACCGTCGCCGGGCGCCGCGTGGAGGGCGTCTACTACACCCTGGACGAGGATGCCCGGCGGCGGGAGGAGCCGCCCGCCCTCGATGAGAAGGTGCTCACCGGCTGGAACGGCCTCGCCATCGCGGCCCTGGCCCGCGCCGGGTTCGCATTCGCCGATCCCTCGCTCACACAGGCGGCCGCGACGGCTGCCGACCACCTGCTCGACCGCCACCTGCGCCGGGACGGCAGCCTCGTGCGGGCCTCCATCGCGGGGCGCACGTCTGCCGCCCAGGCCACCCTGGAGGACTTCGGGATGTGTGCACTGGGTCTCCTCGAGCTTGCTCTGGCCACAGGCGAGGTGCGCTATGCCACGGCCGCGCGCCGGCTCATCGACGGCACGCTGGGGGGAACGGATGCCCGAACGGTACCGTCCGCCGCCGACACTCCTGCCCTCGGCATTCCCGCCGCCGGACTCACCGACACCGACGCCGACACGGACACCCACGCCGACGCCGACGGCGACACGGTCGGCGGGATGCCGTTCCGCGCCACCGACGGGCCGGACCCGGTTCTGGAGGGGCAGGGACTCGCCCTTGACGTGGACCCGTCGGAGGGGGCCTACCCGTCGGGGATCACGGCGACCGCCGAGGCGGCGAACCTGCTCTACCAGCTGACCGCCGACGACCGCTACCGCACGGCCGCCGCCGCAGCGATGGCAGCGCTGGCGGAGCGCGCGCTCGAACGTCCGCTCGCTTTCGGAGCGACCCTGCGGCTGTCGGGTGTGCTGACCGGCCCGGTGGAACAACTCCTGGTGGTTCGGCCGGACACGGCCGGTTCGGACTCGGTACTGCCGGACGGGGGCGCCGCAGGGGAACCCGCCGCACTGCTCGACGTGGTGCGCCGACGCGGTGCCGGGCTCGTCGCATCCGTCACCGAGGCCCAGGCGCAGGCCTTCGCCGACGCCGGCTTCGAGCTGTTCCGCGACCGGGTCGCGCAGGGTGGCAGGCCGACGGCGTACCTCTGCCGCGATTTCGTCTGCCGCCTGCCCGTCACCGACCCGGCCGACCTGCCCGCCGCCTGAGCCCGAACCTGAACCTGAACCCGAACCCGCACCCGCACCCGAACCCGCACCCGAACCGGAACCCGGCCACTGATGCCGCGCGAGAGTGCCCGTTCCGGTCGAGAGTGACCGGCGCAACGGGCACTCTCGACCGGAACGGGCACCCAGCGTGGTCCCGGGGCTGGTCGAACGGTGGCCGCGCCGGGAACAGAATGGGGGGATGGGCATTCAGATCAAGCGGGTCTACGACGAACCATCCTCGAGCGACGGGACCCGGGTTCTGGTCGACCGGCTGTGGCCGCGGGGCGTCTCGAAGGAGGATGCCCGGCTCGACGCCTGGCTCAAGCAGGTTGCGCCCAGCCCGGACCTGCGCCGGTGGTGGGACCACGACCCGGCCCGCCTGGAGGAGTTCGGGGCGCGCTACCGGGCCGAGCTCGACACCGAACCCGAGACGGCGGCGGCCGTGCAGGAGCTTCGCACGCTGATCACCTGCGACGAGAGGACGAAGACGACCACCACGCTGCTCTACGGCGCTCGCGACCCGAAGGTCAACCATGCCGCAATCCTGGCCGAGTATGTGATCGGCGGGGCCTGACCGGTCCGGCCCGACGTGACCCCGGAACGAAAAATCGGGCCGGCTGCCCGGCCACCGCAGTAACCTCAATCCAGCCGACCTCACCGGGCGGCGCCGCCGACCGAAAGGACTCCTGCGATGGTTCCCGAAATCAACATCTGGGCCGTGCTCCTGGCCACAGCGTCCAGCATGATCGTCGGCGCGATCTGGTATTCCCGCCGGGTGTTCGGTGCCTACTGGATGAAAGCCGTCGGTCACGACGAGGAAAGCATGCGCACGGGAGCGACCGCGCCGCTCGTCGTCACCGTCGTCGTCAGCTTCATCACCGCCTGGGTTCTCGCCGGTGCCGCTGCGATCGCCCAGGCGTTCTACGGCGGGAATTTCCTGGTCAACACCCTGCTGACGGCCGTGATCCTCTGGGCCGGCTTCACCGCCGCTCGCATGGTCACCCACGACGCCTTCGACCGCCGGCCGTCCGGACTCACCGTGCTCAATATTGCCCACGAGCTGGTCACCCTGCTCCTGATGGCTCTGATCATCGGCCTATTCGGGATCAACGCCGGGTAACGGATGCCGCGCGAGAGTGGCCGTTCCGGTCGAGAGTGACCGGCGCAACGGGCACTCTCGACCGAAACGGGCACAGTGCCGCCGGGGCGGGAGTCCGGGCCGGGGTGCGGGCGGCATAGAATGAGGACGGCGCCACCGCGTTCCACCGGCTGCTCCCGGGCTCTGAACCGGTCGTCGCTGTCCGGCATCAACGGACGCACTCTCCCCGGCATTGCATGTGGTTGCCTCGTGAACGAGTGTTCCCAATTCTTCTCGAGGAGGACCATGACCACGTTCGATCGCCCGGAAACCGAGCGTCGCTCCTCGAACGACCCGGCAGGCAACCTGCCCGTGCTGACGCTGAGTCCGGAACCCGAGCTCGTGCTGCTCTCGCCCGACCCGCGCACCCGCCGGTTCGACCGCGACGACGTGGTCGTGCGCAAGGGCGAGATCAACTTGATCAACGGCCACTTCACCCCCCACGAGTCGATGGTCAAGGACCTCCTCGCGGTGCGCGACGCGCTCGAACGGGCGGGCATCGACTTCCTGCTCGTGCGCGGCGACGGGGACCGTCCAGTGATCGCGGTCGACCGAAAATGTCGCAAGAACCTCACCCGCATCCTCGCGGAGGCCTTCGCGAACGAGCCCTTCTACGCCAAACCCCTCGACGGGAACCTGACTCCGGCCCTGCTGCTGGCCGACGGCGCCCTGACCACGCTGCGCAAGTCATCCGTCTTCCGGGTCTACCGCCCTCGCATCGAGCCGATCGGCCGCCTGCGCTACGGCGCCGAGACGGCGTTCCAGTTCGAGCTCTGGCACTTCGGCGACGACGAGATAGTCGCGCCGGTCGAGAATTCGCTGATGCGGGCCCGGCTGCCGCGTTCCGAGGCCCGCGAGACCACGATCGACCTCTTCGGGCGCAGCTGGCGCACCCTGCAGCACATGTTCGACGACTTGGCCAGCGACATCAGCTTCGACATCGACATGGTCTTCTCCTGGGTCGACGGGTCGTCGAGCGACTTCCAGCGTGAACGGGCCAAGCGCATGAAGTCCTACGTCGTCGGTGACGGCGACGATTCGGATGCCCGTTTCCGCCAGATCGACGAGCTCAAGTACGCCCTCCGCAGCGTGTACATGTTCGCGCCCTGGGTGCGCCGCATCTTCATCGCCACGGATTCGCCTGCCCCGGCGTGGCTGGCCGAGCACCCGCGCGTCACGATCATGCGCAGCGAGGATTTCTTCCCCGACCTGAGCGTTCTGCCCACGCATAACTCGCACGCCGTCGAGAGCCAGCTGCACCGCATCCCCGGGCTGGCCGAGCATTTCCTCTATTCCAATGACGACATGTTCTTCGGTCGCCCCGTCGGACCGGAGCTGTTCTTCTCTCCCGGCGGCGTGACGAAGTTCATCGAGGCGTCCACCCGGATCGGTCTCGGTGAGAACAACACCAGCCGCAGCGGTTTCGAGAACGGGGCCCGCGTCAACCGCGCCCTGCTGCGGGACCGGTTCGGCAAGGTCACCACGCGGCACCTCGAGCACACCGCGGCGCCGCTCCGCAAGAGCGTGATGCAGGAACTCGAGGCCGAGTTCCCCGACGATTTCGCCCGCACCGCGGCCAGCCAGTTCCGCTCGGCGACCGACATCTCGGTCACGAACTCGCTGTTCCACTACTACGCACTGATGACGGGGCGCGCGGTCGAGCAGACCCAGGCGCGCTCGCTCTACATCGAAACCACGCTCAAGCTCGCGCTGCGTCAGATGAACGCCCTGCGCAAGCGCCGCGACCAGGACATGTTCTGCCTCAACGACGGCAGCAATCCGGAGATTTCCGACGAGGTGCGCCGCGCGGCCGTGACCGACTTCCTCGAACGGTACTTCCCGATCGTCGCCCCGTGGGAGCGCGAGAACCAGGTCGGCCCCGGTCAGGCCGCCCATACCCTGCCGTCTAGTGCAGAACCGGGATCGGCGTGGTCATCGGGGGTTCGCGGAACGCTGGCAGAGTACCCGCGGGCATGATCCGGATGCCGTCGCCGGCCAACCGGCGCGCGCTCTCCGTCGCGTCGATGTAGTCCAGTGCCGGGAAGTCGCCCAGCGGAACGACCGAGTGCAGAACCGTGTCCGCGAAGACGTGCACGAGGTTGAAGGTGCGGGCCCCGTCGCGGCCGCGCGTTCCGCCGACCGGCACGTTCAGGTCCTGCGTGTAGCAGGTGGCCGACGCCACCGACACCGGAATGCCCGCGAACGTCGCCATCGAGGAGTAGTGCAGATGCCCGGCGAGGATGCTGCGCACATCCGTGCCACGGAGCACCTGGGCCAGGCGGGTCTGGTCGCGCAACTCGACCGACACAGCCAGGTCGAGCACGCTCGGCACGGGCGGGTGGTGCATGGCGAGGATGGTGCCGTCCGGCGCGGGAACACTCAGCTGGTCGGCCAGCCAGCTCAGTTGATCGTCGGTCACGGCGCCGTGGTGGTGGCCGGGAACGGAGGTGTCCAGCGTGATCAGGCGCAGGCCGCCGATGTAGTCGACGTGGTCGATCGGCTCGGTGGTCGCCGGTTCGTTCAGAAGGGTGCTGCGGAACGACGCCCGATCGTCGTGATTGCCCATCACCCAGAAAACGCGGGCGCCGAGCCGTGCGGCGGCCGGCTCGACGATCTTCTGCAGGGCACGGTAAGCCTCCGGTTCGCCCTTGTCGGCCAGGTCACCTGTGATGATGATGGCGTCAGGTCGTCCGGAGGAGGCCTCGACCTCCGCGAACAGCTGCGCGAGATGGGCGGTGCTGTCGACCTGGTCGTACAGGCGACCGCCGTTCGCAAGCAGGTGGGTGTCGCTGAGGTGGAGCAGAAAATGATCCGGCCTGGGGTATTCGGCCGTTCGAATGTTCACGGAGCATCCATTCGTTGGGGCTAAGAACTCTTCGATGAGTTCGCTGACTCTACTCTGATTATTTGAGCAGCAGGGGCTGAACCGTGGGTGAATGGCAGGCGAACACAGTGAAGGGTCGCACGGGGGGTACCCTCCGGGCCCGCCCTCATCGCTGATCAGGACTGGATCCTCGTCGTGCTCTCCTTCACCTGCAACGGCTGCACGGTCGAGGCCTTGACCCCGGTCCGGCGCGCCCGCCCCGCTCTGCAATCGGCTGACGGTACCGATGTGTTCGCGCTCAGCGAAGAGGCGAAAATCACTACGGGTGAGTCAGCCCAGAGGTCGAATCGGGGAAGACCGGCTTGTCGAGGCTGTCGTCCTCGTAGGGCTCGGTCTGCTCATGGGCCGCCGCGGCGGCGCGACGCCGTTCCGCCTCGAAGTCTCCCTCCAGACCGGTGAAACCACCGATCTGTGCCTCACGCTGCCGACGCTCTTTTCGGGCGGCCCGTGCCTGCCCACGCTTTCTTGCGACCATTCTCGAAAAGCTACGCCGATGCCGAACGGAGTCAACCGTGCCGTCGCGTGCGAAGCTATACCGTGCGCACCTCTTCGACGATCAGCCCCGTTCGCTATCTGGTGGCGGCGTTCGCCGCGATCATTCTCTTCGCCGGGCTCTACCTTTACTTCGTGCGCACCCTCTCCGGCCAGGCGATGGACCAGCTCGCCTTCGACGGCGCCGAGTTCGGACGCCGCAGCGTCACGCCGCTCGCACAGGAGCTGTTGGATGCCGTTCCGCTGGTCTCCGTCATCGTCGGGTTGCTGCTCACCGGGGTCGTGACCGTCGTGCGGCGCAACGGCAAGACCCTGATCGTGGCCTTCGGGGCGGCTCTAGCCGCCGTCGTGAGCACGCAACTGTTGAAAATGATTCTCCTGACCCGGCCGGACCTCGGCGTGGAGGGCTACGACGGCAATTCATTCCCCTCGGGGCATACAACGGTGGCGGCGGCATCCGCTCTCGCTGTATTCCTGGTCGCGAGTCCCCGCACGCGCGGTCTCGCAGCCCTCGGCGGATCCGGGTTCGCCATCCTGGCCGGGGTGGCCACGCTCGCGAACGGCTGGCATCGTCCCAGTGACGTCATCGCGGCGCTGCTCGTCGTGGCGCTCTGGGGCTGCGTGGCCGGGCTTGTGCTGACCCGCGGGCCGTGGTCCAGAGGCGTCGCATCGCTCGGTGGGAAGAACGCGCGCCCGCCCGGGGTCGACCGTCTGCAGCTGCGTATCCTGATTCCATTCGCCGTGGTCGCAGTCGCCGCGTTCCTGGTCACCTACTTCCGCGCGTTCGGGGACACCCCGGGAACCCTCATCGCCTACATCGGCGGCGTCACCGCGATCGTCGCCGCGGGGCTCGGAATCGGGCTCACGGGCATCCGTCTGTTTGCCCCGCTGCCCTGATCTGACGGTGTTTTCAGGGTGTGCCGGGCCGGGCCCGCGTGTAACACTGGGGGCTATGTCCGTCACTCTCAGAGCGCTCCAGACCGTGGTCCCCCCGACAGTACTGATCCAGGATCAGGTGCGCGACGTCTTCGCCGCCCAGCCGGGACTCAGCCGTCTGGCCCAACGTCTGGTGAACGCGTCGTTCAACCTGTCCGGGATCGACACCCGGCACACCGTCATCGACGAGCTCACCCTCGACGGGGCGTCGCCCGATCCCCAGTTCTTCGACGCCGCCACGCAGGAGCTGCTCAAGCCGAGCACCCGGGTGCGCAACGAGCTCTACATCGTTGAGGCGACGAAGCTGTTCGTCGAGGCCGGGCGGCGGGCCCTCGCGGCGTGCCCCGGTATCGCGGCGGCGGACATCACGCATGTGGTGACCGTGTCGTGCACCGGGTTCTACGCACCGGGGCCGGATTACATGTTGGTGCGCGAGCTGGGCCTGAACCCCGCGACCCAGCGCTATCACCTGGGATTCATGGGCTGCTACGCGTCGATGCCCGCCCTGCGAACGGCGAAGCAGTTCGTCGACGCCGACCCGAACGCCGTCGTGCTGGTCGTGAGCGCCGAGCTGTGTTCCCTGCATCTGCGTACCTCGGACGACCCCGACACCATCGTGGCCTCCTCGCTGTTCTCGGATGGCGCGGCCGCCGGCATCGTGAGCTCCCGCGCCCCCGCGGCAGACGAGAAGGCCCTCAACCTCGACCTGTTCGAGACCGTGATCACCCCCATCGGCGAGGGGGACATGGCGTGGAAGATCGGCGACGAGGGGTTCGAGATGATCCTCAGCACCTACGTGCCGCACATCATCGACCAGCACATCGAGGGGGCGCTCGCCCCGCTCTTCGCCCGGGACGCCGCGCTCACCGCCGCACTGGCTCCGTCGCCGGCACCGCCCGGAGTGCAGGCCGGGGTGGCGCCGCTCGTTTCCGCCGGAGTGCCGGCGGGTGTGTCGGCGGGTGTGTCGGCCGGGTCGGTCGCGACCCTGGTCGCACCGGTTGCGGCCCCGACCCCGCCGGCGACACCGGCGACCGCGATCGCGCACTGGGCGATCCACCCGGGCGGACGCAGCATCCTGGACAAGACCGAGGCGAAACTCGGACTCAGTGAGGCGCAGCTGGTGCCCTCGCGGGAGACCCTGCGCAACTACGGCAACATGAGCAGCGCGACGATCCTGTTCGTGCTCAAGGCGATCCTCGACGCCCCGGCCACGGATGACGGCGAGCGGGTCTGCGCGATGGCGTTCGGCCCGGGGCTCACGGTCGAAACCGGGCTGATGACCGTCGCCGCCGGGTAGCGGGCGTGGGCATCCCGTCGCTGCGTGGCAAGTCACCGCGTCTGCCGTCACCGCGCTTGCCGTCACTGGACCGGCGCGCGATCGACGCCGTCGAACTCATGGACGACCCCGACTGCGACCCCGGCAAACTCGCCAGCACCTACGCGAACTTCCGGTTTGTGAACGCCGTGGTGTCGGGGTGGCGCGGGATGTACCGCCGTGACATCCGGCCGGCACTGTCGAGCACCAGGGAGAGCACGCTGCTCGACGTCGGCTGCGGCGGCGGGGACGTGGCGCGGTCGCTGGCCCGCTGGGCCGCCCGGGACGGCCTGCGCCTGAACATCACGGCCGTCGACCCGGATGCCCGCGCGCACGCCTACGCGACCGGCCTGCCTCCGCTGCCCGGACTCCGGTTTCGGCGGGCGCTCAGCTCGGACCTCGTCGACGAGGGGCATCGATTCGACTTCGTCGTCTCCAACCATGTGCTGCACCACCTCACCGGCGAACAGCTCGGCGGGCTGCTCGCCGACTCGGAGCGGCTCGCTGCGCGGCGGGTGCTGCACGCCGACATCGAACGCAGCCGGTTCGGGTACCTCGGGTTCGGGCTCGGCACCTGGCCGTTCTTTCGCCGGTCGTTCATCCGCGACGACGGGCTCACCTCCATTCGCCGCAGTTTCACGGCCCGGGAGCTTCGCGCTGCGGTGCCGCCCGGGTGGCAGGTGACGCGTGAGCATCCGTCGCGCCTCGTGCTGCGCTGGGAGGCGCGGACGGCCGCGGTGTCCGATGCTTCTGTCCCTGCCGAGGCGGATGCTGGCGGGCACGGGCACGGGCACGGGCACGGACGGGAGCGGGAGCGGACGTGGGAAGCAGCGGCCAACAATCCGCTTGGCTCGGGGCCGCGGATGCGGGAGGTGATCGTGGTCGGCGGGGGACCGGTGGGCATCTTGCTCGCCGGGCTTCTCGCGGTGCGCGGCGTCGACGTGGAGGTGCTCGAGCAGCGGGCCGAGCCCTCGCTGCGGTCTCGGGCCATCGGCATCCACCCGCCGTCCTTGCGGGCGTTGGAGCAGCTCGGGGTGGCGGAAGAGGTGCTCGACCGGGCGGTCCGGATCCGCGGCGGTGTGGTGCGCTCGGATGGGCGCACGCTGGGCCGGCTGGCGTTCAGCGCGACCACCGACCGGATGCAAAGCGTGATCTCGCTGCCGCAGTCCGAGACCGAGGCCGTGCTGCGCGCGCGGCTCGCCGAACTCGCACCCGGTCGGCTGCGCGGCGGCATCACCGTGACCGGGGTGTCCGACCGGGGCGATCGGGTCGCGGTCGAGACGGTCGCGGACGGCATGCCGTCCGGCGAGACTCTCGAAGCTCGCTATGTGGTGGCAGCGGACGGCGCCCGCAGTCTCGTGCGCGACCTGCTCGGCATCCGCTGCACGGCGCGCACTGGCGGTGAGACGTATCTGATGAGTGACTACCCCGACACGGGGGAGTATCTCGGGGAGGCCGTGCTCTACTTCGAGCGGGACGGAGTGGTCGAGTCCTTCCCGCTGCCCGGAGGCCGGCGCCGCTGGGTGGCCATGACTCCGACCCTGCTGACGGATGCGACGTCCGGCGACCTGGCTGCGCTCATCCGTGCCCGCACCGGCACGCAGCTGCCTCCGACGACCGCCGCGGCCAGCGCCTTCTCGGTGCAGCAGCGCCTCGCGACCAGTCTCGTGGCCGGACGGGTCGTGCTCGTCGGCGATGCGGGGCACCAGATCAGCCCGATCGGCGGGCAGGGGATGAACCTCGGCTGGCTCGACGCCCTGCAGCTGGCCCCGGCGCTGGAACGGGCGCTGCGGGAACCGGATGCCGCTACCAGCGTGCTCCGGGACTACGACCGCCGCCGTCGGCGCAGCGCCCGGATGGCCGCCCGGCAGGCCGGTTTCAACATGGCGATGGGCGGTCCGGTGGAGGGGCTGCGGCTGCGCGCGCGGAACGGGCTCGTGCGCACCCTGGCGGTGCCGCCCGCCAGCGCCGTGCTCGCCCGGGCCTTCACCATGCGCTGGCTGTAGTCCGCCGCCGGTCCGACCGGGCTCGGTCGGGGTGCGCGCTCGGCTCGGTCGGTTCGGTCGGTTCGGTTGGTTCGGTTGGTTCGCTCATCGGGGGCCAATTCAGGAGAATCCTGCGGATGGTGCGGCAGCCCCCGCAGAACTCCGCAGAACTCCGCAGGAACACGCGGAACTCTGCGGGGGCGCAGCCACCGCTCCCCGGAATCTCCTGAGTTGGCCACACACGTGGCCGGTCAGTCAGCGGTAGCCAGGCTGCCAGCCCCCTGGCCGGGTACAGCTAGCGGACCGGGGCCGAGACCAGCGGGGTGTGGAGGCCGCGCACGGTGACGTCGCCGACGACGGCGGGGGTGATCGGGGTGGAGGTGACACGGCCGGTGACCGGATCGGGTTCCAGACCGAGCACGGTGCCGAGCACGGACACGGCCGCCGCCGCGGACCAGGCCTGCGGGCGGCAGGCGGCCGGGTAGGGCACCGCCGCCGCGACCAGGCCGGACGCGTCGCCGGAGTGCAGCTCCGGCAGGCGGTAGTCGAACGATTCGGCCGCGGCGAGCAGCCCCTCGATCAGGCTGCCGGCCTCGGCGCCGAATCCGGCGCGTCCCAGTCCGGCGATCGCGATCGCGGTGTCGTGGGTCCAGACCGAGCCGCCGTGGTAGCTCAGCGGCCAGTAGCCGACCGAGTCCGTCGACATGGTGCGGAGGCCGTAGCCGGAGTTCAGTTCCGGGGACACGAGCCGGGCGGCGACGAGGGCGGACTCCTCCGCGGAGAGCAGCCCGGTTCCGAGCAGGTGGCCGATGTTGCTGGTCACGGTGTCGATGGGACGCTTGAAGGCGTCGAGGGCGACGGCCGGGTAGCGGCCGGCCGGCGAGTCGATCCAGAACGACTCCCGGAACCGGGTCTGGAGGGCTTCCGCCCGGGCACGCCAGGTGTCGCCGCCGGGCCGGTTGAACGCGTCGAGCAGGTCGGCACCGCCGATATACGCCTCGTAGGCGTACGCCTGCACCTCGCAGAGGGCGATCGGGCCGTCGGCGAGGCTGCCGTCGCGCCACTGGATGGAGTCGCCGGAGTCCTTCCAGCCCTGGTTCGCGAGGCCGTGGCCGGTGATGTCGACGTATTCGAGGAACCCGTCGCCGTCACTGTCGCCGAAGTCGCGCATCCAGCCGAGGGCCGCCTCGAGCGCAGGCAGCAGGGCCTCGACCTCGTCGGTGGCCAGACCCCACCGGTAGGCGTCGCGCAGCAGGCAGATCCAGAGCGGGGTGGCGTCGACGGTTCCGTAGTACAGCGGCGGCAGCGACAGGCTCTCGCCCGGCATCGAGAACACGTCGGGACGCAACTCGTGCATGATCTTGCCGGGCTGCTCAGCCGTCTCGGTGTCGCTCTTGGTGCCCTGCAGCTGCGCGAGCAGGCGCAGCGTGGAGCCCGCGATCTCGGTGCCGAGGGGCAGCAGGAAGCGCGCCGCCCACAGCGAATCCCGGCCGAAAAGGGTGAAGAACCAGGGTGCGCCGGCGGCCAGGAACGGCTCGTCCGGACTCTCGCGGGTGGCCATCCGCAGGCCGGTCAGGTCGTCGAGCGCGCGCGCCACCCAGCGGCCGAGGCGCGCGTCGCCGGAGCGAACCGACACGCCCGACCACTCCGGCAGCCCGGACGCGCCCTGCACCACGGTCGCCGCGTGCGCGATCTCGACGGACCACTCCACGGCGACGCTGCCCTTCGCGGGCACCGTGACCGACCAGGTGCCGGTGACCTCGGTGCCGGCGACCTCGGTGCCGGTGTCCTCGGTGCCGGTGTCCTCGGTGCCGGTGTCCTCGGTGCCGGTGACCTCGGGGTCGACTGCCCCAGAGGTGGCCGACCCGGCCAGCACCCCGTCGCCGCTGACAGCCACCAGCGCCGACACGGTGGCAGTCGACAGACGGATGCCGCCGCTCGCCTCCGTGACGGCGACATCCGGTGCCGCGGGCAGGCCCGCGCCCCCGAAAGCCACGCGCTCGGCCGCCCCCGCGAGGCCGGCCTTCACGGTCTGCATATCGGCGAAATCGGGCGTCAGGCGCACGGACACGGTCGTGTCGAGCGCCTGCCCCAGTCCCGAGCTGATCACGATCCGCTCGGAGAGGCGCCCCGCGGTGACCGTGCGGGTGACCTCGAGCCGCAGCCGCGGGTCGGCGGTGCGGTCGTCGAGGTGGCGCAGCAGCGACGTGAAGGTGACCGCTCCCACTCCGCGCTGGGCGTGTCCGATCGGCTCGCCGGCCCGGCCGCCGATCAGCAGGGACCAGCCGGAGAGAACGCGGGTGTCCGCGTGGTACAGCCCGTGGATGGGTTTGTCCGTCCGCCCGTCAAACCGCGACCAGGCCTGGGTGGGGGCCGCCAGAACGATGGCGGAGTCATGGAGCAAGGGCTGGACGGGGTGAGAGAGCATGAGTGAGGTGGGACTCCAGAGGTGTTGTGGTGCGGATCTGCGGAAAGAAGGACAGGGAAAGCGGGGGTACGGGAGGCGCCGGCGTGGCCGGCTACTCCTTCACCGCCCCGTCGGTGGTGTTCATGATGCGTTTCTGGAAGATGAAGAACATCACCGCGACCGGGATGGTCATGATCGCCGCCGCGGCCAGCTTGAGCGGGTATTGCGTGCCCTGGCTGAGCTGCCCGGAGGCCAGTGACGCCACGCCCTTGGTCAGCGTCGTCAACTCGGGGGACTGCGTGGCGACGATGAAGTGCGACAGCTCGTTCCACGACCCCTGGAACGACAGGATGATGATGGTTACCAGGGCAGGCCGGGCCATCGGCAGCACGATCGACCAGAACACGCGGAAGGTGCCGGCCCCGTCGATGCGGGCCTGCTCCTCCACACTCGCCGGAATCGACTCGAAGAAGTTCTTCATGATGAAGACGCCCGCGGCATCCGTGAGCAACGGCACGATCATGGCCACGTAGGTGTCGTAGATGCCGAGCTGGTTGATCACCAGGAACTTGGGGATCAGGAGCACGACGCCGGGCACGCTCATCACGGCGATGAGCAGCGCGAAGATCACATTGCGGCCCCGGAAATGCAACCGGGCCAGGGCGTACCCGGCCAGGGAGTTAAAGAAGACACGGCCGAGGGTGACGAAGACCGTGACGATGGCGGAGTTCTGGAACCAGACCGGGAAGTCCGAGTTGAGGAACAACCTCTCGTACGCGGCCGTGGACCAGGTCTGCGGCAGAAGCGACATGGGATTGCTGGCGGCATCGCCATCCGTCTTGAACGAGGTGGCAACCTGAATCAGGAACGGGGCGATGTAGATGGCCGCGAGCACGATCAGGATCGCGTAGAGCAGCGACCGGCCGGCGACCTGGCGGTTCGGCAGCTGTTCCCGGCTCAGGGCGCGCAGGCGCCGGGAGGGGGAGACGGTGCGCTCGCGGGTTTTCACCGTGCTGCTCATTTCGAACCTCCGGATGTCGGGATCGGCAGATACGGACGCATCCGCCGGGCTGAGACCCCGCGTTCGGCCAGCAGCCAACGCTGAAGCAGGGTGAAGACCACGATGATCACGAACAAAATGAAGGCGATCGCGGCGCCCTGGCCCCAGGCCTGGTTGGTGAACGCGGCCTGGTAGGAGAGATAGGCCGGGGTGAGCGTGGTCTTGCCGGGCCCACCCTGGGTGCCGGTGTAGATCTGGTCGAAGACCTGCCAGGCACCGATCAGGCCGAGGGTGAGCACGGTGAAGAGCGTCGGCCGCAGCTGGGGGAGGGTGACCCGCCAGAACCGCTGCCAGCCATTGGCGCCGTCCATCATGGCGGCCTCGACGACGTCGCCGCTGAGGTTCTGCAGCGCGGCGATGAACAGCAGCATGAACGTGCCGCTGGTGGTGAACACGGCCATCAGGATGAAGGCGCTCATGGCCACGGATGGCCCGGCGAGCCACTCCCAGAAGGAGATGCCGAGGAACGTGTTGCCGGTGAGTGCGGCCGGGCCGGTCTCGACACCGAACGCTCCCAGGAGGTTGTGCAGCACGCCGCTCGGGTCGTTGAACCAGTTCGGTCCGTTGACGCCGATGAACGCGAGCAGTTTGTTGACGGCGCCGCTGGCACTGAACAGGAACAGCCAGAGCACGGTGATGGCCACCGAGCTGGTCACCGACGGAAAGTAGAACGCGGTGCGGAAGAAGCCGCGGCCGCGCAGGATCTGCCGGTTGACCAGCACGGCCAGCAGCAGCGACAGCATGGTCTGGATCGGCACGACCAGGAGGACGTACCAGGCGTTGTTCCGCAGAGCAGTGCCGAAGTCCTGTTCGGCCAGGCCGCCGCCGCCGACCAGGGCGGAATAATTGTCGAGGCCCACGAACGACACCGTGCCGCCGAAGGGGCTGCCGCGGCCGTTCCAGTCGGAGAAGCTGACCCAGAGGGCCATCAGCACCGGGATGACCAGGAACAGGCCGAGCAGGATGATCATCGGGGCGGTGAAGAGCCACCCCGAGGCGGTCTCGCCGCCCCGGATACCGGAGCGGCGAGGCGTGCGTGCAGGCGTCGACATGGTGGACTACTTCAGCAGTGCTTCGAGGTTCTTCTGCACCGAATCGAGGATCGCCTGAGCGTCCCCGGTCTTCAGCGACTCGAGCTGCGCGTTCAGGTCGCTCGTGACGTCAGCGGCGCCCTTCACATTGGGTACGCCCTGGGCGTAGTCGGCGCCGTCCAGGAACGCCACGAGGGTGGGGTTGGCGTTCTTCCACTCGTCGGCGGCCGACTGGATCGAGGGCATCGGGCCGAAATCTTCGGAGAAGGTGAGCTGGGCGTCCTTGCTGGTGAGCTGTTCCACCAGCTTGAGGGCGGCAGCCTGGTTGGGGCTGTCGGCGGCGATTCCCCAGCAGTTGGTGAACTGCAGGGTGCCCTGGCCCTCCGGGCCCGCGGGCAGCTCGGCGACCGTGTAGTTGACCGCGGGGAAGTCGCTCTTCATCGCGCCCGTGATCCAGTTGCCCTCGATGGTCATGGCCGAGAGCTGCTTGCCGAACGCCTCGCCACCCCAGCCGGCGCCGATTTCGCTGGCATAGCTCATCACTCCGTCGTTGAGGAGCGTTTGCGCGTATTCGAGGCCCGCGACGCTCTCCGCGCTGTTCGCGGTGGCCTCGGTGTTGTCCTCGTTCATCAGGCTGCCCCCGGCCTGGGCCATGAACGCGCCCAGCCGGGCGTACTCGCCGCCGAGGGCGAGTCCGACCTGGGTGTCGGTGGTGAGGGTCTTGCTGACGGCCGCGAGCTCGTCCCAGGTAGTGGGAATGTCGGCGTCCGTCAGCCCGGCCTGGGCCCAGAGGTCGGTGTTGATGACCAGACCCAGGGTCGAGAAGTCCTTCGGCGCGCAGTAGAACTCGCCGTCGTAGGTGAAGGAGTTGACCAGGCTCGGGTAGAAGTCATCCTTGTTGGCCAGCTCGTCGCCGTAGGCCAGAAGCGAGCCGTTCGACGCGTAGCCGGCGAGGGCATCCGTCGACAGGTAGAAGACGTCGGCGGGCTTCTGGGCCGCGAAGCCCTGGGCGAGCTGCTGGTTGAGGTCGCTGGCGACGCTGACCTTGGCGTCGGTGCCGGTTTTCTCGGACCAGGCGGCGACGGCCGCGTTGACGGAGGCGGTCTCGGCGTCGCCGCTGGAACCGATCAGGACGTTGAGTCCCTGGGCGGAGTCGCTGGTGAGTTCACCGCCGGCGTCGGCGGTGTCGCCGAAGCCGGATCCGGAACCGCAGGCGCTGAGCGTGAGGGCGCCGGCCACGGCGAGCCCGGTTCCGATCAACCAGCGGGAGTTGCGTCGTTGCATCGTTTTTCTCCTTGAGTCGCGCATCGATGCGCGTTTGCTTGTGTAGAGGTCACGATAGCTGAATTTATTTGATCGATCAAACTTTTCTTTGGATCGATCCAATCCGCGTGTTTCCGGGGATCCGGGTTGGCCGGGGAGGTAAGCGGGAAATGCCCTGACCGGCAGGCGGATCGGACGCGGCGCCCTCATTCCCTGCGATCCGACGGGACGGGGTAGTCTCGGCAGAACAGTATTTGATCGTTCAATCCACGGGGGCAGGCGCGTCCGGCAGAGGCTTGGGGCAGGAGCGGCTATGGGTGGTTTCCCCACGGTGACGGATGTCGCGCTCGCGGCCGGCGTCTCCCGCCAGACGGTCTCGAATGTGATGAATTCGCCCGGCATCGTGCGCGCCGACACCCGCCAGCGGGTCGAGGCTGCCATCAAGGAGCTCGGATACCGGCCGCACGCCTCCGCCCGCCGGCTGCGGACGCGGCGCAGCTCGACCATCGGCATCCGTCTGGACCCCATGATCGACGGCATCTCCGGTTCGGTGCTCGACCGGTTCCTGCACGCCCTGACTGAGCAGGCCGACGCGCAGGGGCTACGCGTGCTGCTCTTCACGGCCACGAGCCCCGAAGACGAGATCACCCAGTTCCGGCGCCTGAACGACGGCGCGGATGTCGACGGTTTCGTGCTCACGTCGACATTCGCCGGTGACCCGCGAACCCGCTGGCTGATCGAGAACGGCATCTCCTTCGTCACCTTCGGTCGGCCGTGGGGAGCCGACGACATGAACGACCCGCAGCACCTGTGGGTGGACGTGGACGGCTGGTCCGGCCTGCACGAGGCCACCCGGGCGCAGCAGGAGGCCGGAGCCCGGCGGATCGCCTACATCGGCTGGCCCAGCCCGTCGGGCACCGGTGACGAGCGCCGACGGGGCTGGTACGACGCGATGATGGAGCGCGGGGAGGTCTCGGGCGAGGAACTCGCCCGGCTCGAGGTCGTCACCACCGACGGCGTCAGCCAGGGCACCGCCGCCATGCAGCGGCTGCGGCAGCAGGCCGGCCTGGTCGACGGGGTGCTCTGCGCGAGCGACTCCCTCGCCCTCGGGGCCATGATCGCCAACCCGGAGCGCGTGCCGGTCACCGGCTACGACAACACGCCTGTCGCCGCCGCGGTCGGGCTCTCCAGCGTCGATCAGGCCGTCGACGAGGTGGCCGCCGGGGTGCTCGAACTGCTGACCGGAGAGTTCGGCGGCAAGGTGCACGGGGCCCCCGAGTCGGACGAACCTCGGCACCGGTTGATCACTCCCCGGCTGGTCGTTCGGGAGTTCGCCGCCATCCCGATGGACGTGGCCCGGTAGCCGCTAGCATGGCGCCATGACGTTGCCTGAGGTTGTCGGTGCCCCGGTTGTCGGTGCCCCCGATTCCGTCGGGCTCCCGGGTTCTGCCGGTCTCCCCGTGCCTGTCGCTTTCGCCCTGCCCCTCGCGTGGAATCTCGCCGGCCGCACCGCCTTGGTCACCGGGGCCGGCAGCGCCTCCGGGATCGGTTTCGCCGCGGCACGGATGCTGGGTGAGCTCGGTGCGGACGTCGTGCTCACCGCCACGACCGAACGCGTGCACGAGCGCGCGGCCGAGCTGACGGAACTGGGCATCGCGGCATCCGGAATCGTCTGCACCCTCGACACCGAGGCCGGCGCCCTGGTGCTCGCCGACGCCCTCGCCGACGCGGGCCTGGCCCCGACGATTCTGGTGAACAACGCGGGCATGGTCGCGGTCGGCGACCCCGAGATGCTGCACGGCGACGTGAGCACCACGTCGCCGGAGGAGTGGGACCGTGGCCTCGCAATCAACCTGTCGACCGCGTTCCACGCCACCCGCACCGTGATCGGCTTCATGCACGCGGCGACGTGGGGGCGCATCGTCACGGTGTCGAGCGTCTCGGGGCCGGTGATGGCGTCGCGCGGGGACCTGACCTATGCGGCCGCGAAGGCCGGTCTGGCCGGGCTCACCCGAGCGCTCGCCGTGGATGAGGCCTGGCTCGGCATCACCGCCAACGCGGTCGCGCCGGGCTGGATCGAGACCGGGTCACAGCTGGAGAGCGAGGTGGTCGAGGGCGCGCTCGTGCCGGTCGGGCGCAGCGGGACCGCTGCGGAAGTGGCATCCGTGATCGCCTGGCTGGCCTCGCCGGGCGCGTCCTACGTCACCGGTCAGACCATCGTCGTCGACGGCGGCAACAGTGTGGCCGAGGAGCGCCGGTAGGGGCCGGCGGCCGGTGCGGCGGCCGGTGCGGCGGCCGGTGCAGCGGCCGGTGCAGTTGAATAGACGGGTGACTTCTGCCCTGATCGCCCGGCTTCGCTCCGACCTCGCCACCGCCAACTTTTCGGTTTCGGCCCTCACCGGGCTGTGGGGGAGCGAAGCGGATGCCGCGCTGCGCCGCAACCAGCGGGTCCCGGCGCTGCGTGCGCTCGACGGTCTCCGGGAGAGGCTCGGGCACACCGAGCCCTGCATTACGCTGGCCCGACTGTTCGTGCTCGGCCTGCCCGTTGACCGTGCGGATCTCGATGCCGCCCTCCCCGCACTGGGCGCCGCCGGGGCCGAGGAGCTCGGCCTCGCCGCATCCGTCGTCGCCTTCCCTGAACCCGATCAGGGCGGCGCCGTCCGCCCGCTGCTCGAACTGCGGCCCTACAGCTTCGTCGACGCTCACGGCGCGGGAAGCTGGTGGATCCTGTCCGACCTGGGCGAACTCGCACTCGGCCACCCGCTCGGCGAAAGCCATGTGCTCGGCGTGGGCGGGGCATCCCTCACCCTGAGCGGGCTGCTGATCCCGACGCCGGTGGCCAGCGCCCTCGATCTGGGAACCGGCTGCGGCATCCAGGCGATGCACGCGTCCCGGCATGCCGACCGGGTGATCGCCACGGATATCTCTGCGCGGGCGCTCGAGCTCGCCGCGGTGAACGCCGAGCTGAACGAGATCGACAACATCGAGTTCCGCCTCGGCAGCCTGTTCGAACCCGTCGTGGGGGAGCGTTTCGACCACATCATCTCCAACCC
The DNA here is from genome assembly GCF_004403465.1 of Cryobacterium sinapicolor. Taxonomy (GTDB): domain Bacteria; phylum Actinomycetota; class Actinomycetes; order Actinomycetales; family Microbacteriaceae; genus Cryobacterium; species Cryobacterium sinapicolor. Next base: position 39,009 of record NZ_SOGQ01000086.1, on the reverse strand, counting down.
GCCGTTCGTGATCACCCCGCGGGTGCCGGGTGTGCCCGCCTACGAGTATCGCGACGGCGGCCTGGTCGGCGATGCCCTGGTCGAGGCGGTGGTGCGCGGTGCGGCCGGCCATCTGACCCCCGGCGGCATCGCCCAGCTGCTGGGCAACTGGGAGTACCACGCCGGGCAGGACGCCTTCGAGCGCCTGACCGGCTGGCTCGACGTCCCGGCTTCTGTCCCGGCTTCTGCGCCGGCTTCCGTCCCGACTTCTGCCCCGGCTTCCGTCCCGACTTCTGTCCCCGCTTCCGCCCCCGTGAGCCCTGACGAATTCGACGGAGATTTTGCCCGAAACACCCCGAATTCGACTCCGACGCCCCCTCTGGGAGCAAAATCTCCGTCGAATTCGTTCGCAGCCGGGGCTGGGGCCGAAGCCGAAGTCGGGGCTGGGGTCGAAGCCGAAGTCGGGGCCGAAGCCGGGGCCGGGGTCGGGGTCGAGCTCGCGGCTGCCTCGGCTGCAGAGGCCACGGATGACGCGGCACTCGACGCCTGGATCATCGAACGTGAGGTGCAGGCCCCCACGCTCTACGCCGAAACGTGGATCCGCGACGGCGGCACCCGCGCCGACACGGCCGACTTTGAGCGCCTCTACGGCGCCTGGCTCGACGACTTCGAGGCGCGCGGCGTGAGCCAGGTCGGCTTCGGCTACATGCTGCTGCGCCGCCCGGCCGCCGGCACCCCGACCCTTCGCCGCCTCGAACGCATCCCCGGAGCCCTCGGCCACAATCCGGGGGGCATGGGCAGCCACCTCGCCGCCTGCCTCGCCGCCCACGACTGGCACGCGGCGACGGATGACGCCCGCCTCGCCCGCGCGCGGCTCGCCGCCGCATCCGATGTCACTGAGGAACGGCACTACTGGCCCGGCCTGGAGGACCCCACCCTGATGACGCTGCACCAGGGCAGCGGCTTCGGCCGTTCGATCGCGCTGGACACCGGCCTCGCCGCGCTGGTCGGAGCCTGCGACGGTGAGCTCGACGTGGGCTCGATCGTCGCCGCGCTGGCCCAGCTGCTCACCGTCGACGAGGGCGAGCTCGCCGCGGACCTGCTCCCGCGCGTGCGGGAGCTGCTCGACGATGGCTTCCTGCAGCATCCGCTCGACTGACGTTTGGTCGCCGGTTGCGCTCGCGGCATCGCCCGCCCGTCAGCCCACGCGTCAGCCCACGCGTCAGCCCAGACGCCCGCCCACGCGCCCGCCGCCGGCGAACGTAAACCCGGAGATTTTCGCGACACGTCGTGATTCGGCGACGGATGCCGGGTGTCGCGGAAATCTCCGCAGTTACGTGCGCGCCCCCTCCGCCCCACGCGCGCCCCTCGCCCCTCGCGCCCCTGCCCCGACCAGCCACTTCACCCTCCGCTGAGGTAACTTGGTCGTACTGCCCGGCCCCGCTCGGAAAGGAGTACGCCGGCGCCACCCGTGGCGCGGACACAGCAATGAAACGACGAACCTTTCTGATCGGCTCGGTCTCCGGCCTGAGCCTGGTCGCGCTCACCGCGTGCGTGGCGCCGACGCCGCGGCCCACGGCATCCGTCACGCCCACACCGACGACGACCTCGCTCGTGCCGAAGCCGGCGGCCATGCGCCGCACGTCCTGGTCGGCCGACCCGTTCGCCCGCGGATCCTTCAGCTTTCCTGCGGTCGGCGCCACGCCCGAGCAGCGCGCCGCGCTCAGCGAGCCCGTCGACGACCGCCTGTTCTTCGCCGGGGAGGCCACGTCCACAGACGCATTCGGCACGGTGCAGGGCGCCCGCGACTCCGGGGAGCGCGCCGCCCGTGACGTGCTCGCCGCCGCGAATCCGGGGGAGCGCATCGCCGTGATCGGTGCCGGAATCGCCGGGCTCGCGGCGGCCCGCGACCTGGCAGACGCCGGCTACGACGTGGTCCTGGTCGAGGCCCGCGACCGCATCGGCGGCCGCATCGACACCGTCACCGACAAGGACTGGCCGTTCCCGATCGAGCTCGGCGCGTCGTTCGTCTGGCGCACCGGGCAGACCACCCTCGACGAGGACCTCACCGACCGCGGGGTCGCCACGGCCCCCTTCACCGCTGTGCCCGAGGTTCGCACGACTGCCGGCACGGTTCTGCAGGTGCCCGGCACCGGCTCGCAGGCGGTCGGCACGGCGCTGGCCTGGGCCGCCGACCAGCCCGCCGACGTGTCCATCGCGCAGGCCCTCGCCGACTCGGGTGCGTCCAAGCTTTCGACGACGGATGCCGACACCGGCGTTTCCGACGCCGACTGGCTCGATTACCAGATCACCGTGGTGCTCGACCCGAAGTGCGGTGCCCCCGTCGCCGAGCAGTCCTCCTGGTACTCGGAAGCAGACGCCCAGGCCGACCCTGACGCCGACCCCGGCGAGGACCGCATCGTGCTGGGCGGCTTCGCCACCCTGCTCACCGACCTCAGCGAGGGCATCGACGTGCTCGGGTCCAGCGTGGTCACCAGGATCGCCTACAGCGACGCCGGCGCGAGCCTCCGCCTCGGCAACGGCGAGTCCCTGTCCGCCGACCGGGTCATCGTCACCGTGCCGTTGGGGGTGCTGAAGACCAAGGTGATGGAGTTCGACCCACCGCTGCCCTTCACGCACCGCGGCGCCATCTCCGCCCTCGGCATGGGCGCGCTCGACAAGATCTGGCTCCAGTTCGACGAGCCGTTCTGGGACACGGATGCGCCGCTCTGGGCCACGGTCGGCGGCGACGACGACTTCCGCGTCTGGATCAACATGGTTCCGATCACCGGCGAACCGGTTCTGGTGGGCCTGGTTGCCGCGGAGACCGCTCTGCGCCTCGCCGAGGTCGACGACGACGAGTTCCTGGCCGCCGCCCTGAGCAGCCTCGAGCCGTTCAACTCGACCGTGCCGACGGCCACGCCGGCCCCGGAGTAAGCGCGGCACCCGCACGCGGTACTCACACGCCTCCCACCGCCAAAACACCTGTCCAGCGCCTCGCAAAAGTCAACCCTTCGCTATTCCAAGATTCGTGGTGTACGCTCCTTCCAACGTCCAGTCGGTGAATTCTGGCCCCCATTCAGGGCACTTTTTCATGCAGGCGCAGCCCGTCGTGGTGCAGCGCCCAGAGGTCCAGTCGTTACCCTGACTGGCTCTGCCGACGGATTCCTGAGGGGTGAATACCCCCGGTCCAGACCGGGCTCGTTCCGCCGGCCATCCCGGTGCGGTCGCCACCGGGATGCACCACCTCCGCCCGCGACTGCTTCACTCTTCTGCTTTACCGCGTGATTGCTGTGCTCCCCATGGATACCCTCCTCGACATCGACCTCGAATCAGTCGTCCTTCTGGACTTCGACCCTGACCTGCCCTGCGAGGGCACCCACCACATTCGCGGACTGAGCGGACATCAGCCCACCGCCCCCGGCTCCTTCATGGTGGTCTCGCCCTGCTGCGGACCCAAGGTCGTGCAGTGCACTCCCCGGGTCCTCGCGATGCAGGCATCCGGTGTGCTCTACTGCGGCGCCTGCCAGGGCGAGCATCTGACCAGCGAATACACCTTCACGCCGCTATAGGCTCGCGCCGCAATGCCGGCTGGGGCAGCCGCGACGTGGCCGTGAGTACGGCTGCGATCGCGGTGAAGAGCAGCAGAGCCGCCAGGCAGTAGACCGCGGTCTCGAGCGGTCCGCGCACCTGCACCGGGTCCAGGAAGAAGTACGGGTACCAGCCCACGACCGACCCGCGGATAAGCGTGAACACTCCCCAGATCGAGGGCACCACGAGAATCCAGGCCAAAATTTTCCAGGGCAGCCGGGCCTTGCCGGCATCCGTCAGCCAGTCGAGCAGCGCGATCGCGGGAATCCAGAAGTGCAACAACTGGCTCGACCAGGGCACCTCGATCGTGTAATCGCGGGTTGAGGACTGGATGACGATGGTCAGGAACACGATCCCCGAGACGGTGATGTAGGTCGTGACCAACAGCCGGAACCAGTCCAGCCACGGTGGGTCGGTCGCGTGCCGGAAGGCGACGATCGCGGCAACGACGAAGGCGACGACCGCGGCCATGCCGCTCAGCACGGTGAAATAGCTGAAGTAGTTGGCGATCTGGAAGGTGGCGAAACCGAGCACGTAGTCGAAGTAGCCGGCCAGGGCCACGACGCCCAGGAACGCGAGCAGCAGGCGGCCGATGCCGAACCCGCGGCGCACCGTGTGCACGGGGAAGGTCCGGGGGGCTCGGGCGACCAGGGCCGGATGGGTGGCAGCCGCAGGGAGTGCGCGCATGCCCGGATCCGTCGCCGGCGCGAGGACGCGCTTCGTTCTTTCCGTCCGAGCGGGATCGGCTGCTCGCGCGCACATGCTTCCACGCTACGCCAGCCTCGCCGTGAGTCGTGAGTCGTGCGTCGTGGGCCGTGGGCCGTGGGCCGTGGGCCGTGTGTCGTGGGCCGTGTGTCGTGGGTCGTGGGTCGTGGGTCGTGGGTCGTGGGTCGTGGGCCGTGGGTCGTGCGTCGTGCGTCGTCGGTCAGAAGCCGATCTGGAACCCGGTCTCGCCGATCGGCGGAATAGTGGTGACCTCGACCGCCTCCACCCGGGCCGACGGCGGGCCGTGTTGCAACCACGCGAGCATCGCCCAGACGGATGCCGCGTCGCCCTCCAGCTCCGCGTCCACCGCGCCATCCGTCCGGTTGCGCACGAACCCCGCGAGACCGAGGCGGCGTGCCTCGACCTGGGTGTAGTAGCGGAACCCCACTCCCTGCACCATCCCACGCACGACCGCCTGTTTGCGAACCATTCCTCCAGTGTGCCCGGCCCCCGGCCCACCCGCACCGGTCGTCGCCCGGCCCGCACGCCACCCGCCCCCGTCGCCTGCCCACCCGCCTGCCTGCTTGCTTGCTTGCCTCTCTGCGCGCCTGCCTGCCCGTCTGTCTGCCCGCCTGCCCGCCCGCCTGCCCGCCCGTCTGTCTGCCCGCCTGCGCGCCCGTCTGCGCGGTGGCGAACTCAGGAGATCCGGCGCGGGCATCCGTTTCGCCCCCGGAAATACGCGGGTCCATGCGGATGCGCGTAGCCGGCGGGAGCATTCTCCTGAGTTAGCCGCACGGGGCGGGGAGACTCGGCAGATCAGTGCTCGGCGGGGCTCCACGTCAGACTGCGTGCCTGCCCACCTGTTTGCCCGTCTGCGGGGTGGCGAACTCAGGAGATCCGGCGCGGGCATCCGTTTCGCCCCCGGAAATACGCGGGTCTATGCGGATGCGCGTAGCCGGCGGGAGCATTCTCCTGAGTTAGCCGCACGGGGCGGGGAGACACGGCCGGAATGCTCGTCAGACCCGTTGCCGGCCTCGCCGTGGGCCCGCCCGTACCCGCTGTGCGCCTGGCCGGACAGCAACGCACACCCGGCTCAGGCGGAGTCGCGCCAGACGATCGGAGTCTCCAGCAGGATGCCGCCGGCCGGCTGCTCCTCGCCGCGCAGCTGGCCGAGCACGCACTGCGCCGCCGCCGCGCCGAGGCCGAAGGCCGGCTGGTGGACGGTGGACAGGTGCGGCTGGGTGCGGAGCGCCCAGGAGCTGTCGTCGAAGCCGACGATGCCGACATCGCCGGGCACGCTGCGCCCGGCCTCGCGGAGAGCCTCCAGGGCTCCGGCCGCGACCGCGTCGGAAGCGGCGAACACACCATCGATCAGCGGGTCGCGGTCGAGCAAATCGCGCATACCCAGGGCCCCGTCGGTGAACGTGTAGAGCGGTACTCGGGCGACCAGGGCCGGGTCGAAACGGTCGCCGAGGGCATCCGTGAAGCCGGCCAGGCGGTCGGCGCCGGAATCGCGGTCGAGGGCCGCCGCGACCATGCCGATGCGCCGGCGGCCGGTCTGCATCAGGCGTTCCGTGATGGCGCGCGCCGAGGCCCGGTTGTCGATGCCCACGAAGGGAAGCTGACGCAGGTCGGGCGGATGTCCGACGAAGGCGGCCGGAAGGCGCAGCTTCTCGATCACGCGGATGATCGGGTCTTCCTGCCGGGCGGAGACGATGATGACGCCGTCGACGAAGCCGCCGCTGAGATAACGGGCGACGCGGTCGGTGTCGCGCTGGGAGTCGATGACGAGGCTGACCATCTGGTAGTCGGCGCGGGAGAGCACGGTGTTGGCACCGAGCAGGATACCGCCGATGTTGGGGTCGTCCAGGAACAGGGAGTGCGGCTCGTGCACGATGAAACCGACGGCCTCCGAGCGCTGCATGACCAGGCTGCGGGCGGCATTGTTCGGCACGTAGCCGACCTTCTCGATGGCGGCCTCGATGGCGATGCGGGCCGCCGCCGAGACGTAGGGCTCGTCGTTCACGACCCGGCTGACCGTGCCGCGGGACACTCCGGCTTCGACGGCGACGTCGTGGATCGTCGCACGTTTGCGTCGAGACGGGATGGTCACCATTTGATAACTGTAACGCCCCCGAACAGACTCCGCGCTTGACACGGCCGCCGAAACCTACCTACTCTGTGTACGTTCACAGAAAGCCCGACGGTGTGTTTTGCTCTCGACTCTGTGCACGTTCACAGAGTCGTCGACATCCCGGTTGCCGCAGGGCAGCGGAACCGGGAAGCCACAGTCAGGGAGCACATGAATTCGCGAGCAGCCACTTCGGACGGGAAGGCCACGGCCTCGGCCTCGGCCAGCCCGTTCGTGCACGAGGGCATCGCCTACGGCTGCGACTACAACCCCGAGCAGTGGGGTCCCGACGTCTGGGCCGAAGACGTGCGCCTCATGCGGGAGGCGGGCGTCGATCTCGTCGCCATCAACATCTTCGGCTGGTCGCACCTCGAGCCGCGGCCGGGCGAGTACGACTTCGCCACCCTCGACACGATTATTGAGCTGCTGCACGCCAACGGCATCCGAGTCAACCTCGGCACCGGTACCTCATCGCCGCCGCCGTGGCTGACCACGCTCCACCCGGAGATCCTTCCGGTGACCGACGACGGCACCACCCGCTTCCCGGGCGGCCGTCAGGCCTGGTGCCCGAGCTCGGCCGTGTTCCGCGAGCACGCGCTCGCCCTGGTCGAGCAGGTCGCGAAGCGGTACGGCCACCACCCGGCCATCGCCCTCTGGCATGTGTCCAACGAACTGGGTTGCCACAACGCGCTGTGCTACTGCGACGACACCGCGGCCGCATTCCGTCTCTGGCTGCAGGCGCGGTACGGAACCATCGATGCCCTGAACGCCGCCTGGGGCACCTCGTTCTGGAGCCAGCGCTACGGCCAGTGGGCCGAGATCCTCACCCCGCGGCTCACCCTGTCCAGCCAGAACCCCGGCCAGGTGCTCGACTTCCACCGGTTCAGCTCCGCCGAGCTGCTCGACTACTACCGGTTGGAGGCCGCGGTGTTGCGCCGCCACTCGGACGTGGCGGTGACCACGAACTTCATGGTCACCGCGCACATCCGTAACCTCGACTACTGGTCCTGGGCCGGCGACATGGACATCGTCGCCAACGACCACTACCTCGACCACCGTCTCGCCGACCCGGCCACCGAGCTCGCCTTCGCCGCCGACCTCACCCGCGGGCTCGCCCAGGGCGAGCCCTGGCTGCTGATGGAACAGGCCGCAGGCGCGGTCAACTGGCAGCCGCACAACCTGGCCAAGGCGCCCGGCGAGATGACCCGCAACTCCCTCGCCCATGTCGCCCGCGGCGCCGACGGCATCTGCTTCTTCCAGTGGCGCGCCTCCCTGCAGGGGTCGGAGAAATTCCATTCGGCGCTGGTGCCCCACGCCGGCACCGACACCGTGCTCTGGCGGGAGGTCGTGGCCCTGGGCGCGACCCTCGACCGGCTCGCCGAGGTCACCGGCAGCCGGGTCGTGGCGGATGCTGCGCTCATCTTCAGCTGGGAATCCTGGTGGGCCGGCGACGGAGAATCCCGTCCCTCCCACGCGGTGCGCTACCTCGACCAGGTGCATGCCGCGTACACGGCCCTGCACGACCTCGGCGTCACCGTCGACATCGTCTCCCCGGATGCCGACCTCTCGGGCTACCGCCTCGTCGTCGCCCCGAATCTCTACCTCGTCTCGGACGCGCAGGCCGAGAACCTGCGCTCCTACGTCGCGGCCGGCGGCCACGCCCTGATCACCTTTTTCAGCGGCATCGTCGACGAAGACGACCGGGTGCGCACCGGCGGCTACCCCGGCGCGTTCCGCGAGATCCTCGGCATCACGGTGGAGGAATTCTCCCCGCTGCTGCCCGGCCATCTGCTCGCCCTCGACTCCGGCGCCGCCGCGAGCCTGTGGAGCGAACGCCTGCGCGTCGACACCGCCGAGGTGTTCGCCAGCTACCTTGACGGGCCGCTGCCCGGCATCCCCGCCATCACCCGCAACCGGCACGAACGCGGCACCGCCTGGTACGTCGCGACCGCGCTGGAGGCCGGCGCCCTGCGCGACCTCGTGCGCACCGTGGCCCAGGAGGCCCGCGTCACCGCCGTCGGCCCGGAGCGTATTGCAACCCCGGAACGCACGGACGCCCCGGAGCGCACCGCAACCACGCAGCGCTCCGGCAGCATCGAGGTCGTGCGCCGCGTGGGTGCCACCCACAGCTATCTGTTCATCATCAACCACGGTCACGGCGACGTCGAGCTTGCGGCCGCCGGCCACGAGCTCGTCACCGACGAACCCGTCGGTCGAATTGTGCGCGTGCCGGCCGGAGCCGTCCGCGTGATTAGAGAGGACCCCGCATCATGAGCGCACCAGCCGTCCCCATGACGGATGCCCCGGGCAGCGCTGCCCGGAAGAGGCCCCGCGCCGCCAGGCCCCGCGTGCAGCACAGAGGCGCGATCCTCGCGTTCGTGCTGCCGTTCGGCACCCTGTTCGCCCTGTTCTACCTCGTGCCGATCGGCTACGCGATCTACCAGTCGCTGCTCGTGATCGAGCGCGAAGGCACCTTCGGTCAGGCCACCGAGGTGTTCGGCGGGCTGACCCAGTACATCCTGGTGTTCCAGAACGGCCCGTTCTGGCAGTCGATCGGCCGGGTACTCGCCTTCGGCGCCGTGCAGGTGCCGATCATGCTCGGCCTCGCACTGCTGTTCGCGCTGCTGCTGGACTCGCCGCTCGTGCGAGGCAAGAAGTTCTTCCGGCTGGCGTTCTTCGTTCCCTATGCGGTGCCGGGCGTCATCGCCGCGATCATGTGGGGCTACCTCTACTCACCCAACCTGTCGCCATTCAGCGCCGTCACCGAGAACATCAACTTCCTCTCGGCCGACCTGGTGCTCTGGGCCATCGCCAACGTCGTCACCTGGGTGTTCGTGGGCTACAACATGCTGATCATCTACTCGGCCCTGCTGGCGATCCCGACGGAGCTCTACGAGGCCGCCCGCCTCGACGGCGCCGGGCAGCTGCGCATCGCGTGGTCGGTCAAGATCCCGCTGATCATGCCGGCGATCATCCTGACGGCGATCTTCTCGATCATCGGCACCCTGCAGCTGCTCGCCGAACCCCAGGTGTTCCGCAGCTTCAGCTCGGCCGTGACCAGCACGTTCACCCCGAACCTGACGGTGTACTCCACCTCATCGATCCCGAACTTCAACCTGGCCGCCGCATTCTCCGTGGTGCTGGCCCTGGCCACGTTCATCCTCTCCTTCACGTTCCTGAAGTTCACGCAGCGGAAGGAAGCCAAGTGAGCACCCTGACCCCCACCACCCCCGCCAAGCCGACCCGCGGCATCCGTTCCACCGAGGCGAAGGCGCCGCGCGCCCAGCGCGAGAGCCCGTTCGCCCGGGTCAGCGCCATGATCGTGATGGGCGTCTTCACGCTCTACTTCCTGGTGCCGATCTGGTGGCTGCTGGTGGCGGCCTCGAAGAGCCGCTCCCAGTTCAACAGCACGAACCCGCTCTGGTTCGCCGACTTCTCCCTGTTCGAGAACATCGGCAACCTGATGGCGTACCGCGACGGCGTCTACCTCAAGTGGATGCTCAACAGCGCGCTGTATGCCGGTGGCGGCGCCCTCGTGGGCACCATCATCGCCGGCATGTGCGGGTACGCGCTGGCGAAGTACAACTTCCCGGGTCGGGAACTGATCTTCAACGTCGTGCTCGGCGGGGTGCTCGTGCCTGCCACGGCCCTGGCGCTGCCGTTGTTCCTGATCTTCAGCCAGATCAGCCTGACCAACACGTTCTGGTCTGTGTTCCTGCCCAGCCTGGTCAGCCCGTTCGGGGTCTACCTCGCCCGCATCTACGCCTCCGCCAGCGTGCCCGACGAGTTGATCGAGGCCGCCCGCTTGGACGGTGCCGGCGAACTGCGCACCTTCTTCACCGTCTCGGTACGGATGATGGTGCCGGCCCTGGTCACCGTCTTCCTCTTCCAGTTCGTCGCCATCTGGAACAACTTCTTCCTGCCGCTGATCATGCTGCGCGACGAGACTCTGTTCCCGGTCACGCTCGGCCTCTACGCCTGGAACTCGCAGGTCAACCAGATCCCCGTGCTGCGCGACTACGTACTGATCGGTGCGCTGCTGTCGATCATCCCGCTGATCATCATCTTCCTGCTACTCCAGCGCTTCTGGCGGAACGGCCTCAGCGCCGGTTCCGTGAAGTAGCCGGTTACCGTGACGTAGCACCCCCTCAAGCTGCACCACCCCACCCCACCCCACCAAGAGAAAAGAAGAACAATGCAGATCAAGAAGAGAGCAGCCGCCGTCGCCTTGCTCACCGCGGCCACGGTCGTGCTGACCGGTTGCGCGTCGGGTTCGACCACGTCGTCCGGCGGCGACGCCGCCGCCTGCGAGCCCTCCGAGGGCAAGGTCGACCTCACGTTCACCACCTGGATCCCCGGCATGGAAGAGGTCGTTGCCGTCTGGAACGAGGAGAACCCCGACGTTCAGGTGAAGGTGCAGACCGGGCCGAACGGCAACGGCGGCACCTACCAGAACTTCTTCAACCAGCTCAAGGCCGGCAACGCGCCCGACCTCGGCCAGATCGAATACGACGCGCTCCCGAACTTCCGCGTGCAGGACGGTCTGATGAACCTCGCCGCCTGTGAGGGTGTTCTCGACGCCAAGGCCGACTTCGTGGACTGGACCTGGGGTCAGGTCAACTTCGGTGAAGACGACGCCGTGTACGCGGTGCCTCAGGACGCCGGGCCCATGGCCATGTTCTACCGCGCCGACCTCTTCGAGGCCAACAACATCGCGATCCCCACCACCTGGGAAGAGTATGCGGTTGCCGCCGAGGCCGTGCGCGCCACCGGCGGGTACATCACCAACTTCTCGCAGAGCGACATCAACCAGTTCGCCGGATTCGTCTGGCAGGCCGGCGGAAGCTGGTTCGAGAACGACGGCGACAACTGGACCATCGACCTGACCAGCCCCGAGTCCGTCAAGGTCGCCGACTACTGGCAGGACCTGATCGACCGCGACCTCGTCTCGACCAACCCGCCGTGGACCGACGAGTGGAACAACGCCTACAACACCGGCTCCAACTGGACCTGGAACTCCGCAGCCTGGGGTGCCAACTCCATCGCCAGCGGCGCTCCGGACACCTCCGGCAACTGGTCCGTCGCCCTCTCCCCGCAGTGGGCTGCCGGCGACAACGCCGCCGGTAACTGGGGTGGCTCGTCCACCGCGGTGTTCACTGGCTCCAAGCACCCCTACGAGGCTGCCCAGTTCGCGCTGTGGCTGAACACCTCCGACGAGGCGCTCACGATGCTGAATAAGTCGGCCAACCTGTACCCGGCCGCCAAAAGCGGCCTCGAACTGCCGGCCCTCAAGGAAGGCGTCGAGTTCTACGGCGGCCAGGCCATCTACGACGTGTTCGCCGAGGCATCCGGTCACGTCTCGCCCGACTTCATCTGGGGCCCGACCATGACGCAGGTGTACAACGACACCTCCGACGGTTTCAAGGGTGCGGTCACCGGCAACGGAACTCTGTCGGATGCTCTCACGAGCGCCCAGAAGAGCACGATCGACGCACTCGAGGCTCAGTCGATCCCGGTCAACAAGTAGCATCAGCGTCACGGCAGTACCGCAACATCACCGCAGTGAACGATGAGAAGTGAGCAGTAACGGAATTGATGCACCCAGTCCCGGCCCCGTCGCCGACCGACCCCGTGTCGATTCCCTACCTCCGTGCCGCGGGCACCAGCCTCGTGCTGGATGCCCGCGGCACGGGTGTGCCCGTCATCGTGCACTGGGGTGCCGACCTGGGTGACCTGAACGGTGAGCTGCTGACCGCGTTGGCCGACGCATCCGTGCCGGCGATCTCGCCGAGCTCGATCGACGTGCCCCTGCGGCTCTCGCTGCTGCCCACCCTCGCGGAGGGCTGGAGTGGACGTCCGGGGGTGAGCGGGTTCCGGCCCGGCGGGCGCGGTGGCGGGGCCCTCGAGCTGCGCCTTGCCGAGGTGCAGGCAGGCCGGGGCTCCGGCTCCGGCCGCGTGCTGGGCGGCACGCAGTCCCTGGCGATCTTTCTGACGGATGCCGCGGCCCGGGTGGCCGTGCGCACCGACCTCGAACTCTCGGTCGAGGGTGTGCTGCGACTGCGCCACACCCTCACCAACACCGGCACCGACCCTCACCTCGCGGCGTTCGAGCTCGGCTCGCTCGACGTGATCCTCCCGGTGCCGGACCGGGCCGGGGAACTGCTCGACTTCACCGGGCTGTGGACCCACGAACGCCGGCCGCAGCGCAGCACGCTCGGCCACGGCGTCTGGAGCCGCGAGTCCCGCCACGGCCGCCCCGGCCACGACGACTCCTACCTGATGGCGGTCGGCACGCCCGGGTTCGGTTTCCGCACCGGCGAGGTGTGGGCCACCCACCTGGCCTGGAGCGGCGACAAGCGCGCCTGGGCCGAGAACAGTGCGCTGGGCTACTCGGCGCTGGGCAGCGGCGAACTTCTGGCCCCGGGTGAGCTGAGCGTGGCCAATGCTGCGAGCCACACCACCCCGTGGACCGTGGCCGTGTACTCGGCTGCCGGACTCGACGGGCTGTCGGCGCGGCTGCATCCGTGGATCCGGAGCTGGTCGACCATCACCGGCCCCCGCCCGGTCGTGCTGAACACCTGGGAGGCCGTGTACTTCGACCACGACCTGCCCACCCTGGCCCGCCTGGCGGACGCCGCGGCCACGGTCGGCGTGGAACGCTTCGTGCTCGACGACGGCTGGTTCACCGGCCGCTCGGACGACCGGCGGGCCCTGGGCGACTGGTTCGTGGATCCCGTGACCTGGCCCGGCGGACTGCACCCGCTGATCGAGCACGTGCACGCGGCCGGGATGGATTTCGGCCTCTGGGTCGAGCCCGAGATGCTCAGCCTCGACTCCGATGTGGCCCGCGCGCACCCGGACTGGGTGCTCGGCGGGGTGGGGGAGGACTCGGCTGGGGTTGGTGTTGGTGTTGGTGCTGGTGCTGGTGCTGGTGCCGGTGCCGGTGCTGGTGTTGCCTCGGCTGCGCTGACCTGGCGGTTCCAGCGGGTGCTCGACCTCGGCAACCCGGATGCCTTCGACTGGGTGTTCGCCCGGCTTAACGCTCTGCTCACCGAGTACCCCATCGCCTACCTGAAGTGGGACCACAACCGTGACCTGCTGGCCGGTTCAGCCCACCGGCAGACGGTGGCATTGTACCGGCTCATCGACGCCGTGCGCGCCGCTCACCCGGGCATCGAGATCGAGTCCTGCGCGTCGGGGGGAGCCCGGATCGACCTCGGCATCCTCGAGCGCGTGGATCGGGTCTGGACCAGCGACACCAACGACCCGCTCGAACGGCAGCAGATCCAGCGGTACTCGAGCGTGCTGCTGCCGCCGGAATACCTCGGCGGGCACCTCGGCGCGGCCACGGCGCACACCACCGGGCGCACCTCGGAGCTCAGCTTCCGGCTGGCCACCGCCCTATTCGGCAGTGCCGGCATCGAGTGGGACCTGACGCGTGCGAACGAGGCCGAGCTGATTCAGATCGCCGACTGGATCGCCTGCTACAAGCGGCTGCGGCCCCTGTTGCACTCCGGCGTCGTCGTGCGGGCCGACCCCAGCGACCCGGCTCTCGAGCTGCACGGCGTCGTCGCCCCCGACCAGAACTCGGCCCTCTTCGCCCAGGTGTCGCTGGCCGCCCCGCGCGCGGCACTCCCGGAGCGGATGCGGTTCCCCGGTCTCGCGCCCGACCGGCGCTACCGCGTGGCGTCACTGCCGCTGGGCGCGCCCCCGCGCACGATTCAGGATGCCCCGCCGGCCTGGCTGGCGGAGCCGGGCTCGCCCGGTGCTGGTGCTGCTGCTGCCGTCGCTGGTGCTGCCGGTGCTGGTGGTGCTGGTGGTGCCGGTGCTGGTGCTGCCGGTGCTGGTGCTGCTGCTGGCGCTGGTGGTGCCGTTGCTGGTGCTGCTGGTGGTGCCGTTGCTGGTGCTGCTGGTGGCGCTGGTGGTGCCGTTGCTGGTGGTGCCGTTGCTGGTGCTGCCGGTGGCTCCGTCACGTTGACCGGTGCGGTGCTCGCTCTCGTCGGGTTGCCCGCGCCGCTGCTCGCTCCGGAGCAGGCCGCGCTCTTCACGGTCGACGCGGTCGACTAGCATCCTGTCGAGGAGTCGCTGCTCACGCGTCCGTTGCTGCAGCATCCGTTGCCCCTTGCCCGTTGCCCGTTGCCCGTCCACGTCCCCCCCCGTCCACGTCCCCCCGTCCACGTCCCCCCATCCCGTCCGCCGACCGTCGCGTCGGCCGTCGCGTCGGCCGTCGCGTCGGCCGTCATTGCGCCGAGTGTCGCCGATTCTGCCGATAATCGCCCGTGCAGCGGCGTCGCTCGGCGAAAACGGCGATTGTCGGCGAACGTTGGCCGCATCGGCCGAGGCTGTCCGGCGCCCCGGTCGCCGAGTTCGACTGTTCCGGTCGAGTTTGGCGATCGAGCGATCGATTGGCACGAGGTCGACCGCGAGGGTCGACCTCGCCACCGGCGACGGATGCCCACCCCCGCGCTGGCACCCCTCTCGCGCTGGCACCACCCCCGCGCTGGCACCCCTCGCGCGCTGGCACCACCCCCGCGCTGGCACCCCTCGCGCGCTGGCACCACCCCCGCGCTGGCACCCCTCGCGCGCTGGCACCACCCCCGCGCTGGCACCCCTCTCGCGCTGGCACCACCCCCGCGCTGGCACCCCTCTCGCGCTGGCACCACCCCCGCGCTGGCACCCCTCTCGCGCTGGCACCACCCCCGCGCTGGCACCCCTCGCGCGCTGGCACCACCCCCGCGCTGGCACCCCTCGCGCGCTGGCACCACCCCCGCGCTGGCACCCCTCTCGCGCTGGCACCACCCCCGCGCTGGCACCCCTCTCGCGCTGGCACCACCCCCGCGCTGGCACCCCTCTCGCGCTGGCACCACCCCCGCGCTGGCACCCCTCTCGCGCTGGCACCACCCCCGCGCTGGCACCCCTCTCGCGCTGGCACCACCCCCGCGCTGGCACCCCTCTCGCGCTGGCACCACCCCCGCGCTGGCACCCCTCTCGCGCTGGCACCACCCCCGCGCTGGCACCCCTCTCGCGCTGGCACCACCCCCGCGCTGGCACCCCTCTCGCGCTGGCACCACCCCCGCGCTGGCACCCCTCTCGCGCTGGCACCACCCCCGCGCTGGCACCCCTCTCGCGCTGGCACCACCCCCGCGCTGGCACCCCTCTCGCGCTGGCACCACCCCCGCGCTGGCACCCCTCTCGCGCTGGCACCACCCCCGCGCTGGCACCCCTCTCGCGCTGGCACCACCCCCGCGCTGGCACCCCTCTCGCGCTGGCACCACCCCCGCGCTGGCACCCCTCTCGCGCTGGCACCACCCCCGCGCTGGCACCCCTCTCGCGCTGGCACCACCCCCGCGCTGGCACCCCTCTCGCGCTGGCACCACCCCCGCGCTGGCACCCCTCTCGCGCTGGCACCCCTTTCGCGCCGGTACCCCTCCAGCGCCGGCACCACCCCCGTGCCGTCGCCCGCTCAACTCCCTCGGTCAGTACTCGATGACGACGCGGCCGTCGATCTTGCCCTGCTTCATCTCGTCGAGCACCTCGTTGACCTCGTCGAGCGTGCGGGTGTGCACGGTGGGGTGGATGAGGCCGCGGGCGTAGAAGTCCATGGCCTCGACCATGTCCTGCCGGGTGCCCACGATGGAGCCGCGGATGGTGAGCGCCTTGAGCACGATATCGAAGATGGGCGCGGGGAAGTCGCCCGGCGGCAGTCCGTTGAAGACGATGGTGCCGCCGCGGCACGCCTCGCCGATCGCATGCCCGAACGCCCGAGGGTGCACAGCCGTGACGAGCACCGCGTGGGCGCCGCCGATCTCCCGTTGGATGACCTCGATCGGATCCTCGTTCATGGCGTTCACGGTCAGCTCGGCCCCGTGCTTCCGGGCCAGCTCGAGCTTGTCGTCGGCCACGTCGACGGCGGCGACGCGCAGCCCCATGGCCCGGGCATACTGCACGGCCAGGTGGCCGAGGCCGCCGATGCCGGAGATGACGACCCACTGGCCCGGCCGGGCCTCGGTCATCTTCAGACCCTTGTAGACGGTGACTCCGGCGCACAGCACCGGGGCGACCTCGACCGGGTCCACGCCGTCGGGAAGGCGCACCGCCTAGCGGGCGTCGACCAGCAGGTACTGGCCGAACGAGCCGTCAACGCTGTAGCCGCCGTTCTGGTGCTCCTCGCACAGGGTCTCCCAGCCGGTGCGGCAGTACTGGCAGTTGCCGCACGCCGACCAGAGCCAGGCGTTGCCGACCAGGTCTCCGACCGCGACGTCGGTGACGCCGTCACCGAGCGCGACGACCCGGCCGACGCCCTCGTGGCCCGGGATGAACGGCGGGCTGGGCTTGACCGGCCAATCGCCCTCGACCGCGTGCAGGTCGGAGTGGCACACGCCCGAGCTGATCAGCTTGACGAGTGCCTGGCCGTGTCCGGGCTGCGGAACCGGCACCTCTTCGATGGTCAGTTTCTGACCGAATGTCGTGACGACGACGGCACGCATGGTCGCCGTTTCGACGCACTGGGCGTCGACGGTGGTGTCTGTCTGCGTGGTGGATGTCATGGTGGATCCTCCTTTGACGAACGTCTATGTCCGTGGGTTAGAGGCTAGGTCGTGGCAGGTTGCGCCCGGTTGCGGCCGGGTCGCGGCGCCGAAAACCGGCACCGGGGCAGTACCCTCAGCGAAGCAGCAGCCTCGCACCGAAGCACCCGCGAAGAAGGAACTCCCATGAAAATCGAGAACATCGAGCTGCGGCGCGTGCATATTCCCCTCGTGCGGCCCTTTCGCACCTCGTTCGGCACATCGATCGCCCGGGAGATCACGATCGTGCGGGTGAAAACCGCGGATGCCGAGGGCTGGGCCGAGTGCGCCGCCGACACGCGCCCGCTCTACAGCTCGGAGTTCCTTGACGGCAGTGATCTTGTCATCCGCGACCATCTGATCCCACGGCTGCAGGCCCTCGGCGACCGGCTCACCGCCGAGCGCGTCGCCGGCGCCCTGGAACCGGTGAAGGGGCACACGATGTCCAAGGCCGTGCTGGAAACGGCCATCCTGGACGCGCAGCTGAAGGAGACCGGCGTCTCGTTCGGCGGCTACCTCGGTGCCGTGCACGACACGGTTCCGGCCGGGGTCTCGGTGGGCATCATGGACTCGATCGACGAGCTGCTCGAGGCCGTGGCCGGCTACCTGGAGGAGGGCTACCTCAGGATCAAGCTCAAGATCGAGCCCGGCTGGGACCTCGAGCCCGTGCGGGCCGTGCGCGAGCGCTTCGGCGACGAGTTGCTCCTCCAGGTCGACGCGAACACCGCGTACACCCTCGCGGATGCCCGCCACCTCGCCCGGCTCGATCCCTTCGACCTGCTCCTGATGGAGCAGCCGCTCACGGAGGACGACCTGCTGGGTCACGCCCACCTGGCGCGGCGGATCACGACCCCGATCTGCCTCGACGAGTCGATCGAGTCCGCCCGGGACGCGGCCACGGCCATCACCCTCGGCGCCTGCAGCATCATCAACGTCAAGCCGTCGCGGGTGGGCGGCTACCTGGAGGCCCGTCGCATCCACGATGTGGCGGCCGCGCACGGCGTGCCGGTCTGGTGCGGCGGGATGCTCGAGACCGGCATCGGCCGGGCCGCGAACGTCGCCCTGGCCGGGCTGCCGAACTTCGTGCTGCCCGGAGACACCTCCGCCTCCAACCGGTACTACGCCGAGGACCTGACCGCGCCGTTCGTGCTAGAGAACGGGCACCTGCGCGTGCCCACGGGCCCGGGCATCGGCGTGGAGGTGCTGCCCGACGTGCTGGCCGGCGTGACGGCATCCGTCACTGAGATCAGGTTCTAGTCGGCTGCTTCCCGACCATGACGGGCGACGGATGCCTGTGCCACTCGCCGGCCGTGCCGCTAGCCTGAGGGAGACGAGCCACCACACCGAACTCTGGAGGACACCAATGCTGTTGACCGCCGACCTGTACGACCAGCGCGGTGAAGACCTGCAATCCGTGCCGCTTCAGTTCCTGAACCTGGGCGGCCGCGCCCGCTTCAGCGGACCGATCCGCACCGTGACCTGCTTCGAGGACAACGCCCTGCTCAAGTCGGTGCTGTCGACGCCCGCCGCCGGCGAGGTGCTCGTGATCGACGGTGGCGGCTCGCTGAACACGGCGCTGATGGGCGACATGATCGCCGAGCTCGCGGTGCAGAACGGCTGGGCCGGCGTGGTGATCAACGGCGCGATCCGCGACCGGGTGGCCATTCAGGAGATGCCGCTGGGCGTGAAGGCCCTCGGCAGCAATCCGCGCAAGAGTTCGAAAGCAGGCGAGGGCGTCACGGATGCCGTCGTCCGGTTCGCCGGAGTGACGTTCACTCCCGGGCGCACGATCTTCTGCGACGAGGACGGGATCCTCGTCGAGCGGTGACGGGCTGCGCGTGGTGATGAGCTGCATCTGCCTCGCAGCCGACGCCGCGACCAGGACGCGCGGCGCCACCCGAGGGAGCTCACTCAGGTGGAGCCGCTGGTGCGTGTGTCCAACGTCATTGTTGTTCGTGTGGACGCTAGTCGTGCAACCGATACTCGTAAATCCGGCATTGTTTCGGTCCCACTGCTCCACGTTACTTTGTCACCGGTCCGCTTGTCATCACCTGCGAGCTAACGATTGGCGCCGACCGGTCGCGGCCCGGCGCCCGCGACGGATGCGCCGGCTCAGCGCAGCGTCGGGCGGTCGGAGCGCACGACCAGGCTGCGCTCGGTGAGCTCGACCATCCGTCTTGTGCCGTTCTCGAGGGTGACCTCCACCTCGAAAGCGTGGTCGAGCGCCTTGCTCCTGCGGAAGTCGGTGACGGTTCCGCTGCCGACCTCGGCCAGGGCGGCCTGCCCGGCGGTCGTGCGTTCGACGCTCGCGGTCTCCGCGGTGGTCAGCACGCGGGGTTCGGCGACGGATGCCGCGTCGCCACTCCAACTGGGTGTGCTCACCCACACGACCGTGAAAGTCTCATCGAGCTGAACCGCGACCTCGACCCCGTTCGGCAGCCGGGTGTCGACCGTGTAGGACCCGGCGGACCCGGCGGATTCCGCGGACTCGGAAAGCGCGGCGGGGCCGCGCTGGGCATCCGTCACGGTGCCAGGCCCGACCTCGGTCAGGGCCGCGCGGCTCGCGCGCGCCATTTCCGCGTCGGTCAGGGTGGTCTCGCCTCCCGGCCCCACGGCGGCCGCGATTCCGGCGGCACCGGCGCCCACGGCCACCGTCGCGGCGAGGGCCGCCGCGATCCAAGTCGACTTTCGGATTCCGGGCACCTTGATTGCATTCACACCCCCAGTCTGGGGGACTCCGGGCTGCCCCGATGCCACGGCGGTCTCCGACGCGCCTTCACCGCGAGCCTCCGCCGCCGGTTTACATTAGAAGCTAAACTAAATGAAATCGATGAAAGGCGTGGCCCATGTCCGGCTTCTCGTCCGCCGCGGCTCGCGGTGACTCCACCGCAAGCGGCGACTCCACCGCAAGCCGCGACCAGGGTCTCGCCGTGGTGCTCGCGGCCCTGGGCTCCGTCACCCGGGAATTCAATGCGCGCGGCAACTACCCGTTCAAGAGCCGCTCCCTGGGCCGGTCCCAACTGGACATCCTGTTCGTGCTCTCGGAGGCCGCCGACGCCACTGCCGCTACCGCCCACGCCGCCGCCACCGCCCATGCCGGCGTCACTGATGACCCCGGCGTCGGGGTCGGCGGCCTCGCCGCCGCGCTCGGGGTGACCAGCGGTGCGATCACTCAGCTGGTCGACACCCTGCGTGCGGCCGGTTGGGTGACGAGCGAGGTCAACCCGGCGGACCGTCGGGCCCGCATCATCCGTCTGACGGATGCCGCCGCGCACGAACTCGAGGACTTCCGGCGGGACTACGTGAGCAGCCTCGCACCGCGCTTCGATTGCCTGACCGTCGGCGAAATCACCGAGCTCGGCCGGCTCTTGCGGAAGGTGCAGTCCGCGGCAGCCGAGGTCTCGTCCCGGACGGTCATCTGATGGGCGCCATCCTCGTCACCGGAGCGTCCGGTACGGTCGGCCGGGCCGTGGCCGCCGCGCTCGTCTCCGCCGGGGAGAGCGTCGTCTCCGCGGTGCGGAATCCGGCCGGCTCCGAATTCGCCCTGAACCCTCCGGCCGGCACGCCCCGCGCCTTCGACTTCGCCGACCCGACCGGCTGGGACGGTGCGTTCTCCGGGGTCGACCGGCTGTTCCTGCTGCGCCCACCCGCGATCGCGAACGTGGCGGACACCCTGATCCCGGTGATCGACACGGCACTGGAGCGCGGCATCCGTCAGATCGTCTTCCTCTCCCTGCAAGGCGTCCAGTTCAACCCGGCCACCCCGCACCACGCCGTGGAGAAGCACCTGCGGCTCCGGCGGGCCCCGTACACGTTTCTGCGGCCGAACTTCTTCATGCAGAACCTGTCGACCGTCTACCGCGACGGCATCCGGGAGCAGGGCGAGATCTATCTGCCGGCCGCCCGGGCGCGCACCGCATTCGTCGATGCGCGCGACATCGGTCGGGTCGCCGCGCGGGTATTCACCGAGCCGGGGCACCTCCGCACGGCGTACACGCTGTCCGGCGAGCAGTCGCTGAACTACGACCAGGTGGCGGAGATCCTCTCGGAGGTGCTCGGGCGCCGCATCACCTATGCGCGGCCAAGTTCCGGCGACTATCTGGCCCGGCTGGCCGAGCAGGGCGCTCCGGCCGACTTCATCGCCGTGCAGAAGATGATCTACCGGGTAGTTCGCCTCGGAGTGTCCGCGTTCCCGAACCGGGCGATCCGGCGGCTCACGGGCGAGCCGGCAACCACCTTCCGGCAGTTCGCCGCGGACCACCGGGACGTCTGGCTGTAGGCGAGGCCCGCACCCGTGCCCGCACCCGTGCCCGCACCCGTGTCGGCAGCCGTGCCCGCACCCGTGCCCGGACCCGTGCCCGCACCCGTGTCGGCAGCCGTGCCCGCACCGTCGCTCCGTGCACGCGGTGCGCCAGCCGCCACGCCGTGGATACCCCCCTTCGGGGACTGCGTGCTCCCGTGCCCCAGTCGCTAGATTCGAGACAGCAAGGGGGGTTTGCGATGGCGTTCGACAGTGCCACGATGCAGGGGAGCTTCGAGGCGCAGTCGGTCGACGAGCAGCTTCTGCGGGTGCAGGGATGCGCGCCCCGCCGCCCGCTGTTCGCTCGGTTCTTCGGCCGTCCCCCGCTCGGCGTCGACAGCATGTCCTGGTACCGCGGGGCCGAAGGAGAGATCGTGGTGGGCACCATCCTTGCGTCGCTGCCGCCCGAGTGGACGGCGTTGCACGCGGTGCCGATCGACTGCCCGAACGCCGCGACCGACCACCTCGTGATCGGCCCCGGCGGAATCTTCACGATCACCACGAAGCGCCACCCGATCCATGACATCCGTGTCGCCCGCGACTCCCTGCAGATCGACGGCGAGTCGGTGCCCTACCTGCGCAACGCGGAATACGAGGCCGAGCGCATCACGAACCTGGTGCGAGAACGGATGCCGCTGGTCGCGCCCGTGCAGCCGGTGCTCGTGTTCGTGGAGCCCGGGCTGCTGACCATCGAGCAGAAGCCCCAGCAGGTCAAGGTGCTCGACGCCCAAGACCTGCGCCGATGGTTGGTGCGGCTGCATCCGGTGCTGTCGGCCGGTGAGGTGCAGGAGGTGGCCGACCTTCTCGACAGCCCCAACGTCTGGCGAGCACTGCCCGACACCCCTCCCGACGATCTGCGCGAGCCGTTCCCGGCGCTCTACCCGCGGGTTCCCTCGGTGGGCCGCCGACGGATGCTGTGGGGCCTGATCGCCGCGGCGGGAACCGCCCTCGCCGGTTACGCGGTGTTCCAGCTCGTCCAGGCGGCGCTCGCGACCGCCTGAAATCCCTACTCGGGCAGTCGGCGGCGGAACTCGTCCGTCAGCGCGTCGAGTGCGGTGCAGATGGCCACGAGTGACTCCTCCACCCCGCGGGGTGCGGCGGCATCCTCTTTGATCGTGTTGATGTGGCTTTCCAGCAGTCCGAGCTGCGTCTGCACGACCCTCATGTTGTTGACCATCCCACCATCGTAGGGGGGGCGTTCAGGCGTGCCCCAGAGCGGGTGCCACCCGTTGAGGTGAGCCGTTACACTCAACGATGGGGGACCAGGACAGATGACGTTGGAAAGTACCACCATGCGCCGGCGCTTCGCGGCCCAGTTCATGATCGAGAAGCTGCTGCGCGAGCAGGGCAGCACACCTCCGCGAACCCTGTGGGCCCGGTTTCTGGGACGTTCCCCGCTCGGCATGAACTGCGAGGGCTGGTACCTGGGTGCCCAGGGTGAGATCGAGGTGGGCCAGAAGCTGGCCGCACTGTCACCGGAATGGGCGGTCTTCCACGCGCTGCCGATCGGTGGGCACGGCTGGGACATCGACCATGTGCTGGTGGGCCCCGGCGGGGTCGTCACCGTCAACACCAAGCAGCACCGCCGCCAGCGCGTGATCGTGGAGCAACGCAGCGTTCTCGTGGACACCCGGCCGGTGCCCTATTTGCGCCACGCAAAATTCGAGGCGGAGCGGGTCACGACACTGCTGGAAGAGCGCCGCCCGCTGTCCACTCCCGTGATCGGCCTCGTCGTCTTCGTCGGGGCGCGCAGCATCCACGTGCGCTCGTCGCCGGCTCCCGTGACGGTTCTCGACGCCGAGGAACTCGTTCCGTGGCTGACGGCGCTGCCGATCGTGCTGGGACCGGCGGATCGCCTGGGCATCATCGAACTGTTGGACGACCCGGACATGTGGATCGACGTTCCGCTGGGGTCAGGCGAGGGCCTGATAGAGGGTTTCACCCGTCTCGACGCCGAGGTGCGCGGCGCCGCCCTGCAGCGCAGGGTGCTCTTGCCGCTCGAAACGGCGGCGGCGGCCGTGGCCGCCTTCATCGTGCTCAACGCGGCGACGACGATGGTTGTGGAGATACTCGCAGCCCAGTGAGGAAGCGGGGAGTCGGGCTGCATACACCCTGAACCTTAACGCGCGGGGTCATTCTCACAGGCGACAGGCGTACCCTTCATTCACAGCCCGTCACGAAGGCTGGAAGGGGAGTCAGTGGTGTATACCCGCGTTGAGACCAGCGTCGCGGTGCAACAACTCGCTAACGGTCTGCACCATGCGGGCCGTGATCGTCCCTGGGTTGTGGTGTCGTCGCCGTTCGGCACTGCTGTACCCGAAATCGGCATCGACCAGCTCGCCGGCCAGATCGGCGACGTCGCGCGCGTCTTCCTGATCGGGACCGGAGAGCTCACCCGCCAACTCGGCGACCTGCTCCCGGCCCAGTTCCAGGTCTACGGCAGCGCCGGCCGGTCCTACCCCGTCGGCGACGCGTTCGCCGAACTCTCCCGGTCCCGGCTGCGGTTCACGCACGGCGACCCGCAGCATGCCACCGATCAGCTGGTGACGGATGCCCTCGCCCACGCGCATCAGGCAGGCCTCTTCGCGCTCGCCCCGGCATCCGTCATCACCGTGAACGGCACCGTCAAGGGGTTCATGTTGGGTGGGTCCCGCGCCCTCGTCGAACTCGACGGCGGCGGCATGGCCACCGTCTGGCAGGAGCTGACCTACCCGCCGGTTCCCCTCGACTGGACCCTGAAGCCCGGCCAGCGCATTCAGGGTGCGCTCGACGCGCCCACCCATCGCCTCAATGTCGAGATCAAGCCGCCCTCCGTGGCCGCGATCGCGAGGCGCTACCCGCACGGCAGCATCACCCTCGCTTTGGTGCAGAAGGTCAGCGCGCGGCGGGCGGTTCTGGCCCTGCACCCGCACTTGGCCCTCACGATCACCCGGGCTGACATCTCCGCAAACCCGCTCGACCAGGTCGACGCCCTCCTCTCCGAGGGCGACGTCGTGGCGGCGCGGGTCATCCACCTGCCCAGCGGTGCCCTGCACCTGTGCCTGAGCGACGTCGACGACGACGAAACGGTGCTGCCGCCGCTCTGCGCCGTGCGGAACGGTCCGCCCTGGCTGCAGGAGAACCGTCCATTGCTGCCTCTGGTCGAGGAGGACGAAGGCGCCGCCGCGGTCGTCGAACTCGACGGCCAACCCGCGCTCGTGGGAGCCTCCGCATCGACGGGCCATCGGGTGGTGGTCGACCTCGTCGCGGCCGGCCCTGCTGCCGGTGCTGCCGGGCTCTTCGGTTCGGCGGGCGCTGCCGGTGCCTCCGCCCTGATCACCGCCGGACCGACATCGGACCGCCTGCACCCGCGCCCGTCGCCCGGGCCCGGGCGCGTGCACGCCCTGCGCCCGGCCACGACGGGGGCCATCCCGTTCCGGGTCACGCCGACTCCGGCTCCCGCGCCGCATTCGGCGCTGCAGTCCACCCAACTGTCCCTCGCCGAGGCGAAGTCACGCATCGTGCGGCTGGAGACCCAGCTGGTTGAGGCCGGCGCCACCGATTCCGACATCGCCAAGCTCCGTGAGCAGGCCCGCTCCGCCCAGATGCAGTTGCGGGACACCCTCGTCGAACTCGCCACCCTGCGCCACACGGTAGCGGAGCTGCGCGACGACCAGCGCGCCCAACGACGGATGCTGCGCGAATCCCGCCGCACCGCCCCCGCCCATGCCGCGGTCAGTGAGTACGAGTCGCGGCGAGGCGCCTGGGAGGAACCGTCCGGCTGGGTGCGGCACGAGATCCTCCTGGCCTGGGTCGACCGGGTTCCGGAATCGGACCGCGAGGAGTGGAAGTTGCCGCAGAGTTACGTGCTGGGGGAGCGGTTCGCCGAATCTCTCACCGGGCTCGACGACGGCCAGCTGGCCAAGGCGTTCAAGGCATCCGTGGATGTGCTGACCGGCCGGGTGAAGACCCTCCAGGGCAGGCACCTGCACGCACTGCGCCAGGGCGCCGGGCCGGCCGACCCACACCTGCTGCGCTGGGACGGCGCGCGCTGCATGCGCGTCTCGATCGAGCAAAACACTCCTGCCGCGCGCCGCATGCACTTCTGGCAGCTCCCGGATGGCGGCATCGAGCTGGGCCGCATCGTCACCCACGACGACATGGAGGCCTAGACCGCTTTCGCCCTCACCTCTTCGGGGCTACCCTGATCTGCGCACAGACCGTTGACGCTCGGAGAGTCGCGTCGTCTGGGCCCCTGTCGATCGGCCCTCCAGAGGCACGAAGGAGTACCCATGTCTGCCACAGAACACGAGTTGCGGGTCAAGTCTCTCGACTCACCCGACGAACGCCGCACGCCGCAGAAGACCAACCTCGATCTCAATCGACTGGGGCAATACACGATCGGACGCCTGACGATGCAGCCCGGCTGGACCTGGGCGGACTGCATCAGGCCCATCGTCCAGACGGATTCCTGCCAGCTGCTGCACGTGGGCTTTTGCGTCTCCGGCACGCTGGAGACGGTGCTGGACGACGGCACTGCGGCCACCATCTCGGCCGGAGACTCATACACGATCCCGCCGGGCCACAACGCCCGTGTCGTGGGTGACGAGCCGTTCGTCGGCATCGAGTTCGCCAGCGCCGAGGCCTTCGCGGTTCCCATAACCTACTCGTCCTGACCCTCACCCGGCCGCGAGCCGACAACTTTGGGGGCACGGATGCCGCCACACCCCAAAGCTGTCGCCTCACCGCCGTCCAGGCGGCCTCAGCTGAGCGCGGCCAGCGCCGCCCCGTACTTCGCCGCGAGCCGCACCTGCATGCTGGCGTCCAGCTGCTCCACGCGCCAGGGCTCCAGGTTGTCGGCGATGTCCGCCCGCTTCACGGCGAGAGCGATCGGGTTGGCGCGGATGCCGGCGTAGTAATCGGCGTCGCTGACGGCATCCGTTCTGGTGAGCACCGTGACAGCCTCGACCACGCCGCCGGGAATGCCGGCCTCGAGCAGGTCGTGGCGGGTGATGCTCGAGTCTTCGAGCACGTCGTGCAGCCAGGCGGTGGCCTGCTCGAGCGGGTCGTTGAGGCGCTCGGAAACGCGACGGGGATGGTCGATGTACGCTGCGCCGAGCTTGTCGACCTGGCCTTCATGTGCGGCTATGGCGATTGCTTGTGCGGTGGCGACATAGGCATCGTCGGTGGTGATTGTCATGGAGACCCCCTTGGCAGTACGAACGGAACAGTGCGAGCGGCTGACCCACGTCTGCAACGTTAGCCCGGGCCCAGGTTTGGTGCTAGAAGCCGTTTTCGGAGAAATCGCGCCGCGGAAGGCATCATCTTTCGCGCTGGTGGCCGTGCCCCTCGATTTGGGGGGATTCTCGGAGGCGATTATTCTCGCCGGGGCGGTTGTGCGCCGAATCGGACTGATAAGTTTTTCTCAGGTGACCTACTGGTCGCTGGAGAGACGGTCACTTTCACGTCAATCGCAAGGGCACACTCGTCGTGAGGCGGGGTCGCAAAGGCACGGAACCCTCGGGTTAGCCGGCCTACCGAATGAGAAGGAACCGCCCCAGATGAACTTCACCTCCCTCGAGGCCGACACGAGATGCGGCCGTCCAGGCCTGGCTCTGTCCCCTCGTGGCGCGGTGGACAAAACCTCCGTCACGTCGTCCCCTTGGGTAGGCGCGCGACTGTAACGGTGGAAGCCGGGCAAGATTAGGGATCTTGTCCTGATATGGCATTGCGATCGGGAATCGATTCGGGTTCGGTTCTCGATCGCATGCTTGTTTCACACCTCTGAACGGCCAGCGCGCAGGTGCCCGGCCCACAGCTTTTAGAACGTCGGATTCACGCGGAAACACCGCCCTCAACGACTGCATCGACGCAGGCACGGAATTGCACAGCCGCAGAATTAAGGACCGGTAAGAGAACATGGCAACGCACGCGAGGCGCCGCTGGCGTTCCCTTCCCCGCCGCTTCGGCGTGCAGATGGTCTCGGCCATGCTGCTGGTTTCGGTGCCGCTCATGATCGTGCTCGCGGTGCTCCTGACGACCGAGTCATCGGCGAGCCTGTCCACGGCCGCCGAACGCAAGGGCGTCACCCTCGCGCGCGCGGCCGCGCTGCGCCTCGAGGACTGGGTGGCCGAGCGCCACAGCGACCTGAAACTGATCGCCCAAACCGTCACCGAGTTCGACACCCCGGCCACCACGGCCCGGCTGGCGGCCATTGACAAACCGTTCGGCGGCTACACCCTGGTTCAGATAGTGGATCCCTCGGGCACCGTTCTGTCGACCAGTCGCCCCGACGGCGCCCTCGCCACGGTCGGCGAAGACTGGTTCGCCACCGCGCTCGCCGGCGACCGGGTGCTCACCTCCATGCTGCGCAGGGGCGACCGCATCGAGTGGGTTCTAGCCCAGCCGGTGCTCGGCAACAACGGAACCGTGCTGGCCGTCGTCGTTGCCAACCTCGACCCGGGCATGCTGCCCGGCCTGCTCGACCCTGACCTCGGGTCAACGGAGGGCGTGGTCGTCGTGGATGCCGACCAGCGGCTGATCTACGACGCGAGCCTGTCAGCGGCAACCGATGACGCGGCTCTGCTGGCCGGCGGGGTGCTGAGCACCGTCGTGGACAACGCCGCCATCCGACTGGCCTCGAAAAGTGGTGAACCCGGCTCCGCCCGCTACACCAACCAGGAGGGCGTCGACCTGATCGGCGGTTTTGACACCGTCTACGGCCTCGATTGGGTGCTCATCGTACGGGAACGCGCGAGTAGCGTGCTGGCCCCCGTCGAAGCCCAGCGCGAGCGGGCCATCCTCCTGGTCGCGGTCGGCGCCGCACTCGCCGTCGCCGTGTCGATCGGGCTCGCCTGGCGCACCACCCGTTCCGTCAACCGGCTGACCGCGGTGGCCCGGAGGGTCGAGCGGGGTGACCTCACGGCTCGCGCCACCCCCACCGGGTCCGTGGAACTGCGCATGCTGGCGGAATCCTTCAACGCCATGCTCACCAATTCCCAGCAGCTCATCGCCCAACTCGGCTCGGCCGGGGTCGACGTGAATGCTGCGGCCACGCAATTGTCGGCATCCTCTGACGAGTTGGCGGCGATCACCACCCAGCAGAGTGCCGCGGTCACCCAGGCAACCGCAACCACCGAGGAACTCGCCCGCTCGTCGGTCGCCATCGCGGACACCGTCGACGCCGTCGCCCGCCAGACCACGGAAACCCGGCATAACCTCCAGCGGGCCGAAGGCGATTTCATCCGGTCGAGCGAACGCACCCTCGCCCTCGCCGGCCGGGTCAACGACATCGACATTCTGCTGGTGCTGATCAATGACATCGCCGACCAGACGAACCTGCTGGCCCTCAACGCCGCCATCGAAGCGGCCCGCGCCGGCGAACACGGCCGCGGATTCGCGGTGGTCGCCGACGAGGTGCGCCGCCTGGCCGAACGTTCGAAGACCTCTGCGGGCGACATCGCCGTGATCGTCACGGCCGTGCAGCGGGAAACCAACGCCACCGTGATGGCCATGGAAAAGGGTGCCAAACAGATGCAGCAGGGACTGCAACTGCTCGAAGCGGTGACGGATGCCAACGGCCAGGTCAGCCTGACCACCCAGCAGCAGCGCAGTGCCACCGCCCAGGTCGTCGAGACCATGGAACAGCTCACGGATGCCAGCCGCCAGGTTTCGATCACGGCGCAGCAGATCGCGGACTCCGCCGGTGACCTTGCCGACCTTGCCCACAATCTCGAGTCCACCGCAGGAGCCGGCAGCAGCAGCCGATGACATCCGTGCACGCCGTGCTCCTCCCGGTCGGACCGGATCTCTTCGCCGTTCCGATCGATCGGGTCCGGGAAGTCGTGGCGGCCCCGCCGCTGACCCGGCTGGTCACCGCACCCAGGCTCGTGCTCGGCCTGTTCAACCTGCGCGGCCAGATCGTGCCGCTGCTCGACACGGCGGCCCTGCTCGGCCTGCCGGTGATCGATGCGGTCGCCTTCGCCGTTGTGCTGCAGACCCGGCACGGTCTGCTCGGCCTGGCCGTGACGGGATTCCCCCGGCGGGCCATGCTCGACGGGTTGATTGGTCCGTCGGAACTCGTCGGCACCGCCGGAACCTTCCGGGTGGGGGAACGGGTGGCTGTGCTCCTCGACCCCGACACCCTGCTCGCCGCCGAACGGTTCGGGCGCGCCCCGAGCAGTGAGATCGTCGCCCCGAGCCGCGTGGACGCATGAGCGTGCTCGGCCTGGACCAGATCCGGGAGCTGTTCTCCCAGGAAGCGGAGGTGCGCCTCGCGCACCTCGACCGGCTGCTGCTGCAACTCGAACAGACCCGCAACGACGAAACCCTGATTCGCTCCATCTTCCGGGAACTGCACACGCTGAAGGGGTCCTCGGCCATGGCCGGCCTCGACCAGGTGAGCGCCATCGCGCACGGGCTCGAGGAGATCGTCGAGGGCCTTCGTGCGGGAACCCAGGTGGTCACGCCGGTGATCATCGACACTCTGCTCGCCGGAGCCGACCGGCTCGGCCAGGCGATCGCGGGCCTGCCGGTCGCGGGCCTGCCGGTCGCGGCGGAGCCCGAGTCGCTGCCCGATCCGCCGGCCGGCAGTGAGCTGGTGCAGCTCGAGGTCCTCCTGCCGTCCGCCGCCGACGTTCCGCCCGTCGCCCCCGGGGCGGCCGCCGCCGAGGCTGCCGGAGCCCGCGATGTGGGCGGTGTCGTCATGGTGCCGATGGAACGGCTCGATGAGCTGGTGCGCTTGATCGGCGAGTCGGCATCCGCTCACCTGCGCGTCGGCCGGATGCTGACCGAGAAATTCGGCGTCGACCCGACCCTGAACACCGAGTTCAACGACCTGTCCCGCACCCTCAACGAACTGCAGGATCGGGCCCTGCGCACACGCATGGTTCCGCTGTCCACCATCACCGACAAGCTTCAGCGGGCGGTGCGGGACCTGTCGCGTGCGCAGGGGAAGACCATCCACTGGGAGGTGCGCGGCGCCGACACCGAACTCGACCGCGGTGTGCTGGTGCAACTCTCCGACTCACTGCTGCACCTGGTGCGTAACGCCGTCGACCACGGCATCGAGGCCGACGCGGTGCGGGCGGAGGCCGGCGAACCGGTGGGCGGAACCATCCGTCTGCACGCGATGCAGCTGGGCTCTGAGGTGATAATCGCCGTCACCGACGACGGTGACGGTATCGATACCCTGCGCGTGCGGGAGCAGGCCGAACGCCAGGGGATCGACACGACGGGGCTCAGTGAGGACGACCTCCTGCACCTGGTGTTCCACCCGGGGCTGTCGACCACCACGTTCGTTACGGACGTCTCGGGTCGCGGGGTCGGCCTCGATATCGTGCGCGCCAACGTGGAGGCGGCGCACGGCCGGGTCGAGGTGCGCTCCAAACTGGGGCTCGGCACCGAGTTCCGGATCATCGTGCCGATCACCCTCGCCGTGATGCGCTGCTTGCTCGTGGAGGCGGGCGGTCAGCGGTTCGCGTTGCCTTTTCACCGCGTAGTGCTTTCCAGACGTTTCGACCCGGCAACCCAGTCCAGCGTCGAGGGGCGCACCGTGATCTTCGTCGAGGACCAGCCGGTGCCGGTCTCCATCCTCGCCGACACCGTCGGCCTGCCTGCCACACAGCCGGGAACGCAGGCGGAAACGCCGGCTGGAACACAGGCGGGAACACGGCCCGGGACCGGCCCGATCGTGGTGCTCGCCGACACCGCCAGGCGCCACGGATTCCAGGTGGATCGCCTGGTCGGCCAGCGTGACGTGGTGGTCAAAGGCCTGAACGGACTGCTGGCGCACTTTCCCGCGGTCGCGGGCGCGAGTGTCGAACCCGACGGCTCCATTCTGATCGTGCTCGACCCGCCCGGCCTCATCCAACGCGCCCGGCAGGCGGGCCGCGGCCCGAGCGCGCGGAAACCGGATGCCGCGGCCGCCGGCACCGGCGCCCAGCGCATCCTGGTCGTCGACGACGCCCTGACCATCCGGGAACTGCAGCGCAGCATCCTCGAACGAGCCGGTTTCCAGGTCAGGGTCGCGGTCGATGGCACGGATGCCCTGGCGCGCCTGGCCGAGGAACCCAGCGACCTGATCCTCACGGACATTGAAATGCCGAACATGGACGGGTTCGAACTGACCGAGGCGGTGCGCGCGCATCCGGCACTGGCGAATATCCCGGTGCTGATCCTCAGCTCCCGCTCGAGCGACTCGGACCGGCAGCGCGGCCTCGACGCCGGCGCCGACGGGCTGATCCCGAAGAGCGGCTTCGATGCCGGAAGCCTGCTCACCGCCGTGAACCGACTGATTGGCCAGAGAACATGATGAAGGCACAGCCCGGCACACCGATCCGGGTACTGCTCGTGGAGGACTCTCCCACCCAGGCCGGTCCGCTCACCCGCGCCCTGCAGCACGAGGGAGACATCGTGCTGCTCGGCCAGAGCGTGACCGGTGACGCCGTGCTCACCCGGGTGCTCAGTGAGATGCCCGACGTGATCATTCTCGGCCTCAGCACGGCCGACGCCGCCGGCCAGTGCTTCATCGGGCAGGTGATGGCACACGCTCCCACACCCATCCTGGTGCTCTCCGCCCTGATCATGGATCGGCACTCGGCGGCAGCCACCGAGGCCCTCGTCGCCGGGGCACTCGAGGCCCTGCCGCTGCCGGGCGTCTGGAACGCCGAGCGCGAAGCCGCTCTGCGGCACACGGTTCGCCAACTCAGCAAGGTGCATGTGATCCGGCATCCGCGCGGAGGACAACTGCGGAGTGTGAGCGTTCCGGGTCCGGGTCCGGGTGCGGGTGCTGCGGCTACTGCTGCGGGTTCGGCTGGTACCGCTTCGGATGCGCCGCCGCGCGGCGGAGTGCAGCGCGCGGTCGTGGCGCTGGCCGCATCGACCGGCGGCCCCAAGGCTCTGGCCACGGTGCTGGCCGGGCTCGGCGGACTGCGCGCGCCGGTGCTCGTGGTGCAGCACCTGCATCCGGATTTCACCGGTGGACTCTTCGACTGGATGCGCCGCGATTCCGCGCTGCCGGTGGAAATGGCCGTGCACAACCAGATCGCCCGGGCCGGGTGCGTCTATCTCGCTCCGGGTGGAACCCACCTGAGGCTGGCCGCTAACCTGCGCCTCGAGCTGGCGAGCACTCCCGTCTCGATCCACCAGCCGTCCGCCGATGAGCTCTTTCGCTCGGTGGCGCAGCACGCCGGGCCGGCCGGTGTCGGCGTGATCCTGACCGGCATGGGCGACGACGGCGCCCGGGGGCTGCTCGAGCTGCGCAACCGTGGTGGTAAGACCTTCGGTCAGGACCAGGCCTCCTGCGCGGTCTTCGGGATGCCGCAGGCCGCCCACCGCCTCGGCGCGGTCACCAGTCTGTTGCCGCCCGATCAGCTCGCCGACGAGATCCTGCGCGCCGTGACGCCGGTGTGGTCATGAGCAGCGGCGACCCGTCGGAGACCATCGTGGACCGGGTGGCCGAACTCCTCCGCACCGCGGTCGGGCTCAAGCCGGAGCCGACCCTGCGTGCCCGGCTGCGCCGGTGCATCCGTGACGAGGCCGCCGGCCTGACCGTGGATGCCGAGACGTACATTCAGGCGCTCACGACCAGCACCACGCTGCGCCAGGCCCTGCTCAACCGGGTCACCGTGCAGGAGACGGGGTTCTTCCGTCACCCCGAGCATTTCGACGTGCTCATGCGCGAGATCCTGCCCACGCTGACCCCGCCGCTCACGATCTGGAGCGCCGGTTGCGCCAACGGCCAGGAGGCGTTCAGCCTGGTGATGCTGTTGGAGGAACTCGGGATCGACGGCTCGGTGATCGCCACGGACGTGTCGACCGCGGCGCTGCGTCGCACGAGTGCCGCGCGCTACTCGGACCGAGAGATCAGTGGCCTCACACCCACACGCATCAAGCGCCACCTCACCCGCGCCGGCCTGGAATGGCAGGTCAACCAGTCGCTCCGGGACCGGGTCAGCACGCTGCACCACAACCTGATCGCACCGGTCCCCGATCAGGCGCGCGGGAGCCAGGTCGTGTTCTGCCGCAACGTACTGATCTACTTCTCCACCGAGCATGCCCGGATCTTCCTCGACCGGATCGCGAACGCCCTGCCCACCGCGTGGGTGTTCCTCGGGGCGGCCGAGACGATCTGGTCGATCGGTGACCGCTACGAAACCGTGCGGATCGGCGGTGCGTATGCCTACCGGCCGCGGGTTGAGGAGGGAGCCATTCCCGCGGTGGTGTCGGCGATGCCGGCCGCCGGGTCGGTGGCGGCGGGATCGGTGTTGAGGCTGCCCTCGGCGGCTGGCGCTGAGAGTGAGCCTGAAACCGGGTCTCGGGCCGGGTTCGGGTCTGGGGCCGACGTTGCGGACGACTCCGCGGCGATCGCCCGACTGGTGCGGGACGGGCAGGATGCCCTCGCGGCGCGTAACGACCAGGCCGCCGTCGTGCTCTTCCGCAAATGGGTGTACCTCGCCCAGGACGACGCGCTTGCCCACTTGCATCTCGCCCTCGCCCTCGAAGCAGTCGGCGACCAGGCCTCCGCACACCGGGCATTCGGGGCCTCCCGCCGTGCCCTGCTCGAGTCGGATCCGGCTCAGATCAGCGCCGCCGTCGGCGGCTACGACGCGGCCGAACTGCGCGCGCTGCTCGACGGCCGGCAGCCCGACGCGGCGCGTTCCGAGACCGCGCGTTCCGACGCGGTGCCTTCCGCCACCGGCCAGTCCGTCGCCTGGCGGCCCGACAAACAGCAGGAGTTCAGCTGATGATGACCATGGTCTGTTTCCGGGCTGCCGGGGATGCGTACTGCCTTCCCGTGGAGTCCACCCGCGCTGTGCGCACGAGTGACGGCATCCGTTCTCTGCCGGGTGCCGCCTTCGATATCGTCGGAATTCTGCCTGGCGCCGTGCCCTTGACGGTCATGTCGGCGCTGGGCGACGGCGGCAGCCACGTGCTCGTCGTCGAGAGCGCCGAGACAACGTTTGGGCTGCTCGTGGACAGCGTTTCCGGGCTACGACGCATCGAAGAAGCCGAGATCCGGCCGCTGCCGACGGGCCACGGGCGTGCGTTCGTTTCGGGATCGCTCGACACGGATGGTGAACTCATGCTCGTCGCCGACCCGCAGGCCCTGGCGGCGCGGCTGTGACCGGCGGTGCTGTGACAGACCGTGCTGTGACCGGGGAGGCGGGGGCCGGGATCACCGTGCTGATCACGGACGATTCGCTCGTGATCCGCGCCGTCGTGCGTTCGCACCTCGAACTGGAGGGCTACACCGTCGTCGAGGCCATGGAGGGTCTGGACGCGCTCGACCGGTGCCGACAATCGCCGCCGGATGTGATCCTGCTCGACATCGAAATGCCGGGGCTCGACGGCTACGAGGTGCTGGCGATCCTCAAGGCCGACCCGCTGCTTCGGGACCTCCCGGTGGTCTTCCTGACCACACTCACCGACATGAAGAGTGTGCTGCGGGGGCTGCGCGGCGGAGCCCACGACTACCTCAAGAAGCCGTTCGAGCCGGCCGAGCTCGTAGCCCGGGTCGCCGCGGCCGCGCACGTCAAGAAGTTGCAGGACCAGCTGCGCCAGCGCAACACCGAACTCGACCTGCTCAGTCGCACGGATGTGCTCACCGGCCTCCACAATCGACGTCACCTGGAGGAGGAACTCGCCCACCACCACTCGCGCGCCATGCGCCACGGGGATCCGTTGAGCGTGCTGCTGCTGGACATCGACCACTTCAAACGCGTCAACGACGGCTACGGGCATCCCGCGGGCGATGTCGTGCTCGCGGTGTTCGCCGAGAGGCTGCGGCAGGAGCTGCGCGATGGGGACGTGGCCGGACGGTGGGGCGGCGAGGAGTTCCTCGTGGTGCTGCCGCGCACCGACCTGGCCGGCGCCCTCTCGGTGGCCAACCGCATCCGTCGGGTCGTCGCGGCGACGCCCATCGTCGCGGCGGGCGTGGGGATCGCTGTCACCGTCAGCGGAGGCTGCGCTTCCGGACCACTCGGTGGTTCTGATCAACTCGTCGACGTCGCCGATGCCCAGCTCTACGCCGCCAAGGCCGCCGGCCGCAACCGCATCATGGCTCCGGCCGCGCCGCTCGGCCTCGCGTTGGAGTTGGACGAGGCGTCGGCCGAGCCGCGCCCGCCTGAGTCCCTCGGCTGAGTTGCGCCCGCCGGAGCCGCTCGGCTGAGTTGCGCCCGCCTGAGCCGCTCGGCTGAGTTGCGCCGGGCTCCTTCAGACGCGGAATCGTTGTCTACACGGCCTCACCGCCGGCTTCGGCGCGCTCCTCGACGGTGAAGCCGCGCTTGTCCTTCTTGCGCACATCCGTCACGTAACGACCGAGGTTCGCGCTCATCGCGGCGACCTCGCCAGGAGCTGCGGCGAACGTCATGGAGCTGGCGGCGTCGAAGCCGAGCGTGGCACCGGTGAGCACGGCGTCCTGGTTGGCGCCGAGGAACACAAAGTCCCAGCTGTACGTCTCGGTCTGCCGGTTGATCAGGGCGCGCACGGCAGCCGCGGAGTATTCGCTGCTCGAGTTCTCGCCGCCGTCGGTCACGACCACGACCTGCACGGTGCCGGGGCGGGCGTGTTCGGGCAGCACCCGAAGCGTCTCGCCGAACCCCGTGACGGCGATGCCGATCGCGTCGTGCAAGGCCGTCATGCCACGGGGGTCGAGTTCGATAGTGATCTCGTTCGGGGCGGCGAGGGTGTGGGTGTGCTCGATCTCGTCGTCGAAGGTGACGACGTCCACGGTGAGCAGGCCCGGCTCAGCGGCTTGCTCGGCAAGCATCGCGGTCAGGCCGCCGACCATGTCGTCACGGATGCTCGACATCGAGCCGCTCCGGTCGATCACGAGCAGCAGAGCGGTGTAGTTGGGATCAGTCATCTGTACCTCCTGGTTGAGGCTCCCTCGTGGGGAGTACTTCAGAGTCTCAGGAGCCACTGACATTGGCGGCGGCCCGGCGGCACACGGCCAGGACGGATGCCCGGCGGCACACGGCCAGGACGGATGCCCGGCGTCGAACCAATTCGACGGAGATTCTGGAGGAAAGGCGGCTTTTCAGCCTGCTCGGGGTCGTTTTGGGCAAAATCTCCGTCGAATTCGCTCGGGGTGCGGCTCAACTCACCGGGGCCACAGTCGGGGGAGTAGGTTGCCCACTACGTGGCACGACCCGGGGATATGGGCCGGACCTTCACAGAGGGGTAGACGAACAATGTTCGAAAGCAGTGTGGTGTGGTTCAACGAGATCGGTCTGGGCGACATTCCGCAGGTCGGCGGCAAGAACGCGTCGCTGGGCGAGATGGTGCGTGCCCTCAGCGACGACGGCGTGCAGGTGCCGGACGGGTTCGCGACGACCGCCAACGCCTATCGCGCGTTCATCGCGGCGAACGAGATCGAACCGGCACTGCGGCGCCAACTGGACCTGTTCCACGCCGGCCGCGCCTCGCTGCGCGTCACGGGTGAGGCTCTGCGCGAGCTGTTCCTGGGAGGTGA
Organism: Cryobacterium sinapicolor; assembly: GCF_004403465.1. Taxonomy (GTDB): domain Bacteria; phylum Actinomycetota; class Actinomycetes; order Actinomycetales; family Microbacteriaceae; genus Cryobacterium; species Cryobacterium sinapicolor. Next base: position 2,284 of record NZ_SOGQ01000086.1, on the reverse strand, counting down.
GTTTCCCGCGGACGTCGCCGACGGCATCCGTGCCGCGTATCGGGAGCTGTCGGAGAAGGCCGGTCACCCGAACCTGCCCGTGGCCGTGCGCAGCAGTGCCACCGCCGAGGACCTGCCCGATGCCAGCTTTGCCGGGCAGCAGGAGACGTTCCTCAACGTGACGGGCGAGCGCGACCTGCTCGACGCCTGCCGCCGATGCTACGCCTCGTTGTTCACCGACCGAGCGATCAGTTACCGCGAGGTGAAGAAATTCGACCACCTGGATGTGGCGCTTTCGATCGGCGTGCAACGGATGATCCGAGCCGACGTCGGCGGCTCCGGGGTGATGTTCTCCATCGACACCGACACCGGCTTTCCGGGCGTGGCCGTGATCAGCGCCGCCTGGGGGCTCGGCGAAACGGTGGTGCAGGGCACCGTCAATCCCGACAAATATCTGGTGTTCAAGGCGCTGCTCGACCAACCCGGCGCCACGCCCATCATCGAGAAGACCCTCGGCGAGAAGGCCCGCAAGATGGTCTACGCCAAGGGCGGTAGCGCCCGCACCCGAACCATCGACACCCCCGAGCGCGAGCGGCGGTCGTTCGTGCTGACCGACGCAGAGATCGTGAAACTGGGGCGCTGGGCCGTGATCGTGGAGAACCACTACGGCCGCCCGATGGACATGGAGTGGGCCAAAGACGGTGTGACCCGCGAATTGTTCCTGGTGCAGGCGCGTCCGGAGACCGTGCACTCGCAGGCGAGCGGAACCCGGTTCACGGTGAGCACCCTCACCGAAACCGGGCCGCTGTTGGTGACCGGGGTCGCGATCGGCGACAGCATCGCGAGTGGCGTGGCCTGCGTGATCAAGGACCCGGCCGACATCGAGAAATTCGTCGACGGCGCCATCCTGGTCACCGAGATGACGGACCCCGACTGGGTGCCGATCATGACCCGCGCGGCCGGCATCGTCACCGACCACGGAGGTCCCACCAGCCACGCCGCGATCGTCAGCCGCGAGCTGGGCGTGCCGGCCGTCGTGGGCACGGGCATCGCCACCGACACGCTCACGGATGGCAAGCTGATCACCATCTCCTGTGCCGAGGGCGACGAGGGCTACGTCTTCGAGGGTCAGCTGGCCTTCGAAACCGAGGAGATCGACCTCGGCACCGTTCCGAAGACCCGCACCAAGGTGATGGTCAATATCGCCAGCCCGGCCGCGGCGTTCGAGTGGTGGCGGCTACCGGCCGACGGTGTGGGGCTGGCCCGGATGGAATTCATCATCAACAACCTGATCAAAATCCACCCGATGGCGCTCGTGCACCCGGAGCGGGTCACCGACCGGTCCGCCATCCGTCAGATCGAAGAGCTCACCCGTGGCTATATGGACCCGAAGGAATATTTCGTACAGGCGCTCGCGCTCGGCATCGCGAAGCTGACCGCGCCCTACCACCCGGACCCCGTGATCGTGCGGATGAGCGACTTCAAGACCAACGAATACGCGCACCTGATCGGCGGGTCGGTCTTCGAGCACTCGGAGGAGAACCCGATGCTCGGCTTCCGCGGTGCCTCACGCTATTACGACGAGCGCTACCGGGAGGGGTTCGCCCTGGAATGCCGGGCGATCAAGCAGGTGCGGGAGAAGATCGGCTTTGACAACGTGATCGTGATGGTGCCGTTCTGCCGCACCACGACCGAGGCCGACAAGGTGCTCGCGGTGATGGCGGAGAACGGGCTGGTGCGCGGCGAGGCCGGACTGCAGATCTACATGATGTGCGAGATCCCGGCCAATGTGATCCTGGCCGAGCGGTTCGCCACGCGCTTCGACGGCTTCTCGATCGGCTCCAACGACCTGACCCAGCTGGTGCTGGGTGTCGACCGCGACTCCGAGGATCTTGCCGCCCTCTTCGACGAACGCGATGACGCCGTGAAGCTGATGATCAGCGAGGCCATCCAGAAGGCTCACGCCGCCGGCATCAAGATCGGCATCTGCGGGCAGGCGCCGAGCAACTACCCCGAATTCGCGGCCTTCCTGGTGGAGGAGGGAATCGACTCCATCTCGCTCAACCCGGACAGCTTCCTCAAGACGGTGGCCCGCATCGCGGAGGCGGAACGGAACCACGACACGACGTAGCGCGGAGCGCTCGGCGAGTGGGCGGCTCGGCGAGTGGGCGGCTCGGCGGGCGCGCGGCTTGGCGGGCGGGTGGCTCGGCGGGTGGGCGGCTCGGCGAGTGGGCGGCTCGGCGGGCGCGCGGCTTGGCGAGTGGGCGGCTTGGCGGGTGGGTGGCTCGGCGGGGGAGAGGCTTGG
>NZ_SOGQ01000070.1 GCF_004403465.1 Cryobacterium sinapicolor | reverse complement strand
CCGTGCGGCAGCCCGCGGCCCAGCCGAACGCTCCGGCCCCGGCGGCCAGGCCCGCGGCTCCCGCTCCGGCGGCGCCGGCTCCAGCTCCGGCGGCGCCGGCTCCAGCTCCAGCGGCTCCGGCTCCAGCTCCGGCGGCTCCAGCTCCAGCTCCGGCGGCTCCGGCACCCGCCGTACGGGCTCCGAGCGCCGGCGCGGTCGACACGGCCCTGTCCTTCGCCACCCAGCAGATCGGTGATCGCTACGTGCTCGGCGGCTCGGGGCCGAACGTCTGGGACTGCTCCGGGCTGACCAAGGCCGCCTACGCGGCGGCGGGCGTCTACATCGGCTCGCACTCGGCCACCAACCAGTACCGCACCATGGCCAATCAGGGCCGCCTGGTGCCGTTCAGCCAGGCCCAGCGCGGCGACCTCGTCTTCTGGGGTGGTGGCGGCGACTACTACCACGTGGCGCTCTACGTGGGCGGCGGCAGGATCCTCGAGGCCCCGAACCCGTCCGCGCCCGTGCGTATCCACAGCATTTGGTCCGTCGGCGAGGTGGCCCCCTACGTGGGTCGACCCGGCTGACCGTCCGTGCCGAATCATGAGAAAAGCCCCTTCCCGGACTCCGGAAAGGGGCTTTTCCCACGATTCGGCGAAGCGGATCGCCGGATTGCGTGGGTCGGGAAGGCTAGTGGGCCTCGTCCGCCAGCTTCGTGATGCCGTCGCGCACGATCTGGTCGGCCTCCGCGGCGTCGCCCCAGCCCTCGGTCTTGACCCATTTGCCGGGCTCAAGGTCCTTGTAGTGCTCGAAGAAGTGCTCGATCTCCTTGCGGGTGTACTCCGGGATGTCGGTGACGTCCTGGATGTAGTCCCAGCGCGGATCGCCGGCGGGAACCGCGATGACCTTCGCGTCGGAGCCGCCGTCATCGGTCATGTTGAACACGCCGACCGGGCGAACCGACAGGCCGACACCCGGAAACAGGGGAAACTCGATCAGGACCAGGACGTCGACCGGGTCGCCGTCGAGTCCGAGGGTGTTCTCGAAGAAGCCGTAGTCGGTCGGGTACACGAAGCTCGTGTAAAGAACCCGGTCCAGGTACACCCGCCCGGTCTCGTGATCGACTTCGTACTTGTTGCGGCTCCCGCGGGGGATTTCGATTACTGCGTCGTATGCGGCCATGGCCTGGTCTCTCCCTTGTTCACAGTCTGTCGATAACGTTACTGGATGGAGTCCCCACGCCGCCCGAGGCTCACCCCGGTGATCGCCGATCTGCGCCGCCAGGTGCGCGCCCTGCTCACCGAGGCGGGGCCTGCGCCCGGCGACGCCCTGGTACTGGTCGGCTTCAGCGGGGGAGCCGACTCACTCGCCCTCGCCGCGGCCACGGCCTTCGAGGCGCCGCGCGCGGGCCTGCGGGCCGGAGCGGTCATCGTCGACCACGCCCTGCAGGCCGGCTCGGCCGGCGTCGCGGCCGCTGCGGCGCAGCAGGCCCGGGAACTGGGCCTCGACCCGGTGCTCGTCCTGCGGGTCACGGTCGAGCACGGCGCGGATGCCGGCGGGCCGGAAGCGTCCGCCCGCACCGCCCGGTACGCGGCCTTCGACGAGGCGCGCCGGGAGACCGGCGCGAGCCACATCCTGCTCGGGCACACCCTCGACGACCAGGCGGAGACCGTGCTGCTCGGCCTCGCCCGGGGATCGGGCCCGACGAGCCTGCAGGGAATGAAACCGGTTGGCGGGCCGATCCTGCGTCCGCTGCTGGGCATCCGTCGCGCCCAGACCCGGCAATTCTGCGTGGATTCCGATCTGCACCCCTGGCAGGACCCGCACAACGACGATCCGCGCTTCGCCCGGGTGCGGGTGCGCCAGACCGTGCTGCCGGTGCTCGAGCGGGAGCTGGGACCCGGCGTGGCCGAAGCGCTCGTGCGCACAGCCGGGCAGCTGCGCGAGGATTCGAGCGCCCTCGACGACCTGGCCCGCGTCCTGAGCGAGCAACTGAGCGAGCAACTCACCGCGCAACTCGGCGAGCGAGCCGATCCCGGCATCCGGCTGGAGGCGAGCCGGCTTGAGGCGAATCCGCCCGCGGTGCGCCAGCGGATCATCCGGTTCGCGGTCGAACGGGAGTTCGGGGTGTCCCTGGAACGCGTGCACACGCTCGCCGCGCTGCGCCTGGTCACCGACTGGCACGGGCAGAAGTCGCTCGACCTGCCAGGCGTTAGAGTTGAACGGCAGGACGGCTGGCTGATTTTCACCGCGCCTGGACACGCCCCGAGCAAAGGACCCTCCCGCTCCCATGGAACCCCGCGACATTGAAGGCGACCTCACCGAGATTCTGATCGAGGAGGAGCAGATCCGCACCCGGCTCGCCGAGCTGTGCCGCCTGATCGAGGCGGACTACGCCGGCAAGGATCTGCTGCTGGTCGGCGTGCTCAAGGGCGCGGTCATGGTCATGGCCGATCTGGCGCGCGAGCTCGTGCATCCGATCACGATGGACTGGATGGCGGTCAGCTCCTACGGGTCCGGCACGCAGTCCAGCGGCGTCGTGCGCATCCTGAAAGACCTTGACACCGACCTGCACGGCCGCAACGTGCTCATCGTCGAGGACATCATCGATTCCGGTCTGACCCTGTCGTGGCTCCTCTCCAACCTGAAGTCGCGCGGACCGGAATCCGTTGAAATCTGCGCCCTGCTCCGCAAACCGGATGCCGCACGCGTCGACATCGACGTGAAATACCTCGGGTTCGACATCCCGAACCAGTTCGTCGTGGGCTACGGTCTCGACTTCGACGAGCGCTACCGCAACCTGCGCTCGGTGGGCGTGCTCGCTCCGCACATCTACAGCTGAGGCAGGTAGCGCTTTGGGCGAACACACGGTCTTCCTCCAGCGGCGTCACGGTAGCCTGTCACCACGATGAAGGTCAAGAAACTACTCCGCGGGCCGCTCCTCTACATTCTGCTGGCGATTGTTGCCGTGTGGATAGGGTCGAGCCTGATCACCATGTCTGGATTCAAAGAGATTCCCACCCAACAGGGTCTGGAGTTCCTGAAAGACGGGAAGGTTTCCGAGGTCACGATCGTCGATGGCGAGCAACGCGTCGACCTGATCCTGACCAAGGCGGACAAGGACCTCGGCACCGAGGTTCAGTTCTACTACGTCGCCCCGCGCGGCGAAGAGGTCATCACGGCCGTCACGAACGCCAGCCCCGCGGACGGCTTCACCGACGAGGTGCCGAAGTCCAGTTGGTTCCTGTCGTTGCTCGGCATCATGCTTCCCCTGCTCCTGATCGGCGCATTCTTCTGGTTCATGCTCGCAGGGATGCAGGGCGGCGGCAACAAGGTCATGCAGTTCGGCAAGTCGAAGGCCAAGCTCGTCTCCAAGGAGAGCCCGCAGGTGACGTTCGCGGATGTCGCGGGGGCCGACGAGGCCATCGAGGAGCTCGAGGAGATCAAGGAATTCCTCAAGGAGCCGGCAAAATTCCAGGCTGTCGGGGCGCGCATCCCCAAGGGCGTGCTGCTCTACGGCCCTCCCGGAACCGGTAAGACCCTCCTCGCCCGCGCCGTCGCCGGCGAGGCCAACGTGCCGTTCTACGCCATCTCCGGCTCCGACTTCGTGGAGATGTTCGTGGGCGTCGGCGCGAGCCGCGTGCGTGACCTGTTCCAGCAGGCCAAGGAAAACGCCCCGGCCATCATCTTCATCGACGAGATCGACGCCGTCGGCCGCCACCGCGGCGCCGGCATGGGCGGCGGGCACGACGAGCGTGAGCAGACCCTCAACCAGCTGCTGGTCGAGATGGACGGCTTCGACGTCAAGGCGAACGTCATCCTGATCGCGGCCACCAACCGGCCCGACATCCTCGACCCCGCGCTGCTGCGCCCCGGCCGCTTCGACCGCCAGATCGGCGTGGACGCGCCCGACATGCTCGGCCGCAAGCGCATCCTCGAGGTGCACTCCAAGGGCAAGCCGATGGCTCCCGGCGTCGACCTCGAGGTTCTGGCACGCAAAACGCCCGGCTTCACCGGCGCCGACCTGGCCAACGTACTCAACGAGGCGGCCCTGCTCACTGCGCGCTCCAATGCGCAGCTGATCGACAACCGCGCCCTCGACGAGGCCGTCGACCGCGTGATGGCCGGTCCGCAGCGCCGCAGCCGCGTCATGCGCGACAAGGAGAAGCTGATCACCGCGTACCACGAGGGCGGCCACGCCCTCGTGGCGACCGCGATGCGCAACACCGACCCGGTCACCAAGATCACGATTCTGCCCCGCGGACGGGCGCTCGGCTACACGATGGTCATGCCGGTCGAGGACCGCTACTCCGTCACCCGCAACGAACTGCTCGACCAGCTCGCCTACGCAATGGGCGGCCGGGTGGCCGAGGAGATCATCTTCCACGACCCCACCACCGGCGCCTCGAATGACATCGAGAAGGCCACCTCCACCGCGCGCAAGATGGTCACCGAGTTCGGCATGAGTTCGGCCGTCGGTCCGCTCAAGCTCGGGCAGGGTTCCGGCGAGGTCTTCCTCGGTCGCGACATGGGCCACCAGCGGGACTACTCCGAGCGGGTCGCCGAGAGCGTCGATGCCGAAGTGCGCCAGCTCCTCGAAGACGCGCATGACGAGGCCTACCAGGTGCTGATCACGAACCGGGTGATCCTCGACGAGCTGGCCGCCGAACTGCTCGAGCACGAGACGCTCGACCAGCACGCGCTGGCCGCGATCTTCACGAGCGTCGTGAAGCTGCCCCCGCGCCCGCAGTGGCTGTCCAGTGACAAGCGCCCGGTGTCCGACCTGCCGCCCATCGCGATGCCGGCCCCCAAGGCATCCATTGAAAGCGGCGTCGTCGATGGCGACTCCGCCGGCGAGACCGCGGCGAGCACGCCGGCCCGCACGCCGGCCCGCACCCCTCGCCCCGCCACCGCCTAGGCCCCCGGGTGGCAGTAGACAAGGCGCGGATCGAAGCCGCCGTCGCCGAGATCCTCGCCGCAATCGGCGAGGATCCCGACCGGCCGGGCCTCGAGGCGACTCCTCGCCGGGTGGCCGAGTCCTACGGCGAGTTCTTCGCCGGGCTGGAGGTCGACCCGGTCGACCACCTGCGCGACACGATCCCGGTGGGTCGGCACACCGGTGAGCTGGTGCTCCTGCGCGACATCGCCTTCCGGTCCGTCTGCGAACACCACCTGCTGCCTTTTCTCGGCATCGCCCACCTGGCCTACGTGCCGAACGAGCGGGTCGTGGGGCTGGGCAAGCTGCCCGCCGTCGTCGACACGATCGCCGCCCGGCCCCAGATGCAGGAGCGCCTGACCGAGGAGATCGCCGAGGCCCTCCACACCGGGCTGGCACCGCTCGGCGTGCTGGTCGTGCTCGACGCCGTGCACGGCTGCGTCACCGCGCGCGGCTCGCGCCAGACGGCCAGTTCGACCGTCACGATGGCCAGCCGCGGGTCCCTCTCCGATCCCGTGATGCGCGCCGAGATCATGGCCCTGATCGGCTCCGGCCGGTGACCCGGCCGCGCACCCTGGTCATGGGGGTGCTCAACGTCACCCCGGACTCCTTCAGCGACGGTGGCCGGTGGGCGTCGACGGATGCCGCCATCGCCCACGCCCTCGACCTTCACGCCCAGGGAGCCGACCTGATCGACGTGGGCGGTGAGTCCACTCGCCCCGGCGCCGGCCGGGTCGCACCCGCCGAGGAGCAATCCCGGGTGATCCCGGTGATCACCGAGCTAGCCCGGCAGGGACTGTCGATCAGCGTCGACACCCTCAACGCGAGCACCGCGGACGCGGCGGCCGCCGCCGGGGCGCAGATCATCAACGATGTCTCCGGCGGCCTGGCGGACCCGCTGATGGCATCCGTCGCCGCACGGAGCGGGCTGACGTACGTGGCCATGCACTGGCGGGCGCACGCCCCGAAGATGGACGACCTCGCCGTCTACGGCGACGTCGTCGCCGAGGTGCGGACCGAGCTGTCCGCCCGGGTCGACGCGCTGACGGCGGCCGGCCTGCCACGGGAGAAGATCGTGCTCGATCCGGGTCTTGGCTTCTCGAAGCTGCCCGAGCACAACTGGAGCCTGCTGGCGCATCTGGACGCCTTCGCCGGACTGGGATTCCCAGTCATGGTGGGTGCCTCCCGCAAGCGGTTCCTCGCCGGGGTGCTCCCGGTCGACGCGGGCGTGCTGGACCGCGATTTGCCGACCGCCGTGGTCAGCGTGCTGGCCGCGCAGGCCGGCGCCTGGGCGGTGCGCGTGCACGACGTCGCGGCGACCCGAGCGGCGCTGAATGTGCTGGCACTGGCGGATTCCGCCAGAATAGGACCATGAGAAGCGATTCCATCACGCTCACCGGCCTGCGGGTCAACGCCCACCACGGCGTCTACGATTTCGAGCGGGAGAACGGCCAGGACTTCGTCATCGACGTGACGGTCTGGCTCGACCTGCAGGGTGCCGCCGCGAGTGACGATGTGACGCAGACCATCCACTACGGCGAGCTGGCCGAGGAGGTGACGGATGCTGCCAGGCACAACCCCGTCGACCTGATCGAAACCGTCGCCGAGCGCATCGCCGCCGTGGTACTCGCCCACGACGCCGCCGAGAGGGTGCAGGTGACGGTGCACAAACCACAGGCGCCGATCTCCGTTCCGTTCACGGATGTCGCGGTGCAGATCGTGCGGACGCGCGCATGACCGGCGCATTCCACCGTGAGGGGTCGCGAATCGACCTTCCGGCGGCCGGCGAAGGTCGATTCGCGACCCCTCAACCGGCGCTGCTCGCCCTGGGGAGCAACCTCGGCGACCGCGCGGCCACGCTCACCGCGGCGATATCCGCGCTGGAGTTGGTGCCCGGACTGGAGCTAACCGGCGTTTCCCCCGTCTACGAGTCAGCGGCGATGAAGGTCGGCGGCGTCGATGACGACGCGCCCCGCTATCTGAACCTGGTGGTCGGCATCCGTTACACCGGGGACCCGCACACTCTGCTCGACGCGGTGAACGCCATCGAGAACGAGCAGGGCCGGGTGCGGGTCGAACGCTGGGGCGACCGTACCCTCGACATCGACATCGTGGTGTTCGGCACGATCTCGCTGCACGACGACCGCCTGACCATCCCGCACCCGCGGGCCGCCGAGCGCGATTTCGTGCTGGCTCCCTGGCTGGACCTCGACCCGGCCGCCGTGCTCCCGGGCCAGGGCCCCGTGAGCGCGCTGCTCGCGGCGATCGAGACCACCGTGCAGCGGCACGCGGCACTGCCGTCGTCGGGCGGCAGCCGGTGAAACGCACTCAGGCGTCGGCGTTGGTCGCCCTGGGCCTGGTGGGCCTGGTCGTCGCATTCCTGCTCGAGCTGGCCGCCGTGGCAAGCGGCTCGGCGATGTTCCTGCCCCCGACCACCCTTCCGATCGCCCTGATCGCCATCGGTGTCGTCGTCCTGGCGCTGGCCCGGCCGATCCGCCAGGCCACACGCGGCCGGGTGGGCCAGCACGTCAATCCGTTCCTGGCCATCCGTGTGGCGCTGCTGGCGAAGGCGTCCGCGCTGAGCGGGGCGTTGCTACTGGGCGGCGGGCTGGGAATCGTGCTCTACATCCTGACCCGCTCGGTCGTACCGGCGGTAACATCGTTATGGCCTGCAATCGGGACGGCGGTGGGTGCCGCGATCCTCCTGACGCTGGGGCTCGTGGCCGAGCATTTCTGCACGCTTCCCCCCGATGACGACGATCAAGAGCAGGGAGAAGTGCGTGCCTGACGCGGCCGACCGACTGGACCTCCCCGATGTGGGGGAGTGGAAGCGCGTCTCGCCGCGCTACGTGGTGGTGGAGACGGTCGGCACGATCGTCTTCGGACTGGTTCTCGCGGCCGCGGCCGCAGCGGTGTGGTTGCTCCTGGACGTGCAGTGGGCGCTTTACGTGATCGGCGCGGTCGTGCTGATCACCGGGGCCACCGTCGCGTTCGAACCGCGCCGGGTGCGGGCCATCGGCTACCAGCTGCGGCGCGACGACCTGCTTTTCCGACGCGGCATCATGTTCACCCGGTTCGTGTCCGTTCCCTACGGGCGGATGCAGCTGGTCGACATCACCCGCGGCCCGATTGCCCGCTGGCTGGGGCTGGCAGACCTCAAATTCGTTACCGCGGCGGCCTCGTCCGGGGTCCTCATTCCCGGACTCCCCGAGGCCGATGCGGAGAGCCTGCGCGACCGCCTCGTGGAGCTGGCCGAGAGTCGTCGGGCCGGGCTGTGACCACGACGCTCGCCGACGGGGAATGGCACCGGCTGCATCCGGCCAGCCCGCTACTTCGCGGCGGCATTTTCATCGTCGCGGTGCTCGGCTTCATCATCGCCAACCTGCGCGAACGGCTGATCGACGTCTTCTTCGGGGTGCCGCGCTACGGCGGGGACCCGATCGACGCGATCCTCGAGCGCGGCGCCGTCGGCTGGGCGCTGCTCGCGGTCGCCGTCGTGCTCCTGCTGATCCTCGCGGTCTTCTACCTGTCCTGGCGCATGCACACCTTCCGGGTCACAGCGGAGGTCGTCGAGGTGCGTAGCGGAATGCTCTTCCGCAGCAACCGCCGGGCCCGCCTCGACCGCATCCAGGGCGTCAACATCGTGCGCCCGTTCATCCCGCGCCTGATCGGCGCCGCGAAGTTGGAAGTCAGCGTGGCCGGCCAGGACGCCAATGTGCAACTGGCCTACCTGGGGTCGGCCCTGGCAGACCAGCTGCGCCGGGACATCCTTCGCCTCGCGTCCGGACTGCGCCAGCAGGCTGTTCCCGTCCCGGAGGCCGCGCTCGCCCCGGATGTTGCGCTCGCCCCGGCCGCCGGGGCCGGGCTCGGCCCCGAGCCGGTCTACGCGCCGGCCGCTGCCTTCAGCGTCGCCGACCGGGCCCGGGACTTCTTCGCGCCCGAACTGGACCCCGACGCGGCGCCGCCGGAATCGGTGGTGCGGATCCCGCTCGGGCGGCTGATCGGATCCGTCGTGTGCAGCGGCTTCACGGTCTTCGTCGTGCTCGCCGGGATCGCCCTGATCGTCAGCGTGACCGCCGGCGGCAGCGACTGGCTGTTCGTGGCGTTCATCCCCACCCTGGTCGCCGGCGTCAGCTTCTACTTCACCCGCGTCACCAAGTCGCTGCGGTACAGCATCGCCGGCACCCCCGACGGCGTGCGGGTCGGCTTCGGGCTGCTCACCACCAGCAACGAGACCCTGCCACCGGGCCGGATCCACGCGATCGGAGTCTCGCAGCCCCTGCTCTGGCGCCCGTTCGGCTGGTGGCAGGTGCGCATCAACACGGCCGGCCATTCCAGCACCAAGGGCGCCGCGGGTGAGGCCAACACCACCACCCTCCCGGTGGGAACGCTCGCCGACGTCGCCCGGGTGCTCGAGTTGATCCTGCCCGGATTCGACTCCGCGGAGCAGCAGACCCTGATCGAACGGGGCCTGCGCTCGAAGGGCGGCGACGACGGCTTCACGAACGCTCCGCGCCGGGCGGCCTGGCTGCATCCGTTCTCGTGGCGCCGCACCGGCTACACCGTCTCGGACGGCATCGCCCTGCTCCGCCGCGGCGTGATCGCGCGGGAACTGGTGCTGGTGCCGCTGGCCCGGTTGCAGAGCGTCGCCATCTCGCAGGGCCCGGTGACACGGATGCTGCGCCTCGGTTCCGCCCGGCTTCACACCGTCGCCGGGCCGGTGTCCGCCTACCTCGGGGTGGTGGACGCCGCCGAAGCGCTGGTCTTCTTCGACCGGATCGCCTCCGGAGCCGTCTCGTCCGCCCAGGCCGACACCAGCCATCACTGGAACCAGCCGCACCAGGACCAGCCCAACGTAGAGCGGCCGCACCAGGACCATCCCGCCTGGTACCCGACGAACGGAGTCACCGAATGACGCAGCGGCCAGGACGCCTCGGAATCGGCATCATCGGCGCCGGCCGGGTCGGACCCATCCTCGGCGCCGCCCTCGCCGGCGCCGGCCACGCGATCGTCGGCATCTCCGCCATCTCGCAGTCCAGTCGCGACCGGGCCGAGGCGATCCTGCCGGGCGCACCCATCCTCACCGTTCCCGAGATCGTCGAGCGCAGCGAACTGGTCATCATCGCCGTGCCCGACGCGCAGCTCGAGAGCCTCGTCAGCGGGCTCGCGGCCACCGGAACCTGGCAGGCCGGCCAGCTCGTGCTGCACACCTCGGCCCGGTACGGCACCGCGGTGCTGGCCCCGGCGCAGGCCGGCGGCGCGATCCCGCTGGCCATCCACCCGGCTATGAGCTTCACCGGCACCAGCATCGACCTGGCCCGCCTGGCCGACAGCTACTTCGCGGTGACGGCGCCCACGCCGGTACTGCCGATCGGCCAGGCGCTCGTCGTGGAGATGGGCGGTGAGCCCGTGATCGTGGCGGAGGCCGACCGGGCCGGCTACGCCGAGGCCGTGGAGACCGCCACGGCGTTCTCCACCTCGATCGTGGAGCAGGCCACCGGGCTGCTGGCCGGCATCGGCATCGAGCACCCCGGAGCGGTGATCGCGCCGCTGATGCGCTCCGCCATGGAGAACGCGCTCGCCCGCACCAGCCCCGAGCGCCTCGACCTGTCCCAGCTCGACGCGCTCGACGCGCTCGATGGCCGCGACCAGGACGATTTCGACGAATGACACAATCGCAACACACCGGAGGACGAGTGAACGTGCTCACCAAACCAGAAGTCATCGGCAGCATCGAGGAAATGCGGAGCCGCCTGACCGACGCGCGGAGCCGCAACGTGAGCGAGCGCGTCGAGCGCGGCGAGGCCGGGCTCGGGCGCCCCCGCATCGTGCTGGTCCCGACCATGGGGGCCCTGCACGCCGGGCACCTGACCCTGGTGCGTCGGGCCCGCAGCCTCGGCGACATCGTCGTGGTGTCGATCTTCGTCAACCCGCTGCAGTTCGGCGTCGGGGAAGACCTCGGCAGTTACCCGCGCACTCTCGAGGCCGACGTCGCGGCCCTGGCAGTGGAGGGCGTGCCGTTCGTCTTCGCGCCGACCAACCAGGTGATGTACCCGGACGGCGCCGCGTCCACCCGGGTGTCCGCCGGTTCCGTCGGCAGTCTCCTCGAGGGGGCCGCGCGCCCCGGGCACTTCGACGGCATGCTCACGGTGGTCGCGAAGCTGTTCAATATCGTCGGCCCCGACGTGGCCGTGTTCGGCCAGAAGGACGCGCAGCAGGTATTCCTGATCGAACGGATGCTGGCCGACCTCGACTTCCGCACCCGCATCGAGGTCGTCCCGATCGTGCGCGAAGACGGCGGCCTCGCGCTCTCCAGCCGCAACCGCGCTCTGGAACCGGCGCAGCGCGCCGCCGCCCGGGCGCTGTCTGCGGGGCTCGAGGCCGCCGCATCCGTCGCCGGTCAGGGAGCCGAGGCCACCCTGCAGGCCGCCCATGCGTGGATCGACGCCCAGCCGCTGGTTAAACTGGACTATCTCGTTGTCGTCGACCCCCTGACCTTCCTTCCGGTCGGGGCCCTGCATCACGGCCCGGCCCGCATGCTGGTCGCAGCGCTGGTCGGTCACACCCGGCTGATCGACAACGTGGCCCTGAACCTTCCCTAGGCCGTCCCGAAAGCCCGAAAGCCCGACAGCCACCAGCCCGACCTTTCATCAACACGTCGTCACATCAATGAGCACGCGCGGGGGCGCCGGGCATCACCCGGCCGCCACCTGCCACGGAGAACCGCATGAGCGAGCAGAACCCAGTACCGACCGAGGCCGAAATCGTGGCCGCCGCAGTGGCGGAGGCCGAGACCAATGAGCAGAAGGTCGTGCGCCTGGCCAAGCGTGACCGGTTGAACGCCGCGGCGACCAGCCCCGCCGGCGGTGCCTACCCGGTGTCCGTGCCCGTCACCGACACTATCCCCGCCGTGCGCGCACGGTTCGGCGACCTCGCCGCGGACGCCGTCACCGGCGTCACCGTCGGCCTCGCCGGCCGAGTCGTGCACCTCCGCAACACCGGCAAGCTCTGCTTCGCCAGCCTTCAGTCCGGCGACGGCAGCCGAATCCAGGCCATGGTCTCCCTCGGTGAGGTGGGGGAGGAATCCCTCGCCGACTGGAAGGACCTCGTCGACCTCGGCGACCACCTCTTCGTCTCCGGTGAGGTCATCTCTTCCCGCCGCGGCGAGCTCTCCATCATGGCGACGGAGTGGCAGATCGCCGCCAAGGCGCTGCTGCCCCTGCCGAACCTGCACACCGAGCTCAGCGAGGAGACCCGCGTGCGCAGCCGGTACCTCGACCTGATCGCCCGTGAGCAGGCGCGCCGCAGTGTGATCCAGCGCTCGCAGACCGTTGCGAGCCTCCGTCGCACCTTCACCGACCTGGGCTTCATCGAGATCGAGACGCCCATGCTGCAGGTCATGCACGGCGGCGCATCCGCTCGCCCGTTCACGACCCACAGCAACGCGTTCGACACCGACCTCTACCTGCGGATCGCGCCGGAGCTGTTCCTCAAGCGCGCCGTCGTCGGCGGCATCGACCGGGTTTACGAGATCAACCGTAACTTCCGCAATGAGGGTGCCGACTCCACCCACTCGCCCGAATTCGCCATGCTCGAGGCCTATGAGGCCTACGGCGACTACAACTCGATCGCCGACCTCACCCAGACCCTGATTCAGGATGCCGCGCTCGCCATCGCCGGCTCGCACGTGGTGACCTGGGCCGACGGCACCGAATTCGACCTGGGTGGTGACTGGGACCGCATCGGCATGTACGACAGCCTGTCCGCGGCCGTCGGCTACGAGATCTCGCCGGCCACCCCGCTCGCCGAGCTGAAGACGCTCGCCGACACCGAGGGGCTCGACATCGACCACCCCATCCACGGCAAGTACGTCGAGGAGTTGTGGGAGCATTTCGTCAAGGGTGGCCTGACCCGCCCCACGTTCGTGATGGACTTCCCGATCGACACCAGCCCGCTCGTGCGCGGCCATCGACAGCTCCCCGGCGTGGTTGAGAAGTGGGACCTGTACGTGCGCGGATTCGAGTTGGCCACCGGCTACTCCGAGCTCGTCGACCCGGTCGTGCAGCGTGAGCGTTTCGTCGAACAAGCGCGCCTTGCCGCCGGCGGCGACCCCGAGGCCATGCGCCTCGACGAGGAATTCCTGCGGGCCCTCGAACACGGGATGCCGCCCACCGGAGGCATGGGAATGGGCATCGACCGCCTGCTGATGGCGCTGTCCGGGCTGGGAATTCGGGAGACCATCCTGTTCCCACTGGTGAAATAATCACACCATGAGTTTTGAGCCTCCCCGCGAGCCTGCGCCTGGCGAGCCTGCGCCTGGCGTGCCTGCGCCTGGCGTGCCTGCGCCTGGCGTGCCTGCGCCTGGCGTGCCTGCGCCTGGCGTGCCTGCGGCCGGCGTGCCTGCGCCCGGCGTGCCTGCGCGCAGGGCGCCGTCTGCCCGTGAACCTGCGCCGCGCGCCCGCCGACGTCCGACCCTGCTCGAGCTGTCGATCTGGGTCGGCGTCGCGGGCACGGGTATCTACGCCATCGGCACCGGCATCGCGGGGATGCTGAACAAATAGGGTTGCGCCTCGGACCGCGGTTTTCCCGTATCGTTGTAGACATCATGGACAACTTCTGGGTCAGCGCATTCTGGGCACTCCTGCCTACCGTCGCGGTCGGCCTCATCTTCTGGATTGTGATGCGCTCCATCGTGCGGGCCGATCGCACGGAGCGGAAGGTCTACGCCCGGATCGAGGCGGAAGAACGCGCCAAGCTCGGGCTTGACAACCCGGTCACGTAGCACCGGATGTTCGGCATCGAAATCTCGACCGTCATCCTGGTGATCGCCGTGGTGGTCGATTTCGCCATCCGCGTGGTGGCGATCATTGTGGTTCCCCGCAATCGCCGTCCGACATCGGGGATGGCGTGGCTACTCACCATCTTCTTCCTGCCCTACGTCGGCGCGTTGCTCTTCCTGCTGATCGGATACCGCACCCTGCCGAAGAAGCGGCTGGAGATGCAGGAGGAGATCAACCAATTCATCCTCGACAGCACCAAGGGAATCGATCAGGTGCGCCGCGACCACCCCTGGCCGCTGTGGCTCGAATCGGTCGTCGAGCTCAACCGCAACCTAGGGTCGATGCCGCTGGTCGGCGGCAACGAGGCCCGGCTTCTCGGCGACTACGAGGACACGTTCGCCGAGATGGTGACCGACATCGATCAGGCCCGCAATTTCGTGCACGTCGAGTTCTACATCCTCTCGCTGGACCCGACCACAGCGCCGTTCTTCGACGCCCTCGAGAACGCCGTCAAGCGCGGTGTCACGGTGCGTGTGCTGATGGACCACATCCAGTCGATGCGCAAGCCGGGCTACCGTGAGACGCTGCGCCGGCTCACCGACTCCGGTGTGAAGTGGGAGCTGCTGCTGCCGCTGCAACCGCTCAAGGGCAAGTGGCAGCGCCCGGACCTGCGCAACCATCGCAAGGTGTTGATCATCGATGGCCTCGTCGGCTACATGGGGTCGCAGAACGTGATCGACCGCTCCTACAACATGCCCCGGAACATCCGTCGTGGTCTGAAATGGAAAGACTTGATGACGCGGGTCGAGGGGCCGATCGTGTCGGGCCTCAACGCGATCTTCATCACCGACTGGTACAGCGAGACCAACGACCTGCTGACCCGGGACATCCAGCCGGTTCAGACCGACATCGTGCCGCACTCCCTGGATTGCCAGATCGTGCCCAGCGGGCCCGGCTTCGAGGGCGAGAACAACCTGCGGCTGTTCCTCGCGCTGCTTTATTATGCACAGGAACGCATCATCATCACGAGCCCGTACTTCGTGCCTGATGAGTCGATCATGTACGCCATCACCACCGCCACCCAGCGCGGGCTGCGGGTGGAACTGTTCGTCTCCGAGGTCGGCGACCAGGCCCTCGTCTACCACGCGCAGCGCTCCTACTACGAAGAACTGCTGCGGGCGGGCGTAAAGATCTACCTGTACAAGGCTCCCTACGTGCTGCACGCCAAGCACTTCACGATCGACGACGAGGTTGCCGTGATCGGGTCGAGCAATATGGATATGCGCTCGTTCAGCCTCAACTTCGAGGTATCGATGATGGTGCGCGGCCGCTCCTTCGTGCAGCAACTTCGGGCGGTCGAAGACGGCTACCGGGAGGACAGCCGCGAGCTCACGCTCGAGGAGTGGATGAAGCAGCCGCTGCGCTCAACGGTGCTTGACAACCTCGCCCGGCTGACCTCCGCGGTGCAGTAGCGCCTCGACTCAACCCCACCACGGTTCCCGCCGCACCTCCGCGGTGCAGTAACGCCTCGACTTAACCCCACCACGGTTCCCGCCTCGGTGGTCGAGCTTGTCGAGTCCGGGCGACCCGACGTGGGGAGGTTCCCCGGTCGGTGGTCGAGCGTGTCGAGATCTGGCGGTCTGACGTGGGGAGGTTCCCCCGTTGGTGGTCGAGCTGTCGAGTCCGGGGGCCGGGAAGCATCTACTCGTCGTCGTGGGTCACGTTCTTCCGCTCGATTGCGTCGGTCATCCGGGTGCGGGACTTGGTGACGGTGCGCCACTTCNGCCGTTGTCGGTGTGGGTGGGTCCGCCTTCTGAGTGCGGGATGACGTGGTGGATCTCGGTCATTCCGGCGGGGATTGTGCAGCCGGGGATGATGCAGGTGCCGTCGCGGAGTTGGATCGCTCGGCGTTGCGCGGGGGTGAAGCAGCGTTCGGGGGAGCCGAGGGCGATGATGCGTCCCTCGTCGTTGATGACGATTTTTTGTTGGCCGCCGGTGCTGATCAGGTCCGTGACGGCGTTGATCGTGATCGGGGCTTCGACTCCGTCGATCCAGCCGACGCCGTGGCCCTGACCGAAGTCCGCGTTCAGGTCCTGCTCTCGGACGCTGACGAGGACCGTGGCGGGGGCGCCGCCGATGGTCGGGGATTCGCCGGCGCGGGAGGCGACGTCGAGGATGACGGCGAGTACGTCGTGCCGACGCT
>NZ_SOGQ01000031.1 GCF_004403465.1 Cryobacterium sinapicolor | reverse complement strand
CGACCAACAACACCCGCACCAGCCAGCCTCGTCGGGATCAATCACCTCGCCGACGAAACCGCCACAAACTAACCCAAGTGACTCCAGTCAGCTTGACATCGCCCGAAAAGCTCCTTTTTCCCCTAAATCTCCGTCGAATTAGTTCAGCACCGGATCTCGATTCCAGTCGTGTGGTGTTCCTCCGCCGAGTGAGCGTTGCTTGCGTGCGCGGCTCGCGTGCGGCTTGCGCCATCAGGTCACGGGTCTGATGTTGTGAGTGACAGGTGTCATTGAGGCTGGTCCAGGGTGGTCGAAACGGCCCGGTGAACTCCTCCCGCGCGGGTGGTCCCCGAGACAGAAGGCTCCGGTCCAATGATCGATTTCCTCAGGACACGATTGTATTGTTTTCGATGAAAATGATCCCTGAGTGTATTAACACTAGATAGTTTGTTCTACTTGAGCTAGACTCATCTTGTGACCAACCTCCTGGAACACCCCGCAGCGGATGCCGCGCCCGGCTCGTCCGCGGCGGCGTGGGCGGTCGCTGAGCTGCAGGCTCTCGCGGCGGGGCTCGCGGGGTCGCTGCGGTGTTCGGTGGTGCGCGGCTTCGATGACGATGGCCTGCTGCAGGTGACGACCGCGGTCGAGGTCCTCNGTTGCGGGTGGCTACGGCGGCGGAGGTCGCGGACCGGTCCCGGCCCGAGCTCGGCACCGGCCGGCTCTCCGCGAGGCGCGGCTGCCGCACGCCCGGGGAGCTCTTGGAGCGGGTCACCCTGGTGTCGGGGCCGACCGCGCAGCGACGGATGCGGCTGGGCAGGCAGCTCCGCACCGGCCGCTCCCTGACAGGCGAACCACTACCACCCCTCTTCCCGGCAACCGCGATCAGCCTGGCCACAGGTGCGATTGGCATCGACACCGCCGACGCGATCCTGACCGCGTTGACGCCGACACTGCGATGCACCGACCTCGACTCGGTACAGGCCGCCGAGACCGAACTCGTGGCTGCGGCCACCGGCACCAGCTCGGAGACCCCCGTGCCCGCATCGGC
>NZ_SOGQ01000013.1 GCF_004403465.1 Cryobacterium sinapicolor | reverse complement strand
CCGCCACGTGATCCGCTGCTCCCTCTGGCGACGAAAACACCAACACCGCGCCCAGCAATGCCACTACAAAACCCGCGGCCACACCCCACAAACGCAACTGTAGTACTAGCCAGAGGGCTCGATGATAGCCAGCATTCGAAGCTGCGACGACGTGATTTTTGCGGAAGGACAGGCTGGCAATCGGGGTCATCGTTCGTGTCTCAACGGCCTCCATCTGGTCTGTCAAAACGAGTCCTCCCAGATCAAACTGAGTGTGGTGATTCGGGCACAGGCACAGGATGTTGCTCAGAGCGTCATGGCCAAGATGGGGTCGTCCCAACGGTCTGACGTGAGCGCCCTCGGCGTAGAACGCGTTGTTCGCGGTCGGTATTGCATTTTCGCAGACCTGACACTCATAGTCATAGAGCTTTTTCACCACACGCGACAGCTGCGAGTCTCGAATCCGGCGGGACACGATAGTCGTGGCAAATTCCGGGTCGGGTAGATTCAGCGCTTGCGGCTCAAGTGGGACTTGTTCATCGATTCGCTCGAGTCGGAAGCGAATGATTTGGAAGCCATCGGGTCTCATCTCCATCCACCACTGGGTGACCAAATAGAGCCCCGAATATACGTAACCCGCGGGTGGGGCAAAAGGAGAACCTTTGTGTTTACCTCGAACGACACGAACGGGCAGAGCCTCGGCATGGCTCGTGATTAGGCCAGCATTGCCCGGAGCGTCCCGCGACTGATCCGCGATTTGGCGCGTGCTGTTGGGATCCTTGCCACCGTGACCGGAGTAGATAATGTAGTCGCCATTGTCCTCGTCGCCGACATAGCCGCCGGAAATGACGATCGAGTCGGAGCCCTCCAACTTGGTGCCGCTGATGCCGGCCTGAGTAGGGCGGTGGACGAATGCCTCGTGAAGCTCGCGGCGGTCAATGAAGAATTGGCCGGTTTTGACCCCTGCCCGTGTTCCAAAAAATCTAGTCATGGTGACGCCCCCTTCGCTGACTCTACCGTTGCATGAAAAAAAAATTTGTGCAGGCTGGAGCCATTTTGTGTGGCCTCGACAGGCAGCTTGCAGCAGCCGGGAACCATTCCACTCCCACCCGCGTTACCCCTGACATGAAGTCCATTGTGTACAGCCAAACCGGTGACCCGTCCGTGCTCCATCTCGTTGATCGGCCGGTGACCGAACCCGAAGCGGGCGAGGTGCGGGTGCGGATCGTGGTCAGCGGCGTCAACCCCACCGACTGGAAGTCACGCCGCGGCTCGGCACCGGGCCAGGCACTGCCGTTCGACGACGTCGTGCCGGGGCAGGACGGCGCCGGCATCGTGGAAGCGATCGGCGCCGACGTGCAACACGTCACTGTGGGCGACCGGGTGTGGCTGGCGCTCGCCGCGTACCAGCGCGCGAACAGCGGCTCGGCCCAGGAGCACGCGGTCCTGCCCGCGGAGCGCGTCTTCTTGCTTCCCGCGAATGCGAGCTTCGACCAGGGCGCGAGCCTCGGAGTTCCGGCGATCACGGCGCACCGCGCGCTGACGGTGGCGGAGGACGGACCGCGGCGGCTGCACCCGGGCGCCCTGGCGGGCAAGGTGGTGCTGGTGGCTGGTGGAGCAGGTGCGGTCGGGCATGCGGCGATCCAGCTGGCTCGGTGGGCGGGAGCATCCGTTGTCACGACTGTGAGCGGGCCGGCGAAGGCGGCGCTGGCCACGGCGGCCGGCGCGCAGCACGTGCTCACCTACACCGACCCGGATGTCGTCGAACAGATTCAGGCGATCGCACCGGAGGGGGTGGACCTGATCGTGGAGGTCGCACCGGCCCAGAATGCGCGGCTCGACCTGGCCGTCATCCGCAATCGCGGGTCGATCGCGGTCTATGCCAACAACGGCGGCGACCAGGTGACGCTCGACGTGCGCCAGCACTTCAGCCTCAACGTGCGCTACCAGTTCGTGCTGCTCTACACGGTCGGCGCCGACGTGATTCGGGCGGCGGCAGAGGACATCACCGCGGCCCTCGTCGACGGCGCGCTGGCCGTGGGGGAGGAGGCGGGGCTGCCGCTGCGCCGCACCGACCTTGCGCACACGGCGGATGCGCATGCCCTGGTCGAGAGCGGGGTTGTGGGGAAGGTGCTGATCGACGTTTCTGCGGGGTGATCTGCGGAGCACGAACGGACCATCACTCTCCGCGGCCCGGTGTGCGTGGCCCGCCGTTGTGCTGAACCAGTTTGCCGTCGTGATCGGTTCGGGTGCGCGCCCGCGCGTCGCGGGGCCACGATCAGATGAGCGGTACCTGAGTCCCAGGTGTACGTTGCGTGCAACGAACCGGATGGGAGCTGTGACGATGCCGAAAATGGACGCAAGCGAACCAAGCAACACCGCCCTCTACGTCACGGGCGGTGTGCTCACTGTTGTCCTGGCCGCTCTGACGGTTCTGATCACGGTGCTTGCTCAGCAGCCTGTGGGTGTTCCAGCCGAAATCGCGCTCACCGTTTGGATCCTCCTCGGACTATCAGCGCTCCTCGTCCTGCTTACGCTGGTGGCCTGGATTTCCCGAGTTATGGATGGCACGGCGAACCGTGGTGCCCTCAATCTTCCGAACGGCAGCATCAGTGCGGTGATTGCGCTGTTGCTTCTGCTCCTCTTCGCGTTTTCGTCGATCTACCTGTTCAGCCAGCTCAGCTCAAGGGAATCGCGGGGCGCGGAGTCCACCGGAGTTTCGGAAAGCACACTCGCGGGCTTTCCCTCTGAGCGCGTCATCAGCGTCAATGTTGCCGAGGCTGGCGCCGCCGATGGGACCGGGCGAACCTACGATGTGGTGCTGGCGCCGGCGCCTGGCGCAAGCACTGACTTCGCCGAGACGATCTTCGCCACGCTGTCGACGGTCGTCATCGCAATCGTCGGTTTCTACTTTGGGCAGCGGGCCGCTACCTCGGGGGTTCAAGCCGTACAAGAACTACAGTCAAACGCCGAGCTGACTCGTTCAAGGATTGAGCTAGAGCGGGAAATGCAGACGGCACGGGTACCAATTGCCGGAGCGGGAGCCAGCGTCGTAGAACCGGGTTCCGCACCCGTTTCGGATGGCCTGGCCTCAGAGCGAGCACCGGCGCCGCCGGAAAAACCGGGAGCGTGAATCGCATACCAATCGGCCTCCCTGGCCGCGGCGATAGTGGCATTCGATGAGACCCTCTGCTGAGCAGACATGCTTGGCCGGTTGAGCGTTGACCAGAGAGGTCGGGGCTGTAGTCGCAACAGAATCAGGCTGGACGGGGCCTTTTTCCAGTTTCGATCGCCCTGTGGCGGGTCTTAAGGAAAACCGAGAATCGACGCAATCCCACAGTTCGTTCCTGGAACGACAGGTCCATGCGCCCTCGAGGACCGGCGGACGCTTAGCGAATGTCGACGATCTGCTTGCCGAGCGGCATCAGCGCCACCGGGATCAGCTTGAAGTTGGCGATCCCGAAGGGGATTCCGATGATCGTGATGCAGAGCGCGATGCCCGAGAACAGATGTCCGAGGGCGATCCAAAAACCGGCCAGCACCACCCAGACCACGTTGCCCAGGAACGACCCGACGCCAGCGTTCGGCTTGTCGACCACGGTCTTGCCGAACGGCCAGAGCGCGTAGACGCCGATCCGGGCCGACGCGATTCCCCAGGGGATGGTGATGATCAGCACGAACATGACCACCGCCGCAAACATGTAGCCGAGGAACAGCCAGAAGCCGGCGAACACGAGCCAGATGACATTGAGGATGGTGGTCATGATGATTCCATTCTCTACCTGGCGGCCGGGTCGCCGGGTCGCCGGGTCGACGGCGTGGCTCACCGAGCGCGCAAACCTGCCGATTCCCTGAGTCGAGGGGCGGCGAGGGTGGCGCGCGCAGCGCTGAGGACCGCGTCGAGGTGGATGCCGCGGAGACGGAGAACCTCGGGGCCGTTGCCCGACTCGCCGAACTCCTCGATCGACACCACGCGCCCGTCGAGGCCCACCCAGCGGTACCAGGCATCGCCGCGGCCCGCCTCGACGGCGACCCGGGCACGCAGTGCCGCCGGCAGCACGGACTCACGGTAGTCGGCGCTCTGCTCGGCGAACCACTCGACACAGGGCATGGACACGACCCGGGCGGAGATGCCCTCCTCGGTCAAGCGTGCGGCGGCCTCGATCGCGAGGTGAACCTCGCTGCCGGTCGCGAGGATGGCCAGGTCGTCGCCGTCGCCGTGCTGCCAGCGCACATAGCCGCCGGCCGTGACGCCTGCGGGGGTGGTGTCGCTGCTCTCGAGCACGGGCAGGTCCTGCCGGCTCAAGACCAGGGCGACCGGCCGGTCGGGGGAGGCGAGAATGCGGCGCCAGGCGGCGACGACCTCGACGGAGTCGGCGGGGCGCACCACGTCGAGCCCCGGGACGGTGCGCAGCGATGCGATCTGCTCGACCGGCTGATGGGTGGGCCCGTCTTCACCGACGGCGACGGAGTCGTGGGTGTAGATGTAGACCGCGCCGAGACCCATCAGTGCGCCCAGACGGATGCTGGGTCGCATGTAATCGCTGAACACCAGGTAGGTGGAGGCGAACGGGCGCCACGGCCCCTGCAGTGCGATGCCGTTGAGAATGGCGGCCATCGCGTGCTCCCGGATGCCGAACCGGATGAACTCACCCGCCGGATTCGCGGCGGAGAAGCGGTTGCCGTCGACCTCCACCGTGGTGGAGCCGGCGAGGTCGGCGGATCCGCCCCACAGCGGCACTGAACCCTGCAGCGCGCGGAGCACGGCACCGTTTGCCTTGCGGGTCGCGATCGTGTCGCCGGCGCTGCCGACGTTCACGGTGTCGAGGGCGGAGCTTTCGAACTCCCCGCCGCGGAAGGCGGCCCAGCGTGCCGCGGCTGCGGGGTCGCCGGTGCTCCAGGAGGTGAGGTCGGCCTCCCAATCGCGGTGCAGTTGCTCGCCGCGGGCGAGGGCATCCCGGGTGTGTGCGAGGGTTTCGGGGCTGACGAGGTCGGCGAGGGGAGCGTCGGGGGCGAAGCCAAGCGTCGTCATCACCGCGGCGAGTTCGTCGGCGCCGAAGCCACCGGCGTGCGCGGCGGACGTGCCGCCGAACTTCTGGGAGGGGGAACCGATGACGGTGCGGAGGGCCACGAGGGTGGGGCGACCGGTGCGTTCCGCCGCCGCGCGGAGCGTGGCCTCCAGGGCGTCGAGGTCGTTCGGGGTGTCGATCTCGAGCACCCGCCATCCGTAGGCCCGGTACCGGGCCCGAACGTCTTCGGAGAAGGTCTCGTCGGTGCCCGAGTCGATGGTGATGCCGTTGTCGTCCCAGATCAGCACCAGGTTGTCGAGGCCGAGGGTGCCGGCCAGGCTCGACGCCTCGCCGGAGACGCCCTCCTGCAGGCATCCGTCGCCCGCCAGCACCCAGGTGGTGTGGTCGAGCAGGGTTGAGCCGGGGGTGAACACGGCGCTCTCGTGTCGGGCTGCCATGGCCATGCCCACCGCGGATGCGACGCCCTGACCGAGCGGGCCGGTGCTCATCTCCACGCCCACGGTGTGATGCACCTCGGGGTGCCCCGGTGTTTTCGAGCCGAGAGTGCGGCTCTTGGCGAGGTCGTCCAGGGTGAGGCCGTAGCCGGTGAAGAACAGCTGGGTGTAAAGCAGAAGGCTGGCGTGACCGGCCGAAAGAATGAATCGGTCTCGGGCGGGCCAGTCGGGGTGGGCGGGGGAGTGGCGCAGGACTCGGGAGAACAACACATGGGACAATGGCGCCAATGCCATCGCGGTGCCGCCGTGTCCGTGTCCTTTCGCCTGCACCACGTGGGCGGCCAGGGCCTGGGCGCTCGCGACGGCGCGAGCGTCGAGTTCGGTGTGCGTCATCGTTGACGAGGGATTCCTTGATTCGGTAGCCATGCGAGATACTTTGGTATAGAAATGTACTTAAGTCAAACAGTTGGTTCGGCGACGTCCTCACAACCTTGCGGATGCGTCAGATGGAGGGGAATTCCATGGCACACGCTTTGTCCACCGGGTCGGGTGTGGTGCTTGACCTCATCCGATCCGGCCGTGCCACCACCCGCACTGACCTGATCGAGCAGCTCGGCTGGTCGCGCGTTACCCTCGCCCGGCGCCTTGACGAGCTTCTCCAGGCGTCCATCGTGATGAGCGTGGGGCAACTCGATTCCCGTGGCGGCCGGCCGCCCGAGGAGTTCGCCGTGAACCCGGATGCCGGCCTGCTGCTGGCCGTGGACATCGGTGGATCGCACACCCGGCTGGCCATCACCGACCTGGTGTCCACCATCCTCAGCGAAGACGAGGCTGACATCGGCCTGAGTGAAGGGCCGGTCGAGATCTTCGACTGGGCCGGCCAGGTCTTCGACCATATGCTCGACCGGCTCGGCAAGACCCGCGCTGACGTTGTGGGCATCGGTGTCGGTGTGCCCGGACCGGTCAACTACGTCACCGGGCGTCTCGCCCGACCGCAGGTGGACACGCAATGGGAGGGCGTGCTGGTGCAGGACTACTTCGCCGGCCGCTACGACCACGCCGTCTTCGCCGTGGACCGGGACGTCAACATCATGGCGCTCGCCGAGGCCCGGCGCGTCGGGAGTGAGTACCGCGATGTCGCCGTGCTCAAGGCCGGCATCGGCGTGGGACTCGCCTTCGTGCTCGACGGCTCGATCTACCACGGCTCCCGCGGCGGCGCCGGCGACCTCAGTGCCGTGCGTGCCGATGGGGAGCGCACCGTTCGGCTCGAGACCATCGCCAGCGGTGCGGTCATCCGCCGCGAGCTGCTCAGGCAGGGGCGCCAGGTGCGCACCAGCAGCGACATCGTGGGGCTCGCCAACGACGGTGACCCCGCGGTATTGAGTCTGCTCGCCGAGACCGGCGCCCAGATCGGGCAGAGCCTGGCCCATGTGGTGGGGCTGCTCAACCCGCAGGCCGTCGTCGTCGGCGGCAACCTGGCCCAGGCCGGTGAGCCCTTCCTCGGTGCGATCCGGGAGGCGATCTTCGCCGGCGCCCGCGACTTCGCCCTGCAGGGACTGGTGGTGGAGAAGTCCCGGCTCGGCGCCATCGCCGGCGTCACGGGCGCCTCGCTCATCGCGCAGGATGCCCTGTTCGACGCCGATCGCATCAGCCGTCTCACTCGCGGCGGCGTGTCCGGCGTCACGCTCCGCACCGCTGCGAGCTGACCTCGCGCGCCTGATCCGGCATCTGAAGAGGTTCTCTGCCGGCGGGCGTCGGTCGGCGTGCCGTTCGCCGGGTGGCACGCCCCTGTCGACCGGTCGAAAAACTTTGGTTCATTTGTAGACAAAAGGTCGCTTAGGCTAATACAGTCATCTCAGCGGCCCTCGCGGGCCGGCTGCGTCGAAAACAACAAAGGAGTTCATTCGTGGCACTGAACCTGGCCGAAGCCCTCGCGTCGATCGAGACCCAAGCGGAGGCCGCCGACTGGCGGGCCGCCATCCGTCTTGCGGGCGCCGGCTTGGTGACCGGCGGGGCCACCACGGATGCCTACACCGACGAGATGATCGCCGCGGTCGAGAAACACGGCCCGTACATGGTCATCGCCCCCGGGATCGCCCTGGCGCACTCCCGCCCCTCGCCCGCAGTACTCACCGGCGGCCTGAGCTGGGTCAGCCTGGCCACCCCCGTCGAGTTCGGCAACGCCGCCAACGACCCGGTCACCCTCGTGATCGGTTTGGCCGCCAAAGACCACGCTGCCCACCTCGCGGTGATGCAGGCGCTCGCCGGGGTGCTCTCGGACAGTGGCGCCATGAAGCGTCTGGCCGTCGCCGGCACTGCCGACGAGGTGCGCGCCGTGCTCGGCGAACTCGCCGCTGCCGCGTGAACCGCGCCACCGACATCCACTTCTGACTTATTTCACCCCTCTCACCCAATCGAAAGGCACCCCATGAAGATCGTCGCTGTCTGTGGAATGGGCATTGGTACCTCAGTGCTCCTGAAAATGAACGCCGAGAAGGTTCTCGCCAAGCTCGGCATCGATGCGGATGTCGAGGCCGCCGATATGGGCGTGGCTCGCGGTGCCGCTCAGACGGCCGAGATCGTGCTCACCTCGGAGGAGCTGGCCGAGGAACTCGGCGATGTGCCCGCCCAGGTCATCGTCATCAAGAACTTCTTCGATCTCGAGGAGATTACCGAGAAGCTCACCGCCGCAGTCGAGTAACCCCTTCACCTTTCCCCCACTCACAGAATAAGGAGCTCCCACAATGGAGTGGCTCGTCGTCGTACTGAACTTCATCGGTCAACAGATCCTCAACGTTCCGGCTTACCTGATCGGCATAATCACCGCCATCGGACTTATGGCACTCAAGCGCAACGCCGGACAGGTGATCGGCGGCGCCCTCAAGGCGGCCCTCGGCTTCCTGATCCTCGGTGCCGGCGCCGGCGTCGTGGTGGGCTCCCTTGACCCGCTGGGCAAACTGATCCTCGCGGTCACCGGCGCCCAGGGTGTTATTCCCACCAACGAGGTCATCACCGCCATCGCGCAGGACGAGTTCGGCGCCCAGAGCGCCTACGTGCTCACCCTCGGGTTCCTGGTGATGCTGGCCCTGGCCCGCTTCACCCCGCTGAAGTACGTCTTCCTCACCGGCCACCACATGGTCTTCATGGCGACCATGCTCACCGTGGTGCTCTCCGTCGGTTTCGGTGACGGTGCCGGCTGGCTTGTGGTCGTCATCGGCGCTCTGCTGCTCGGCGTGATCATGGTGGTCATGCCCGCGTTCGTGCATCCGTGGACCAAGAAGATCACCGGCAACGACACCATCGCGATCGGCCATTTCGGCACCCTCGGCTACATCGCCGCCGGTGCGGCCGGCCAGGCCGTGGGGCGTCGCAGCAAGTCGACCGAAGAGATCAAGTTTCCGCAGGGACTCAAGTTCCTGCGCGACTCGATGGTCGCCACCTCGCTGTCGATGGTTCTCATCTACATGGTCTTCGCTATCTGGGGCCTCATCGCCCTGCCGCTGCAGGAGGCGCTCGACATCTTCGGCTCCGCCGACGCCGGCGCGTTCATCATGGCGGCCTTTGCGCAGGCCCTGCAGTTCGGTGTGGGTGTCGCGGTCATCCTCTACGGTGTGCGCACCGTGCTCGGCGAGCTGGTGCCCGCGTTCCAGGGCATCGCCGAGAAGGTTGTGCCCGGAGCGCGTCCCGCGCTCGACATCCCGATCGTGTTCCCGTTCGGCGCCAACGCCGTGCTCATCGGCTTCCTGAGCTCATTCGCCGGTGGCCTCCTCGCGCTGGGTGTGCTGGCAATCTGGCTGAACCCGATGTTCGGGCTCGCGCTGATCCTGCCCGGCATGGTGCCGCACTTCTTCACCGGCGGTGGAGCCGGCGTCTACGGCAACGCGACCGGCGGACGCCTCGGAGCCATGATCGGCGGCTTCGTCAACGGCGTGATCATCACCATTCTGCCCGCCATCCTTCTGCTGGTCCTCGGCGACTTCGGCTTCGCGAACAGCACATTCGGCGACGCCGACTTCGGTTGGTTCGGCACGCTCATCGGTGTCAGCGTCGGTGTGGGCGGCGGACTCGGGGTCATCCTCGCGATCCTCATCGCCGCGGTGCTGGTCGGCGTCGCAATCGTCTACCAGATCCGCGTTGTGGACACGGGCTGGGTGCCCGGGGCCAAGCGCGACGTGTGGATCGCCGAGGAGAAGGCGGCCGAGAAGGCCGTTCTCGACGCCGAGAAGGCGCGACGCAAGGCAGAGAAGGAAGCCGCGGCCGAGGCCGTCTAGCTTCACCGGCTTGACGTTTCGTCAGAGGGCGGCTCCGCGGTGCGGGGTCGCCCTCATCGTGGGTCCGTGGTCTGCTGCGCAGGCGGCGACTGACCTGGGGTCTGCCGGCGACCGGGGTCAGACCGCCGGTGTTCCGGCATCCGTCACCGCGTCGAGCACGGCCCGCACGGTTCTCGGATCACCGAGGATGCGGAAGTGCCCGCCGACCCGCAGCTCGATGTTGCGGGCGCCGGCGAGCTCACTGCCCTCGGGGATGTGCGGGTCGAACACCCCGTAAATGGACGTGATGCGGTCGTTGACCCGGTGGTCCAGGCCGAGGTCGCGCAGGGCGGCGTTGGCCGGCGCGAAGGCACGGATGCTCGGCACCACCCAGTATCGCGCATAGCGGGAACCGCCGAAGGGGGCACTGATCGCGGCCATTGCGCTCACCCGCTGGTCGGGGTCGGCGGCCGTCATCAGCTGCTTGCCGATCAGGCCACCCTTGCTGTGCGCCACGATGATCACGCCGGTCAGGTTCTCCCGCTGGAGGTAGGAGGCCACGGTCGCGGCGGCATCCGCCAGGGAACGCCGGTTGCGGCCCAGCTTCGCCACCACGTGCACCGGATGTCCGTGGTCGTGCAACGTCTGAATCAGCGGGCGCATGAACTGCCAGGATTCGTACACTCCGGGGATGATCACGATCGGGGCCTTGGCACCGGAGCGGAAGTCCGCCGGCCGGGCGCGGGACAGGAACGCGCGGGTCTGCCCGATCCCCGCGTAGACATAGTCGAGCGCCCACCACCGGGCCTCGCACAGATGGCGGCCCAGCAGGTGGGGGCTCAACAGGCGGGGGGTTGGCAGCCGGCGCCTCATGCGGCAGGGTGCATGATCGACGCGTGCCGCCGGACGTGTGCCTCGATCTGAGCGGCAGTCTCCGTAGCGGCGGTGTAATGCACCAGGTGACGGTGCCCCGCGACCTCGACGAGATGCCCGTTCGGCGCGGCGGCGCTCAGCGACTCACACCAGGCGTGACCCGAGACCGGGTCGTTGTCACCGCGGATCACGAGGGTGGGGGTGCGCACCTCGCGGAGCGCCAGGTCGGTGCGGTACTCGAGCATCACGGCGAGTTCGCTGAAGAACCAGCGCGGGCCGCACTTGAGGTAGTCGCGGAAGACGATCAGCTTGCCTGACGGTGGCTCCTTGGCCGAGTCCCGGGTCAGGCCCATCGCCTGTTTCACGGCCGTCGCCCGGCGGGGATCGGTGACGGGACCGATCAGAACCAGGTGGGAGACGACATCCGGTCGTTGCCGGGCCAGCTCCGTGACGAACTGGCCGCCCATCGAATGGCCGACCAGGACCACCCGCGGCACGTCGAGTCGATCCAGAAGCCGGCCGAGCAGGGTGCCGCATTCTTCGACCGAGAGTGGCCGCTCGGGGCGCCGGGTGCCGCCGAACCCGGGCAGGTCGAGAGAGATCGTGTGCCCGATGACGGCCAGTGACGACTGCATCCGGCGGTAGTAGCGGTGCGACGCCCCGATGCCGTGCACCAAGAGGAAAGTCGGCAGCTCCGGCGCCGTCGAGGTGCTGGCCATGGAGTGCACGGTGAACTGTTGCCCGTCCACCTCGACGTTACGGTTGTGGATGGGGACGGGGGTCGGCTGACGGCGGTCGGCGCTCGCCTGGTCGGTGCTCGGCACGGGGGTTTTCCTTCTGGTTCAGGTGCGGGAACCTCATCGTGCTGGAGATTCGGGTGGTCACGGCGGTGCGGGGTGGGACATCCGTCACTGATAAGACGGATGCGCGCCGGATTCGTCACGCGCACGTCGCCGATCGGTGGGGTGCGCCCTACCCGGCGTCCTGTAGCCCGAGAGTCGCCGATTCTGCCGAGAACCGCCACAGGGTCGGCGACGCTGGGCGCAAACGGCGACTCTCGGGAACGCTCGGCGACGCGCCCAATCCCGCAGGATAGAAGGCATGGCCCACCGTCAACGCACACCCGCCGATTCTGACCCTGCCCGCGACCGGGCGGATAAGACGTGCGCCTCGTGCGGGCGGCGCATCGAGTGGCGCGCGAAGTGGGCGAACAACTGGGATTCGGTGAAGTACTGCGGGGCCGCGTGCCGCTCGCACGGCGTCAACGCGACCGACCTCAAGCTCGAAGAGGCCATCGCGACACTGCTGCGTGCACGGGCGACGGATGCCACGATCTGCCCGTCCGAGGCGGCGAAAGTGGTCGGCGGCGAGGACTGGAGCGACCTGATGGAGCCGGCCCGGCGAGCCGCCCGCCGCATGGTCGCCCGCGGCGAACTGCAGATCACGCAGGGCGGCACCGTCGTCGACCCGTCGACGGCGAAAGGTCCGATCCGGTTGCGGCGGGTGCGGTAGCCGGCCGGTAAGCGGCCTTCCATCCAACGATGCCGCGCGTGCGGTGAACCTGCCGCTATCAACCTGGGCAAGGCGACAACTTGGCCGCACGCGTGAGACGGATGCAGTCACGACGGAGACGAGCTCAGCAACCCGGGCGCCGTTCGCTCCGGCATGCGGCATGGCATATCGGGGGCCCTCGTCACGGCATCGACGGATGAGCTGGCTGCGGCGATCCGCACCCACGGGCGCGCGCTGCAGCTGCTTGGGAAGTCGGACTTCACCACCCTGCTGCTGGTCGTTGCCTGTCTCGCTGAGCATCCGGCATCCGGCATCCGGCTGGCGCATTCGCCAGCTGCCGATTCGGGGGATCGAGGCGGTGCTCGAGCTCATCCGTTCGGAGGGGAACGTGCGGCTCGAGCAGGAGCGGATCCCGTGGGCGCAGGCGCTCGCCCAGCTGAAGGGTGTCGCCGCGGGTTCGCGCTGACCCGGGCTCTCGGCGGCGACACTCGCTCCGTACCCGCGCCGCAGTCGTCGACGCGCCCGGTGAGACGACGACTTTGAGGGGTGCGCCGGCTCGTCAGCCCCTCAAACGTGTCGTTTCGGCGGCATGACGTGGAATGAATCCCGGCGAGTGCGAGTTGTCTTTCTGAGCACGAGGTTCCGGCTTGGAGCGACTGCCTCACCACTTCTTGACCGCACGACCCGACGGGACCTCCAAATGTCTGAAACCGCCAGCGCCGCCAGCCCCAACGCAGGAACCACCACCACCACCACCACCACGACGGGCACGGATGCCGCCGCGCACGATGCCGCCGCATCCGCCGCCGACGCGGCCACCGGTATCCGTAACCGCCTGGTCATCACCCTGCTGCTGGTCTCCACCTTCGTCGTCATCCTGAACGAGACGATCATGGGGGTGGCCCTGCCGCGCCTGATGAGCGACCTCTCCATCACCGCAAGCGCTGCGCAGTGGCTGACCAGCGCGTTCATGCTCACGATGGCCGTGGTCATCCCGATCACCGGGTTCCTGCTGCAGCGCTTCAACACCCGGCCGGTCTTCATCGCGGCCATGACGCTGTTCAGCACGGGCACCCTGATCGCGGCCGTCGCACCCGGCTTCGAGGTGCTGTTGGCCGCCCGGGTCGTGCAGGCCACCGGAACGGCGATCATGTTCCCGCTGCTGCTGACCTCGGTGATGACCCTCGTGCCGCCGGCGCACCTCGGCCGCATGATGGGCAACATCTCCATCGTGATCTCGGTCGCCCCGGCCATCGGCCCGACAATCTCGGGCGCCATCCTCAGCGTGCTGGACTGGCGCTGGATGTTCATCCTCGTTCTCCCGATCGCCCTCACCGCGCTGGTCGTGGGCGGCATCCTGATGAAGAACGTGACGACGCCGCGCAAGACGCCCATCGACGTGCTCTCGGTCATCCTCTCGGCGCTCGGCTTCGGCGCGCTCGTCTACGGCCTCAGTAACCTGGGCACGGCCCCCGGCGGCATCGCGTCGGTCGCCGGCGGGCTGCCGCTTCTGGTCGGCGCCCTCGGACTCACCCTGTTCATCCTGCGTCAGCTCGTTCTCCAGCGCACGGATGCCGCCCTCCTCGACCTGCGCACCTTCCGTTCGCGCACGTTCACCTTCTCCATCGTGATGATGGCGATCAGCATGATGGCCCTGTTCGGAACCATCATCCTGCTGCCGATCTACACGCAGACCGTGCTCGGCCTCAGCGCGCTGCAGGCCGGACTGATCCTGCTGCCCGGCGGCCTCGTGATGGGCCTGCTCGCGCCGTTCGTCGGGCGCCTCTACGACCGGTCCGGACCCACCCGGCTGCTGATCACGGGCTCCAGCATCGTCAGCGCCGTGTTCTGGTCGATGACCCTGCTGAACGCGAACAGCTCGCCGTGGCTGGTGCTCGCCGCCCACGTCTCCCTCAGCTTCGGCCTCGCCCTGCTCTTCACCCCACTGTTCACCGCGAGCCTCGCCGCCGTGCGCCCCGAGCTGTACTCGCATGGCAGCGCCGTCGTCGGCACCGTGCAACAGCTCGCCGGAGCGGTCGGCACGGCACTGTTCGTGACCGTGATGGCATCCGTCGCTGCGTCGCGCCTGGCCTCCGGGGCAACGGATGTCGCCGCCACCTCCGCGGGAATCCAGGCCGCGTTCCTGTGCGGCGCCGTGATCTCGCTGTTCGCGATCCCCGCGGCGTTCTTCATTCGTCGCCCGGTGTAGCGGCCCCTCCTTACCTCACGGATTGGGACGCCCCGATCCGATAGCCGGCACCGTGGTGCTCCTCGGGCAAACGGTCGCCGCGCCCGTGCAGCTTGTTGCGCAGTGTGCCCTCGACATACTCTTCCGGATAAGCCCCGCGACGACGCAACTCTGGAATCACGAACTCGACCACGTCCTCGAACGTTCCGGGCGTGATCGCGTAGGCGAGATTGAATCCGTCCACATCGGTGTCTGCCACCCATTCCTGCAGGTGGTCGGCGACCTCCTCCGGGGAGCCGACGATGAACGGCCCCAACCCGCCGATCGCGCCGAGCTTCGCGATGTCACGCACGGTCCATTCGGAACCGTCATCATTCGCCGCTTGGAAGTTCGCCACCGCCGACTGGATCGCGTTACTCTTCACGTTGCCGATCGGCTCATCGAGGTCATATCGGGAGAGATCGATGCCCATCCAGCCAGACATGAACACCAGTGCTCCCTCTTCGCTCGCATAGGAGAGATAGTCCTGATGTTTTGCGTGTGCCTTCTCGCTGGTCTCGTCGGTGATGATGGTCAGCAGCGTGTAGATCTTCGCGGAGTACCGGTCACGACCGGCCTGCTCAAGCGCATCCCGGATCCTGCTCACGGTCGCGGTGAGGCCGGACTTGGTCGAAGCGGCCACGAAGATCGCCTCGGCGTTGCCGGCGGCGAAGGCGATGCCGCGCGGCGACGCCCCGGCCTGGTAGATCACCGGCGTGCGCTGCAGTGACGGCTCAGACAGGTGAATGCCTGGCACTGTGAAGTTCTTGCCGTGATGCCCGATCTCGTGCACCTTGCTCGGATCGGTGAACACCCCGGTCGCCCGGTCGCGGATGACGGCGTCGTCTTCCCACGAGCCCTCCCACAACTTGTACAGCACCTCGAGGTACTCGTCGGCGACCTCGTAGCGGTCGTCGTGCTCCAACTGGTCGACCTGCCCCATGTTGCGGGCAGCGCTCGGCAGATAACCGGTGACGACGTTCCAGCCGACGCGACCCTTCGTCAGATGGTCGAGCGTCGACATCCGTCGTGCGAAGGGGTACGGATGCTCGTACGCCGTTCCCGCGGTTATGCCGAACCCGAGGTTCTCGGTCACGGCCGCCATCGCGGAGACCAGCAGAATCGGGTCGTTCACGGGAACCTGGGCACCGTGCCGGATCGCGGCTTCGTTCGAACCGCCATAGACGTCGTACGTTCCCAGCACATCGGCGATGAAAATGCCATCGAAGGTGCCGCGCTCGAGCAGCCTGGCCAAATCGGTCCAATAGGAGAGGTCCTTGTAGCGCCAGGACTGGTCAAGCGGATGCCGCCACATTCCTGAAGACTGGTGGGCGACGCAGTTCATGTCAAAGGCATTGAAGCGAATTTGTCTGGGCATGCCACCCATCCTGTGGTGCGGTCGGTGACGGTGCCACAGCGCTCGCCATGTGGCGTAACACGCGCATCGCTGCGATGCCCGTGCGCGGGTGCTGCGCGGGTGCTGCGCCGTTCCGCGCGGGTGCTGCGCCGTTCCGCGCGGGTGCTGCGCGGGTGCTGTGCGCAGGCTGCGCGGGTGCTGCGCCGTTCCGCGCGTGGCACTTCATCAGCGCAGCGGCGCAGCACGCGCCCCGAACCGGCACAGCCCGACCCGGCGCAGCGGCGCAGCACGCGCCCCGACCCGGCGCAGCCCGACCCGGCGCAGCCCGACGCCCCCGGTGTCAATCCCTTGCCGCTCATAACTTTCGCCTGTTATGAGTATTTGTTCAGAAACATGAGGCATATTAGAGGTTTCGTCTGCGCCGCCCTCCGAGAGCGCAGATCCGATGCTCAGTGAGCCGGTGCGCTCACGCGCGCGGGCTTGCGTAACACGGAAGACAACGTCCTCTATGCCCGAGTCACCCGAAGAACTCCGCGCCCGGTTCGCCGCCCAGAACAAGCGAAGCAACAGCGCTCCCAGCAGCAACAGCACCAACAGCACCAAGGTCAAACGCCCGCACCGCATCGCGATTATCGCCGGCAGCGTTCTCGCCATCTCCGGCCTCGCGGTCGGCGCCGGCTTCGCGGGTCAGTCCGCAGCCGCCACCTCGGCTCGAGTCTCGGCCACACAAGAACTCGCCGACAGCACCGGCCTGCACCGCGAACAGCTCGGCGCCTACGACGCGGTTGCCAAGGCGCACATCGACAACACCGCGTCCATCACCCTGAACGAAGCCAACCAGGTCATCGTCGCCACCCAGGACAAGGTGGACGCCTCCAGCCTCACCGCGGTCGCCAGCTCGCTCGCCAGCTACGAGATTCTTCCGATCGACGAGGTCACCTCGCTGACCGCGAAAACCAAGGCCGAGACCGCCGCCGTCACCGCCGCGTCGATCGAAGCCGACCGGGTCGCCGCCGAGGCTGCAGCCGTGGCCGCAGCACAGGCTGCCGCTCAGGCCGCCGCCGCCGAGGCCGCCCGGGCACAGTCGGTGGCCGCCGGCAACACCCCCGCCGGCGCGCGCGCCACCGCTCAGGCCATGGCCGCGTCCCAGTACGGCTGGGGCGCCGACCAGTTCTCCTGCCTGAACCAGCTGTGGCAGAAGGAATCCGAGTGGCAGTACGACGCCGTAAACTCCAACGGCGGTGCCACCGGCATCCCGCAGGCGTTGCCCGGCAACAAAATGGCGACCGCCGGCAGCGATTGGGCCACCAACGCGACCACGCAGATCGCGTGGGGCCTCGGCTACATCAAGGCCTCCTCCTACGGCACCCCGTGCGCCGCCTGGTCGCACTCGCAGGCCAACAACTGGTACTGAAGCCCTGAATCCCAGCACGTTCGCAACACCCCGGTGAGACGACACGATTGAGGGGTGCGACGGCAGTCGCACCCCTCAAAGTCGCCGGTTCGCGGGCAACAGAGCACCCCGGCCCGGGGCTGCACTAGCCTTCTGAGAACGGGTGTTGTGGGGACAGCCGGCCGAAACAGGGGAGCCGCAGCATGCACCGGAACGCACCGACCAGACATCCGTTGCGGCGATTCGTGCAGGGTGTCGCGGCGCTCGCCGTGACGGCGGCGCTGGCGCTCGGGATGCCCCTGGCCGCCTCCGCGGACACCGGCGACTTCACGTTCACCTCGTTCGAAGCCGACTACTACCTCTCCCGGGACGATGCCGGCCACTCCACCCTGCGCACGGTCGAGACGTTCGTGGCGCAGTTCCCGAACTTCGACCAGAACCGCGGCATGGTTCGCGTGCTCCCGACCGACTACGACGGGGTGCCGTTGAACACCACTGTCGAATCGGTCACCGACGCCAGTGGCGCACCCGTCTTCTTCGAGATCATCGATCAGGGCGGCAGCATCGAGCTGCCCCTCGGCACCGACGACTTCGTGCGCGGCACGCAGACGTACACGATCACATACACCCAGCAGAACGTGGTGCGCGCGTTCGCCGACACCGACGACGACGAGCTCTACTGGGACACGAACGGCACCGGCTTCGACCAGCCGTTCGGCTCGGTCACCGCGCGCGTGCACGTCGACCCGAGCGTCGCCGAGTTCCTCACCGGCGACGCCGCCTGCTACGTCGGAGCCCAGGGCGAGACCACCGGATGCGGGATCACCCAGACCACGGATGCCGCTGTCACCGGAACCACAGGCCAGCTGTTCTCCTCCTCCGTGCGAGATCTCGGCCCGCGGCAGAACCTGACCGTGGCCATCGGCTTCGCGCCCGGAACCTTCGTGCAGGTGCCGGCCTCGGACAGCTCCGGTGCGGGCGAAGCGGACACCGGCGGGGGAGGCACTGCGACCGGGCTGCTGTTCCTGGTGTCGGCGGTCGGCTTCCTCGGGGTCGTGCTCGCCTTCATCCGTCGCCGGTTCGGCCAGCGCGACGCCCGCGGACGGGGCACCATCATCGCCCAGTACAGCGTGCCGGAGGGGTACAACCTGATGGAGGCGGGCGACCTCGCGAACCGGTCGAAGTCGGCCATCGCCGCCCAGCTCGTGAGTCTGGCGGTGCGCGGCAAGGTGCGCATCCTCGACTACCCGGTCAGCGCAGGCGC
Source organism: Cryobacterium sinapicolor (assembly GCF_004403465.1). Classification (GTDB taxonomy): domain Bacteria; phylum Actinomycetota; class Actinomycetes; order Actinomycetales; family Microbacteriaceae; genus Cryobacterium; species Cryobacterium sinapicolor. Next base: position 160,397 of record NZ_SOGQ01000013.1, on the reverse strand, counting down.
GGGCGACTACACACTGCAATTGTTGACCGCGGAGGGCGTGGACGCCCAGGAGCGAAAGTTGCTGAAGACACTGTTCCCCCGCCTGACGAACGGCACGACGCGGCAACTCGGGGTCACGGACAGCACGCTCGCCGCTGAACTGAGCAATCTCCGCGCCGACGCAACGGCGTCGGTCACCGCCCGCGGCTGGCGGGCCAAGGTGACCCGCCGCGGCGGCCGGTGGATCGCCATCGGTATGGCCGCCGTGCTGCTTCCTGCTCTGGCCCTGCTCGCTGCGGTGGCGCTGATCAACGGTTCCCCGGCGTTCGGCGAGGTGATGACGGTCGCCGTCATCGCCACGCTCTTCCTGGCATTTGCCCTCTACCTGGCCCAGGGCACGGTGCACCTCACCGACTCCGGCGCCGAGCAGCGCGACTACCTCAAGGGCATGAGGGTCTATCTGGAGCTCGCCGAAGCGGATCGCTTCCGCATGCTGCAGAGCCCCGACGGCGCCCCACGGGTCGCCGTGCCCACCGTGCCGGGTGTCGCATCGGGCGCGGTGCCGGGCCCGGTGGCGGATGCCGCCGGCGCACCGGACACCGTCGAACTGGTCAAGCTTTACGAGAAGCTGCTCCCCTTCGCGGTGCTCTGGGGCGTCGAACGGGAGTGGGCGAAGGAGCTCGTCGTGCTCTACGAGCACGGGGCACCGGAGCCGGACTGGCTCGTCTCGCAGGCCGGTTTCTCCGCGTACGGTTTCGGCAATGCCATGAACGGCCTGGTCGCCTCGGTCCTCACCTCCGCGACTCCGCCCGCCAGCTCCGGGGGCGGCATCGGCGGCGGCAGCTTCTCCGGCGGGTCCGGCGGAGGCGGGTTCTCCGGCGGTGGTGGTGGCGGAGGCGGTGGCGGCGGCCGCTGACAGCCGTCGCTGAACGGGGGCCGGGGCGCGCCGCCTGGCGCCGACTACTCGTCGTCGGTCGGCACGCGCAGGGTGAGGCTGCCGGCATCCATCCAGGTCTTGAGCGCGACGGCGGTGCCGAACCCGTCGCCGTCGAGTTCGATCTCCTCGGAGCCGTGCAGCCGCAGCACGAGTTCCGTGCCGGTGGCGTAATTGAGTGCGTCGACATCGCCGGTGCGCAGTTTGCGCCCGAACTTCGTGCGGCTGAGCACGCCGTTCTCCCAGATCACCTTCGACACGATCTGCACCCAGCCGCCGAGGCCCTCGGGCTTCAGCACGACCACGTCGAAGGCGCCGTCGTCGAGGGCCGCGTCGGGAATCAGCTCGATACTTGCCGGCAGCGACCCGCAGTTTCCGATCATGATGGTGTGCGCCCGCAGCGACTTCTCGGGCTGGCCGTTGAGCCGGTACCGGAAGCGCAGCTCGCTGTCGTCCTTGCCGACGGCGATCAGGGCCTTCACGTAGGCCAGCCAGCCGGCCTTCGCCTTGAGGGCGTCGTCGGTGTTCGCGAGCATCTTGGCGTCGAGGCCGAGACCGGCCATCACCAGATAGGCGTGCCGGTCGACCGAGCGGTCCGCTCGCTCGATGTCGATCATGCACACGTCGATGACCTTGTCCTGGCCGGCGAACGCGATGTGCAGCGCCTGCCGGGTGTCGTCGAGGGGCAGCTGCAGGTTGCGGGCGAGCAGGTTGCCGGTGCCCGACGGCAGCAGCGCGAGAGCGCAGTCCGTGCCGTGCACGGCCTCCGCCACGGCGCGCACGGTGCCGTCGCCGCCGGCCACGATGATCAGGGTGGCCCCGGCCTCGATCGCCTTCCGGGCCGGCCCCTGCCCCGGATCCTCTGCCGACGTCTCGAACCACAGGGTCTCCGGCCAGCCGGCGGCCGTCTGCTCGGCCTCGACGGAGTCCCGGAGATCGTCGATGTCGACCTTCACGGGGTTGTAGACGATGGCAGCGAGCTTGGGGGTGGTCGCGTCGCCGGTCACGTCGTCTCGGTTCAGGTCAGTGCTCGTCATGTGGGTCCGTTCGATGGTGGAAGCGGGTGCCTTCCGGCACTGGGATATCTCAATCAGGTCTCTCTCCATAAGACGGATGCCGCCACCCTTTCGTCACGCGGCTCCACCGTCGGCACCAGAGGGGGCAGGTCTTCACAGGCGCGGACCCTCTCCTTATGCTGACAGCATCCGGCTAGAAATTCATATTCCACTCACTCGCTCCAGGTTGGGGAGGCTCTTGATGACCCCCGCATATATGCCGAAACCACCGGCCGGCCCGTGGCCGACGGTCAACTATCTTGCTCGGTCCACTGCCCGCTCCGGGTCGCTGCTCGCCCGGCCTCGCGTGCACCTGCCCCGTCACAACGTAGGGTGCCGCCTGCCCTTCACCGACGGCACCGCGGCGCTCGTCTTCCGCGAGACCGTCGTCGACCGCGATCCGACCCGCCGCCCGGCCGTGGTCCTGGTGCGGTTCACACTGTTGCTCGTGCGGGGCCGCGGCCATGCCCTGTTCCGGGCCGAGAGCATCCTGAACACGCCACTGTTCGTCGGTTTCCCCGGCTACGTGTCGACACTGTGGCTCGGCAACGACGAGAAGGGATTCTACCGCGGCATCTCCGAGTGGGACGGTCCGCTGCGCGCGGAGAACTATGCTCGCATCCTCCGGCGGGTTCTGGAACCGTTCACCGTGCCCGGTTCGATCCAGTACCGGGTGCTGCCGGGCATCCGGCGGGATGATTTCCTGGCCAACCCCGTGTTGGCGACGGCTGCCGGAGCGCCCGCCTCCACGTGCACCGCCTGACCGACCGTCCCGGAACCGGCGTGCTGATCGTGCGTCCCGCGTTCGGCTTGTCCGTCTCGAGTCCGGCGCCCGGGCTCTGGACGTCGGCCGAATCCGCCGGGACGCTTCCGAGGGTCCCGGGGCGCGGGTACTGTCACCAACGGTTCTTGCGGAGCCGGCTGATGACATCCGGAACAGTCCATGAAACGAAAGGGTCGATTCGATGCCCCTCACGACACAGCAACAGAATGTCTCCGACGCTCGTGCCATGGCGCGGCGCACAGGCACCCTCCTCGGCGGGATGCCCTACTTGAGGTTCGGCACGGGCCCGCCGCTGGTGGCCATCCCTGGCCTGGCTCAGAACTACGAACCGACGGTCGGCTTCGAGCGCATGATCGTTGCCCAGACACTGACGCCGGTCGCGAACCGGCACCGCGTGCTCAGGCTGACCCCGCACCCGGGCCTCGACCCGAATTCCACCATGGCCGACATCGCCCGCGACTACGCCGACGCCCTGCGCCTGGAGTTTCCGGGGCCCGTCGACGTGATGGGCACCTCGACCGGTGGGAGCATCGCCCTGCAGCTCGCCGCCGACCACCCGGATGTGGTGCAGCGGCTCATCGTGGTCTGCGCGGCGCACGCCCTGGGGCCCATCGGCAAGAAGGTGCAGCGGCGTGTCGCCGAAGAGGTCCTCGCCGGGCGCCCGCGTCAGGCCGGCCGTGAGATGTTCAGTGCTCTCGGCGACAAGCCGCGGAGTCGGCTGGCTGCGGGCATGGGCTGGGTGATGGGAGGAACGATGTTCGGCGATGCCAGCCCCGACCTGATCACCACCATTCGCGCCGAGAGCGCCTTCGACCTGAGCGACCGGCTCGACGAGATCGAAGCTCCCACCCTGGTGATCGGCGGAGACCAGGACGCCTTCTACAGCACCGAACTGTTCCGCGAGGCGGCGGCGCGCATCCCCAACGGCCGCCTGATCCTCTACCCCGGCAAGGGGCACATGTCCGTGATCTCCGACCCGCGCCTGATGCTGGACGTGCTCGACTTCCTCGACGGGCCCGGCGCGACCGGCCGCGCAACCGGAGCGCACTCGCCGAGTGCGCGCTCCGTGGGTAAGCGTCCCTCGCAGTAGTAGCAGTGGCAGTGGCAGTGGCAGTAGCCGTAGCCGTAGCCGTGGCAGTGGCAGTGGCAGTGGCAGTGGCAGTAGCCGTAGCCGTGGCAGTAGCCGTGCCGTAGCAGAATCCCCTCGGTCGTTCCTGACCCGGAACGTCGGTGAGACGACGACCCTGCTGGGTGGCAGCACCCGTCAACCCCTCGGAGTTGTCGTCTCGCCGACCGTGCCCGGCACGCAGTGGCGTCGCTCGCCCCGGACGCCGATCCAGTGTCGGTGGCCGCAGCTAGCGTTCTTCATATCTACTCACAGACACTCGTGCCGAGATTTGGAGAAGACGATGAAGGCTTTTGTGGCGACCATGGCGACCCAGGGCTCGCACCCGCGGGATTTCACGGACTGCATCCCGGGGGAACTCGTGTGGATGCTCGATCCGTGTCCGACCAGCGCGGCCAACCCCGACGGCAGGTGCGCGTGCGGGCGCTCGTTCTCGGGGTTCAACTCCGACGGCAGCACGACGACCGCGGTCGTGCGGGAGATCCCGGGCTTCACCCGGGACGACTACGAGGTGGCGCTGCGGGCCAGCTTCGCGGCGCTGGCATGGTGCTCCTGCCGTACCCGGCGATCGGTGCCGGCGGCCGTCGACGAGTTGATGCGACTGGCTGCGGCCTGGGCGGACGGCACCGTCGTCAGCCGCCGACTCGACGTGATCACCGCCCGCCGCCGCTGATGTCGGCGGTTCGGTCCTCCCGGCACCCGATCAACTCAGTGCTGATCAACTCAGTGCTGATTAACTCAGTGCTGATTGACTCAGTTGGGCTCAACTCAGTGGGGCTCAACTCAATGGGGCTCAACTCAATGCGGCTCAACTCAATGCGGCTCAATTCAGTGGGAACACGATCCTGGTCTGCCACTTGGCCGGGTCCGGTTCGGTGTCGGGGCCGACCACGTACTCCTCCCATTTGTCGGGTGCAAGATCGAGGTTCTGCGCCGAGATCCAATCGGTGAGCTCGGCATAGGTCTCGGTGAGGGTGTCGTACGGCCCGGTGTGGATGGCTTCTATCGCCGGGCCGCCCGGCAGCGTTTCAATCACCACGCCGGGCGCCGGGGTGACCGGCTGAGTCACGGGGAACCCCGCGGTCACGTCGACGACGTCGGAGGGAGCGCCGTGGTAGATCGCGGTCGGTGGGCCGGCCGGGTGGGCACCCTGCTTGCCGATCTCGGTGGCGGCGGTGCCGAAGGCCCGCCCCATGAATTCGGTCAATTCGTCCCACCGGTGCGTCTCGTGCACGCCCACCAGGGTGCGCGGTTCGAGTTCGATTCGCTCGGCTTTCATTGGGTGCTCCTTGCCTGCCGACGCCATCGCGATTGCGATTGCGATTGCGATTGCGATTGCGATTGACAACGGATGCCGGTCGGCGGAGGCCGACGGCGACCAATGTAGTCCCCGGCTTCGGCCCCCAAAAGGCCCTGATGCGGCCCGCGCAGGGAGCGGCTTTTCGTTGACAGGTGCAGCGGCCGGGCGTAATTTTGAAAGTCTGGTAGGAGCCTGGTGCATATCGTTTTCCACAGGAGGCCCTGGCCAGAAGTGGTCGCATAGGAGGCCCTCGTGCCTGACAGCATGATTTCCCAGTTGGTGGCCCACGTTCAGGGGCGGGTGATCACCCCCGAGGACAGGGAATACCAGATCGCGCGCCTCGTGTACAACGGCATGGTCGACAAGAGGCCTGCCGTCATCGTGCGCGTGGCCGGCACCGACGACGTCGTCGCCGTCGTGAGAATCGCGCAGGAATTCGGCGTGGATCTCGCCATCCGCGGTGGCGGCCACAGCGCGGCGGGATTCGGCACCTGTGACCGCGGGATCGTCATCGATTTCGCCGACCGCGACCGGGTCAGAGTGAACCCGGTGACCGCCCGTGCGCGCGCGGAGGGCGGTGTGCACTGGGCGGGATTCAACCAGGCGACACATTCCTTCGGCTTGGCCACCACCGGCGGCCTCGTCGGCACGGAAGGAATCGCCGGACTGACCCTGGGCGGAGGAGTCGGCTATCTCGCAAGGGCCTACGGCTTGACCTGTGACAACCTCCTGTCAGCGGAGGTCGTGATCGCAGACGGAACTGTGCACACCGCCAGCGCGACGGAGAATGAAGACCTGTTCTGGGCATTGCGGGGCGGCGGCGGCAATTTCGGCGTCGTCACATCGTTTGAATACCAGCTGCATCCGGTGGATATGGTGCACGCCGGCGTCATCTTCTACTCCATCGCCGACGCTCGCACGGTCGCGGAGTTCTACCGGGAGCACCTGGCGAGTGCCCCGGAAGAGTTCAGCGCCTTTCTCGGTTTCCATCTGTGCCCGACGGCGTCCTACCTGCCCACCGACTGGCACGGCAAACCGGTGTGCGTCGTCGCGGGGGTCTGGCTCGGAGACCCGGCCGAGGGGGAGGCCCGCTGGCAGCCCTACCTGGACGTCGCACCCGTCGTCGGCGCCATGGTTCAGCGCATGCCCTACCCCGAGGTCAACACGATTTTCGGCGAGGGGCTGCGCTCGGGCCTGCACGCGTACTGGAAGGCCAACTTCCTGTCCGAGCTCAGTGACGGCGCCATCACCGCGTATTTGGACTTCGGCCGGATGGTGCCAACGCTGCAGACATCCGTGCACATCTATCCCATTGACGGTGCGGTGCAACGCGTCGGCGCGGAGGAGACGGCGTTTGCCTACCGGCACGCGAAGTTCTCCCCGGGGATTGCGTGCATGTGGGACGACCCCGCCGACAGTCCGGCGAACATCAAGTGGGTGCGTGACTTCTGGACCGCACTGCGGCCCTTCTCCGAACCCGGTGGGTATATCAATTTCATGGATTCGGACGACCAGGTGCGGATCGAGGACAATTTCCGGTCCAACTACGACCGGCTGGCAACCATCAAGACGAAGTTCGACCCGGAGAATCTCTTCCACCTCAACCACAACATCAAGCCGGTCGCACCGAAATTCAGCACCTTCCACGCGGCCGTCAGCTGAGTGCCGCAGTTTTCAGGTGAGCGCGGGGATGATCGCTCCGGAGAACACCTGCCAGGCCAGCGCGGTCTTGGCGACCAGGCTCAGCGTGATGTAGGCGCGCTCGCCGCGGAGGTAGTCCCGCCAACCGCCGACCTGACGGTACTGGAGCACCTGGTTGACGGCAAACGTGTTGAAGAACAGGAAGAGGGAGATGATGATGCCGTAGACGAAGGCCGGCGGTTCGGCCTCGCTGGTCGAGCCGGGGCCGATGAAGTAGATAAGGATGACGACCCACGGCACCACGCCCACCATCGAGCCGAAGATGAAGGGCAGGAACTTGCCGTTGCCGGGCGTCTCGTACTTCTCCTGCAACGCCCCGAACATGATCATGGCGGCGTTGGCGGCGAAGATCGAGAACAGGGCCGCGATGTCCGTGATGCCGGTGATCTGGGCTATCAGCCAGATCATGATCGAGGAGCTCAGGGAGTATTCGACCCAGCGGAAGTAGTTCCGGTTGGCGATGAGTCCGGCCTTGTAGCGCGGGAAGAATGCCGGCGACGAGATCAGGAAGTGGAAGAGAGCAGACAGCGCCAGGAATGAGACGACGCCGATACCCACGTTGACGTCGAACAGGGTCACGCGTTCGGGCGGCAGCGGCACCCCGGGAGGACCGGACAGGTAGTCTGCGGTGACCGCGAAGGTCACCTGCGTGCTGAGAAGGGTGAGCACGTATGCGAAGCCGAGGGCCTGCACCAGGTGCAGCGAGCCGGCCACGATGTTGTAGACGCGGAGGCGGGAGATCTTCTGATCGGGGGTGTAGGTCGTTCGTGCCATCGTGACTCCTTCTCTGGTGCGGGTGAGGCCGAGACTAGCAGGGTGACCGACCGCCGTCCGGGAGGCGTCAGACCACGCCGAGCGGCAACTGCTCCCCGGCCGGCAGCTGCACCCGAATCGGGTCGCCGGGGGCGACCGTTCCCCCGGTGACGACGATTCCCATGATCCCGGCCTTGCGGATCACCTGACCCGCATCATCCGTGTCGATCAGCGTTTTCATCAGCCCTTTCTGAAACCCGTTGATCAGGGAGCAGGGGTTGCGCATCCCGGTGATCTCCACGACGGCATCGGGGCCGAGCCGCAGCCGGGCACCCAGCGGAAGGCCGAACAGGTCCAGCCCGCGGGTGGTGATGTTCTCACCCAACTCGCCGGGGGAGACCTCGAAGCCGGCCTCGCGCAGCTCGTCGAAGAGTTCGGCGGCCATGAAGTGAACCTGGGTGAGGTTCGCCCGGGTCGGATCCTTCACCACCAGGTAGCGGTGCTGGGTCGTGGCGCCGGCATGGGCGTCGCCCTCGATCCCCAAGCCGGCGATCATCCGGATCTCCGGAACCGTCGGCTTGCTGAACGCGTGCCGGTCGTCCCGGCTGACCGACTCCACCGTGGCCGGCTCAGTTGCTCGCGCATCATGCATCATGGCCTGAATTCTCGCACGCGCGCCGCCGAGAATTCACCCGGACGATATAGCTTTTGTTCGTCGAAAACGTAGGCTGGGTGGGTGTTCATCGAGTCGAGTCGAGTCGAAAAAGGTCAGTCGTGAAAGTCATCAGCTATAACCTCCGCAAGAATCGTGCCAGTGGAGAACTCATCGCCCTGTCCGAGAACTACGATCCGGATGTGCTGTGCCTGCAGGAGTGCGACACCTTCGGGCTCCCCGAGGAGATCGGTCGCATGCACCTCGCCGACTCCACCGTGCGCAACCGTCTCGGCCTGGCGATCTACTACCGCAAGGACCGGTTCACCAACGAGAAGACCCAGACCTTCGCTCTCAAGAAGTCACTGCACGACCGCGTGCTGACACCCGCGCATGAGCGCCTGATCGGCACCCGGCTCACCGACATCGTCGCCCACCGCGAACTCGTCGTCGCGTCGTTCCACGCCGCGCCGCTCACCGCGCTGAACTCCCTGCGACGCAACCAGATCCGCACCGCGCACGAAGAGCTGCACCAGCTCGGACCGGGCCTGCCGACCCTGATGGTGGGCGACTACAACTACCCGGTTTTCAAGGGCCGTCTCGGCGACCACATCACCCAGTCCGGCTACGACCTCACCCTCAGCGACACCCGCACCTACACGCGCTACAAGTTCTTCCGTGGGCACTTCGACCTGGCCACGTCCATCGGACTGACCATCGACAGTGTCGAGACGCTGCCGCTCGGCACCTCCGACCACCTGCCTATCCTGGTCACGTCCACCTACAGCGACGAGCCGGTCAACGCCACGGGTGTCCCGGCCAGCCTCGCCGAAACCGAACGGTCCCCGGGCGGCGAATTCGCGATCTAGGAGCGTGAGGCCGGGTCCGAGGCCGAGGCCGATGCCGATGCCGGGCGGGGGCCCGAGGCCCTGCGGCAACTCGTCCCGAACGAATTCGACGGAGATTTTGCTCAGAACTGCGTGTTGAGGCTCGAAAACAAGGCGGTGAGCCAAAATCTCCGTCGAATTGGTTCCGGTGCTACTGAGTGTCGCCGCGGGTCCAGAGCAGGTGCGCGCGCACCGACAGGGATCCGCCGATCAGCAGAGCCACGCCGGCCATCCAGAGCAGGGCGGTCAGGAACACGTTGGCCGTCACCGCGTTGAGGATGATCAGGGCCACACCCAGGGCGCTGAAACTGAACCCGGCAACGGCGCAGGTGGTGAACGACCAGTTCTTCATCCGGGTGGTTCCAATCGGGTGGGAATTCGACAGCCGTGAGGGCGTGAGCACTCACGGTAGCAGGGCGCGTGGGGTGCCCGCCGTGCCCGGCGTCGGTTCAGCCTGCCGGTGGTTGAGCCTGTCGAAACCCGGCCGGCTCAACTCCCACGGTTCAGGGCACCAGCAGGATCTTGCCCACGTGAACGGATGCCTCCAGCCGGCGATGGGACGCCGCGGCCTCCTCGAACGGGAACGTGCTGTCGATCACCGGGCGGAAGCGGCCGGATTCCAGCCAGGGCCAGACATCCGTTCGCAGTGCCTGCATGATCGCGGCCTTCTGCTCGAACGGGCGGGCGCGGAGGGTGGTGCCCCAATACCGGCCGCGCTTCTGCATGAGGTGGAACGGATTGAAGTCGGCGTTTTCGCCGCTCTGGTTGGCGATCACCATGATGCGGCCGTCTACCGCGAGGGCCGCCACATTGCGGGCCGCGTAGGAGCCGCCGATGATGTCGAGGATCACATCGGCGCCGTGCCCCTCGGTGGCGGCCTGGATCTCCGCCGGAAAGTCCTGCCGGCGGTAGTTGATCAGGATCTCCGCGCCCAGGCTGCGGCACACCTCGAGCTTTTCGGCGGAGCCGGCGGTCACGGCGACCCGGGCGCCGGCCAGCACGCCCAGCTGAACGGCGGTGGTGCCGATACCGCTGGCCCCGCCGTGCACGAGCAGCGTCTCCCCGGCGGCCAGGCCCGCGCTCAGGAACACGTTCGACCAGACCGTGGCCAGGGCCTCGGGCAGCCCAGCCGCCTCGATGAGATCGACGGAACCCGGAACCGGCAGCGCCAGATTCTCGTGCACCACGGCCTCCGTGGCATAGCCTCCGCCCGCGAGCAGGGCGCACACCCGGTCGCCGACCTGGAACTGCCGGGCGTCGGCACCGATCTCGATCACCACGCCGGAGACCTCGAGCCCGGGCCATTCGGGTGCGCCGGCCGGCGACGGGTAGCTGCCCTGGCGCTGCGCGACATCCGCCCGGTTCACGCCCGCGGCGGCCACCCGAATCCGGATGTCCCGGGGCCCCACGGGCAGGTCGCTCACCGTCGTGAGGCTGAGCGTTTCGGGGCCGCCGGGGGAGTTCACGAGGATTGCGCGCATCCGCCCATCCTACGATCGCCGACCGTGCCTGTTCCGGTCGAGAGTGACCGGCGCAACGGGCGCTGCCGACCGGAAAGGTGACTCTCGCACGCGCCGATTCCGGGACCCGCCGCCGGGCGGGTGGCGGATCACCGGAACAAAACTACGATGGGAGGGGGGTTCCACGTTCGCGGCGGAGTGCCCCACGGCTCGACGGTGACCGCAACGACGCGGGCACCAGCTATCTGATGGAGGCTTTTCTCAATGACGTTTGAGTCCACCCGTGCGAATCTAATCCCGCTCGATCGCACGCTCGACGCTTTCATCCTCGACTACTACGAACATCTCGCCGGCGAAGACCGCCAGCACTACGACGGCGATCTCCTCCGTGCCCGCGCCGTACATCACTGGCAGGTCGCCCGTGACCGCATGCCAGGCACCGCCCGGGTCGAGATCCGGAACGAGTCCGACGGCAGCGTCGTCTACATCGTCATGGACGACATGCCGTTCCTGGTGGACTCGGTCACCGCCGAGCTTGTGCGCCAGCACGCCGCCATCCGACTGGTGGTCCACCCGCTGCTGGTCGTGGCTCGCAACCGCGACACCCACGAGCTCCTGAGCGCGGCCCGAGTGTCGGGCTCCGCCGCGAAGGACGACGCCTCCCAGCGGGAGTCCTGGATCGCCATCGAGATCGACCGCGTCACCGACGAGGCCCAGGCCCGGATCCGCGACGGCCTGCTCACGGTGCTCAGTGATGTGCGCGCCGCCGTGGAAGACTGGCCGGCGATGACCCGCAAGGCCCAGGAGATCGCCGACGCCCTCGGCGAGGTGGCCCACGCCGAGGGGATCGAGGACATCCGGCAGGCGCAGGAGCTGCTGCGCTGGCTCGACGGCGACAACTTCACCTTCCTCGGCTACCGCGAGTACAACCTGGAGACCGTCGACGGTGAAGACGTGCTCGCCATCCGCGAACGCAGCGGCCTGGGGCTGCTGCGTTCCGAGATCGACGGCCACCAGATCCAGCACCTCACGGATGCCGGCCGCCAGAAGGCGCGCGAACGCGCCGCCCTGGTGATCACCAAGGCGAATTCCCGGTCCAGCGTTCACCGTCCGGCCTACTTCGACTACATCGGCATCAAGAGCTTCGACGCCGACGGCAAGGTCACCGGGGAGCGCCGATTCATCGGCCTGTTCGCCGCCACGGCCTACACCAGCTCCGTGCGCGACGTTCCGATTCTGCGCGACAAGGTCGACGCCGTGATGACCCAGGCCGGTTTCCCGGCCGGATCGCACAGCGGCAAGGACCTGATGGGGATCATGGAGACCTACCCGCGCGACGAGCTGTTCCAGATCGACGTGCCCACCCTGCTGACCACCGCGCTCGCCATCCAACGCCTGCAGGAACGGCGCCGCACCCGGCTCTTCCTGCGACCGGATGTCTACGGCCGCTTCATGACCGCCATGGTCTACCTGCCTCGTGACCGTTACACGACCGCCGTGCGTCTGCGCATCGAGGAGGAGCTGCGGGTCACCTTCAACGCGGAGTCCGTCGACTTCGAAGCCCGCATGACGGAATCCGCCCTCGCCCGGCTGTTCTTCCGCATCCGTCTGCAGAAGGATGCCCCGGCCGTCTCCGTCGACGCCACCGCACTGGAACGCCGCTTGGTGATGGCGGTGCGCTCCTGGTCCGAGGGCCTCAGCGAGCAGCTGCGGGAGAGCCGCCCGCTGGAGGAGGCCGAGCGCCTGTCCGACCTGTGGGCCGAGGCGTTCCCCGCCAGCTACCGGGTCGACTACGAGATCGAAGACGCCCTGCAGGACATCGGCCGGTTCGAGGCGTCGGCCGACGCCGCCGCGGCGGCCGCCCGCTCCGGCTCGGGCACGGCCATCCCCGGCCTCTACGTCTACCTCCCGGCCGGCGCCGGGGAGCTCGCGGAAGAGGATGCCCGGGTCAAGCTCTACATGACGGAGCCCAAGAGCCTCAGCCAGATCCTGCCGTACCTGCAGAACCTCGGCATCGAGGTGCTCGACGAGGTGCCCTTCGAAATCGAGACCGCCGACGGCCGCGCCTTCTACCTCTACGACCTCGGCCTGAACTACCCCGAAGGCGTGGACCCGGTCAGCACCGGTGCGCTCCTGGCCGACTCCTTCGGCGCCGCCGTCAGCGGGGCCATCGAGTCGGACGGCCTCGACCGCCTCGTGCTGCGGGAGGGCATGCCCTGGCACCGGGTCGTCATCCTGCGCAGCTACGCCAAGTACCTGCGCCAGGCCGGAAACACCAACTCCTACGGCTTCATCGCCGACACCCTGCTGGCCAATCCGGCCGTCACCCGAGGGCTGGTGGCGCTCTTCGAGGCCCGGTTCGATCCGGACCAGGCCGAGCCGGAGCGCATCCGTCGCACCCTGCAGGTCAAGGAGGAGCTCACGGCCGCCATGGAACAGGTCACCACGCTCGACGCCGACCGGGTGCTGCGCACCCTGATCAACCTGATCGAGTCGTCGCTGCGCACGAACTTCTTCCAGGGCAAGCCCTACCTGAGCATCAAGCTCGACCCGACCTCGATCGAACTGCTGCCGTTCCCGCGGCCGAAGTACGAGATCTGGGTGTACTCCCCGCAGGTGGAGGGCGTGCACCTCCGCTTCGGCAAGGTGGCCCGCGGTGGACTGCGCTGGTCGGACCGGCGGGAGGACTTCCGCACGGAGGTGCTCGGCCTGGTGAAGGCGCAGACGGTCAAGAACGCGGTGATCGTGCCGACCGGCGCCAAGGGCGGGTTCTTCGCCAAGCAGCTGCCCGACCCGGCGCTGGACCGCGCGGCGTGGATGAGCGAGGGCATCGCAAGCTACAAGACCTTCATCCGGGGGCTGCTCGACCTCACCGACAACCTGGTGACCACGGCGGAGGGAGAGCAGCTCGTGCCGCCCCTCCGCGTGGTGCGGCACGACGACGACGACTCCTACCTCGTCGTCGCCGCCGACAAGGGCACGGCCACCTTCTCCGACATCGCCAACGGGCTCGCCGCCGAGTACGGGTTCTGGATGGGCGACGCGTTCGCCTCCGGCGGCTCGATCGGCTACGACCACAAGGCCATGGGCATCACCGCCCGTGGCGCGTGGGAGTCGGTCAAGCGCCACTTCAGCGAACTGGGCGTCGACACGCAGTCCGAGGACTTCACGGTCGTCGGTGTGGGCGACATGTCCGGCGACGTCTTCGGCAACGGCATGCTGCTGTCCGAGCACATCCGTCTGCTGGCGGCCTTCGACCACCGGCACATCTTTTTGGACCCGAATCCGGATGCCGCCCGCTCCTTCCAGGAGCGAGCGCGCCTCTTCGCCCTGCCGCGGTCGTCGTGGGCGGACTACGACACCGGCCTGATCAGCACCGGCGGTGGAGTCTTCCCGCGCCAGGCGAAGGTCGTGCCGATCTCCGCCGAGGTGCGCGTCGCGCTCGGGCTGCCGGAGGGCACCGTGCGGCTGAGCCCGCCGGAACTGCTCCGCGCCATCCTGACCGCCCCGGCCGACCTGCTCTACAACGGCGGCATCGGCACCTATGTGAAGGCGAGCACCGAGACGGCCGCGCAGGTCGGCGACAAGGCGAACGACGCCATCCGGGTGGACGGCAGGGATCTGCGCGTCAAGGTCGTCGGCGAGGGCGGCAACCTCGGGATGACCCAGCTCGGGCGCATCGAGGCGGCCCTCACTGGCGTGATCCTGAACACCGACGCGATCGACAACTCCGCCGGGGTGGACTGCTCCGACCACGAGGTCAACATCAAGATCTTCGTCGACCGAATGGTGTCCGCCGGCAAGCTGGCCGAATCGGAGCGGTCGGAGTTCCTCGCCTCCATGTCCGACGAGGTGGCGCGGCTGGTGCTGGAAGACAACGTCGACCAGAACATCCTGCTGCTGAACGACCGGGCGAAGGTGACCACCTGGAGCCCCAGCTACGAGCGGCTGATGGACTGGCAGGAGGCCTCGGGCGACCTCAAGCGCGAGCTGGAGGCGCTGCCCACCACGGCGACGCTGCGGGAACGGCTCGAGACGGGCCAGGGGTTGACCTCGCCCGAGCTGTCGGTGCTGGCCGCCTACGCCAAGATCGAACTGGCGACCACTCTGCGGGACAGCGACCTGCCCGACGACCCCTGGTTCGGCCGAACCCTGCGCCGGTACTTCCCGGTGCAGCTGTCCGAGCGCTTCGACGCCGAGCTCGACACGCATCCGCTGCGCCGCGAGATCATCGCCACCGTCGTCGCGAACGACATGATCAACCTCGGCGGGGTGACCTTCGCGTTCCGGGCGATGGAGGAGACCTCGGCGAACCAGGCCACGGTCGCCAAGGCCTTCGTGGCCCTGCGCGAGATCTTCGAGATCGATGTGCTCGTCGCCGAGGTCAACGCCCTGCCGTCGTCGTTCCCGACCGAGCACTGGACGGCGATCCACCTGGACATCCGTCGGCTGCTCGACCGGTCGGTGCGCTGGCAGGTCAACCAGGGAGCGTCGCGCCCGGTGGGCGAGGTCGTCGCCCAGTACAAGCCGCAGATGGACCTGATGCGCGCCCACCTGGAGGACTACCTCAAGGGCGGCGACCTCAAGCGTGTGCTATCGCTGCTGGAGACGGCCCGGAAGTGGGGCGTGCCGGAGAACCTCGGCCGCCGGTGGGCCGAACTGTTCGAGGCCTTCGCCCTGCTCGACGTGGCGCAGATCGCGGCCCAGGTCGACGAACCGCTGACCGACGTCGCCGGCCTCTACTACACGGTCTACGACCGGTTCAAAGTGGACAACCTGCTGGAGCGCATCACGGTGCTGCCGCGGAAGGACCGCTGGCAGGCCCTGGCCCGGGCCGCCCTCCGCGACGACCTCTATGCGGTCGTCGCCGACATGACGCGGGCGGTGCTGAACGAGACGGATGCCGGCAACGCCGACGAGCGCGTCGGTGCCTGGGAGGCCCTCAACGCGGAACAGCTGGGACGCGCCCGCAGCGTGTTCGAGGAGGTCAACGCCCTCGGTCAGGACGACATGGCGTCCCTGTCCGTGGTCGTGCGGCTGCTGCGCTCGATCGTGCGCCGCTGACCTGCCGGGGCAGGGCATCCGTCCCTGCTGTCCTGTCCCTGCTGTCCTGTCCTGACTGTCCTGTCCCTGCTGTCCTGCGCTGGTTCTCCTGCGCTGGCAGTGTGTGGCTAATTCAGGAGAACGGCGGGCCTGATGTGAGTTGGCCGGCATCGGCCGCGGAATCACGGGGTCGATGCCGACCGTGCGCCGGGATCTCCTGAATTAGCCACAATTCGTCCTGCCAACAGCCGGTTCTGACCGAAGTGGCGACGCCCGACGGATGTCCCGGGAGGCCGTCCGGGGTCACGTCCTAGTGGCCGCGGGCGATCCACTCGTCCAGGTGCCCGGCCTCGGCGCCGATCGTCGTCGACTCGCCGTGGCCGGTGAGCACTACGGTGCTCGCCGGGAGCATCAGGAGTTTGCCCTTGATCGACGCGAGGATCGTCGGGAAGTCGCTGAACGACCGGCCGGTCGCGCCGGGGCCGCCGTGGAACAGGGTGTCGCCGCTGAAGACGGTGCCGAGCGCGGGTGCATGGAAGCAGACGGCGCCGGGGGAGTGCCCCGGGGTGTGCAGAACCTCGAGATCGATGCCGGCCACGTGGATGTGCTGGCCGTTTTCGAGCGGACGGCTCGGTGGGGCATCCGGGTAGACACGGTCCCACAGCATCATGTCGTCCGGGTGCAGGTAGGTCGGCGCGGTGTGCGCGGCCTGCACGCCGGCGACGGCGCCGATGTGGTCGTCGTGAGCGTGCGTGCAGAGGATGCCCACCAGCTTGCGGTCGCCGACCGCCGCGAGGATGGCGCCGACATTGTGGGCGGCGTCGATCACGACGCACTCGTCGTCGTCACCGACGATCCAGACGTTGTTGTCCACGTCCCAGGTGCCGCCGTCGAGGCTGAAGCTGCCCGAGGTGACGAGATGTTCGATCCGCGCCGTCATCAGAGCACGACCACGGAGCGCAGCACGTCGCCGCGGGCCATCTTCGCAAAGGCCTCCTCGATGTGGCCGATGCCGATGCGTTCGCTGACGAACTCGTCCAACGGCAGGCGGCCCTGCAGGTAGAGGTCGGTCAGCATCGGGAAGTCGCGCTCCGGCAGGCAGTCGCCGTACCAGGACGACTTCAGCGAGCCGCCCCGGCCGAAGACGTCGAGCAGCGGGATCTCCAGCATCATCTCGGGGGTCGGCACGCCCACCAGCACGACGGTGCCGGCCAGGTCGCGGGCGTAGAAGGCCTGTCGCCAAGTCTCGGGACGCCCGACGGCGTCAATCACGACATCCGCACCGAAGCCACCGGTCAGCGCCTGCACGGCCGCGACCACGCCGTCCTCGTCGAGGCCGGCCGAGTCGATCGTGTGCGTGGCGCCGAGCGTCTCTGCGGTTGCGAGCTTCTTCTCGTCGCGGTCGATTGCGATGACGACGGATGCCCCGGCGAGCCGGGCCCCGACGATCGCCGCGTTGCCCACGCCGCCGCATCCGATCACGGCGACCGAGTCGCCGCGGGTGACGTTGCCCGTGTTCATGGCGGCCCCGATGCCGGCCATGATGCCGCAGCCGAGCAGTCCGACGACCGCGGGGTCGGCGGCCGGGTCGACCCTGGTGCACTGCTTCTCGTGCACGAGGGTCTTCTCGGCGAAGGCGCCGATGCCGAGGGCCGGGCTGAGCTCGGTTCCGTCGGTGAGGGCCATCTTCTGGGTGGCGTTGAAGGTGTTGAAGCAGTACCAGGGCTCGGCACGCGTGCAGGCGCGGCAGTCGCCGCAGACGGCGCGCCAGTTCAGAACGACGAAGTCGCCGACGGCGACGTGGGTGACGCCCGCGCCGATGACGCTGACCCGGCCCGCCGCCTCGTGGCCGAGTAGGAACGGGAATTCGTCGTTGATGCCGCCCTCGCGGTAGTGCACGTCGGTGTGGCAGACGCCGCAGGTCTCGATGTCGACGATGACCTCGCCGGGAAGCGGATCGGGGATGACGATGTCGACGAGCTCCACCGGTACGCCCTTCGATCGAGCGATGACGCCTTGAACGGTGATCGACATGGGACTCCTCTGGGTTGATGCCCGGTCAGGCGCTGGTGGAACCCATCCACAGTACCCAACCTCCCTGCCCCTGCTGCCCCGGCCCCTGTCCCGCAGTCTGTCCGGCCCTCTCCCGCAGTCTGTCCGGCCTTCTCCCGCAGTCTGTCCGGCCTTCTCCCGCCGTCGTCCCGCCGTCTGTCCCGCCCTCTCCCGCCCTCTCCCGCCGTCGTCCCGCCCTCTCCCGCCGTCGTCCCGCCGTCTGTCCCGCCGTCTCCCGCCGTCTGTCCCGCCGTCTCCCGCCGTCTGTCCCGCCGTCTCCCGCCGTCTGTCCGGCCTTCTCCCGCCGTCTCTCCCGCCCTCTCCCGCCCTCTCCCGCCGTCGTCCCGCCGTCTCCCGTCCCGGTCCGGCCGCTCGAACCAATTCGACGGAGATTTTGCCTGAGATGGCCGGTTACGGCCAGAAACAGTCCTCAGGGACCAAAATCTCCGTCGAATTCGTTCGGGCCGGGGGAGCCGTGCCCACCGGCCAGGGTCGGCCTGCGCCCGCTGGGAGCAGGCGCGGAGAAACGCGATCGGTTACGCGAATTCCTCGCAGCGATCGCACCACCAGCCGCCGCCGACCGGTGCCATCGAGTCGTAGCAGGTAGCGCAGGTGGGTGTCGGAAGAAGACTGTCGTCGTTCATTCGGAGCTTCATGTCGATTCTGAAGACGAGTTCCCCAGCCCAGAGAAGGGCATTCGCAGCCTCAATTGTAGGCAGACTCCGGCCAGATGTCTAGGAATATTGGCATATCGGAGTTCGAACTGTTGGGCGTCGGCAACGGATGCGTCCGCCTCCGTTGACACCCCCGGAGGCCGGGTCTACCGTGGCCGGTGTTCGAGCGCGTTCTCCGCCAACTGAGTGGTTGTGCAATCTGTTGCGGCTGCTCCTGAACTGGGAGTTTTCTGATGGGCGCAGTGGGTTTGCTGTACGTGGGGGCCGTTCTCTTCATCAACGGCCTGATGCTGGTGGGGGCGATTCCGGGCAAGTCGGCCGGAATCCTCAACTTCTTCGTCGGCGGGATGCAGGTCATCTTCCCGACGCTGATCATCCTGGGGGCCGACGGTGACCAGGCCACCATCTTCGGGGCGGCGGGCCTCTACCTGTTCGGCTTCACCTACCTCTATGTGGCGATTCTGCAGTTCACGGGCATCAGCGGGGAGGGCCTCGGCTGGTTCTCGCTGTTCGTGGTCTTCTGTGCCACGGTCATCGGCATTCTTCAGTTCACCCTGGTGGACGACCCCGTCTTCGGTGTCATCTGGCTCATCTGGGCGGTGCTGTGGTTCCTCTTCTTCCTCGTGCTGGGCCTCGGCAAGGAATCCCTGACCCGCACGACCGGCTGGTTCACCATCTTCATCAGCCACATGACCGGAACGATCCCCGCGTTCCTGCTGCTGCTGGGCGAATACGAGACCACCACCGGCTACGCGCTGATCGTGGCGCTCGCCGCCGCGCTGTCCCTGGGGGTGGCATGGGTGCTCGGGCACGGCGCCGACCCCCCGAAGACCTCGACCGCACCCGCGGCGTCGATCGCACCCGCGGCGTCGACCGCACCCGCGACGTCGACCAGGCCCGCCTGAGAAGGGAACGCAGACTCCATGCCCATCTACGAGTTCCGCTGCGCGGGCTGCCCGGACTTCGAGCTGATCCTTCCGATGGGCACGGCCCCGGTTGTCACGGCCTGCCCGACCTGCCAGGGTGACGCCCGGCGGCGCATCACCGCCCCGAATATCTCCCGAACGGGCTCGTCGGCGTTCCAGCTGATCGACGCGGCCACTCGCAGTGCGCATGAGCCGACCGTCGTCGATTCGACGAAGCCCGGGGTGCGCACGGGCAAAACCCAGCGCTACACGTCCAACCCGCTCCATCAGAAACTGCCGCGGCCCTAGCAATCGGTCCGGCTCGACCAGGTACAGGAGACGACATGCCCAAGAAAATATTCCCCCTCGATTCCAGCAAGAAGTTCGAGGACCAGGAGCTCGTCGGCCACAACCGCTGGCACCCCGAGATTCCACCGGTGGCCACGGTCAAGCCGGGCGAATCGTTCCGGGTGGACTGCCGGGAGTGGTTCGATGGTGCGATCGTCAATGACGACTCGGCCGACGACATCCTGAACGCCCCACTGATGACGGTACACAAGCTCAGCGGGCCCTTCGCCGTCACGGGTGCCCAGCCGGGTGACCTGCTCATCGTCGACATCCTCGATGTCGGCCCGATCCCGCAGGAGGATTCCGGACCGCTTGCGGGGCAGGGCTGGGGCTACACCGGCATCTTCGCCAAGAACAACGGCGGCGGCTTCCTGGTCGACCAGTTTCCGGATGCCTACAAGGCCATCTGGGACTTCACCGGCCAGACTGCGACCTCCCGCCACGTACCCGGCGTCTCCTTCACCGGCCTGATCCACCCGGGTCTGATGGGCACCGCGCCGTCGGCCGAACTGCTCGCGAAATGGAACAAGCGTGAGGGTGACCTGATCAAGACGAACCCCGACCGGGTTCCGCCCCTGGCGCTGCCGCCCGAGCCCCAGTTCGCGGTGCTCGGCAGCCTCGCCGCCTCCGAGTTCGACCGGGTGGCCGGCGAAGCAGCCCGCACCGCACCGCCCCGCGAGAACGGCGGCAATCAGGACATCAAGAACATGTCCAAGGGCACCCGCATCTTCTACCCGGTGTTCGTCGACGGAGCCAACCTGTCCCTCGGCGACCTGCACTTCTCCCAGGGCGACGGCGAGATCACCTTCTGCGGCGCCATCGAGATGGGCGGGTTCATCGACCTGCGGGTGGATCTGATCAAGGGCGGGATGGACACCTACGGCGTGAGCGAGAACGCGATCTTCATGCCCGGCAACGTGGACCCGCGGTACAGCGAGTGGCTGGCGTTCTCGGGCACCTCGGTGACCCTGGACGGGGAGCAGCGCTACCTGGATTCGCACCTGTCCTACCAGCGGGCCTGCCTGCACGCGATCGACTACCTGGTGAAGTTCGGTTACAGCCCGGAGCAGGCCTACATCATCCTCGGCGCCGCACCGATCGAGGGCCGGCTGTCGGGGGTGGTGGACATTCCGAACTCCTGCTCCACCGTCTACATCCCCACGGCGATCTTCGATTTCGACGTTCGCCCCTCCGCCGCCGGGCCGCACCAGATCGACCCGGGCATCGGCGCACCGAAGTCGAATAACAAGTGAGGGTGAGCTAGCCACACTGCACCA
Source organism: Cryobacterium sinapicolor (assembly GCF_004403465.1). Classification (GTDB taxonomy): domain Bacteria; phylum Actinomycetota; class Actinomycetes; order Actinomycetales; family Microbacteriaceae; genus Cryobacterium; species Cryobacterium sinapicolor. The sequence goes on along the minus strand of NZ_SOGQ01000013.1, from coordinate 139,467 downwards.
CCCACAGCACAGGGCGCCCGGTCCAGCGGATCGGGTGCCCTGTCCGTGTTCCGGCACGGCGTGTTCCGGCACGGCGTGTTCCGGCACCGGGTGTTCCGGCACGGCGTGTTCCGGCACCGGGTGTTCCGGCACGGCGTGTTCCAGCACGGCGTGTTCCAGCCGGCGGTGGCGTGCTCAGCGCGACGGCTCCAGCCGCACCAGCACCGACTTCGAGACGGGCGTGTTGCTGTCCTCCGCCACGGAATCCAGGGGCACCAGCACGTTGGCCTCGGGGAAATAGGCGGCGGCGCAGCCGCGGGCGCTCGGGTAGGCGACGAGCCGGAACCGCCGCAGGACGCGGTCGACGCCGTCGCTGAACTCGCTGTGCACATCGACGAGCATGCCGCTGATCAGGCCCAACTCCGCGAGATCCTCCGGGTTGACGAAGATGACCTGGCGGCCGTTCTTGATACCCCGGTAGCGGTCGTGGGGACTGTAGATCGTGGTGTTGAACTGGTCGTGCGAGCGCAGGGTCTGCAGGAGCAGACGCCCCGGCGGGCGTTCGAGGGGCTCCAGATCGTTGACCGTCAGCCGGGCCTTGCCGCTGGGGGTCGGGAAGGTGCGCAGGTCGCGCGGCGCATGGGGGAGGTAGAAGCCCTCCTGCTGGCGGATCCGCTGGTTGAAGTCTGCGAAGCCCGGAATCACGTGCGCGATGTGGTCACGGATGCTGTCGTAGCCGTTCTCGAAACCGGCCCAGTCGATCGAAGTGGTGCGTTCGAGGGTGGCCCGGGCAAGACGCGACACGATGGCGACTTCGGAGAGCAGCTGATCCGACACCGGCTTGAGCCGCCCGGTGGAGGAGTGCACCGCGGAGACGGTGTCTTCGACCGACACGAATTGAGGGCCGGTGGCCTGCAGGTCGATCTCGGTGCGGCCCAGGGTAGGCAGGATGAGCGCCTGCTCACCGACCACCGCGTGGGACCGGTTCAGCTTGGTGGAGATCTGCACGCTCAGCGACGTTTTCTGGATCGCGGCCTCGGCGACGGCGGTGTCGGAGATCGCGCCGACCAGGTTGCCGCCCAGGGCGATCCAGACCTTGACCCGGCCGTCGCGCATCGCGCGGATGGAGCCCACGCTGTCCAGGCCCTGCTCGCGGGGCGGGTCGAAACCGAATTCCCGTTCCAGGGCGTCCAGGAATGCCGGTGGCATCTTCTCCCAGATGCCCATGGTGCGGTCACCCTGCACATTGCTGTGCCCGCGGATCGGGCACGCGCCCGCGCCGGGCTTGCCGATGTTGCCCCGCAGTAGGAGCAGATTGATGATTTCCCGGATGGTCGGCACGGCCTTTTTGTGCTGGGTGATGCCCATCGCCCAGGTGATGATGACTTTCTCCGCGCGCAGGTAACGGGCGGCCAGTTCGTCGATCTCGGCCGCGCGCAGCCCAGTGGCGGCCAGGACGGCGTCGTCGTCAAGCCGGGCGAGGTGGGCGCGCAGCTCCTCGAGCCCGACACAGTTCTCCGTCAGGAACTCATGGTCGAGCACGGTTCCGGGCCGGGCGGCCTCGGCGTCGAGAACCCGCCGGGAGAGGGCCTGCATCAGCGCCATGTCGCCGCCGAGCCGGATCTGCAGGTACTGGTCGGCGATCACGGTGCCGGCCCCGACGACGCCCCGCACCCGCTGCGGGTTCTTGTAGCGCATCAGCCCGGCCTCCGGGAGCGGGTTGACGGCGACGATGGCGGCACCGGCATCCTTCGCCTCCTCCAGGGCCGTGAGCATCCGCGGATGGTTACTGCCCGGGTTCTGCCCCATGATGATGATCAGATCCGCGAGGGCGAAATCGGCGTAGGTGATGGTGCTCTTGCCGATCCCGACGGTCTCCGCCATCGCATGGCTGGTCGACTCGTGGCACATGTTCGAACAGTCCGGCAGATTGTTGGTGCCGAAGGCGCGCACAAACAGCTGGTAGAGAAAGGCCGCCTCGTTGGAGGTGCGGCCGCTCGTGTAGAACGCCGCCTCGTCGGGCGAGTCCAGTCCGCGCAGGGTGTCGCCGATGAGTGCGAACGCGTCCTCCCAGGTGATCGGCCGGTAGTGCTCGGACCCGGCCGGCTTGTGCACCGGTTGCACCAGCCGGCCCCGCATACCGAGCCAGTACTCCGACTTCGTGAGCAGCTCGCTGATCGGGTTCTCGGCCCAGAACTCGGTGGGAACCGTGATCGGGGTTGCCTCCCAGGTCACCGCCTTGGCGCCGTTCTCGCAGAACTCGAACGTCTTGCGATGCTCGGGATCGGGCCAGGCGCAGCTCATGCAGTCGAAGCCGTCCCGCTGGTTCATCGCGGTCAGGGCCTTCAGGCTGCGAGGCACGCCCATCTGCCTGAAGGCCGGCCCCATCGCATGGGTGACGCCGGGCACCCCCGCCGCCCACTCCCGGGGCTTGCCGACCTCGATCTTGTCCTCGTTGATATCGTCAACGCTACTCATACGTCGGTAGTAGCATTCTTTTTCGGCCACGGCAAGGCATGCGGAACCGGGCGAAATGCTCTCAACGAATCCCGCCAACGGTCACCACGAGGTCAGAAATGACCGTACCGTTGATATGTGGTCTTCGAGCATCGGACTTGAAGAGTGTGGGGGCCACGCACACGAGAGGTTTTTCTAGCTTGAGCGACGAATGTATCCATGGACTCGAGGGCGGCCTGTGCGCCAGCTGCTTCCCGAAGGCCGCTCCCGACATCGCGCCCGGAGTGGCCACCCGCGGTAGCCGGAGCAAGTCCGCAGGCCGCGCACCGTCACTGCGGAGCTCGCCGTCACCGCTCACGGTGACCCTGGGCGGGCCTAACCCCACCCTGGGAGCGAGGACCGCCACCGCGAAGCCGATCACCGAGGCCAAGGCCACCGGCACCGTGAAGCCTGTCAGGAGCACCAGAACCGCCCACGACAACGTCGGTGAGCAGCGGATCTACCACGTCACGCACATCCGCAACCTGGCCGGCATCCTGAACAGCGGGCGCCTGCTCGCCGACGCGAGTGACGCCTGGATCGCACGCCCGATCGTCGACCTGTCGTCGGCACCCCAGCGCGCCGCCCGGCGTGCCGCGCTCGTCGCCGGAGACGACAGCGCCAGCGTCGCCAGCTATGTGCCGTTCTTTCTGTCGCCCAATGCGCGCCTGTGGGACAGCCTCCTCACCGCATCCAACGACCCGCGCCTGTCGCCGGAGGCGCACAGCTCCGAAACGTACGACTTCGTCTTTCTGGTCAGCACGGTCAAGAAACTCCACGATGCCCGGACCGGCGCCGACGACAACGCCGCGGCAGCCGTCGCGGTGACCAACGGGGATGCCGCCGGGGCCCTGACCCGGTTCGGCGCCGCCCCCGAGACCGCCGATCGCATGCTGCGCTCGCTGCGGGCCGACGTGGAATCACAGAAGATCCGCGAGGCGGAACTGCTCGTCACCGAGCAGTTCCCGTTCGAGCTGGTCACGCTCGTGGGCGTCGCCAACGACAAGGTGCGCGACGCCGTGCGGGCCATCCTCGCCACCGGGGCGCACAAGCCCAAGGTCGTCGTGTACCCGCCGTGGTTCCACGCGGTGGAGGACACAGCTGCGCTGTAGCCCGTCAGACGGGGTGCTGGGCGGGTTCAACGGCGGACCGGCCCAGAGCTCCACCGTGCGCTGTGGTGGTCGGCGCTAAACTCCCGGGCTTTGCCCTAGTCTCGGGGAATGGGTAGACAAGGGGGCCGTTCCGGCATGCTGGTCGGTGTTCTCGTGCTCGGCGCGGTCGGTTTCACGTGGGATCAGCAGACCGGATTTATGGCGACCGCGTTCGAGAGCATGTTGAGTTCCTTGAGTGAGAGCTCCGGCTCGAGCTCCAGTGAGAGCGCCGACCCGGTGGCGGATGCTGCGGGCAACGCCCTCGAGACAGCGGTCGGTGAGATCCCGGCGCCGCCGAGTGGAGCCGTCTCGATGACCGTGGACTATGTGCACGACGGCGACACGCTCTTCTTACGCACGGACCAGCCGAACGCGCTGGTGGCGACCACGGACGACGTCAAGGTGCGGCTCCTCGGAATCGATACCCCCGAGGTCGGGGACCGTGCAGAATGCTTCGGCGACCAGGCCACGGAGCAGTTGCGGGCCCTGCTGCCGGAGGGCAGCCTGACCTGGGTCACCGCCGATCAGGACCCGACCGACCAGTACGGCCGCAGCCTGTTCTACCTCTGGACCGAGGACGGGCGATTCGTCAACTACGAGCTCGTCGCCGGCGGTGCCGCCGAGTCGCTCATGATCGCGCCGAACGACGCCCACTACCCGCTGCTGCGCGCTGCCGAGGACGCCGCGACGAGTGCAGGCGCGGGCCAATGGGGAGCCTGCTGACACAGCGGCGCCGTCGCACCACCGGTGTCAGCGCCTCGCCGCGCGCGGCAGGATCAGCCAGACCGCCACGATGACCAGCAGCACCGAGGCTCCGGCCACCTGACCGGCGGTTCGGCTCAGAACCACATCGAAGACCAGCAGCGTGGTGCCGGCGAGGATCACCGCGACGCCGACCAGTGTGGCCCGCACCAGTACGTCGGCGACCCGCACGATCTGCTTCATCGCGTGCTTCCCGAAGAGCACCCGGTGCAGGCTGACCGGCCCGAGCGCCAGCACGGTGGTGGTGGCGGCCGTCGCGACGAGGATCAAATACGCGCCGAGTTGGTACGAGTCGAGTTCGGTGAACCGCGGCTGGAAGGCGAGGGCGAGCAGGAAGCCACCGACGATCTGGGTTCCCGTCTGGGTGACCCTGAGCTCCTGCAACAGTGACAGCCAGTTTCGGTCCAGGCGTTGAAGGTCCGTTTCGTCGCGGCGGAGAGCGGATGCCGGGTCCTCGGCAGCGGGATCCGGCGGTCCTTGAACGCTCATGCCCCCGATGCTAATCCGCTTTGCGGAACGAGGTCAGGCCCGCGCCCGCAGCATCCATTTGCGCAGTTCCTCCACCCACAGCACGACTGAGGCCATGCCCACGCAGACGGCCCAGTGCAGAGGGTCCATCGAGGTCGTGCCGAACGCGGTCTGCAGGAACGGGAGTTCGACCACGGCCACCTGCAGCAGGATCGCGAGCAGGATCGCCCCCCACAGCCACGGGTTCACGAACAGGCGGTGGAACGCGGTGGTCAGCTCGGACCGCGCGTTGAGGGTGTTGAACAGTTGGGCGAAGACCAGGGTGGTGAAGCCGGCGGTGCGGGCCACGGTGAGGCCGTCGGTACCAGGGTCCAGCGCCGGCAGCAGCCCGCCGGGCAGGAACAGGTCGATGGTGGCGAGGGTGACCACCGCCATCACCAGGCCGGTCGACATGACGCCCATCCACATCCGCAGGTCGATCATGCGTTCGTCGATCCCGCGCGGCGGGCGGGCCATCACGTCGTCGATCTCCGGGTCGACGCCCATCGCCAGGGCCGGGCCGGAGTCGGTGATCAGATTGATCCAGAGAATCTGGGTGACCAGCAGGGGCAGCACCACGGCCTCGCTGCTGGCGCCGGTCAGGCCCAGCACCCCGGCGAGGAGTACGCCGAGGAACACGGTGAGCACCTCGCCCATGTTCGAGGAGAGCAGGTAGCGCAGGAACTTCTTGATGTTGTCGAGGATGACCCGGCCGGCCCGCACCGCGGCGACGATGGTGGCGAAGTTGTCGTCGACCAGGATCATCTTCGCGGCCTCCTTGGTCACCTCCGTGCCGGTGATGCCCATGGCCACACCGATGTCCGCCGATTTCAGGGCCGGGGCGTCGTTGACCCCGTCGCCGGTCATCGCCACGATGTCGCCGTTGGCCTGCAGGGCGTCGACGATCCGCAGCTTGTGGCGCGGTGAGACGCGGGCGAACACGGATGTCCCGCGCACCGCTTCGCGCAGCCCGGCCTCGTCGAGGTGGTCGAGGTCCGTGCCCGCCAGCGCGGTCGCCCCCGGTTCGACGATCCCGAGGTCGCTCGCGATCCGCGCGGCCGTGGCGGGGTGGTCGCCCGTGATCATGATCACGCGCACGCCGGCCCGGTGGGCTTCCCGGATGGCCGGCGGCACCTCGGCGCGGGGCGGGTCGATGATGCCGACGACCCCGGCGTAGATCAGGCCCTGCTCGTCGGCCTCGTCGAGCGGGGCCGTGTTCTCGTCGGCGCGGCGGTAGGCGACACCCAGGGTGCGGAAGGCCTGGGCCGAGAGCGCGTCGATGTCGGCCAGCATCCGTTGCCGCAGCTGATCGGTCAACGGCACGACGCTCTCGCCGACCTGCAGGAAAGCGCAACGCTGGAGGAGAACGTCGGGCGCGCCCTTGCTGAAGATGCGCAGGCTGTCGTCGTCGGTCTCCTGGTGCAGGGTGGACATCATCTTGCGCTCCGAGGTGAAGGGCATCTCCTCGAGGCGGCCGAATCGGGCCATGTGCACGGTGGTGCCCTCGAGTTTGGCGGCGGCCACCAGGAACGCGGCCTCGGTGGGATCACCCTGGATCTCCCACTCGCCGTCCCGCTCGGTCAGCTGGGCGTTGCCGGCAAGGGACCCGACGCCCAGCACCAGCTGGGCCTCGAAGCGGAGGCACAGGTCGGTGAGCGGGTCGGCGCCCTGGCGCAGTTCGCCCTCGGGGCGGTAGCCCACCCCGGTCACGTCCACCCGGCCGGAGGCGGTCAGCAGCTGCTGGATCGTCATCTCGTTGCGGGTCAGCGTGCCGGTCTTGTCGCAGCAGATCACGGATGCGGAGCCCAGCGTCTCCACGGATTTCAGGTTCTTGACCACGGCGTTCTGCCGCGCCATCCGTTGCACCCCGATGGAGAGGATCACCGACAGGATCGCCGGCAGCCCCTCGGGGACGGCCGCGACCGCGAGGGACACCCCGAGCAGGAACACGGTGACGAAGTCGGCGGGGGTGGACACGCCCTGCACGAGCACGATGGTGACCATCACGACCAGGGCGATCACGATCACGACGGTGCTGAGCAGCTTGCCGATGTGGCCGATCTCGGTCTGCAACGGGGTGGGGTTAGCTGTGGTGCGGTCGAGCATCGTGGCGATGGCGCCCACCTCGGTGTCCATGCCGGTCCCGGTGACGATGCCGCGGCCGACGCCCTGACTGACGGCGGTGCCTTTGAAAACCATGTTCAGGCGGTCGCCGAGGGAGGCCGCCGCGGTAAGGGTGCGCGGGTTCTTGGTGACGGCCTCGCTCTCGCCGGTGAGGGAGGCCTCCGCGATCCGCAGCGAACTCGACTCGGTGAGGCGGGCATCCGCCCCCACACTGTCGCCCTCACCCAGCACCAGCACGTCGCCGCGCACCAGCTGGGTGCTGGGCACGGTGGTGAGCAGGCCGTCGCGCAGCACGGTTGAGGATGCTGCGGTCATGCTGGACAGGGCGGCCACGGCGTTGTCGGCGCGCGCCTCCTGCACCAGCCCGAGCACGGCGTTGAGCACCACGATCGCGGCGATCACGAGGGCGTCGACGGGCAGGCCGCCTGCCCCCTCGATCAGCCAGGCGCCGAGCGACACCGCGGTGGCGACCAGCAGGAGGTAGATCAACGGGTCATTGAACTGGGCCAGGATGCGACGCCAGAACGGCACCGGGGGAACGCTGCGCAGCTCGTTCGGGCCCTCGGCCGCAAGACGGCGCGCGGCTTCCGTGCCGGTGAGGCCGCGGGCGGGATCGGTGGCGAGCCGGCGGGCGATCTCGGCGGCGTCGGTGATGGAGGGATCGACGTCCGGACGAGCGGTCAGGTCCGGTCTTTCCGACTGAGCAGACGCGTCCATCGGGTGGGTTCCTCGTTTCCGGGAGTGCCGGGTCGGTCTGGCCCGCGGCTCCTCCCAGTGTAGAACCGGGCCGGGGTCGGGGTCGGGGTCGGGCTCGGGCTCGGGGTCGGGGTCGGGGTCGATGTCCGGGTCGGGCTCGGGCTCGGGCCCTGGGCGACCCCGGTGGTGACGTTCGCCGCGACCCGGTGGCCCGTAGCTGCCGCCAAACCCCGGGCATCCGTGGCGGAGGCAAAGCTAACGGAGGACTTTTCGCGACACGCCGTTGATCCCAGGCACCGCAACCGGCGTGAATCGAAAATCTCCGCGTTTACGTGACAACGGATGCCCCGGTCGGAGGCTGAGCGCGAGCCGGAGAAGCCGCGAGCGTCCAGACCCCCGGCTCAGCGCCACATCGCGGCGTCGATCCGGATCGCCACGACGTAGAAATGCTCGCCCTGCTCGGAACCTTTCCCGGCGGTCTACACCTCGGCGGGCTCCGCGACGAGGTCGACGTCCGACCCGGCGCGTGCGATCACAGTAACGGGTCCCGACTGGGCATCGGCGACCCGCCGGTCGGCGAGCCAGACCTCCAGTTCGGCCGCGGGGACCGGCTTGGACAGGTGGAAGCCCTGCGCGAAGTCGCAGCCGTACTCGATCAGCTGGTCGTACGCGGCGCCGCTGTCCACACCCTCGGCAACCATACGCAGCCCCAGGCTGTGCGCCAGCGCGATCGTCGAAGACACCAGGGTTGCGGCGCGCGCATCGCCGGCCATCGGGAAGACGAAGGACGAGTCGAGCTTGAGCTCGTCGATGGGCAGGTCGCGCAGGTAGGCGAGCGAACTGTAGCCCGTGCCGAAGTCGTCGACGGAGATGCGGATGCCCTGCTCGCGCAGCCGGGTCAGGATGCCGCGGGCCCGGTCCCGGTCGTTGAGCAGGAATTCCTCGGTGATCTCCAGGGCCAGGAGCGCCGGTGGCAGGCCGCGGTCGGCGATCATGGCGCCGATCCGGTCCGGCAGTTCCGTGTCGACCAGGGAACTGGCCGACAGGTTCACGGCGATGGTCAGCGGATGCCCCTGCGCCTGCCAGAGCGCCGCCTGGTCCAGCGCCTGTCGCAACACCACCTGCGTCAGCGTGTGCATCAGCCCGGCCTCCAGGGCGATCCCCACGAACTGATCGGGCAGCAGCAGGCCGCGGTCGGGGTGGTTCCAGCGCACGAGCGCCTCGACGTCCTGCACCCCGCCGGTACCGAGGTCGACCTTGGGCTGGTAGTGCAGCACCAGCTGGTCGGCGGCGAGGGCGAGCCGCAGTTCCGCCAGGGTGCGCAACCGGACCTCGCCGTGGCTGTCGTCGTCGCTGTTGTACACGTGATGGCCGCCGCGGTTCGATTTCGCCGTGTACATGGCCATGTCGGCCTTGCGGAGCAGCGCCGTCAGATCGCTGCCCTGGTCGGGATAAAGGGAGATCCCGACACTGGCGCTGGTCTGCAGTGTGATGCCCTCCAGAAGGAACGGTTCGGCCAGCGCGGCACCCAGTTTGACGGCCACCGTCCGTGCGTCCTCCCGCCCGGAGTTCGTGAGCAGGATCGCGAACTCGTCGCCGCCGAGCCGGGCCAGGAGGTCTCCGGCACGCAGCTGCCGGTTCAGGCGGATGCCGACCTGAATCAGCAGCCGGTCACCCACGTCATGGCCGAGGCTGTCGTTGACCTCCTTGAAGCGGTCCAGGTCCAGCAGGAGCAGGGCGCTCGTCCTGCCCTCGACCGCGGCCAAGCGGGTCGGCACATCCACGTTGAAGGCGCGGCGGTTGCGCAGCCCGGTGAGGTCATCCGTCCGCGCCAACAGGTTCAGCACCCGCTGCCGGCCGACCAGCGGCACCACCGCCAGCGCCATGGTGGCCCCGGCCAGGGCCACGGCGAAGGTCGACACCTCGACCTGGCTGGCCAGAATCAGCACGGCCAGCCCGGCGATCGTCGACACCATGGGAACGGCCAGAGCGGACACGGTGGTGCCCGTTGTCGTCTTCGTGCGATCCCGCACCGGGAGGGGGAGGGCGGTGCCGTCCACCCAGAATGCGACCAGTACGACTCCGATGGCCCAACTCGCGTCGAGCGGGGTGCCGACCAGGTAGAGCTCGCCCTGCAGGGCGAAGACGGTGTCGGCGGCGGCGAAGATCACCAGGCCCGCGACGAGCAGCATCCAGCGCTTCCCGGCATCCGGGCCGTGTGACGCCATGATCCCGGCGATCGCCGCCACCACCAGCAGATCGAGCACCGGGTAGGCGGCCGCGACGGTGGAACTGAGGCTGAGCGGGCCCGCGGTCGCGGACGCGAAGACGGGGCTGAGGATGACGGCCAGCACGGCGGCGGCACCCAGCGAACCCACGGCGGTGTCCAGGAAGACGGACCAGGCCGCTCCGCGCAGCTGCCGGTTCACGAGCAGCGCCAGCGCCCCGAGAAGCAGCCCGTAGAACAGGAGATAGCCGATGTCGGCCGGCGAGGGGAACGGTATCGCACCGTCGGCATCCGTGATGACGAGGGAGTAGCTGTCCGCCAGGGCGTTGGCCGCCAGTGCGGCGGTGGCGAGGGTCACCTCGAGGTGCCCGCGCTCGACCCGGTACACGGCGGCGGCGCCCACCAGAACGGGTGCCCACACCGCGAGGATTGCCAGCCAGCCGTCGACCAGAGGGCTGAAGTCCTCGCCCTTCAGGGTGAGACCGAGGGTATAGGCGACGGCCAGCACCACCATGAGCGTCAGTGCCCCGATGCGGAACCGCTCACGGGTGCCGCCGGTCATGGTCGGGCCGCCGCGCTCTGCCGGGCGGTCAGCCACTCGTCGAGTGCTTCGGCGGAGATGGGGCGCGACATGAAGTAGCCCTGGGCGAAGTCGCATCCGTAGCGCACCAGTTCGTCATAGGCGACGCTGTTCTCCACGCCCTCGGCGACCATTTTCAGGCCGAGGCCGTGCGCGAGGTCGATCGTGGAGGCAACCAGTGCAGCAGCCCGGGCGTCGTCGGCCATCGGGAAGACGAAGGACTGGTCGAGCTTGAGCTCGTCGATGGGCAGGTCGCGGAGATAGGCGAGAGAACTGTAGCCGGTGCCGAAATCGTCGACGGAGATCTTGATGCCGCTCGCGCGCAGACGGGTCAGGATGTCCCGGGCTCGGTCGCGGTCGACCATCAGGAAGTCTTCGGTGATCTCGAGCATCAGCGCGGTGGGTGGAAGGCCGCGAGCCGACAACATGGTGCCCACGCGCTCGGGCAGATCGGAGTCGATCAGCGAGCTGGCGGACAGGTTCACCGCGACCGTCAGGGTGCGGCCCTGAGCCGACCAGAGCACGGACTGGTCCAGAGCCTTCCGCAGAACCTCCTGGGTCAGCGCGTGCATGAGACCGGCCTCTTCGACCAGGGTCAGGAACTGGTCGGGAAACAGCAGACCCCGCTCGGGGTGGTTCCAGCGCACGAGCGCCTCGACGCCGGCGACGAACCCGGTCTTCAGGCAGATCTTCGGTTGGTAATGCAGGACGAGCTGGTCCCGGGTCAGGGCGAGGCGCAATTCCTGCAGGGTGCGCAGCCGGGCGTCACCGTGCCGGTTGTCCGTGTTGCGGTAGACGTGGTGGCCGCTGTGGGTCGCCTTCGCCTTGTACATCGCCATATCGGCCTTGCGCAGCAGCGCGGTCAGGTCGTCGCCGTGATCCGGATAGAGCGCGATGCCGATGCTCGCGCTGGTCTGCAGGGAGATGCCTTCCAGGGTGAACGGGTCGGCCAGCGTGGCGCGCAGTCTGCCGGCCACGGCTTCGGCCTCCACCTGATCGGTGTGCTCGAGCAGGATGGCGAACTCGTCTCCGCCCAACCGTGCCAACAGGTCGCCGGGCCGCAGTCCGCCCTGCAGGCGACGGCCGACCTGGACGAGCAACCGGTCGCCGGCGTCGTGCCCGAGACTGTCGTTCACCTCTTTGAAGCGGTCCAGATCCAGCAAGAGCAGGGCGCGGTTGCGGCTCTTGTCGTCGGCCAGGCGCCCCAGGACGCCGGCGTACAGCGCACGCCGGTTCGGCAGGCCGGTCAGCTCGTCGGTCGTGGACTGGCGCCGCAGGGCCACCTGCCGGGAGACCAGCGGAACGGCCGCGAGGGCCAGGGTCGCCGCCGCCAGGCCGACCGCCATCGGGGGAACCGACGTCTGGCTGGCGAGGAGGAGGACTCCCAGGCCGGCCGCCGTCGACACCGCCGGTAACGCCAGGGCTGCCAGGCCGTTGGTGGAGTTGTTCTGCACCAGATCGGGGCGTGATGAGGTGTCCGCCCACACCGCGATCAGTGCCAGACCCACGGCCCAGCCGGCGTCCAGGGGCGTGCCGAGAACGTACCGGGTTTCGAGCAGGGCGAAGACGAGGCCCGTGGAGGTGAACACCAACAGGCCCAAGACCAGGAGGATCCAGCGGCGGCCGGCAACCGGGCCCTGCGAGGTGGTGAGCGCGACGACGACCGCCACCAGCAACAGGTCGAACAGGGGATAGGCGACGGCGGCGGTGATGGCCGCGTTCGCACCGGCCGCGTCGAGTGCACTCGCCATCGGGCCGAGCAGCACCGCCAGCACCGAGGCCGCGCCCAGCGCCCCGATGGCACTGTCCAGCACCACCGACCAGACCATCCCCCGGAGCTGGCGGCGCACGATGATGACCAGCACGGCCAGCATGAGGGCGAAGAACAGGAAGTAGCCGACCTCGCTCACCTGGGGGAAGATCCTGGTTCCCCAGATCAGCATCCACAGGGAGTAGGAGTCGACGATCGCGATGATGGAGACCGCCGCGGCGGTGAGCAGCAGTTCTAAATGCCGGAATCGCTCCAGTCCTCGGGCCCCGACCCGCACCCGGCTCACCGAGCGCTTCCGCACCACGGCGACCCAGCACACGGCGACCAAGGACAGCTTCAGGAGCGACGCCAGCCAGCCGTCGACGAAGAGGTTGAACCCGCTGTCGGGTATCAGCAGCCCGATGACGTAACCGCCCAGGAACACGGCCATCAGCCAGGCGAGCCAGGAGGCGCTTCTGGTCAGGAAGCCACTAAGAAGGTGGCCGTAGTGCGCCCCTGAATTCACCTGCACGGAACCCCCACGTTATCAATAGTCAGATTAGCAGCGGCGGGGGCAGGTGAATCAACCCTTCCGCGCAAATGGGGGTGAAGATCTGTTCTGGGGTGACCCTCGCACCGCCATACGATTGATCTGCAGGACCGACGAGTTGGAGGCAATCATGACGACACTGGTGGGGTTTTCGAGCAAGTACGGCGCCACCGAGGGAATCGCGGAGCGCATCGCCCGCAAACTGCGGGAGGCCGGTCAGGATGCCGTGGCCCGACCGGTCGCATCCGTTGACCAGGTCGACGAGTACGACGCCTTCGTGATCGGCAGTTCCGCCTACATGGGATCGTGGCGTAAGGAGGCGACCCATTTCGTCCGGCGCCACGAGGACGTGATCAGGGCGCATCCGGTGTGGCTGTTCAGCAGTGGGCCGTTGGGCACCGCGGGGAAGGACGCCCTGGGCCGGGATCTGCGGAAGGAGAGCGAGCCAAAGCAGTTCGAGGAGTTCGGCCAATCGCTCCAGCCGCGCGGAATGCAGGTGTTCTTCGGTGCGCTCGACGCCTCCGTGCTCGGCCGCCGGGACAAGCTGGTGCGGCGCATCCCAAGCGGCCTCGAACTGCTGCCCGAAGGCGACTTCCGCGACTGGCCCGCGATCGACGAGTGGGCGGCGGAGATCGCCCGGGAGCTGTCCGCCTAACGCTCCAGCAGGCTGCGGATGTCCTCGGCCGTGAGAGTGTCGCTGAACCCGGGCGCGTCCGCTTCGGCTGCGCCCAGCACCCGGTCGAACAGCACGGCCTTCTGCCTCTGCAGGGCCATCACCTTCTCCTCGATGGTGCCGGTGGCGACCAGGCGGTAGACCATCACGTTCTTCGTCTGGCCGATGCGGTGGGTGCGGTCGATCGCCTGCGTCTCGGTGGCCGGGTTCCACCACGGGTCGAGCAGGAAGACGTAGTCGGCCTCGGTGAGGGTGAGGCCGAACCCCCCGGCCTTCAGGCTGATCAGGAACACCGGTTCGGCGCCCGTCCTGAACCGGTCGATCACCTCGGACCGGCGCAGGGTCGACCCGTCGAGGTAACTATAGGGGATGCCGAGTTTGTCCAGCCGCGCGGCCGCCTTCTTCAGGAACGACGTGAACTGGCTGAAGACGAGGGCACGGTGGCCCTCGGCGACGACGTCACCGAGCTGTCCGAAGAGGGCGTCGAGTTTGCTGGACGGCACCCCGGCGTACTTCTCGTCGACCAGCGACGGGTCCAGGCTGAGCAGCCGCAGCAGGGTCAGCGAGCGGAACACGATGAACCGGTTCGTGTCGAGGTCGTCGATCAGCCCGAACAGCTTCTGCCGTTCGCGCTGCAGGAACGTGTCGTAGAGCGCGCGGTGCCGGGGGTTCAGCTCGATCGCGAGCACCTGCTCCTGCTTGGGCGGCAGCTCGGGGGCGACGACCTCCTTGGTGCGACGCAGCAACAACGGGCGGATGCGCCGCCGCAGCCGGGGGAGCACCTCGGGGGTGTCGTCGCGCGCGGCCGGGCGCACGTACTCCTCCGTGAAACGCCGGAGGGACGGGAACAGTCCCGGCGCCACGATCGCGAACAGGGCGTGCAACTCGAGCAGGCTGTTCTCCATCGGCGTGCCCGTGATCGCCAGCTTGAACGGCGTCGTCAGGTCGCGGGCGCACTGGTGCACCCGGGTGGCGCGGTTCTTCACGAACTGCGCCTCGTCCAGGATCAAGCCGGCCCAGCCGTGCGCCTGGTAGGCCTCGAAGTCGAGACGGAACAGCGTGTAGGAGGTGACGACGACGTCGGCGCCGGCCGCGGCATCCGTCAGCGGGATGCCGCCGGCCGCCTCGGTGGCCATGACCACCCGCACATCGAGCCCGGGTGTGAAGCGGGCGGCCTCGGATCGCCAGGTGGCAACGACGGATGTCGGGGCCACGACCAGGAACGGCCGCCGGTCGGGCTGCCCGGTGGGCTCGGGCTGCTCGGTGGGCTCGGGCTGCCCGGTGGGCTCGGTCGGCTGCGTGGTGGCGTGCGCCAGCAGTGCCAGCGTCTGCAGGGTCTTGCCGAGGCCCATGTCGTCGGCGAGGATGCCACCCAGCCGCTGCTGCCAGAGGAAGGCCAGCCAGGTGAAGCCCTGCTCCTGGTAGGGGCGCAGGGTGGCGTGCACGGAGGCCGGTAGCGGGGTCGGCCGGGCGAGATCGGCATCCTCGGCCAGCGCGATCAGTCCGGACACGGCCGCCCGCCACGCCACCGCTTGCTCGGTGTCGTCGGCGAGGTCCTCGAAGTCGCTCCAGAGGGCGGCCTGGTAGCGGCTGATGCGCAGGCCGGTGTCCCATTCCTGCAAGGCGCGGGCCTCGGTGATCAGCTCGTGCAGGCGCTCGAACGCCGGCTGCCGCAGCGAGAGATAGCTGTTGTCGACCAGCAGCAGCTTCGTCTGCCCCTTCGCGAGGGCCTTGAACAGCGGGCCGAACGGCACGCTCCGGCCACCGATTGTGACGATCACGCCCAGGTCGAACCAGTCCCGCTGGTCCGTTTCGACCGTGGTGATGGTGAGCTCGGGCGTCTCGGTCAGCTCGCGGTAGTCGGGCCGGGTGCCGCGGATGTCCACGCGCAGGCCGGTCAGCCCCTCCAGTCGCGGAAGCACCCGCTCGGTGACCTCGGCCGCGTCGACGCCGTGCAGGGTGACGGCAGCCGGGGCCGGACCCATGCCGGTGTGGCCGGCCTCCTCGACCAGACGCGTGACCCGCTCTTGGATGACCCGCTCGGCCGGCTCGTCCCGGAATCCGGTCGGCGCCGGGAACGGAAACGGGAGCAGGGGCAGCTGCCTCACCAGGGCACCCTCGCGGTACTCCCAGTGCCAGTGCAGCTCCAGCGCCTGCTTCGGCCGGAACCGGGCGGTGAGCACGAGCCGAGGCAGGTCGGCCTGGGGGAAGTGCACGGAGCCATCCGTGCTCGTCACCGGCAGGGTGCGGCGCAGGGCCGGATAGAAGTCGGTCAGGAACTCGGCGGTCTCTGCGGCGGGCACGAGAACCGTGCCGGGCGCGCCGAGCAGCCGGCGCTGCTCGGCGCTGAGCGGGCCGTCGGCGGCCGGGGCCAGGGTGAACACCGGGCGCGGTCCGAGGGCGTAGCCGTAAACCCCGTGGCTGCCGATCGCCCCGGCCTGCTCGGGCGGATGCGGGGTGCCGTCGATCAGGAGGCGGGTGGTCAGGAGCAGACCCGCGGCATCCGTGCCGGCGTCGAGGCTGACCTGGGCCCCACGGCCCACGGTGACCGTGGAACCCTTCTTGCTACCCACCAGACGCAGCCCCAGGGTCTCGGCCTCGTCGAAGAGGGACCAGAGCAGGAGGCTGGCGAAATCGTCAAGGTAGAGCCAATCGGTTTCCTGGCTGGTGTAGACGCCCCGCACGGCCCGGTGCAGGGCGAGGACTTCGCTCAGCCAGCGGTGGTGCTCGACGTTCAGGTTCAGGCGGTTGCGGTGGAAGGCCAGCTGATTCCAGGAACCGGGCGTGTGCACCAGGTTGCCGCGGGCGCTCCGGCTGACCGGGCGCACCCCCAGGCGGATCTCGCCCTGCCCGGGGCGCACGCTCGTGACCGGACGGGCCGTCGCGCCCCGCCAGCGGTCGCTCGTGCGGGGAGTCAGCTCGCGCAGCTCGAACTGGAGCCCCATCGGTACGGGGGGTTCGGAGTCGCCCTCCGGCCCGCTGTTCCCGGCCGGCCCGGTATCGCCACCCGGTCCGGTACTGCCACCCGGTCCGGTGCTGCCACCCGGCCCGCCGGGCGCCGATCCCGCGACCCGTTTCCAGTCCGCCCGCGCCGGGGGAGACCCGGCGTCAGACATGGCTCCATGCTCTCATGGGGGCGGCGCCGGTCGGGCACCGCGTCCGGTCTAGAACCAATTCGACGGAGATTCTGAGCGAATAGGGCTGTTTCGGCCCGTTTAGGGACGGTTTGGGCAGAATCTCCGTCGAATTCGTTTGGGCGAGCGGTGACACTCGGCTACGCGGCGGTGACCGCGGTTTCGCCCGACGGATGCGCCCGCGCCGCATCGATGATCCAGGCGAAGTCGAAGGCCGTCTCGCGCCAGCGGCTGTACCGGCCGGACACCCCGCCATGGCCTGCCGACATCTCGGTCTTCAGCAGAACATCCGCTCCCACTTCGCGCAGCCGGGCCACCCATTTGGCCGGTTCGACGTAGAGCACCCGGGTGTCGTTGAGACTGGTCACGGCGAGCATCCGCGGGTAGTGCGTGTCGCGCACGTTCTCAACGGGGGAGTAGCCCCGCATATAGGCGTACACCTCGGCATCGTGCAGCGGGTCGCCCCACTCGTCCCACTCGATCACGGTCAGCGGTAACGACGGGTCCAGGATCGACGTCAGCGCGTCGACGAACGGCACCCCGGCGAGGATGCCCGCGAACAGCTCGGGCGCCAGGTTCGCCACGGCCCCCATCAGTAGTCCGCCCGCGCTTCGACCCTCGGCGACGAGCCGGTCGGGGGTGCTGTAGCCCTGGTCGATCAGGTGCCGGGCGCAGTCGATGAAGTCCGTGAAGCTGTTGCGCTTGTGCAGCTTCTTACCGTTCTCGTACCAGAGCCGGCCCAGCTCGCCGCCGCCGCGCACGTGGGCGATCGCGAAGATCATGCCGCGGTCGAGCAGGCTGAGCCGGGCGATGCTGAATGACGGGTCGATGCTGATCTCGTAGGAGCCGTAGCCGTACAGCAGGGTCGGGGCAGGGTCTCCCGGGGTGACCAGGTCGCGCCGGTAGACCAGGGAGATCGGGATGCGCGTGCCGTCGGCCGCGGTGGCCCACTCGCGGCGCTGCTCGAACAGGCTCGGGTCGTAGCGGCCGAGCACGGGCTGCTGCTTGAGCAGGCGGCGCTCGCCGGTGGCGACCACGTGCTCGTAGACCGTCGACGGGGTGACGAAGCTGGTGTAGCCGAGACGGATGGTCGGCGTCTCCCACTCGGGATTGGCCGACGTGCCGACGGAGTACAGCGGTTCCTCGAAGGCGAGCTCGACGAAATCGAGCGCCTCATCGGCCGCCTCGGCACTCACGGCCACGCGGGTGAGTCCGTCCCGCCGGTATTCGGCCACCACGAAGTCGCGGAACGCGTCGACGCTCTCCAGGCGTACGGCCGGATCGTGTGGCAGCAGTGTCCGCTTCGCGCCCTGCGGGTCGGCGGCGGCGACGCTGACCAGCTCGAAGTTGACCGCGTGGTCGTTGTGCACGATCAGCAGGCGGTCCTCGCCGCCGAGCACCGCGTGCTCCACGTCGTACTCGACGCCGTCCTGCCGCGGCCAGACCAGCGTGAACTCGCCGGTCGGGTCGGCGGCGTCGAGCAGGCGGGTCTCGGTGGTCACACTCGAACCGGCCTCGATCAGAAGGAACCGGCGGCTGCGGGTGAGGCCGATGCCCACCCAGAAACGCTCGTCGGGCTCGTGGAAGACCGACACGTCGGCGGCGGCCGCGGTGCCCACCTCGTGGCGCCACACGGTGTCGGGCCGCCAGGCGTCGTCCACGGTCGTGTAGAAGACGTAGCGGCCGCTCGGGTCGAACAGGGCACCCTCGCCGGTGTTCGGGATCTCGTCCGCGAGGTTCTCACCGGTCGCGATGGTGCGTACGCGCAGGGTGTAGCGCTCGTCGCCCTCGGTGTCGACGGCATAGAGCAGCCGGCTCTCGTCGACGCTCACATCGGTGCTGCCGAGCGAGTAGAACTCGTGGCCCGCCGCCTCGGCGTTGTCGTCGAGCACGATCTGCTCGCCCGGGAGACCGGCGAGCCCCGCGGACCCGCCGGTCTGCCCGGGGGTCTGCTCCGGCAGCACGGGCGGGGTCCAGTCGCCGGCTGCGGAGATCGGCGCACGGCAGTGGATGCCATAGGACTGCCCCTCGACCGTGCGGGTGTAGTACCACCACCGCCCCTGGCGCACCGGAACGCTGAGGTCGGTCTCCTGGGTGCGGCCCTTGATCTCCTCGAACACCTGCTCCTGCAGGAGGGACAGGTGCGCGGTGCGGGCATCCGTGAACGTGTTCTCGGCTTCGAGGTGGGCGATCACCTCAGGGCTGTCCTTGTCGCGCAGCCACTCGTAGTCGTCGGTGAACACGTCGTTGTGGAAGCTGCGCTGCTGTGGTTTCCGTGCCGCGCGGGGAGGAGTGGTCATGAGTCCCAGCGTAGTTCCGCGAGGGCGCAGACTTGAGTGACCAGCCCAGAGACGAACGGAACCACCATGACACAGCCCGGAACCACCCCGCTCGAGACCACTTTGACCGAGGCCCTGCAGGGACAGGTCTTCCAGGCGGTGCTCTTCGACATGGATGGCACCCTGGTCGACTCCACCCACGCCGTCCTCCGGTCCTGGCTGCGCTGGGGTGCCGAGGTCGGCCTCGGCCCGTCGTTCACCGGCCCCGAGCACGGGGTGCCGGCACGTCAGATGATCGCGACCCTGGTGGCCGAGGAGCTGGTCGAGACATCCGTCACCCGGCTCACCGAGTTCGAACTGGCCGACACGGATGGCGTCCGGATCCTGGCCGGCGCGGCCGAACTCATGGACAGCATCCCCGAGACCCGCCGGGCGATCGTCACGTCCTGCGCCCGGCACCTCTGCCTGGTGCGCCTGAACGCCGCCGGCTTCCCCGTGCCGTTGACGGTCGTCACGATCGACGACACCAGTCGCGGCAAGCCGTTCCCCGAGCCGTTCCTGCTGGCGGCCGAGCGTCTCGGCGTCGACCCGGCCCGCTGCGTCGTGGTCGAGGATGCCCCGGCCGGCCTCGCAGCCGCCCGCGCCGCCGGCTGCGCCACGATCGGGGTCGTCGGCACCCATCTGGCCGCCGACCTGGAGGCCGACCTGGTCGTCTCCGGCCTGGACCGCCTGCGCGTCTCCGTGCAGGACGACGGGGTGGTCTTCCACCTGGTCACGGAGCAGTAGCAGGCGCGCGCACTCTCAGCGTTCGTAGATCTCCAGCGGAAGCCCGTCGGGGTCGCGGAAGAAGAACATCGCTTTGCGGGTGTTCGGGTCCACCCGCAGTTCCTCGACCTTGACGTGCTTGCCGATCAGCTCCTCGCGCGCGGCGGGCACGTCGTCGACCTCGAACGCGAGGTGGCGCAGCCCCAGCGCCTCCGGGCCGCTCTTCCGTGGCGGGGTGTCGGGAAAGGAGAACAGTTCGATCAGGTAATGGCCGTTCAGGGTGAGTTTGCCCATCCAGGACCGGCGCTCGGCCCGGAAATATTCCGCCTCGAGCGTGCAGCCGAGAACGTCGAGGTAGAAGGCCTTGGACAGTTCGTAGTCGCTGGCGATAATGGCGATGTGGTGCACTCCGTTGATGCGCATGCGGCAGTTTCGCACACTCCAGGGGGCGGAGGAGGTCAGGATGGAACCGGATCGGCAACCGGGCGCACAGGTGTCCGCCCGGCACACATCCGGAACGGCCCAGCACCGGCGGCGCTCGCGCTGGCGCAGCGTGGGGCTGCCGGTCGCGAGGTTCACGCTGATCTCACTGGCGGTTCTGCTGGTCAGCGCGACGGCGCTGGCCACCGTGTTCGTCAATCAGGTGTCCCAGCGGGTGACCGGCAACGCCGTCGACATCTCCAACGGCCGCACGGACGGGGAGCAGGTGCGGGCGGCGCCGGCCGGAGTGCCGGAGTTCGACGGCGGCTTCACAATCCTGATGGTCGGCGTCGACAACGCCGGCAATCAGAGCGCGGCCTTTGGCTGGCGCGAATCCACCCTCAACGACGTGAACATCCTGCTGCACGTGGCTGACGACCACGAGAGCGCCGTGGTCGTCAGCTTCCCACGTGACCTCGTCATCCCGCAGCCGGCCTGCACGGATGCCGACACCGGCACCGTGTCCGCCGCCGCCTCGGCCCTGCCGATCAACGGGTCATTCGGTCGAGGTGGCCTCGGCTGCGTGGTCGACACGGTGCAGCGCCTCACCGGGCTTCCGATTCCGTATGCCGGGGTGATCTCCTTCGAGGGGACCGTCGCGATGGCCGACGCGGTCGGCGGCGTGCCGATCTGCCTCACCGAGGCCATCGATGACCCCTACACCGGGCTGGACCTCCCGGCCGGAGTCAGCGTGGTCTCCGGTCAGACCGCGCTGTCCTACCTGCGCAGCCGCCACGGCGTCGGCGACGGCAGCGACCTGGCCCGCATCTCCTCCCAGCAGGCCTACCTGTCCTCGCTGGTACGGGTGCTCGCCAGCGACTCCACGCTCACCGACCTGCCAAAACTCTCCGGGCTGGCCACCACGGCGGCCACGAACCTCCGGCTGTCCGAATCTCTCGCGGGAATTCCGACGATGGTGAGCATGGCCCTCGTGCTCAGGGAGATCGACCTCGACCGGCTGCTCTTCGTGCAGTACCCGGCGCTGCCGAACCCGGCCGACCTCGCCAAGCTCGTGCCGGATCCGGTGCTGGCCGGGCGACTCTTCACGAAGATCAGGGCCGGCGAGTCCTTCGCTCTCGCGCCCGGGTCACTCGGAGACAGCGTCGAGCCGACGCCCGGCACCGCCCTCGAGGGAGCCCCGGTCGCCGAGGCGACGCTACCCGCCACAGCGACAGCGACACCGACGCCCGTTCCCCCGAGCACGCCGGATCCCCCGAGCACGCCGGATCCCCCGATCACGCCGGATCCCCCGATCACGCCGGATCTCCCGAGCACGCCGGATCCCCCGAGCACGCCGGATCCCGGCCCCGAGGTGATCGAGGGGCTGCGCGGCCAGACGGCCGGCCAGCAGACCTGCTCGGTGGCGTACGGCGGCTGAACCGCGCACCGCGGTACCGGCTGCCGGCGTTCGGCGGCAGTGTTGCCGTCGGCTGATCAGCGAGCTGATCGCTAGGATGCTTAGATGAAAAAGAGCAGCGATATTCTTCGCCAAACGGTGGTGCTGGTGAGCGCGATCCTGGCCATCGTCGGATCATTCATCGGATCGGGCGCCGCCGGCGGAACCCCGGTGCAGAACGCGTCGGGCGGTGCGCTCGCGGCCGACGCCACCCCGATCGCCCCCGACGGGCCGGCCTTCGGCATCTGGACCGTGATCTATCTCGGACTCATCGCCTACGCCATCTGGCAGTTCCTGCCGGCGCAGAAAACGGATGACCGTCAGCGCGCCCTGGGCTACCCGGTCGCCGCGTCGCTCATCCTGAACGCCGCCTGGATCCTGAGCATCCAGTTCGACCTGCTCTGGCTCAGCGTGCCGGTGATCGTGCTGCTGCTGGTCGTGCTGATCCGGGCGTTCCAGGTCACGCTCCGCTCCCGGCCCAGGAACCTGGTCGAGACGGTCGTCGCCGACGGCACCGTGGGCCTGTACCTCGGCTGGGTCGCCATCGCCACCGCCGCCAACGTCACCGCCGTGCTCGTCGCATCCGGGTTCGAGGGCTTCGGCCTCGGCGCCGACCTGTGGGCGGTTCTGATCATCGCCGTCGCCGGGCTGGTCGGCGTGTTCCTCGGGGTCTACGGCCATGGCCGCCTGGCCCCCGCCGCGTCCCTGTGCTGGGGGCTGGCCTGGGTGGCCGTGGCCCGGCTGACCGGCAACCTGCTCTCCACCCCCGCGGCGATCGCGGCGATCGTCGCCGTGGCCGCCATCCTGATCGTCACCATCACCGTGCGCGCGCGCACGGCCACATCGGACACCTCCCGAGTGTTCACCGCATGAGCCTGCCGCACACCCCCGGTGTCTCCGGTGTCACGGCTACACCGACCTCGGCACGGCGTCGCTGGGCCGGGCTCGTCTTCATCAGCGTTGCTGTCGCCCTGATCATCGTCGATTCCACGATCATCAACGTGGCCATCCCCTCGATCGTCGACGACCTGGCGATCACCTCCACCCAGGTGCAGTGGGTGCAGGAAAGCTACACCCTGGTCTTCGCCGCCCTGCTGCTGGTGTTCGGCACGCTCGCCGACCGGTTCGGCCGGAGGCGCATCCTGATTCTCGGCGTGATCGTGTTCGCCGCGTCCTCCGTGTTCGCCGCGCTCGCGCAGACGGGGGAGCTTTTGATTCTGGCGCGGCTGGTCCAGGGCGTCGGTGGAGCGATGGTGCTGCCCACCACGCTCTCGATCATCAACGCCACGTTCCGCGGCCGGGACCGTGGAATCGCGTTCGCGATCTGGGGCTCGACCATCGGCGGCATGGTGGCGGTCGGACCGCTGCTCGGCGGCTGGCTCACCACCTACTTCTCCTGGCGCTGGGCGTTCGGCATCAACGTGCCCCTGGGCATCATCATCGTCGTCGGTGTGTTGGTCTTCGTGCTCGAATCGAAGGATGCCGGCGAGCCGCGCCGCATCGACGTCGTCGGCGCGGTGCTCTCCGTGATCACCAGTGCGTCGCTGGTCTTCGGGCTGATCGAGGGGCGCACCTACGGCTGGTGGTTCACCAACAACCCGCCCACGGTGGGGGGCTGGACCTGGCCGCACGATATCTCGATCATCCCGTTCGTGTTCCTGGTCACCGCCGTCTCCGGCGTGGCCTTCATCTACTGGGGGCTCTACCGCCAGCGGGCCGGCAAGACCACCCTGCTCGCCTTCTCCCTCTTCACGATCCCTTCGTTCCGCAACGGCAACATCGCCGCCCTGATCGTCTCCCTCGGGGAGTTCGGCATCATCCTGTCGCTGCCGCTCTGGCTGCAGAACGTGCTCGGCTACGACGCACTGCAGACCGGGTTCGTGCTGCTCGCCCTGGCCCTCGGCTCCTTCGTGGCGAGCGGGGTGTCGGGTGCGTTCGGCAACAAGATCTCGCCCGAGACCATCGTGCGGTTCGGGATCCTCGCCGAGATCATCGGCGTCGCAGGCCTCGGCCTGGTCGTCACGGCACAGTCCAGCTGGCTCGTCGTGGTGCCGTTCCTGTTCGTCTACGGCATCGGCGTGGGCCTCGCGACCGCCCAGCTCACCGGCGTCGTGCTCAAGGATGTGCCGGTGGCGCAGAGCGGTCAGGGCTCCGGCACCTCCAGCACCGCCCGGCAGATCGGCTCGGCGCTCGGCATCGCGGTGCTCGGCACCGTGCTGTTCACCTCGGTGGGGGCGTCGCTCGACGCGAAACTGGCCGAGATTCCGGGGCTGCCCGCCGAGACCCAGAGTCAGATCGTGGACGCGGTCGTCGACAGCGCGGGTTCGGTGATCCCGTCGCTCGAGGAACAGAGCCCCGAGCTGGCGGATGCCGCCCGCGAGGCTTTCAGCGACGGTACCCGCTACTCGGCGTACGCCGCAGCCGGGTTCCTCGTGCTCGGCTTCCTGGCCACGCTGCGCCTGTCCGGCACCGCACCGCACGCGGAGCCCCGCCCCGAGGATGCCGCCCCCGGCGAGCGCATCCCGGCGGCACAGGCCTCGGGGGAGCCCGTCTAGCGGCGCGAGTCGGCACCGCCGCAGTCTTCCGTGGGTCAGGCCCGGCCGAGCCTGCGCGTGTGGCTAATTCAGGACATCCGTCGCCCGGGTTGAACGCCCCCGCGGACCAGTGCCGAGTCGGGGCGAATGTTCGGCCCGGTCGGACGAATCTCCTGAGTTAGCCACATCATCCGCCGGAACTGCAGCGACGCTCGCGCTGCCTCGCCTTGCCCTGCCTCGCCCTGCCCTGCCCTGCCTTGCCCTGCCTCGCCCGGCCTTGCCTTGCCTTGCACTCTGCTGCCACTGCTGCCCGAACGAATTCGACGGAGATTTTGCCCATAACCACCCCAAACAGCCCGCAAACCCGCTTTCTTCGCAGAATCTCCGTCGAATTCGTTCGACAACGGATGCGGCGCACGTGAAAGAAGCCGGCACACGTTTTACCGAGTGCCGGCTTCCACGGGGTGCGCCGCGAGTGGCGCCGCCCAGGTTGGGATCCCTAGATCTCGGAGTCGTCCACCGGCCCCGACTGCGCGGTCGTCGGCGCGGTGCCCCCGCTCGTGCCGCCCGCCCCGGCCGCGTTGGCCTCGCGCGCCTCCCGGGCCGCGCGGCGACTCGGTTGCGGTTTCTGCACGGAGAGTTCCCCGCCCACCCGACCGCCGTAGGGGCGACCGTGATCGGCGTACTCCTCGCGGAAGAAGGCCATCCGCCACGGACCCATTTCGATCCGGGCTCCGGTACGCAGGATCTGCCCGTCGCCGTCTCCCTGGCGGTAGTTCCGCTTGGCTCCGCCGGAGACCTCGCCGAGCGGATACAGAATGTACTCGTCGTTGTCGTCGTGGCGGATTTCGGCATGGAACGGTTGCAGACCGGCCAGCTGCAGGTCGGCATCCGGGGCCGAACCGATGGTGGTGATCGTCGGCAGCAGATCGAACTCGCGCGGCATCTGACCGTTCCAGTTCTCCGAGCCGATCACGAAAACCAGCCGGGGCCGGCCTGCCCCCGGTGTGTAGTGCGTCGTGGTCACCCGGCGACGGATGCGCCGGTCGAAGGTCGGCACCAACGGCAACAGGGTGCCCGGCGGCAACGGCAGGGTCAGGCCCGCCTTCGGTGCGGTACTGCGCCGCCGCAGGAGCGGAACCAGCGCGGCCCGGCTGCCGAGCGTAATGTGCGACGAACCGGTCAGCAGGCGCTGAATGACGGGTGCCTTGACGGCTCCCAGCCGGATGATCAGGCCGTCGGGGCCGGACACGGAGACGGTTAGGCCGCGTTCGGCCAGGGCACCGGCCAGGCCGCGGAGCTGCTTCAGCTTCATCGTGCTGGTGCGCACGAACATCTCGGGCTTGCTGGAGAAGATCTCGACGTCGAGGCCGCTGGCCGTGATTGTTCCGCCCATCTGCTCGGCGCCGGTCGCCTCCGTGGTGTCGCCCGGTGTGCCCGGCTCCGCGAGGGAGAACTCCAGGTCGATGTCCAGGCGGGTGGTGGGGCTCATGACTACTTGGTGAGCGGTTCGGTGCCGGAACCCTCGCTCGTGGTGACCCGCAGGGTGCCGTTCAGCTTCCAGGTGGCACGGGGGGCGTCGGGGCCGATGTCGCGAGGCACCTCCACGGTCATGTCGATGAAGCTGTAGTTGATGACGGCGCTTTTGCCGGTCAGGTAGGACCACATCTCCTTGCCGAGGTCGGTCCAGTCCTTGATGTTGTGGGCGTCGGGGCCGGTGGCGTTGGCAGTGGGTACGGGGTTCTGGCTGTCAGTCACGGTGTGTTCCTTCTCGCTTGGTTGCAGGGAAACGGCACTCGGTCGTCGCACATCGGGCCGGATGATCGGCCAGAATCGGATCAGCATCGAACCGCGTCGCAGAAGCCGAGTGGTGCCTCGTCCGCCGCGTGTAGGGCAACCCTAGTTGAGTGCGGCGGCCGGGGGAAGAGTCCGCTTCCCCGGGTTTGCGTCGGTGGTCTCGGATAGCCTCGAAACATCCGTGACCAGCGCTTCCGTCCTCGGTTCGGCGTTTTCGGAAAGAGGAGATCCACGTGTTCCTGACAGACTCTGCCACCGTTGTCTACTCAGCGAGTGACCTCAGCGCCGCGGCCGCCTGCGAGTGGGCATTCCTTCGCCGGCTCGACGCGAAACTGGGGCGCATCGACGCCGCCCCGGCGACCGAAGACGCCATGCTCCGGCGAACCGCCGAGCTGGGTGACGTCCACGAGCTGCGGATGCTCGAACACCTGCGCGCGACCCGCACCGTCGTCGAGATCGAACGTGGTGCCCTTGGAGACCTGGAGACCGCCACTGCGCAGAGCGAGACGGCCCTGCGTGCGGGCGCCGAGGTGGTGTTCCAGGCCGCCTTCTTCGACGGGAGGTTCCTGGGCTACGCGGACTTCATCATCCGCACCGCGGAGGACGACCAGAGCCAGCAGCAGGACCAGGCCGCGACCTACGAGGCCGCGAACTATGAGGGCCCAACCTACGAGGTCTATGACACGAAGCTGGCGCGCTCGGCGAAGATCACGGCGCTGCTGCAGCTGGCGGCGTACAGCGACCAGTTGCAGCGGATGGGCATCCCCACCGGTCCGAACGTGCACCTCCTGCTGGGCGACGGCCGCACGAGCTCGCACCGGCTGCAGGACATCCTGCCGGTCTACCGCGCCCGGCGGGCCCGGCTCGAACGGCTGGTCGACGAGCGTCTGGCTGACCCCGAGGCCACCCCGTGGGGTGACCCCCGCTACGCCGCCTGCGGCCGCTGCGACCTGTGCGAGGAGCAGGTGCAGCGGCACCGAGACGTGCTCCTGGTGGCGAACCTGCGGCTCAGCCAGCGCGCCCGGCTGCGCGCCGCGGGCGTGCGCTCTATCGACGACCTCGCAGCGCGGCACGAGACCGTACCCGGCCTGTCCGACGCCACGCTGGGCACCCTGCAGGGGCAGGCCCGGCTGCAGATCGCACCGCGGGGCCCCGGCCGACCCCTGAACTGGGAGATCATCGACCCGGCCGTCCTCGCGTCGCTGCCCGTGGCCGACGCCGGCGACATCTTCTTCGACTTCGAGGGCGATCCGCTGTATCAGGAGAGTGGCGGCCAGGAGGGTGGCAGTGGCAACGGACAGTGGGGGCTCGACTACCTGTTCGGGCTGGTCGAACCGGACGATACCTTCCGCACCTTCTGGGCGCACGACCACGCCGGGGAACGCCAGGCTTTGATCGACTTCCTGGAGTACGTTCGGGAGCGCCGTTCGCGGCATCCGGGGCTCCACATCTACCACTACGCCCCCTATGAGCGCACCCACCTGCTCGGCCTTGCCGCCCGGCACGGGGTCGGCGAGGAGGTGATCGACGACCTGCTGCGCCAGAACGTGCTCGTGGACCTCTACCCGATCGTGCGCCAGGGGCTGCGGATCGGCAGCCGCAGCTACTCGCTGAAGAAGCTCGAACCGCTCTACATGGGCCTTACGGAACGTGAGGGCGTGGCCAACGCCGCCGACTCGATCACCGAATACGTGCGCTCGCGCGCCCTGCTGGCCGCCGGGCTGACGGATGCCGCAGAGCAGATTCTGCATGACATCGCCCGGTACAACGCGTACGACTGCCGCTCCACCCTGCGTCTGCGGGACTGGCTGCTGGCGCGCGCGGCCGAGCAGCCGAGCGGCGCCTCGTCACCGGCGACCCTGGTCGGCGTGGCATTACCGGTGCGGGAACCGGACCCGGTCTACCTCGAACTGTGCGCGCTGCTCGCCGACGTTCCCCCGGCCGAGCGCACCGCCGACCAGACCGCACTCGCCCTCGCCTCAGCGGCGATCGACTACCACCGGCGGGAGCAGAAATCGTTCTGGTGGGACCACTACAGCCGCCTGGGCGCGCCCGTCGACGAGTGGGCGGACACCCGGGACGTGTTCGTCGTCGAGAGAGCGACCGTGCACCTGGGCTGGCACCGGGAGGGCCGCCAGGCGCTCGACCGCCGGGTGCTGCGCCTGGCCGGGGCACTCGCGCCGGGCAGTTCGCTCAAGGTCGGGCAGCAGCCGTTCCTGCTCTACGACCGTCCCTACCCGCCGATCAGCCGCAGCGACGCCCCCGGCGCGCGCACCGCGCACAACAAGGCGACCATCATCGATGTGATCGACGAGTCGGTCTATTTGGTCGAGGAGGTGCTCGAACGCGATGCGCCCACCCACCGGGAACTGCCGATCGCCCTCACCCCCGGCACTCCGCCGCCTGCCGGCACTCAGGTGGGCGCGATCTCGGAATGGGGTCGTGCCGTGCTCTCCCGATGGCCGGAACCGCTGCCGGACGCGGCCTTCGACCTGCTGCGCCGACGCCCGCCCCGGCTGCTCGCGGCAAGCGGGCTGGTCCCGCCTCGGCTGCTCGGCGCGAGCGGGCCGGCGCAGCCCCTGCCGCAGCCCGGCGACGGCGATGTGCGCAGCGCCATCCGGGACACCCTGCTCGTGCTCGACCGGTCCTACCTCGCGGTGCAGGGCCCGCCCGGAACCGGCAAGACCTTCGTCGGCTCGAGGGTGATCGCCGACCTCGTCGTGCGGCACGGCTGGCGCATCGGCGTGGTCGCGCAATCGCATGCGGCGGTCGAGAACATGCTCCGGGCCGTGCTGGCCGCGGGCGTCGACGCCGGTCTGGAGCCCGCGCAGGTCGGCAAGAAGGCGAAGAAGGGCGACGAGAAGAAGCCGGTGCCGTGGACTCTGCTCGATACCAAGACCTTCGCGCGGTTCACCGGCCAGTCCGGCGGCTGGGTGCTCGGCGGCACCGCCTGGGACTTCAGCAACGCCGACCGGGTGCCGCGGGGCTCCCTCGACCTGCTCGTGATCGACGAGGCCGGCCAGTTCTCCCTCGCCAGCACCATCGCAGCTGCCGTCGCGGCCGAACGCCTGCTGCTGCTCGGCGACCCGCAACAGCTGCCCCAGGTCAGCCAGGGCACGCACCCCGAACCGGTCGACGGCTCGGCGCTCGGCTGGCTCAGCGACGGACACCAGGTGCTCCCGCCGGAATTCGGTTACTTCCTGAAGACCAGCTGGCGCATGCATCCGAGCGTGTGCGCCCCGGTGTCGGCACTGTCCTACGAGGGTCGGCTGCACTCGCACCCCTCCGACCGCCACCTTGAGGGCGTGGAACCGGGGCTGCACCCGGTGCCGGTGCCGCACCGATTCAACTCCACCTCGTCGGTGGAGGAGGCCGAAGCCGTTCTCGCACTGGTGACCGATCTGCTCGGCCGACCCTGGACATCCGATGGCCGGAGCGCTCCGCTGGCCCAGGACGACGTGATCGTGGTGGCACCCTACAATGCGCAGGTCGAGTTGCTGCGCCGCCGCCTCGCGCAGTCCGGCCTGGGCGACGTGCCCGTGGGCACGGTGGACAAGTTCCAGGGCAGGGAGGCGGCGGTCGCCGTGATCTCGCTGGCCGCCTCCGCGGCGGAGGACGTTCCGCGCGGCCTCGAGTTCCTGCTCCTGGCGAACCGGCTCAACGTGGCCGTCTCCCGCGCCCAGTGGGCGGCCTGGCTGGTGTACTCGCCGGCCCTGACCGAGACGCTGCCGCCCCGGGTGGAGACCCTGGCCCAGCTGAGCGCGTTCATCACCCTGGTCACGCCCGTCGCACCCGAGCGCACGACGGGAGCCTGAGTACGCGAAAAGGCACCCCCACTCCGGTGTGTTCCACGCGGACTGAGGGTGCCTTCGGTCGGTGTCGCTACTCGGCGTCGAGGTCCGTTTCGAGGATCTTGACGAGGGAGTCGAGAGCAGCGTCGGCTCCGTCGCCCTCGGCACGCAGCACAACGACGTCGCCGTTGGCGGCGCCCAGGCTCATCAGCGACAGGATGCTCGAGGCATCCATTGCGTCTTCGGCCGGGTCGGTCTCGAGGGAGATGGTGACCTCGAGGGGCAGCTCGCCGACGGCCGCGGCGAAGATGGACGCGGGGCGGGCGTGCAGGCCGACACGGCTCGCGATGGTGGCTTTACGTTCGGACATGGTTCCTCCTAATTAGTGCCCGGCGACGGGGTGGCTCGCCGGTGATGATGCGATGCGACGTCAATCCGAAGCGGCTAGAGTCCCAGCTCTTCAAGTATGGGCAATTCGGCGCGCACGCGGGTACGCGCTTCGTCCGAATTGCGTGCCGAAACGGCGATCTGGGCGAGTTCACGAGCCCGCTCGAGCGTCACGGACTTCAGCACGGCACCCACGGCGGACATCGACCGGGCCGTCATGGACAGGGTGTTGACGCCCAGCCCGACGAGAACCACCGCGAGAACCGGGTCGGCAGCGGCTTCACCGCAGACACCGACGGGCTTGTTGTGACCCTCGGCGATGGACCCGGCGACGGTGAGCTGGATCAGCTGCAGCACGGCCGGCTGCCACGGGGAGTTCAGCGCGGCGAGAGTGCCGAGCTGACGGTCGGCGGCCATCGTGTACTGGGTCAGGTCGTTCGTGCCGAGGCTGACGAATTCGGCTTCGGTCAGGATGCTCGCCGAGCGGAGCGCCGCGGAGGGAACCTCCACCATGACGCCGGGGGTCTTCAGCCCGGCGACGCGGCACATGGCGGCGAAGTCGGCGGCCTCGTCGACCGTGGCGATCATCGGTGCCATCACCCAGACCACGGCGGTGGAGGCCGCCGCGGCGGTCGCGATGGCCGTGAGCTGGCGCTTGAGCACGCCGGGGCTGGTCAGGTCGGTGCGGTAACCGCGAACGCCGAGCGACGGGTTGGGCTCGGTGCTGTCGGTGAGGAACGGCAGTGGCTTGTCGGCGCCGGCGTCGAGCGTGCGCACGACGACCTTCTTGCCGGGGAACGCGTCGAACACGCCGCGGTAGGCCACGACCTGCTCGTCGATGGTGGGCTCGGTGTCGCGCTCGAGGAAGCAGAACTCGGTGCGGAGCAGTCCGACGCCCTCGGCGCCGGCTGCCGCGGCCTTGACCGCGTCGGCGGCCCCGCCCACGTTGGCCAGCAGCGGAACGAGGTGGCCGTCGGCGGTGGTGCCGGTGCCGTCGAACACGGACAGGCTGGCCGCGACGTGCTCCCACGCCGTGACGGCGGTGCGCTGTTCGTCGCCGGGGTCAACCTGGAGGGTGCCGGCGGCGCCGTCCACGTAGACCTCGGTGCCGTCGGTGAGGGCGTCGACGCCGACGGCGGCGACGACGGCCGGCAGGCCGAGGGCGCGGGCGATGATCGCGGTGTGCGACTGCGGTCCGCCGCCGCTGGTGACCAGGGCGAGGACCTTGTTCGGGTCGAGGGTGGCGGTGTCGGCCGGGGCGAGGTCCTCGGCCACGAGAACGAAGGGCTCATCGGACTGGGGGATGCCGGGGGCGGTGACGCCGCGCAGCTCCGCGACGATCCGGGCCCGAACGTCGAGGACATCCGTGGCCCGCTCGGCCATGTAACCGCCGAGGTTGTGCAGCATCTCGGCGACGGATGCGCCGGACTCCCAGATCGCGCGTTCGGCGGATGTTCCGGTGACGATTAATTTAACTGCGGCCTTTATCAGCATCGGGTCGGTGGCCATCAATGCGGTGGCCTCCAGAACCGATTTGCTGGCGCCGGTGGCCGCTTCGGCCCGGCGCTGAAGCTCGGTCTGCACCACCTTGGAGGCTGTCCGTAGCTCCGCCGTCGCGGCTTCGGGCGTTGTCGCCGCTGTAAGGCGTTCACCGGCCGGGGGTTCGCTGATTGGTTTGGGCATCTGGCGAACGGATCCGATGATCCGGCCGGGGCTCACGCCTACACCAGTGAAATTCTGCACGGGACAACCTCTATTCTTGCGCAGCAGAAATACTGCGCTATCGATGCTACGCGTCGGCCGCCCCGAATCTCTCGGGGCGGCCGACGTGCGGTTAAGCGTTGACCAGGGCGGGCGCTGTTGCGTCCGCGACGACCAACGGTGTCTTCCGAGCGTAACGCTTCAGCGTGATCACCAGGAGTGCCGAGATGACGGTACCGATCGCGATCGCCAGGGCGAAGAGAAGGAAGCTGTCGATGGCGAAGAAGACGAACATTCCGCCGTGCGGGGCCTTGGACGTGACACCCCAGGCCATCGAGAGAGCACCCGTGACGCCGGCGCCGACCATAGAGGCCGGGATCACCCGGAACACGTCCGCGGCAGCGAACGGGATGGCGCCTTCGGAGATGAACGACGCACCCAGCAGCCAGGCGGCCTTGCCGTTCTCGCGCTCGGCGACCGTGAACAGGCGGCGGTCGAGCACCGTGGCCAAAGCCATGGCGAGCGGCGGAACCATGCCGGCGGCCATGACCGCGGCCATGATCTCCCACGGAGCCTGGTTGGCGAGGGTGGCCGTGCCGAGGCCCGCGACGGCGAAGGCGTAGGCAACCTTGTTGACCGGTCCACCGAGGTCGAAGCCCATCATGAGGCCCAGGATCAGGCCGAGCAGGATGGCGGAGGCGCCGGTCATGCCGGAGAGCCACTCGTTCAGGGCGGTGGTCAGCAGCGCGATGGGGCCGCCGAGAACCAGGAACATCAGGCCCGAGGCGACGATCGACGCGACCAGGGGGATGATGACGACGGGCATCAGGCTGCGGAGCCAGCGCGGAACGTCGAGCTTCGCGAAGCTGGCGGCTGCCAGGCCGGCCAGAAGACCACCGGCGATGCCGCCGAGGAAGCCGGCACCCATGAACCCGGCGACGGCACCGGCGACGAAACCGGGGGCGATTCCGGGGCGGTCGGCGATCGCGTAGGCGATGTAACCGGCCAGGGCCGGAACCAGGAAGCCCATCGACAGGGCACCGATCTTGAAGAAGACGGCTCCCAGGTAGGTGAGCATGCCACCTTCCGGCAGGTTGAACGGGCTGTTCTGCAGGGTGACCGTGTCGGCGACCTCGGTGATCTCGTAGCCTCCGAGGAGGAAACCGAGGGCGATCAGCAGACCTCCACCGGCGACGAACGGGATCATGTAGCTGACGCCCGTGAGCAGGGCGCGCTTGACCTTCTGGCCGAAGTGCTCGCTGGTCTCCGCTGCTTCGGCCGCACCGACGGTTCCGCCGACGCGGCGGGCGTTGGGGTTCTGGGCCGCAGCCAGCGCATCCTGGATGAGCTTGGCCGGTTCGTCGATGCCGCGCTTGACGGGCACCTGGATGACGGGCTTGCCGGCGAAGCGCTCGCGACCGCGAACGTCGACGTCGACGGCGAAGATGACGGCGTCGGCCGCGGCGATGACGGCCGGGTCGAGCATCGTCAGGCCGGCCGAGCCCTGGGTCTCGACCTGCAGGTCGACGCCGGCGGCCTTGGCCGCGGCGGCGAGGGATTCGGCAGCCATGTAGGTGTGCGCGATGCCGGTCGGGCAGGCGGTCACGGCGACGATGCGCTTGGTGCCCACGGATGTTGCGGACGGCGTGCTGCCGACGTGGGCGCCGGCGACGCCGCCCGCGGCCTCGGGCACCGGGGAGACGACGCTGGTGACCAGTTCGACGATTTCGGCCTGGGTCTTCGCGGCGCGCAGCGCCGCGGTGAAGGGTGCCTTCATCAGCGAGCGGGCCAGCTTGGCCAGGATCTTAAGATGTTCCTGGTCCGCGCCCTCGGGGGCGGCGATCAGGAAGACGAGGTCCGCAGGACCATCTGCGGCGCCGAAATCGACCGGGGAGGTCAGTCGGGCCAACGCCAGCGTCGGCTCCGTCACGGCTGCCGAACGGCAATGCGGGATGGCTAGGCCACCGGGGATGCCGGTGGCCGTCTTCGCCTCGCGGGCGAGGGCATCCGCGTAGAGGCTCTCGATCTCGGTGGCGCGGCCGGCTCCGACGACGAGCTCGGCAAGATGCCGGATCACGCTCGAGGGTGCGGCTCCGAGGTTCATATCCAGAGCGACAAGCTCCGGGGTGATCAGTGAACTCACTGGACATCCTCCTTTGGATGGGTGTTGAGCAACGTCAGGGTGACGTCGCCCGGTCTCGTTTGACGCAGTGCCGGAACGGTTGATCCGGGCAGGGAAGCGGCTGCAGCCCCGTGGGCTGCGGCCTGGCGCAGGGAGTCCGGGGCGGAGCCGCCGGCGATGCTGCTGAGCAGGTAGCCGGCCAGGGAGGAATCGCCGGCTCCGACGGTGCTGCGGGCGACGATCGGTGGCGTCTGGGCAAGCCAGGCGCCGTCTTTGGTCACCAGCACGGCGCCCTTGGAACCGAGGGTGGCCAGCACGGCACCGACGCCGGCGGCGACGAGCCGCTCGGCGGCGCGGGCCACGAGCACCGGATGACCCTCGAGGCTGTCCGGGTCGGGGATGCCGGTGAGCTCGGCCAGCTCTTCCGCGTTGGGCTTGATCAGGTCCGGCCCGGCAGTGACGGCTGCGGCGAGGGGCGCGCCGGACGAGTCGACGGCCACCCGGGGGGCGTTCGCGCCGAACCGGCTGCGAAGCTCCCGGGTGATGTCGGCGTAGAAGTCGAGGGGGACGCCGGGCGGCAGCGAGCCGGCCAGAACGAGCCAGCTGGCACCCTCCGCCTTCTGCAGCACGAGTTCGATCAGCTGGGTCTGCTGGGCGGCGCTCAGCACCGGGCCGGGCACGTTCACCTTGGTGGTGGTGCCGTCGGCCTCGGTCAGCGCGATGTTGCTGCGGATCGCGGCGCCGATCGGCATGCCGAGGTGGGGCACCCCCGCGGCCCGGAGGGCCACCAGGACGGGGTCTTGCTCGTCGCCGGGGAGGATGGCGAGGCTCAGGACGTCCGAGGCTTCGAGGGCCCGGACGATGTTCACGCCCTTGCCGCCCGGCTCTTCGCGGGACGACCCGGCGCGCTGCACTTCGCCGCGGGCCAATGGGGCGCCCAGCTCGATGGTGCGGTCCAGGCTCGGATTCGGGGTAAGCGTAATGATCACGCGATCACAACCTCAACGTCGGCCGCGGCCAGGGCTGCGGCAAGTTCATTTGATGGGAGGGCGTCCGTGATCAGCACGTCGATGTCGCCCAGGGCCGCGAAGCGGATCAGGGTTTCCTTGTCGAGCTTGGAGGAATCGGCCAGTGCCACAACCCGACGGGCCGAACGGACGATGGCTGTCTTCACGGCGGATTCGACGGCATCCGGAGTGCTGAAACCGAACTCGGCGTGAACGCCGTTGGCTCCGACGAACGCGATGTCGGGCCGCAGTGCATCGAGCTGGCTGATGGTGCTGGGACCCACGACGGCGCGGGTGAGGCCACGCACACGTCCGCCGAGGATGTACAACGAGACGGCGTCGTTGCCGGCGAGCTTGGTGGCGATCGGCACCGCGTTGGTGATGACCAGGAGCTCGTCACCGGGGGCAGCCGGGGTCCAGTCGAGCAGGAGGTCGGCGAGCAGTTCGGTGGTGGTGCCGGCATCCAGCAGGACGGACCCGGTCTGGCTCGCGGGAATCATGGCGAGGGCGGCGGCCGCGATGCGCTGCTTCTCGTCGTGGTGCTGCGTCTGGCGCTCTTCGAGGCTGAGCTCGGACATGCTCTGCCGGTCGAAGGCAACAGCGCCGCCGTGCACCCGGCGCAGCTGACGGGAACCCTCGAGACTGTCGAGGTCGCGGCGCACCGTTTCGGGGGTGACGTCGAACCGGGAGGCGAGATCGCTGACCGTGACCCGGTTCGAGCTGCTGACCAGATCGACGATCAGGGCCTGGCGTTCCTCGGCGAACATGGCGACCTCCTCGACGCTGAGTGGCCGAAACCACGAATTTGTAGAATACGAAAATGCTACCTGTGTTTGTCTTTGTTTGTCAAGCAAAACAAAGACAAACACAGAACGCCGTGCCGGGTGCGGTTCGGTGTCAGCGGTCGGCGATAGCGTGTTCAGCATGAAGATCCTGCACACGTCTGACTGGCACATCGGGCGCACCTTCCACACGCATCCGACCCTGGGTCACCTGCGGAAGGTTCTCGATGCGCTGGTGGAAGTGGTGCGGCAGCGTCAGATCGACGTGGTGGCGGTCGCCGGCGACATCTTCGACTCGGCAATGCCGTCGGCGGAGAGCTACACGCTGCTCGCGTCGGTGCTGCGGGAGATCCGCCAGGCCGGGGCGACGGTGGTGATGACCAGCGGCAACCACGACTCGGCCACCCGCCTGGGTTTCCAGTCGGAGTGGGCGGCCCTCGCGGGCGTCCACGTGCTGACCCGGCCGGAGCAGGTGCTCGAGCCGGTCACCGTGCCCGACCGGCACGGGCCCGTTCACTTCTACGGCATCCCCTATCTGGAGCCGGCGCTGGTGCGTCACCTTGGATCTTTCACGGGGCCTTCGGGCGAACCGCTGAAGACGCACGAGCAGGTGCTCACCTTCGTGATGCAGCGCATCCGCGACGACCTGGCCGCCCGCGGCGGGCGATCGGTGGTGCTCAGCCACTGCTTCGCGGCGGGAGTGCCCGCCGCCGCGGCGACCGATGCCGTGCGGGACATCACCGCGGGGGGCCTCGACCTGGTGCCCGTATCGGTGTTCACCGGAGCGGAGTTCACCGGAGCGGATTTCACTGGAGCGGATTTCACTGGAGCGGATTTCACTGGACCGGACTACGTCGCCCTCGGCCATATCCACGGCCGGGCCCGGCTCACGGACCGGGTGCGCTACTCGGGCGCACCCCTGCACTATTCCTTCTCGGAGGCCGGCAAGCCGCGGGGCTGCTGGCTGGTCGAGCTCCAGGCCGGCCCCGCCGCCGAGATCGAATGGATCGACCTTCCGGTTCCGCGCCGACTCAGCGTGCTCACCGGAGAGATCGAGCAGCTCCTGACCGATGACGCCTACGCGGAGTTCGAGCCCGACTGGGTGTCGGCGGTCCTGACCGATCAGATGCGGCCTCTCGACGGCATCCGGCGGCTGCAGAGACGATTCCCGCACTGCGTCACGCTGGAGCATCGCCCCGAGATCGTCGCCGACCCGGATGCCGCCAGCTACGGAGACCGCATCAACCGCCAGACCGACCGCGAGATTGTCGCCGGATTCCTCGAGTTTGTGCGCAACGGGGTCGGCCAGACCGAGTTCGAGCGAGACCTGGTGGCGGAGCTTCTGACCGAGGGTGACCTGAAGGAGATCAGCCGATGAAGATCAAACGCCTGCGGATCGCCGGATTCGGCCCCTATAAGAACGAGCAGGTGATCGACTTCGAGCGTTTCGACGCCGACGGAATCTTCCTGATCACCGGCAAGACCGGTGCGGGCAAGTCCAGCATCCTCGACGCCGTCTGCTTCGCCCTCTACGGCAGCGTGCCGCGCTACGAGGGAACGGAGTCCCCGCTGCGCAGTGACCACTGCGAACCGGGAGATCCCACCTTCGTGGAGCTGGAATTCGCTCTCGACGAGAACGACTACCGCATCTACCGCACACCCAAGTACGAGAAGAAGAAGAAGCGCGGCTCGGGGACGACCATGTCCCCGCCCGACGCGCGCCTCGACATCCGTGACCAGGCGGTCCGTGACCCGCACGACGAACCGGGCGCCTCGGGCGGGTGGCGCAGCGTGGCGACCCGTCCGGTCGACGTCGGGCACGAGCTCAGCCGCATCCTGCCGCTCAAGCAGGACCAATTCCTGCAGGTGGTCCTGCTGGCCCAGAACCGGTTTCAGCGCTTTCTGCTGGCCAAAACCGACGACCGGCGAGGGGTGCTGCGCACGCTCTTCGGCACGGCCCGGTTCGAGCAGCTCGAACTCGCGCTGATCAACCGGCGCAAGTCGCTCGACGATGAGTTGGAATCCGTGCGCCGCCACCTGGCCGGCCTGGCGGACACCGCGTCCCGGCAATTGCAGCGCGACGAACCGCCAGGCAACGCGTCGGCCGACGCGCCCGGCACTCGCGACCGGGCCTGGTTCGCCGCCGCCCTGGCGCAGCTGGAGGGGCTGCTGACCGATGCTGCGGAGGGAGCCGAACGGGCCACGTCCGCGCTGACCCTGGCCACCATCACCGTGCAGGACCAGGAAGACCTGCGCAGCCGGCAGGGCCGCCGCAACGACGCCTACTCGGCACTGGCCGTTCTCGATGCCCGGCGGGAGAAGGTCGCCCTCGACCGAGCGGCCGTTCTCGGCGCGAACCGGGCGTCCCGCGTCTGGCCGGCGCTCCGCACGCGGGTCGAGGCAGAGAAAGTGCTCCGGCAGGCCCTGGCCGGCGAGGTGCACGCGCGAGATGCCTGGCGCGAGTACCAGGACGACCCGAACCTGGTGGAAACGACCGAGAGCCTCAACGCCGTCACCGAGGACCTCCTGGGCCAGCTGGGGTCGTTGAACGACGTGCTCGACGCCGAACGACTGCTGCCCGGCATTGAGGCCGACATCGTGACGCTGCAGGAGGAGGTCGCGCTGCACGCGGCAGCCATCGACCAGACCCGGACGCTCCTGCGTGAGCTGCCGGACCGGCTGGACGAGGTCGACCGGGACCTCGCCGCGGCGACGCTGGCGGCGGCCCGTGAGCCCGAGGCGCGCGACCAGGCAGAGCGGCTGCGCGTGGCGCAGGCCGCGGCCGGCCAGGTGCGGCGGTTCGACGCCGAGCTGTCGGCGGCACACCTGGCCGATGCGGTCGCCGCCGGTGAGAACGCGGCGGCGGCGGTGGGCTACCAGACCCTCGTGGACCGGCGGCTGGCCGGCCACGCCGTCGAGCTGGCCTCGCACCTCGTGCCGGGCGAGCCGTGCGAGGTGTGCGGGTCGACCGCTCACCCGGCTCCCGCCACCGGCGACGACGAACCGGTCACCGAAGCAGATATCGTCTCGGCGCGGGCACTGCTGAAGCAGGGGCAGACCCGACTCGAGCAGACGCACGCCGTCACCGGCGCCGTGGCCACCGCGCTGGCTGAGGCCCGGGCCCGGGCCGGGGCGCGCACCCTCGACGAATTCATCGCCGAGATGGCTGCATCCGAGGTCGCCCTGGCCGAGGCCGTTACCGCGGGCGTGCGGGCCGCGGCACTCGGCCTCGACAAAAGCAGGCTGCGGGCCGAACTCGAGGAAGCCGGCCGTGTCCTGGCCGACCTCTGCTCCACTCGCGATGAGACGGCTGCCCGGCTCGCCGATCGACGCAGCGCCCGGCAGGCCATCGACGACCGGGTGGCCGCCCAGCGCGGCGGCTTCGCCTCGGTCGTCTGCCGGGTCGATCGGCTGCAGGCCGGGCTGGCCTCCGCGCGGGCCCTCGACGCGGCCCTCGACCACAGCCGTGAGGGCCGGAGTGTGCGGAACGCCGCGGAGGCATCCGTACAGACCCAGCTGGTCCGTGAAGACTTCGCCGACGAGCAGACCGCGACCGCCGCCCATCGGAACGACGCCGAGGTGCGGCAGCTGGAGGAACTGATCCGCGCCCACGACGATTCGCGCGCGGCGGCGCGGTCGGTGCTCGCCGAGGCCGCGCTCACGGATCTGCCCGCCGGACTGACCGACGTCGGTCCGGCCCGGGAGGCCCTGGCCGCCGCCGCGGCGGAGCGGGACACGGCGCTGGCCGAACGCGGGTCGCTGGGGGAGCGCGTGGTCGTCCTGACCGGCCTGGTCACGGATGCCCGGGTGCACTTCGATGCCGGCGAGGAACTCCTGTCCACGCAGACGCAGGTGCGGGAGCTGGCGGCGGCCGTGCACGGCGACGAACCCAACACGAAACGGATGCGCCTGGAGACCTACGTTCTCGCCGCGCAGCTGGAGCAGATCATCGCGGCCGCCAACAACCGGCTGCGCACCATGACCGGCGGCCGCTACACGCTCGAGCACGACGACTCAGTGCAGTTCCGGGGCGGCCAGTCCGGGCTCGGGCTGATGATCCGGGATGCGCACACCGGGCGAGCCCGTCCCACCCAGTCGCTCTCGGGCGGCGAGACGTTCCTGGCGTCTCTGGCCCTCGCCCTCGGGCTGGCGGAGATCGTGTCAAACCAGGCCGGCGGCATCGCCCTCGACACCCTGTTCGTCGACGAGGGCTTCGGGTCGCTCGACGGAGCCACCCTGGAGACGGCGATGAGCACCCTGGACGGCCTCCGCGCCGGTGGCCGCACCATCG
The DNA here is from genome assembly GCF_004403465.1 of Cryobacterium sinapicolor. GTDB lineage: Bacteria > Actinomycetota > Actinomycetes > Actinomycetales > Microbacteriaceae > Cryobacterium > Cryobacterium sinapicolor. The sequence goes on along the minus strand of NZ_SOGQ01000013.1, from coordinate 99,506 downwards.
GTCTGATCAGCCACGTCGACTCCATGAAGGAGCAGATCCCGGCCAAGCTGGTCATCACCGTCACCGACCAGGGTTTCAGCGAGATCGGCGAGAACCTCCTGTCGGCCTAGACGTGTTGGGCCGGTTCGTGCTGTCGTTGGTTCGTGCTGTGCCGGTTCGTGCTGTGCTGGTTCTGGACTAGCGCGAACCGGCCGCAAACGCATAGACAGGGTGGCCCGGGCAGGCAGCGAGAACGCGCGCCATGGCGTCGTGCTCGGCCGGGGCCACCCACAGGCCGTAGGTGGCCTTCACAGAGATCTGGCGGGCCACGTACTCACAGCGGAACGACTTCTGCGCGGGCAGCCAGGTGGCGGCATCCCCATCGCCTTTCTGCGAGTTGGAGGCGCCGTCGGAGGCCAGCAGATTCATCGGGTCGTTGGCCAGAGCGATCCGCGCGTCCTGGTCCAACTGCTGAGCACCCGTCTGCCAGGCGTTTGACAGGGCCACCAGGTGATCGATCTGCACGTGCATCGAGCTGGTCTCGCCGCGCTCGAATCTGACCGATTCGCCCGTGTACGGAGCCAGCAACTCGCCGCTGAGCACCCGGCAGGTGTCGTCGGTGACGATTTCGGTGAGGTCGCGGGCCAGGATGTCGTTGCGGGTGTCGCATCCGTTGTCGTCGACGTCTCGCCAGGCCGAGCCGAAGTCCCCGGTGCGGTCGTAGCCCGTCTTCGCGGCCTTGCCCTTGACCGGGAGGGTGGCGAGCAGGTCGGCCGCGTCACCCGCCGCCGGGGCCGCGGATCCGTTCGGGAAGGGAACGGATGTCTCTCCCGGCACCAGACCGGGCACGCCGACCATGATCGCCCAGATCAGGGCCAGCGGCAGGATCACCATCAGGGCGGTGACGGGCCCGCGCCGGGAACGACGGCTGCGAGTCGACGCCGGCCGGCGGGGTGAGTGTGGCATGGTGCTCCCAGAGGGTCGGCTCTCGACCCTACCGGGCGGCGATAATGACGCATGACCAAAAACTGGACCCCGCTCGCCGTCGTCTACCTGGCGCTCAGCCTCGCCGGCCTCGTGGGCACCTGGACTTTCAACCTGCTCGCGATCGCGGCGCTGCGCGACTTCTTCGGCGACTGGGTGAACAGCGGCCCGGCGGTGTCGTCACTCACCGTGGACCTGCTGGTGGTGGCGGTGGCCGGCAGCATCCTGATCATCGTCGAGGCCAGGCGCCTCGGGATGAAGCGGGGCTGGCTCTACGTGCTGCTCTCCGGCCTGACGGCGTTCGCCTTCACCTTCCCGCTCTTCCTCGCGATGCGAGAACGCGCCCTTCACGCGCGGCGGACGCAGGCGGCACCCGCGAGCTAGTCGGTGTCGAACGAATTCGACGGAGATTTTGCTGGTAGTCGTCCCTAATCATCCGTTTCAGTACGAAACAGCCGAAATCTCCGTCGTATTCGTTAGGGCTGACCCGGCTAGTCGGTCTCGGCCGACCGCGCCCTCGTGGCGGGCCGCTTGGCCGCGGGCCGCTTAGCCGCTGTCTTCTTGGCCGCTGTCTTCTTGGCCGCTGACCTTGTGGCCGGTTTCTTCGCAGTCGTCTTCGCAGTCGTCTTCGCAGTCGACTTTGCAGTCGACTTCGCGGTGGCCTGTCCTGTGGCCCGCTTCGCGGACCGCCGCTTCGCCTTCGGTTCCGTGACGGTGCCGTCGAAGTGCTCCTCCGAGGAGTGGGCGTCCGCCTTCGTCCGGTGAACGATTGCGTCCTGGTGCTCGGGCGGGGCGTAGATCGTGGCCAGCCGCAGCACTTTGCCGCCCGAGTTCAGCACATTGTGCCGGGTGCCGGCCGGAACGATCATGGCCGAGTTCTTCCGGATCTTCGTTTTGGTGCCGTCGATCCAGATCTCGCCCTTGCCCTTCTCCACCCGGAAGTACTGGTCTCGATCCGAGTGCACCTCTTCTCCGATGTCCTCACCCGGTTCCAGCGCCATCACGACCAGCTGCATCCTCTCCGCGGTGTACAGCACCTGCCGGAAACTCGAGTTGCGGATGGCCGCGTCTTCGATGTTGTCCACAAAGCCCTTCATGGGAGCCTCCTTCGTTCCAGTACACGGTAGTCGCGGTGGCGACGCTGCTCAACCGCCCCGGTTTGCTCCAAAGGGTGAAGTATGCTTCACTTGTTTTCGGAGGGGAGTAATCCCCAGCGTGTGGTCGTCATTACGGTTCCGTCATCGGAACCCGGCCGCAGGAACCCGATCCGGGTTGGACCAGACCTCCAGTGGTACTACGGACTGGAAGGCATTTCCCATGAACGTTCCCCTCTACGCCTGGCTGACGGTGTTCGGCGTGATCGCCGTCATGCTCGCCGTCGACCTGTTCGCCCACCGCAAGGCCCATGTGATCGGGGTGCGCGAGGCCGCGATCTGGTCGGTGGTCTGGGTTGTCATCGGCATCGGGTTCGGGGCGGTGATCTGGAGCACTGCCGGGGCCGAGTACGGTCAGCAGTACTACGCCGGCTACCTGATCGAGAAGTCCCTCGCGGTCGACAACGTCTTCGTCTGGGCGATCATCTTCGCCGCCTTCGCCGTGCCACGCCAGTACCAGCACCGCGTGCTGTTCCTCGGCGTGCTTGGAGCGCTCGTGCTGCGCGGTATCTTCATCGCCGCGGGCGCCGTGCTGATCGAGAACTTCTCCTGGATCCTCTACATCTTCGCCGCGTTCCTGATCTACACCGGCTACCGCATGATCCGCACCCGCAACGAACACGCGCACCCCGAGAAGTCGCCGGTGCTGCGCCTCTTCCGCCGCTTCATCCCGATGACCGACGCGTTCCACGGCCAGCGCTTCCTGGTGCGCAAGAACGGGATCCTGCTCGCCACACCGCTGCTGGCCGTTCTTGTGCTCGTCGAGGTGACGGATGTCGTGTTCGCCGTGGACTCCATCCCGGCCATCTTCGCGGTCACCAGCGAGCCCTTCATCGTCTTCACCGCCAACGCCTTCGCGATCCTCGGCCTGCGGGCGATGTACTTCCTGCTCGCCGACCTCATGCACCGGTTCGTCTACCTGAAGATCGGGCTCGCCCTGGTGCTGGTCTGGGTCGGTGTCAAGATGCTGTTGCTCGACGTCTTCTACATCCCAACAACCGTCTCACTGGGTGTGATCGCGCTGATCATCACGGTGTCGGTCGTGCTCAGCCTCCGTGCCACCCGCGGCCAGGGACGTCGGGAGGTCGAGGCCGACGCGGCCGGCTCGTTCCGCGAGGCCACCCCCGCGGAGCTCGCCGAGCTGGAGCCGGTCTGGCGCCGCCCGGCCCGCAGTTTCGAGCAGAAGCCCGGGCAGAAGCCCGAGCCCAAGCCCAAGCCTGAGCCTAAGTCCGAGCCCCAGAAGGAGAACGAGAACCGCCGATGACCGAACCCCTGACCGATCCGCTACCCGCAACGCTGACCGATCCGTTACCCGCACCGACGGATGCCCCCGGCAAGCCGTGGACGTTCCTCACCCACCACGCGCACCTGCTCCTCGCGATCGCGGGGAATCCGGATGCACGGGTGCAGGAGCTCGCCGACACGGTCGGGGTGTCGTCCCGGGCGGCGCTGAGCATCACGGCGGACCTGGTCGAGGCCGGGTATATTCGGCGCGAACGGGTCGGGCGGCGAAACCACTACAGCGTCGAGCGGAACCGGCCGTTCCGGCATCCGTCGAACGCGGCTCACAGCATCGACGAGATGATCGCCGTGTTCGCCAACTTGGCGCCGGCGGCGCCACGGCCGGACGACCTCCGGTCAGACCGCGGGTTCCGGCTCAAGGGCGCGGGGACGGATGCGGCTGGCCGCGATGGCCGCCGCGGCGAGACCGGCGATGAAGAGCGCGATACCGAGCACGTACAGGGCAACGGCGAGGTAGCCGCCCGGCTGCGCCGGGTCGAGGAACGGGTAGGTGTAGAAGCCGGTCAGCGTTCCCCGGAGCAGTGCGTAGACCACCCAGAGCACCGGGTAGATCAGGGCATAGCCGAAGCGCGTCCAGGCCAGAGCCGGTCGCCCCGGCGAGAGAATCCAGTCCAGGGCGATGAAGATCGGCGCCCAGACGTGGAGCACCTCGTTGGGCCAGCCCACCCCGATGAAACCGTCGGAGACGACGCCGCGGAGCAGGGCGTTGTAGACCACGCCGGTGACGACCGCGTAGGTGAGCACCGACATCCGTACCGCGGTGAGAAGCTGGGGGTCGACGCGGCTTCTCAACGCGAGGGACCCTCCCACGAGCAGCACGACCACGTTCATCAGGCTCGACTGGATCGTGAAGTAGCCGAAGTACTCGGTGGCCACGAACGCGTCGTTCCAGAGCTGGTCGGCGATCTGTGTGATGATGCTCGCGAAGAGCAGCAGCCCCATGGCGATGCGCAGCAGACCCGAGAGGCGTCGGAGGGCGGAGGGCGATGCTGAATCGGAGGCCACCGTAGGAATTACTGTTGAAGTCACTGGAAAAGAATAGTGCTGCCGAGCTGAGGAATCAGTGGGGCCGGCCGCTCGCTTGACCGGCCCTGAACCACAGTCACCCAATCACCCAACTGGTCCCTAACATTAGTGATCACGCCGAAAATCCTCATTGAGGACACGACAGGAAGGTCACAGTTGCTGGAAGTAACTGCGCTCCGCTGGACGCTCACTATCGCACTCATTCTGGGTCTGCTCGCGCTCGACCTGGGCCTGGCCATGGCTCGGCCGCACGTGGTCAAATTCCGGGAGGCCGCAGTCTCGTCGGTGCTGTACATCGCGGTCGCCATCCTGTTCGGCCTCGTTTTCGCGGTCCAGGTGGGCTGGGGCTTCGGCGCGGAATACTTCGCCGGGTACATCGTGGAGAAGAGCCTGTCCATCGACAACCTCTTCGTCTTCGTGATCATCATGGCGACCTTCGCCGTGCCGGAAAAATACCAGCAGAAGGTGCTCATCTTCGGAATCGTGCTGGCCCTCATCCTGCGGGCGATCTTCATCGCGCTGGGCGCCGCCCTGCTCTCGCTGTTCTCCTTCATGTTCCTGATCTTCGGCCTGGTGCTGATCTTCACGGCCGTGCAGCTGTACCGGCACCGCAATGTCGACCCCGACGTGCAGGACAACGTGCTGGTCCGGGTGGCCCGTCGGGGTCTGACCGTGACCGACGACTATGTCGGCGGTCGGATGTTCACCCGCATCGCCGGCCGCCGCGCCGTGACACCACTGTTCATCGTGCTGATCGCGATCGGCAGCACCGATCTCCTCTTCGCACTGGACTCGATCCCGGCGATCTTCGGAATCACCGATGAGGCGTACATCGTCTTCACGGCCAACGCCTTCGCCCTGCTCGGGCTCAGGGCGCTTTTCTTCCTCGTCAAGGGACTCCTCGACCGGCTGGTGTACCTGTCGACCGGCCTGTCCCTGATCCTGGCGTTCATCGGTGTGAAACTTGTTCTGCACTGGGGACACGGCCTTGACGACCGCGTGCCGGAGATCAGCACGAACCTCAGCCTGATCGTAATCGGTGTGGTGTTGACCGTGACCACGATTGCCAGCCTGGTCAAGACGCGCCGGGATCCCACGGCACGAGCGCATGCCGGCTCACTCCGGGCAGCGGATCGGCCCGACCCCGAACCCGCGGAGCGGACCGACCCGGAGAACTAGAAGGGGCTCGGAGACCTAGAAGGGGAACAGCAGCCGGTGCAGGAACTGCCGGGTGCGTTCCTCCTTCGGGTTGCGGAGCATCTGCTTCGGGTCGCCGTGCTCGACGATCCGGCCGCCGTCGACGAAGGCGACCTCGGTGGCCACCTCCCGGGCGAATTCAAGTTCGTGGGTCACGATGACCATGCTCCAGCCCTCCACGGCCAGCTCCTTGATCAGGCGCAGGATGTCCCCGACGAGTTCCGGGTCGAGCGAGGAGGTGGGCTCGTCGAAGAGCAACAGCTGCGGCCGCAGGGCGAGCGCGCGCACGATTCCCACGCGCTGCTGCTGACCGCCCGAGAGCTCGAACGGGTAGCTGTCCTTCTTGGCACTGAGGCCCACCCTGTCGAGCAGCGCGAGCGCTTCCGCCTCGACCTCCGCCTTCGGACGCCGCTGCACGACCACGGGCCCTTCGAGCACGTTCTCCAGCACGGTCTTGTGCGGAAACAGGTTGTAGTGCTGGAAGACCATGGCCGAACGGTCACGCAGCGCCGCGAGCTGCTTCTTCGACGGGGGAGTGCCGAAGTCGAGCGAGACCTCCGCAGCGACGTCGATCGTGCCGCCGTCGGCCAGTTCCAGGCCGTTCAGGCAGCGCAGGATGGTGGTCTTGCCGGAACCTGACGGGCCGATCAGCGCGAGCACGTGGCCGCGGCCCACCGCCAGGTCAACGGACTGCAGCACCTGGTTCGGGCCGAAACTCTTGCGCAGGCCCCGCACCCGGAGCAGGGCGCCCGGGGCCGACGCGGCATCCCTGTCGGTCGAGTCGGTGGGGTCGGTCGGATCAGTGGGCGACATAGCGGTCCAATCGCTTCTCGAGAACGCTCTGGATCGAGGACAGACCCAGGCAGATCACCCAGTAGACCAGGGCGGCCTCGAGGTAGAGCAGCATGAATTCCTGGCTGAAGGCGGCCACCTGCTGCGCCTCGCGGAACAGCTCCGTGACCAGGATCAGCGAGGCGAGGGAGGTGTCCTTGACCAAGCTGATGAAGGTGTTCGACAGGGGCGGCACCGACACGCGGGCGGCCTGCGGCAGGATGATCCGGGTCAGCGCGCGGCGGTGCGACATGCCGATCATGTACGCCGCCTCCCACTGCCCCTTGGGCACAGACAGGATGGCCGCCCGGATCACCTCGGCGGCGTAGCCGCCGACGTTGAGCGAGAACGCCACCACGGCGCTCGGCCAGGGGTCGATCAGGATGCCCAGAGACGGTAGACCGTAGAAGATCACGAACAGCTGAACCAGCAGCGGGGTGCCGCGAACGATCGAAATGTAGACCCGGGCGATTCCGGACACCCACCGGCGCCGGGACAGGCGCATCAGCGCCAAGCCGAGCGCGAGCGTGATTCCTATCGCGAACGAGGCGAGGGCCAGCGGGATCGTACCGGCAATCGCCCCGTGCACGATGGGACCGAGCGAGGTCCAGAAAAGTTCCCAGGCAGATTGGTTCATGGCTGGAACGGGTTACTTGGAGACGTCGGACCCGAAGTACTTCTCCGAGATCGACGTCAGGGTGCCGGCGGCGGCGAGCTTGGCGAGGGCCGCGTCGACAGCATCCGTCAGTTCCGTGCTGCCCTTGACGAACGCGAAGGACGATGCAGACTTCTCGTCGGTGTTCGCGGCGACCTTGAGGCCGGCGGCTCCGGTCTGCTTCTGGTAGTCGAGGAAGGTCAGGTTGTCGTTCACGGTCGCGTCTACGCGACCCTGTTCGACCAGGGCGACCGACTGGGCCCACCCCTCGACGGCCTGGACGTTGGCGCCGCTCTCTGTGGCGAGGGTGTTCCAGTTGCTGGTGAGCGACTGCGCGGTGGTCTTGCCGGCCAGGGACTCGAAGGAGGTGATCGAGGTGTTGTCGCTCTTCACCACGATGACGCCGGTCGAGACGGTGTACGGGGTCGAGAAGTCGTACTTCTCGACGCGTTCCGGGGTCGCCGTGACCTGGTTGGCGATGACGTCGAAGCGGCCGGCCTCGAGGCCGGCGAAGATGCCGTCCCACTGGGTTTCTTCGAACTTGGCCTTGACGCCCAGTTCGGCGGCGACGGCCTCGATGACCTCGACGTCGTAGCCGGTCAGGGCGCCGGAGCCGCCCTCGTGGAACGTGAACGGGCGGTAGGTGCCCTCGGTTCCCACGGTGAGAACGCCGGCGTCCGTGACGGAGGACAGCGAGGTGTCGGCGCCGGTGGTTGCCGCCTCGTCGGTGCCGGCACCCGCGGAGCAGCCGGCCAGCGACACGGTGAGCGCTGTGAGGAATACCGCCGACAGGATCTTGAGCTTCATGGTTTCTGGCCTAACCGAGGTTGCAGGAGCGTATCCGCCGCCGAAAAGCGACTTCCGAAGACTAACAAGCAGTGGGCTCCGGTCAATATTCCCGTGACGCCCGGCGTCACACACCCCACAGGGCCCAGTCAATGGCCTTGTCGGGTATTTTGGGCCGGATTAGGCTGCGGGCGTGGCGAGCATCCGATGCCTGATCTCGGATTCGCTTGTACAACGGTCCTTACCCGACCGTACAACGGTCCTTACCCGACCGGATTCGGCCCAACCCGGAGGAGCCCGCATGAAGCTGACTGCCGACCAACATGACCGATCGGCCGGAATGCTGCTCGGCATGGCATGCGGGGATGCCCTCGGGGCGGGCTACGAATTCGCCGGGCCGTTGCCGGAAACCACCTCGGTCAGCATGCGCGGCGGTGGCGGTTTCCACTGGGCGCCCGGCGAGTGGACCGACCACACGGCACTGGCCGTGCCGCTCGCGATGGCCGCGGCGGAGGGCAGGGATCTCCGGGACGAGGTGGTCCTTGACCACGTCGTGGCCCACTGGGTGGGCTGGGCGAAATCGGCACCGTACGCCGGCGTGCAGCTGGGCAAGGTGCTCTCCGCCAGCGAGCCGAACGCAGAGTCCGTGCGCCGCGCGGCGAAGGAGCAGCACGACCGGAACGGGCGCAGCGCCGGCAATGGATCGCTTCTGCGCACCGCGCCGGTGGCGCTGGCGTTCCTTCGCGATCCGGTCGCCCTGGCCCGGGCAGCGCGCCTGGTAAGCGAGCTGACGCACCCCGAAACCGAGGCAGGCGACGCCTGCGTGCTGTTCGGGCTCGCCCTGCGACACGCGGTGCTCGAGGGCGAACTCGACATTCGGGTGGGCCTGTACGCCCTGCCGAGCGACCGCCGCGGGGACTGGTCGGCCCGGTTCGACGAGGCCGAGAGTAAACGGCCGGCGGACTTCCCGGGGAACGGCTGGGTCGTGCAGACCCTGCAGGCCGCCTGGTCGGCCATCACGCACGCCCGGGGAACGGATGCCGGCCAGGTGCGCCGTGCCATCGAAGCCGCGGCCCGCGGCGGTGGCGACACCGACGCCGTGGCGGGTGCCGTGGGCGCGCTGACCGCAGCCCGCTGGGGGCTGGAAGCCGTGCCTACGGTCTGGCGCCACCTGGTGCAGGGCTGGCCGGGGCTGCGCGGCGTGGACCTGGTGCGTCTTTCGATGCAGGCCGCCCACGGCGACGAGGCCGGGGGAGTCGTGGCAGACAAGGTCGGCCGACGGCGCACGGTCAGGCTGCGCGCCCTGCACTGAGGACGGTTGTCCAGGGGGTTAGGTTTCCGGCGGTTCAGGTTTCCGGCGGTTCAGGTTTCCGGCGGTTCAAGATTTCAACAACTCAGGATTTCAACAGCTCAGGACTTCAACGCCAGCGCGAACGGCAGCACGGCCGCCACCCCCTGGCGGCGCAGCAAGCGACCCGCGACCGTGAGGGTCCAGCGGCTGTCGGCGAGGTCATCGACGAGCAGGATCGGCCGGCCCTGCACCGCTTCGAGGGCCGCGGCCAACTCCGACCCCACCGCGAAGTGGTCCCAGACGTTGGCGAGTCGGTAGGCGCTGTTGCCGCCCGCCGTGCCGGTGGGGCCGCCGTTCACGAGGTCGAGCGAGCCGAGCCAGGGCAGGCGGCCCGCGTCGGCGAACGCCTGTGCCACCGATCCGACCAGCAACGGATGCCGCCGCGAAGGCACGCTGACCACCGCGGCCGGTCGTTCATCCCAGCCCCATTCCGCCAGCACGCGAATGCAGGCCTGGATCAGGGCCGGGCTCGCCGGGGCATCCGTGGGCGGGGCATCGGAGGTCTGGGTGGCGAAGAGGCCGCGGAGTGGCCCGCCCCAGCCCAGGTCGGTGAGGCGGGCGAGGGCGCGGCCGGGCAGCATCCGTTCGCCGGCCGGGATGTTTCCGCGTACGTTGACGCCGAGGCTCGCCACCCCGGTAGGCCACTGGGCGCGCGGTTCGAGGGCCACTCCGACGCGGTCGAGCGACGCGGCGGCGACGGAGGCCATCTCGGGTGCCACGTCGCCGGGGAACCAAGCCATGGTGCAGTTGTCACAGCGGCCGCAGGGCACCGCGGTGTCGTCGTCGAGGGCACGCTGCAAAAATTCCATCCGGCAGCCGGTGGTGCGCTCGTAGTCGAGCATTGCCTGCTGCTCGTTCACCCGGGCGGCGGCGATGCGTTCGTAGCGTTCCCGGTCGTAGAGCCAGGGCTGGCCGGTGGACACCCAGCCGCCGGTGACTCGGCGCACGGCGCCGTCGACGTCGAGCACCTTGAGCAGCAGCTCGAGCGGGCTGCGCTTGAGGTCGACGCGGGCCTCGAGCGCGGGCGTGGACAGCGGGGCGCCGCCGTGGTCCGTGAGCGCCCCGATTACGGCCTCGGCCTTGTGCTGGCTGGGCATCGAGGAGGTCGCGAAGTACTGCCAGATGTCTTCGTCTTCGACTCCGGGCAGCAGCAGCACGTCGGCGTTCTCGGTGGCGCGTCCGGCGCGGCCGACCTGCTGGTAGTAGGCCACGGGTGAGGACGGGGCACCCAGGTGCAGCACGAAGCCGAGGTCGGGCTTGTCGAACCCCATGCCCAGGGCGCTGGTGGCGACCAGGGCCTTGACCTCGTTGCGCTTGAGCATTCCCTCGGACTCCTCCCGCTCGGCCGTGTCGGTTTGCCCGGTGTAGGCGCGCACCGGGTGCCCGGCCTCCCGCAGCAGCCGGGCGGTGTCCTCCGCAGCCGAGACGGTGAGGGTGTAGATGATGCCGCTGCCGGGCAGTTCGTCGATGTGGCTGAGCAGCCAGGCCAGCCGGGTGCGCGAGTCCGGCAACCGCAGCACGCCCAGGCGCAGGGATGCCCGGGCGAGCGGCCCCCGGATTGTGACCACCTCGGTGCCCCCGGTGGTCGTGCCTGTGGAGTGCGGAGAGCCTGTGGAGTGCGGAGAGCCTGTGGAGTGCGGAGAGCCTGTGGAGTGCGGAGAGCCTGTGGAGTGCGGAGAGCCTGTGGAGTGCGGAGAGCCGGCCGTCACCAGCTGCGCCGCGACATCTGTCACCACCCGGCTGTTCGCCGTGGCCGTGGTCGCCAGCACGGGCACCCCGGCGGGCATCTGGGCGATCAGGTCGCGCAGGCGCCGGTAGTCCGGCCGGAAATCGTGCCCCCAGTCGGAGATGCAGTGGGCCTCGTCGACGACGAGCAGCCCCACCCGGGTCAGGAGCGCCGGGAGCTGCTCGTCGCGGAACTTCGGGTTGTTGAGCCGCTCCGGCGACACCAGCAGCACATCGACCTCGTCGCCCTGCAGCTGCTGCTGCACCTCGGCCCACTCGTGCGGGTTGGCGGAGTTGATCGACACGGCGCGCACCCCGGCCCGGGCGGCCGCGGCCACCTGGTCGCGCATCAGGGCGAGCAGCGGTGACACCAGGATGGTGGGGCCGGCACCCTGGCGGCGCAGCAGCAGTGTGGCGACGAAGTAGACGGCCGACTTGCCCCACCCGGTGCGCTGCACGACCAGGGCCCGGCGGCGCTGGTCGACGAGGGTCTCGATGGCCTCGAATTGCCCCTCGTGGAAGTCGGCGTCGTCACGCCCGACCAGGTTGCGCAGGATCTCGAGGGCGGCGGCGCGGGTGTCGGTCATCCGTCCAGCTTCGCAGATGCGGGTGACAGTGCGCCGGGCTCGGCTACAGCGCGTCGAGCCGGGCGGCCACCTCGGCCGGAAACCCACCGGTGCCGATCGGGCTCCACCGGGTGGGGGTGATGCGGATCCGGGCCTTGTCCTGCAGGGCCATCGACGCCCGGTACTCGGCCCAGTCGGAGTGCTCGCCGGCGATACACCGGAAGTACTCGACCAATCCGTCGCCTGCCTCGGGCCTGTGCAGCACCTCGGCGTCGCCGTCGAGCAGCACGGGGTGCAGCCAGAGCATGTCCTCCCGGATCTCCAGCCCGGTGTAGCAGCGCACGACCATGTCGACCGATCCGGCCATCGCGCCGAGGTGGATGCCCTCGTGGGTGGAGGCGCCGAGGATGTCGCCGAGGTCGCTGTCGAGGGCCCGGGTCAGGTAGACCCAGGACCGTTCCCGGTCGCGGCGGGCGTCCAGCCAGGAGTGCACCACGTTGCTGAGCGTGGAGCCGTGGGTGGAGCGTGCGGAGTAGAAGTCGACGGTTCGCACAATGGCTTCCGGCGGCAGTTCGTAACCCATGGTCTCGAGCAGGTCACGCAGCTCCTCCGCGGAGAGCAGGTAGAGCAGCATGAGCACGTCGGCCTGCTTGGAGAGCCGATAGTTGTTCGTGCTGTCGCCCTCGGCGTTGAGGATCAGGTCGAGCCGAGCGATGGAATGATACCTGCCCCGGTAGGCGTCCCAGTCGAACTCGGGGAGGTCTTCGTAGCCCTCGAATTGGCTGATCACGCCGTCGGCGTGGAACGGCACCCGCAGCCGCAGGCTGATCCGGGCCCACTGGTCGACCTCGTCCGGCCGAAGTCGCAGCCGGTTCCAGAGCGGCCGGCAGTCCCGGTTCTCCAGCAGCGCCACGGTGTCGACCGCGCGGCGCAGCACCCACGCGGTCATCACGTTCGTGTAGGCGTTGTTGCGGACGCCGCTGCCCGGCGCACCGGGGTAGCCGTCGTGGAATTCGTCCGGCCCCATCACCCCGACGGTGTCGTAGCGGTCGTCCACCTCGTCGTAGCGGGCCAGGCTCGCGAAGAAGCGGGCCACTTCGAGCAGCATCTCGGCACCCTGGTGAATCAGGAATTCGGTGTTACCGGTGGACTGGTAGTACTCCCAGACGCTGTAGGCCACGGCGAGGCCCACATGCCGCTGGTTCTGGGAATTGTCAGGCATCCAATGCTAGGACAGGGGGTTGAAGAGTTCCGTCGGGGTGGACTCGCGCCCGTCGATGCCGCTCTGCCACGAGAATATCGCGGCGCGGGCCGGGTGCGGGGGTTTGTTCGGCTGGATCATGGGTGCGCTCCTCCTGGCCGTGAACGACTGGCCGTGCGTGCGGCCCGTGAATGTGTACATAGAACGCAGAGTGGTTGGATTGTCCCATGACCTCCCAACCCGACTACATCGCCGATTTCGCCGACTTCATCACGGCCTCACCGTCGTCCTACCACGCGGCGGCGGAGGTCGCCCGCCGCCTGGACGGCGCCGGTTTCGACCGTCTGAGCGAAACGGAGGAGTGGTCGAACGAACCCGGCCGCCGTTACATCCTGCGCGACGGCGCCGTCGTCGCGTGGGTGCAGCCGGCCGACGCCGGCCCGACGACCCCGTTCCGTATCCTCGGCGCCCACACCGATTCGCCCGGTTTCAAAGTGAAGCCGAAGCCGACCATCGGCGCCCATGGCTGGCTGCAGGCCGGGGTCGAGGTCTACGGCGGCCCGCTGCTGAACTCCTGGCTCGACCGCGAACTCGAATTCGCCGGCCGTCTGACCACCGTCGACGGCACCGAGCACCTCGTGCGTACCGGCCCGTTCTGCCGCATCCCGCAGTTGGCCATCCACCTCGACCGCGACGCCAACACCGCCCTCACCCTCGACCGGCAGCGGCACCTGACCCCGGTCTTCGGGGTGGGGGAGAAGAGCCAGGCCGATCTGGTCGAGCACCTCGCCGGTCTGGCCGGGCTGGCGGGCGAGGATGTCGCCGGGTACGACATCATCACGGCTGACACGGCGGCACCGGCCCGGTTCGGTCTCGGCGACGAACTCTTCGCCGCCGGACGGATGGACAACCTCTCCTCTGTGCACGCCGGCCTCGTCGCTCTCATCTCCGCCCCCACGTCGGCCGGGCAGATCCAGGTGCTCGCGGCCTTCGACCACGAGGAACTCGGCTCCGAAACCCGCTCGGGCGCGAGCGGACCGCTGCTCGACGACATCCTGACCCGGATCGGGGCGGGGCTCGGGGCATCCGTCAGCGATCGCCTGCGCGCCTACGCCGGCTCCTGGTGCCTCTCGGCCGACGCCGGCCACTCGGTGCACCCGAACTACCCGGAGAAGCACGACCCGGCGAATATGGTCGTCGCTGGGGGCGGGCCGCTCCTGAAGATCAACGCCACCCAGCGCTACGCGACGGATGCCGCCGGTGCCGCGCTCTGGGCCCGCACCTGCGCGCAGGCCGGCGTGGCGTACCAGGAATTCGTTTCGAACAACACGGTGCCCTGCGGCTCCACGATCGGGCCGCTGACCGCCACGCGCCTCGGCATCCGCACGGTCGACGTGGGAATCCCGCTGCTGTCGATGCATTCCGCCCGCGAACTGTGCCACGTGAACGACCCGGTGGCGCTGAGCGTCGCGATCGGCGCGTTCTTCGCCCCCGAGCACTAACGACCGGTGAGTGACTTCGGCAGTCGAGCCCAGCCCCGCCCCGGCGAAACCCGGAGATGAGGATTCAACTCCTTCCGGATAGTCAAGGTATCTGATAGCATGGCTATCAGACATTCTAACTATCTGTACGACGGCTCTCGCGTCGTCCGCAGAGGAGATTCTCATGACCGTCCACCTCATCGCCGGCGCCGGCTACATCGGCGAAGCCCTCGCCCGCGCCCTCGTCGCGCGTGGGGACACCGTGCTGCTCGCGACCCGCTCCGGCACGAACGTGTCCGGCACGACGTCGGTCACCCTCGACGCGTCCGATCCGGATGCCTTGGCCACCGCAGCAGAAGGCGCCGCCACGATCTTCCTCGCGACCGGTCCTCGCCAGTATCACCGCTGGCCGGAACTGTGGCCCCCGATGCACCGGGCCGCCATCGAAGCGGCCCACCGGTCCTCGGCCCGGCTGGTGTTGATGGGCAACCTCTACGGCTACGGCGAGGACAGCGCCATGCCCATGTCCGAAACGACGCCGCTGCACCCGACCGAGCCGAAGGGGCAGGTGCGAGCCGAGGGCTGGACGCTCGCGCTCGCCGCCCAGGCCCGGGGCGAGATCGAGGTGGTCGAGGTGCGGGCGAGCGACTACTTCGGACCGGGCGCCGGCCGGAACTGCCAACTCGGCTCGGCCTTCTTCGGGCCCGTACTCGCCGGCCGGTGCGCCCGGATCTTCGGCAGCGCGACCGAACCGCACAGCTGGTGCTACCGGGCCGACATCGTCGCCACCCTGATCGCGGCCGCGGACTACCGCGGGCCGTGGGGCCGGGTCTGGCACGTGCCGGCTGCGGAGCCGCTCTCCCGCGCCGAGATCGCCGAGCGGGTGAATCGGCTCACGGGCGAAAAGGGCAGCGTCAAGGAAATGAGCCCGGCGTTCCTGCGACTGCTCGGCGTCTTCTTGCCGTTCATCCGAGCGGCCAACGACTCGGCCTACCAGTTCAACCGGCCGTTCCTGGTTGACTCCACTGAGACCGAGCGACTGCTCGGTGTGCAGGCCACACCATGGGCGGAGTCGTTGGCGGCCGTGATCGAGAGCTATCGGGCGCCGGCCGTGCGGGCGGACGCCTGACCATGGCGGACGCCGCCATGAAGATGGCCGAACTCAGCGCACGCAGCGGTGTGGCGGTCGCGACGATCAAGTTCTATCAGCGGGAGAACCTGCTCCCGCCTGGCGTTCGCACGGGTCCGAATCAGGCGCTGTACGGAGACGCGCACCTCGGTCGCATCCGTCTCATCCTCGGCCTGACCGAGGTCGGTGGCCTCACCGTCGCAGCCGCCCGGCGCGTGCTCGAAGCCATCGATTCCGAGCTCCCCCTGCCGGAGACATTCGAGATCGCCCAGCATGCCGTCTCCGAGGCGGTCGATCCGACGACGGTGACGGCGGACGCCCTGGCCCACGTCGACGCGCTGATGGCGGGCTGGCACGTCTCGGACGACAACCCCGGTCGCCTCGCGGCGGCCCGGGTCTTCGACACGTTCACGGGAATCGGCCAGATCGACGCCGCTGGTTGGTTCCGGCGCTACGCCGCCGCCGCCCTCGTGGCGGCCGAGGCCGACATCGATGAACTCGACGCCCGCATCGAGCGGGCGGCCAAGGCGGAGATCGTCGTCGTGGGCACAGCGCTCGGCGACACGCTGTTCTCAGGCCTGCGCCGGGCGGCCCAGGAGCATCTGTCCTCTCTCCGGTACCCAGTGCAGCCGGCGTCCGAGATCTGAAGCAGATCGCACGCCCCGCCAACACATCCAGGCAACGAAACCAGGCAACCAAACCGCAAGGTCCGAGGAGTGATCGTGTCCAGCCAGTCGTTCCAGTCGTCCCAGTCGTCCCAGTCGTCCCAGTCGTCCCAATCGTCCCGGCTGCACCGGGCGCTTCGCCCCCTGGTCTGGCATCGGCCCCTGCTCTGGATGTCGGTGGCCATGGCTGTGCTGGTCGTGATGTGCCTGATCGGGCTACTGGTCGACCACCGCACACTCACCGGCGCTCCGATCTGGGCCAAGCCGCTCAAATTCTCGATCAGCGTGCTGGTGTATGGGCTTACCCTGGCCTGGCTGCTCCCGCTCCTTCGGCGGAGGCACCTGGCCTGGTGGATCGGCACCGCTGCGATGGTCGCCCTGGCCATCGAGATGGTCGTCATCGTCGGGGCAGCCTCGGTCGGAGTGACGAGCCACTTCAACGTCTCAACCCCACTCGCATCCGTGCTGTGGTCGGTAATGGCGTTCTCGATCGTCGTGGTCTGGCTGGCGACGCTGATTCTCGCGTTCCTGCTCTTCCGGGCTGATCTCGGAGACCGGGCCAGGTCGCTCGCCGTGCGCTCGGGAGGGCTCATCGCCGTGCTCGGGATGGGGCTCGCCTTTCTCATGACGGGTCCCACCGCGGACCAGCTGGATTCGTTCCAGGGTGTGGCCGGGGCTCACACTGTCGGCCTGTCCGACGGTGGCCCCGGGTTGCCGATGCTGGGCTGGAGCACCGTGGCCGGTGACCTGCGCATCCCGCACTTCGTCGGGATGCACGCCCTGCAGATGCTGCCGCTGGCCGTCCTTTTGCTCGAGCTCCTGGCCCGGTGGGTGCCTGTGCTCCGGGTCGGCAGGGTGCGGGTGGGCATCATCGGGGTTTTGGTGGTCCTCTATCTGGGCGTGCTCGCGCTGCTGACCGGGCAGGCGCTCGCCGGACAATCGATTGCGCGCCCGGGGGTCCTCATGCTCTTCCTGGCGATGGGACTGTTCGCGGGAGCGACGGTGGCCATCGGCGGCGTCATATGGAGTGCTCGGTCGCGCGGATAGGTTGGCGTCAGCCGGCGAAGGCGGATTGGCGGTGTCCCTGCACGGGATGCCCGAAGCGGGACTCCACGAGGTCCTCGTCATCGGCGAGTTCGCAGCCGCCCTCGTGCACGATAGCCGGCCAGACGATGCGCAGATCGTTCCCGACATGGGCGGTGGCGCCGATCCCGCATTCTCGGCAGTGGACGGTCAACACCCAGTCGTTTTCTCTCATTCCTAGAGATTTCCTCAAATCGAGGGCGTCGACAAGGGGGTGTACTTTCGCGCCGCGATATGCAAGCCGCCGTGGGCGACTGCGAGCGAGGACGGCGCCGGTGGGTCAGTGAACGGCGATCCTGCCCAGCAGGAGATCCGCGATCGCCCGGTAGCCGGTGTCATTGGGGTGGAATCGGTCGCTGGCTCCGCCGAAAACATCCCGTCCGGCCGGCCCCCGGTTGGCCTCGACCGGGTATAGCCCGTACAGGCTGACGAATGCGCCACCCTGCCGCGCGCATTCCTCGTCGATGAGCGTGTTGTAGGCGTCGGACCCGTCGGCGCCACCGGCGCTGCCCCAGGTGCCCACGCAGAGCAGCGGCACCCCGGGCGATTCCGTGTGCAGGCGTCGCAGGAGTGCGCGGTAGCTGCGCGCGAACTCGTCGGGTGCCGTCTGGTGCACCACATCGTTGGTGCCCAGCTCGACCACGGCCAGGTCGAGGTTCTCGGGTACGTCGACCAGCCTGGACACCGTGCGAGTGGTGGCGCCGGCGCGATTCTTGTGGAATTCCTGAATCGGTCCGTCTGCCGAGAGGGCATCGACCATCAGCGGACGAAACCCAAGGTCCTGCCGCTCGGCGTTCAGGCCGTAGCTGATCGAATCCCCGACGAACAGAATCCGCAGCGGGCGTTCATCCGGGCGGTCCACCTGCACAGTGCTGTCGGCCGCGGGCGGGGAGAAAGGGAAAACGCCACTGAGTCCGAGTGCACCCAGGCAGAGTGCCGCCACGGACAGCGCCGCCAGGCCGAGCACCACCACCCGATACGGAACACGGCGGGTTGGAATTCCGGCCGCACTCCGGCGACCCGGGCGTGGAGGCATCCCCCAAGCCTAGGCGGGATTCGCCTCGGCGAGGCGTGCGATGCGGGTGCGGGCGGCATCCTCCGAGGTCGACGACCGGCCCAGCAGCAGGCGCACCAGGCCGAGAACGGCTCCGGTGGCCCAGACCACGGGCAGCAGGGAGCGCCGGAGGCCGAGCAGCTCACGGTACTCGCGGGGGATCGAGGCGACGGCGCCGGCGAACATCACCCGGTAGAACGGCAGCATGCCCCGACGGAGCGGTGGATTGCGGATGAATCGAACCGCCTCGGCGACGCGCTCGTCGCTTTTCAGGATGCCGGCATCCCGGAACGCATCGAGCTGTGCCTGCAGTTCCGATGCGGAACGGGGCGGATTGTGCACGCCGATCAGCTCTCCGGCCTTGGCCCACTCGCGCACGTAGCCGTCGGCGCCACCTGGGATGGGGCCTCCCCAGATCGAGTGGGTGGCCAGGAAGGCGTCGGTGAAGACGATGTGCACCCAGGCGAGCAGTTCGGGGTCTCCGGCGGAATACGGCCGCTCGATCCCCTGGGCGTCGCGATAGGTTCCGGCGACCCGGTCGTGGAACCGGCCCACCCTAGAGGACTCGTGCTCGGCCAGGGTGGTGTCGGCGAAGGTCACGGTGACCAGCCACTGAATCGTGCCGGAGAGTCGTCCGAGCGGGTCTTCCTTGTAGCGCGACCAGTCGTGCACGCCGGCCATCGCGCCGGGATGCAGGGTCTGCATGAGCAGGGCACGGATGCCGGCGACCATCGTCGCCATCCCGCCGTGCACGGCCCAGGAGGCCGAGCCCGGACCGAAGAAGCCGACGTCGTCGCCGAGTTCCATCTTGTCGACCCAGTGCGGGCGCCCCTCGCCGTTTCCGGAGAGGGTCACCAGAAGATGCGACCGCCAACTGTCTACGAACCTGCTCATTGACCGAGGCTAACTCCTGGTGGCTGGGCATCGGCCTCGAACCTCCTCCGCGGCGGGGCGCATGGCCGCTATGCGCTGCCGGGTGCGCGGCAGCATCCTAAACTCGGAACCATGGCAGCGCCTCGCTTAATTTTCGCCGACCAGCTCGGCCCCCACTTCGATGACGGCGGACCTCTTCTCATGGTGGAGGCTGTCGGTGTTCTGGGCCAACGCACCTATCACCGGGCCAAAGCGCACCTGATCCTGAGCGCCCTCCGGCACCGGGCCAGGGAACTCGGTGACCGGGTGGAATACCTGCACGCCGAGCATTACCGGGACGTGCTCGCCGGCCGTGACCTCGAGGTGGTCGATCCCACATCGTGGGGCTCCCGTGCCCTGGTGCGGGAGCTCGGCGCGCGGGTGCTGCCCAGCCGCGGCTTCGTCACCAGCGAGGCGGACTTCGCGCTCTGGGCGGCCGACCGGCCGCCGTCGCGTCTGATCATGGACCAGTTCTATCGACAGGTGCGCACCGAGACCGGGCTGCTCATGCGCGGACCTGACCCCGAGGGTGGCAAGTTCAACTTCGACCACGACAATCGCCAGCCACCGCCGAAGGGAGCGGTGAACCTGGGGCTGCCGGACCCGTTCTGTCCGGTCGAAGACGATATCGACGCGCAGGTACGCATCGACCTGGACCGGTGGCAGGCGGAGGGGCGCGTCCACCTGATCGGTGAGGACGGCCCGCGCCGGTTCGCGGCCACCCGGGCGGAGGCGCTCGCCGCGCTCGCCGATTTCGTCGAGACGCGCCTGGGCGACTTCGGTCCGTTCGAGGACGCCTCGCTGCTCGGGGATGAATCCATGGCCCACTCGAGGCTGAGCGTTCCCCTGAATCTGGGACTGCTGCATCCGCGCGAGGTGATCGACGCCGTGGTCGCCGCCTACGAGACCGGGGGAGCCCCGCTGCAGAGCGTGGAAGCCGTGGTGCGCCAGATCATGGGGTGGCGGGACTGGGTCTGGCACCTCTACTGGCATCTGGGCGAGGACTATGTGCGGCGCAGCAACCACCTCGAGGCGCAGGTGCCCCTGCCCCGCGAGTTCTGGGAGCTCGACGGCAGCGCGGTGCGGGCGAAGTGCTTGAGTCATGTGCTCGGGGAGGTGCGTCGCACGGGCTATGCGCACCACATCCAACGACTGATGGTGCTCGGCAACTGGGCCCTGCAGCGCGGCTACCAGCCGGCCGAGCTCACCGAGTGGTTCACGAACTCGTTCGTCGACGGCACTCCGTGGGTGATGCCCGCCAACGTGGTCGGGATGTCCCAGCACGCCGACGGCGGAATCGTCGCCACGAAGCCGTATGCGTCGGGGGGTGCGTACATCTCGAAGATGAGCGACTTCTGCGGCGCGTGCACGTTCAACCCGAAGAAACGGCTGGGCGAAGACGCGTGCCCGTTCACCGCCGGGTACTGGGCCTTCCTCGACCGGGTGGAGCCGCGCATCCGGGGGAATCACCGCATGGCACAGCCGCTCGCCGGGCTGCGCCGCCTCGTCGACCGGGAGGCGGTCGTCGACCAGGAGCGTGCCCGCACCCAGTGGTGAGCGGCGAATAGACTTTCGATATAACTCTCCACAAGATGCGAACAACTCTCGCCTCTAGGGTTCCCGGCGGAGAGGTGGAGCGGACGCTGATCACACTGCCGAGCAAGCGGATCTGAGGCGGGAGTGCGGCCTGTGGCCTCGACAGGCTCCACCGCCGGGGATTTACCTGACCTCGGTGGGCCAGTCGGTCACGCCGGTGAGGGCGGCCTGCAGGGAGACCGCCGAGGCGCGGGCCTGGTCGGCGCCGTGGAGGTTGTAGACATCGATCGCGAGCGGAGGGGCCTCTCCGAATTTGGGGATCTCGACCTCGACACGACCACCGCCGACGAGCGGCACGAACGGATGCGCCGTCCCGGAATCCTGCACGGTCGACCCGACCGCCTTCGCAATCAGACGCAGCGCGTCGGGCTTGGTGACGTGGGCCTGTGCCACGATCGTTGCCGAGTAGTCCATGGAACTCCTTCACCGGGACGGCGCTGCGATTGCAGTGCGGCGGACACTGCGCGCACCTCTACCGAAGCAGGCTACGGCATCCGTGGCCGTGCACCGGGCCAGGCCCACCGGGGCGCAGCCGCGCTCCTCGACCTCGCTGGTCACCCGGAGTACGGTTGCACCGTCTGCCCACTTTTCGCATCCAGAATCCGCATCCAGAAGTCAGAGAAGCCGGAGTCCCCATGTCGTCGCTCACGAACTATGGCCAGGCCATCGCCTCGACGACCGTCGCGCTCCAACGGCTGCTGACCTCCCCGCCGATCGGGCTGCAGGTCACGGCGTACGCGCTCGGCGCCCCGCGCACCGGTGTCACCGGCCCCTCGATCAACCTGTTCCTCTACTACGACAGCCTGATCAGCTATCGGGAGGAGACCCAGCGGGGGCCCAGCCGCGTGATTGCCGAGCTGCACTACCTGGTCAGCGCCTTCCCCGGCGACGACGTCGACACGGATGCCGGCAGTCACCGCTCCTTCGGCGCGGCACGGGCCGCCATCGAACGCCATCCCGTGCTGAACGTTCCCATCGGCTCGGCGGACAACCTGCAGGTCTGGCTCTCGCCCTCTCCGCTGACCAGCGAGGCGCTCACCTCCCTCTGGGTGGCTTCCGCTGCGCCGCTCCGGCTGTCCTTCGGCGTGATGGCCTCGTTCACCCTGGATGCGGCCGAGCGCACGGCGGTGGTCGGTACCGTGGGTGATGTCGTGAAACAGGCCGGGGCCGGCGCGATGGTGGTGTTCACGGGTTCGGATGGCGCGACGAAGGCCAGGGCCGCGGCATCCGTCGCAAGTGAACTGGGTAAGCCCCTCGTGACGGTGCTTCTGGACGAGGTCGTCGGAGCCAGCGTTGCCGACACCGAAGACAATCTCGACCGCATCTTCGAACAGGCGGAACACCGCGGTGCCGTGCTGATGATCGCCGCGTCCGACCCGCTGTTCGGGGTGCGGCCGGAGGTGCTCGACCTCGACGATCCGTATGCCGGGGTGGAGATCGGATCCATCCTCGACCTGCTCGGTCAATCGCCGAGCGTCGTGATCATCGCGTTGACTGATCTGGCCGGGGACGAGCTTGCGGACCGGACCCAGGTCCAAGTGCGCTTTCCGGAGCCTGAGCCGAAGCGGGATTCCGCGTCGGCCACCGGGGACTGAGAACGTCCAGCCCGAACATCAGGCCTGGAACCCGTGCGACCGGTGAACACCCGTTCTGTCGCCCCCGCCTACGCTGACTGGATGCCGTCTTTCCGCCTCACCCTGATCATCGGCGCCCTCCGTCCGGGCGCCGCCCCGGATTCCGTGCTGCCGCACCTGGCGGCCGCCGCCGCCCAGCTGACGACCGTGGAGGCGACCGACCTGGCCGTCGTTGCCGGTTCTCCGCGCGCGATCGTGCGGTTCACGGCGGATGACGCCGCGATGGCCCTGAGGGTGGGCGACCACGTGCTCGCCGCGGCCCGCACCAGCGTGGAGCCGGTGTCGTGGCAGGTGACCGAGCGGATCAAGGCGCGCTGGTACCCGGTGCGGTGACCAGCCGCGCCCCCTCGACGGTTCGGCGCTGCTCCGGCCGGGCCGGCGCGATGATGGTCGGTCGGCGACCGAGCACAGCCACGTCGTCCCGGGCGCCGAGAACCTGGCACCGGTCGGTGCCCCCGTGCCACCAGAGCGAGGCCGTCCAGGCGCAGAGCAGGGCATCGATCAGGTCTTCACGGTGCTTGTAGGGCCGGTCGACCAACGGTGACGGCTCGGTCACCAGGGCGTCCGAGACGGGATGCGAGCCCAGGTCGAGCGGCGGCGATGCTCGGGTGAGCCGCCAGATCCGCTGGATCAGGTCGTCGCAGACCACGGCCCGCGCCTCCCGGCGTTCGTCCGGGGGGAGGGAGGTGCCCATGCGCTTGTAGCGGGGTCGCTTGTCGAGGTATCCGAACTCCGCCGCGCCCACGAGAGTCGTGTACGGATAGCACTCGAAGAAGCGGGGGGTGGCCGGATCGATGGGCGTGAGGCCGTCGGTGTAGGTCCAGCCGGATGCCTCCAACCGGCGGCGGATCGCCACGCCACCCTGCCACGGGCGGCCGAGGTTCGAGGCGTTCGCCGAGACGTACCAACTGCCGTAGCGACTCCCGGTTTCCCGCTCGCATAGGCGCATGCCGGTGAGGTTGTCCACCACCAGGGGGGCGTCGACCGCCAGCACGGCGCCGGGCTCCCACAGGGAGCCGATCCAGCGCATCACGGCATCCGTACCGCGGGCCCAGCCCGCGTCGATCACCCGCCCGCTCTCGTCGATGCAGGCCAGACCGGACTCCTTGGCCGGTTTCGACGCGCTGCCTTCGGCCCAGGCCAGGTCAACTCCAAGGAACCGCGTCATGGCTCATGGATAGCACAGGCAGGTGACGGGCGCATGCCGCCGCCGATTATCGGCACTCCATGGTCGGGCGTAGGCTCTTTCGAATTGTTCCACAAAGAGTTAGAGGCACTGAAGATGACCCAGACCGATAAACCATCCAACAACGGGAAGGTCGTCGCGCTGGCGGTTGCCGGGGCCTTCGGCGGGTTCCTCTTCGGGTTCGACGCCTCCGTGATCAACGGGGCGGTCAATGCCATTCAGGACGAGTACGCGCTCACGGCGACCCTCACCGGTTTCGCGGTGGCGAGCGCGCTCTTGGGCGCCGCCGCCGGGGCCTACCTGGGTGGCCGGGTCGGTGATCGGTACGGTCGAATCCCGGTGATGCTCCTGGGTTCGATCATGTTCTTCGTCAGTTCGGTCGGTTCCGCCTTCGCCTTCAGCGTCTACGACCTCGTGCTCTGGCGCATTGTCGGTGGTCTCGGCATCGGGCTCGCGTCCGTGGTCGCGCCGGCCTACATCGCCGAGATCTCTCCGCGAGCGATGCGGGGGCGCCTTGGATCGCTCCAGCAGTTGGCCATCACGATCGGTATCTTCTCCGCGCTGCTGTCCGACGCCCTCTTCGCCAACAGCGCCGGAGGAGCCGGTGAGCCGTCTCTGTTCGGCATCGACGCCTGGCGCTGGATGTTCCTGGCCTGCGCTTTCCCCGCTGCCGTGTACTTCGTGATCGCGAAGATCCTGCCGGAATCCCCACGTTTCCTGGTGTTGAAAGACCGTGAGACGGAAGCCCGCGCGGTCTTCACGAGGTTGTGGCCCAACGGCGACGTGGAACGGGAGATCCGCGACATCCGTGCCTCCATCAAGGAGGACGCGCTGGGCCAGCGTGTCGGGTCACTGCGCGGCAAGACCCTCGGTCTGCGCCCGATCGTCTGGGTCGGCATCCTCCTGTCGGTGTTCCAGCAGTTCGTCGGCATCAACGTGATCTTCTTCTACTCGACCACCCTGTGGAAGGCGGTCGGTTTCGAAGAGTCAAGCTCGCTCACCATCTCGGTGCTCACCGGCCTGACCAACATCGCGGTCACCTTTATCGCCATCGCCTTGATCGACCGGGTCGGACGCCGGCCGATCCTGTTGACCGGTTCCATCGGTATGACGCTGTCGCTGGCCACCATGGCGATCGCCTTCAGCCAGGCCGTCACCGTGGACGGTGAGATCGCCCTGCCCGGTGCGTGGGGTGGGATCGCCCTGGTCGCGGCGAACGTCTTCGTGGTCTTCTTCGGCGCCTCGTGGGGCCCCGTTGTCTGGGTGCTGCTCGGCGAGATGTTCCCGAACACCATCCGGGTGAAGGCGCTCGGTGTCGCAGCAGCGGCCCAGTGGATCGCGAATTTCCTGATCGCCGTCACATTCCCGTCGATGGCAGCCGTCTCGCTGCCGTTGACCTACGGTGTTTACGCTCTGTTCGCGGCGCTGTCGTTCGTCTTCGTACTGACCAAGATTCCGGAGACCAACGGAATGTCCCTGGACGAGGCGAGCACCCTGCTGCCGCCGAGGAACTCGGCAAAGATCGCGGCCAGGACCGCGTCGAAGCAGGACGAGGTCAGATCAGGCCGCGAAGCAGCTCTTCGACGGTGACACCGAGCCGGGCGGCGCGCCCGGTCAGCCGGGCGTGTTCGTCGGGGGAGAGCTCGAGAGCCACGGTGTGGGATTCGGCCGGCTCGTCGAACGCGAACAGTTCCGGATGCGCGGGGCCGGCCGGGCGCGTGCGGGCGGCGGGAGGCACCGTGACGGCCCGTGCCTTCGTGGCCGGAGTCGGCGCGGGGCGGCGGGGCGTCGGGGTATCGCCCTCCCGCACCCAGCCGGGGCCGGCGTTGATCGGCGTGTTCCGCTGGAACGCATCCGACACGGCTCGCGCCCGACTGTCCGCGGCCTCGTTGAGCGGGTGGTTCGCGTGGCCCTTGACCCATTCGAACCGGTAGCGGCGCCCGGCCAGGGCCTCGTCGAGCTCCTGGAGCAGGTCCAGGTTCATCACGGGCTTGCCATCCGCCTTGCGCCAGCCCTTGGCCTTCCAGCCGCGCATCCACTTGGTGACGGAGTTGATCACGTACTGGCTGTCGCACAGCACGAGCAGGTCGTCGTCGAGGTGGGCGGTGGCCCGGAAGAGTTCGAGCACGGCCTTCAACTCGCCCTGGTTGTTCGTGGCGTGCTTCCAGCCGCCGGCGGCCCAGCAGGAATCGTTGACGAACCAGGCCCATCCGGCGGGGCCGGGGTTGCCCAGAGCCGAACCGTCGGCGGCGGCGATGATCGTCATGCAGTGGGCCTTTCCTGGGGTCCCGCTGGTTCAGGACCTGTCTAGTCTGCCATCGAGGGCTAGCCGCTGATGCAGGCGCCGGACGAGACCGGGGCGCCGAGTGCGGCTGCCTGCTCGACGACGGGATCGACCTCCTCCATCGCGAGGGCGTAACCGAGGTTCTCGGTGATGGTCGACTTCGCGAAGATGACGCCCGTCACGAGGCCGGCCTCGCTGAGCAACGGCCCACCCGATTCGCCGTGGTCCACATCGGCGGCGAGTGTGTAGATCTGCCGGGAGGACGGGTCCTGCCCGTAGATGTCGGCCACCAGGGCTGGGGCCACGGCAACGACCTCGGCCGGCGCTGATTCGAACGGCCCGCCGAAGGGATAGCCGCTGCTCACCGCGAGGCTGCCCGGCGCGAGATTGTCGCCGAGCGAGAGCGGGGGTGCCTCGAGTCCTGACACCGCGATCACGGCGAGGTCCACGACCGGATCGAAGTAGACGACCTGACCCGAGCGGGAACTGCCGCCGGGAGTGACGACGACGGGCTCGGAGACCCCGGCCACGACATGGGCGTTGGTGAGGACCCGCTCCGGTGCGATGACGAATCCGCTGCCGGACTGGTTCTGCCCGCAGGAGTAGGCGGTGCCGCTGATTCTCAGCACCGACGAGCTCGCCGCGCGCAGGGCGTCGCTGTCGGTGCCCACGTTCGGAACGACCGGAGCCTCGCCGTTGAACGCCTCCACGACGCGAGGGATGCCCTCGGTCACCACGATGGAGCGTAGCTGGGCCAGGAAACTCTTCACCTGGTCCGGGGTCAGGGAATCGATCGAACGGATCACGCTTGAGGAGCTCACCGCCGACGACACCACGGGGACCCCGAGGGAGCCGATACTGAAGGCGATCATCGAGGCCACGAGGGCGGACACCGCGACGGCGGCGCCGGCGCCGAGCACGCGGTCGATGACCCGGAGCCCGTTGCGGGTGCCCTGAGGCGTCAGCATTCCGCCGATGGAGCGGCCGAGGGAGAGGCCGCCGATCAGTAGAACAGCGGCGGCGGCGAGGGACGCGGCCGTGCGCCACTCCGCGGCGGGAACCCAGGTGCCCACGAGCGGCACCAGGAAGTAGGCGGCGACCGCTCCCGCCGCGAGTCCGGCGATTCCGGCGATGCTGCCGATGAGGCCGCTGCGGTAACCGGAGATGAGGTAGCCGAACAGCACGATCAGCAGCACCACATCCAACACAGTTGAGAATGCCATCCGTGAACCTCGTTCTGTCGTCGGTGTCGTGCGCTCGCCCACCGGCCGCATCCGTCTGAACCCAGCGTACGTGGCCGGTCCTCCCCAGAATGTGAATCCGCCGAGTCGTGCACCGACCTGGACCGGATCGGGAGGTGGCGGCGGCTCCGGCGAGGGTGGAGCCATGAACAGGACAATCGTCAAGACCAGGGAAGCGCACGACTTCCTCGCGCTCGTGCCGCAGCTCGCCGGGTTCCAGCCCGAGCAGAGCCTGGTGCTCGTCGCCTTCCGCGGCAACCGCACCTGCGGGGCGATGCGGTTCAACCTGCCCGACCGGACGGTGCCGGAGAAGGTGCTGAAGCGCATCGCCACCACACTCGTGGGAACCATCTGCAAGATCCCGGGTGTCAACGCGCTGGTCCCCGTGATCTACACCGACGAGCCCATCGCTGCCGTCACCGGACTACCGCAGGAACGCTTCGTGGAGGTGCTCTGCGCTCGGGCCAGGCTCTCCGGTTTCCTGCTGCGCGACGCACTGTGCGTGGCCGACGACGGCTGGGGCTCGTACTTCGATCCGGACTGCCCGGCCGGCGGGCATCCGCTGAGTGCGATCGCCTCCTCCGAGGTGCACCGGGACATCCCCGACGCGGTTCGCCGTGACATCGCGACGCTTTCGAGCCGCGCGGACCTTCCCACGGTCGACCCGTCGATGCGGGAGCGGCTCGGCCGCCGGTTGGCGCGCTATCACCGGCTCGGCGCCGAGGCCGGCACGATGCCGGAGCTGCTCGAGCTGGCCGGCGACATCCTGGACCCGGTGGTGGCCGCGGAGACCGCGCTCGGCTTCGACCCGCAGAACCTGGGGCTCGACGACGCGGCAGCGCTGCTGTTCCTGGTGCAGGGGCCGGCCTGCCGGGACCAGATGATGTTGCAGTTCGCCTTCGGCGAGGAGGTCGGCCGCAACACGCACTGCCTCAACCTGCGGTACACCATCCTGCAGCGAGCCACGGGCCGCAGCGTCGACGACATCATCGGCGAAGAGCGGGCCGCAGGCGTCGACAGTCCGCATTCCCAGGTCACGAGCGACCTCATGCTCGGCCTCGGCCGGGAGCGCCCCGACCCCGTGCGGATCGAACAGGCGATCCGGCTGTTCAAGGTTCTGGTCGCCCTGGCTCCGCGGAAGGCCAGGCCGGCGCCGCTGTGCATGCTGGCGTGGTTGTCATGGGCGATGGGGCGCGGATCGGTCGCCGGCATCTTCGTCGACCAGGCACTCGCCATCGACCGGCACTACGGCATGGCCGAACTGCTCAACGCCGTTTTCGGTTCGGGGCACCTGCCCGACTGGGCGTTCGCGGTCCCGCCGGACGACGAGACCGCGGACGCCTGAGCCGGATGCCGCTGACCGGCATCGGGCTCAGGCATCCGGTTGCCCGGATGTGGCTACAGGTACTTGGGCGCCTCCGACAGCACGCCGTGCAGGATGTCGCCGATCTCGCTGAATTCGGCTGGGCCGATCGTCAGCGGGGGAGCGAGCTGCACCACGGGGTCGCCGCGGTCGTCGGCGCGGCAGTACAGACCGGCCTCGAACAGTGCTTTGGAGAGATACCCGCGCAGAAGGCGCTCGGACTCGGCGTCGTTGAAGGTCTCCTTAGTGCCCTTGTCCTTCACCAGCTCGATTCCGAAGAAGTAGCCCTCACCGCGCACGTCGCCGACGATCGGCAGAGCGAGCAGCTTCTCCAGCTCGGCCCGGAACAACGGCGAGTTCTCGCGCACGTTCTCGTTGAGCTTCTCCTCTTCGTAGATGTCGAGGTTGGCCATGGCCACGGCCGCGGAGACCGGGTGGCCGCCGAAGGTGTAGCCGTGATAGAAGGTGGTGTCACCGTGTTTGAACGGTTCGTAGATGCGGTCGCTGATGATGGTGGCGCCGATTGGGGAGTAGCCGCTGGTCATGCCCTTCGCGCAGGTGATCATGTCCGGTTCGATCCCGAAGGTCGTCGACGCGAACATGTTGCCGATGCGTCCGAATGCGGTGATGACCTCGTCGGCGACGAGCAGCACGTCGTACTGGTCGCAGATCTCGCGCACGCGCTTGAAGTAGCCGGGGGGCGGCGGGAAACAGCCGCCGGAGTTCTGCACGGGCTCCAGGAACACCGCGGCCACGGTTTCGGGGCCCTCGAACTGGATCATTTCCTCGATCCGGTTGGCGGCCCACAGGCCGAACTTCTCCACGTCGTCGCCGAGCCCGGAGCCCATCTCGTCGGCGCGGTAGAAGTTCGTGTTCGGCACGCGGAACCCACCCGGGGTGACCGGTTCGAACATCTCCTTCATGGCCGGGATGCCCGTGATGGCCAGGGCGCCCTGCGGGGTGCCGTGGTAGGCCACGTTGCGGGAGATGACCTTGTGCTTGGTGGGGCGGCCCTGCAGCTTCCAGTAGTACTTGGCCAGCTTGAAGGCGGTCTCCACGGCCTCGCCGCCGCCGGTCGAGTAGAAGACCCGGTTGAGGTCGCCGGGCGCGTTGGCCGCCAGCCGGTCGGCCAGCTCGATGGCGCTCGGGTGGGCGTAGGACCAGATCGGGAAGAACGCGAGTTCCTCGGCCTGCTTCGCCGCCACCTGGGCGAGCCGCTTGCGGCCGTGACCGGCGTTGACTGTGAACAGCCCACTGAGGCCGTCGATGTATTTCCTGCCGTTGGAGTCCCAGATGTGGTGGCCGAGACCCTTGGTGATGATCGGCACGCCATGGCCGGATTCGAGCACGGACTGGCGCGAGAAGTGCATCCAGAGGTGGTCTTTGGCCTTCTGCTGCAGGGTGGCGTTCTCGGCATCCGTGTAGACGCGGGGTGCGGGCGTGGCGTCGGCCGTGGCGTCGGCCGTGGAGTCGACGACTGCGTCGGCGTTGACTGTGGTCTTCGTCGCCGCGGAGTGCGTGGTGGGTGCTGTGGTTGTCATGTTATTTACCGTGTTCCCCAGTTGTAGAGCTGCTTGTGGAGTTTGAGATAGACGAAGGTCTCGGTGGAGCTGACGCCCTCGAGACCGCGGATCTGAGTGTTCAAAAGATCGATCAGTTCGTCGTCGTCCTCGCAGACGACTTCGACCAGCAGGTCGAAGGAGCCGGCCGTCAGAACGACGTAGTCGACGGCCGGGATCGCTGCCAGCTGGTCCGCGAGCAGCCGGGTGTCCCCGGTCGCACGGATGCCGATCATGGCCTGGCGGTAGAATCCGAGCTGCATCGGATCGGTGACGGCGACGACCTGCATGACACCGGCGTCCGTCAGCTTCTGCACGCGTTGGCGTACAGCGGCCTCGCTCAGGCCCACCGCCTTGCCGATCTCGGCATACGAGCGGCGGCCGTCGGTCTGGAGTTGCTCAATGATCTTCTTCGAGACATCATCCAGTGGTGCCGGCTTGCCCGCAGAATTGCGCCCGTTTACGCTCATCCAGCGAGTATGCCAGCGCGAGTGCCCTCAGGCAAGCGATTCCGAAGCAATTCAGGTCGAATGCAACGGAATCAACGGAAGATTGCCTGGTTCAGGCTCGGTTCCCGCCGCTAGGATGAACCGTCGGCGAGCTTTCGCCAACGCAACGGAAAGGCACCAGTCCCGTGGGGCGTGTCGGATTTGTCACCGGTCCCGGCACCGAAGCCGCCTGGACCTTCGTCGTGGGCCGCGGCTTCATCGCCGCGATGCCCGTCGGCACCCCGTCGGGCGTCATCCTGACCCTGGCCGCGCTCGTCACGGAACCCCACGTCGAAGCCGAGGAGCTGGTCGCCCTGCTGCCGCTCGGCGGCGAGCACGCCGTCGAGAACTTCGCGGTGATCGTGCAGCGCGCTCCCACGGACGAGGATGGCATTCCCGTCTCCGTAATCGTTCGCGGCGAGGTCGCGGTCGACGTGTACTCGGTCGGCGGGTCGCGTCGTTTCTCGGCCGGCGGCATCCGCCCCTGGCTTCTGGCGGACTTCCGGGCCGTGATCGGGTTCACGGTGGGGTCCACCGGGCGGCCCGTGGCATCCGCGCGCGCCCGTGACTCCGGCCGGCCCTTCGGACTCGGCTCCGTGTTCGCGAACACCCTGTCCTGGTCGCTGGCGGAGCATGGGCAATCCGAGTCGACTCCGGCCGATGCCGCACTCACGTATGGCGCGTTCGCCGACGATGCCACGATCGTGCGCGCCGGCGCTCCCGGCGCGACCGGCAGCGCGGCCGACGAGGACACCGTTCTCGGCCCCGTCGGGACCGACACACTGATCCCCGGCGGCCGGGCTGCTCCCGGGCACGTTGTTCGCGGCCCCTCGGCGGGCGAAGGGGTTCGCGCCGCCGAGCCCCGTTTCGCACTCCGGCTGCCGGACGGGGAGCAGATTCCGTTGGACCTCCCGTGCCGCCTCGGGCGCCGGCCGCGCCAGACGCGGATCGCCGCCGCCACACCGGCGCGGCTGATCGAGGTTGCCTCGCCGACCTCCGCCGTCTCCGGCACTCACGTGGAAATACGACAGGAGGGCGGCTCCGTCGTCGTCACCGACCTCGGTTCCACGAACGGCACCGTGGTGGCTCCGCCACGCGGTCGCAGGCAACGACTTCGCTCCGGCCAATCGCTGACGGTGCTGCCCGGTACAACGGTGCACATAGGGGACGGTAATATCATCGAGATCCTCCCCGCACCCGGCATGATGCCCGGTCAGTAAGCGCACGGCAATTTCGGAAGGCACAACCGTGACCCAAATTGGTCAAGGCTCAACCGGTTCCACAGTCGTACTCCCATCGGTGCAGAAATCCGTGACGCTGGCCTGGGCAGCCCTCACCGACACCGGACATCGCCGCCAGATCAACGAGGACAGCCTCGTCGCCGAGATCCCCGTCTTCGCGGTCGCCGACGGCATGGGCGGTCACTCCGCCGGCGACGTCGCCAGTGCGGCCGTCGTCACCCGGCTGGCCGAACTAGCCGGCACGGACCACCTCGAAGCGGAGGCGATCAATGACGCGCTCAGCCGCTCGGTCGTCGACATGGCCTCGGGCGAGGGTGTGACCGACCTCGGCACCGGGACGACCGTCACCGGCGCCGCACTGGCCGTCGTCTCCGGTGTGCCGCAGTGGATCGTGTTCAACATCGGCGACTCCCGCGTCTACCAGCTCACCTCGGGAGTGCTGGAACAGGTCACCACCGACCACTCCGTGGTGCAGGAACTCGTGGACGCGGGCCGGATCACCCGCGACGAGGCGGATGTGCACCCGCACGGCAATATCGTGACCCGCGCCGTCGGATTCCACGAACCGCCCGTGCCCGACTATCGCATCCGTCCCCTGCAGGCCGGGATGCGGCTCCTGATCTGCTCCGACGGCCTGACGAAGGAGCTGACGGCGTACGGCATCCGTCATTTCCTGATTTCCAACCCGCGGGCGGATGACGCGGCGTCGGCGCTCGTGGAAGCCGCGCTCGACAACGGTGGTCGCGACAACGTCACGGTGATCGTGCTCGATGTGCTCGCCGTGGACGACGTCGTACCCCCAGAGTTGGGGTAGTTTTCCACCTCCCGCGTGGCAGGCAGACGCCTAAAATTAGGGGGCGCCTGTCGAGTCACCCGGTCGATTCGCGCACGTTCACGCACGATACGCACTGACCAGCACACCGGGAGGCGATATGGCACGGCGCTTGCCCTCCACGCCGCCGAACCTGCCGGGATACTCCTATCTCCGGCCGCTCGGCTCCGGCGGCTTCGCCGATGTGTTCCTCTACGAGCAGAACATGCCCAGGCGTCAGGTCGCGGTCAAGGTACTCCTGTCCGAGATCGTCAACGACCACGTGCGCCAGTTATTCCAGGCCGAGGCCAATCTGATGGCCCAGCTGAGCTCGCATCCGTCGATCCTCACGGTCTTCCAGGCGAGCGTCTCCGCGGACGGGCGACCGTATCTGGTCATGGAGTACTGCTCCTCGACCCTGAGCCAGCGCTACCGTTCCGAACCGCTCTCCGTGCCGGAAACCCTGCGGATCGGTGTGAAGATCGCCAGCGCCGTCGAGACCGCGCACCGGTCCGGGGTGCTGCACCGGGACCTCAAGCCGTCCAACATCCTGTTCACCGCGTATGGGCACCCGGTGTTGTCCGACTTCGGGATCGCCGCCACCCTCGGCGAGGCCGAGCGGAGCGACGCCATCGGGCTCTCCGTGCCGTGGTCGGCTCCCGAGGTGCTGCTGGGCAACATCTCCGGGTCGATCGCCTCGGAGGTGTGGTCGCTCGGCGCCACTCTCTACTCGCTTCTGGCCGGCAGGTCCCCGTTCGAAGTGGCCGGAACCGAGAACGGTTCGGCCCAGATGATGGCCCGCATCAACAAGGCGCGCATCCCGCCGCTCAACCGCGCCGACGTGCCGGCCCGGCTCTCCGCCATTCTGAATCGTTCGATGTCGAGGCGACCGGAACTGCGGCAGCAGAGCGTGCTGGAACTCATCCGAGAACTCCAGTCCGTCGAGGCCGAACTCGGCCTCGCTCAGACTCCCCTCGAGGTGGAGCAGGACGGCTGGGCCGTGGCCGCGCTGGCCGATCAGGACGATCAGACCCGGATCACGGGCATCAACTCCGTCGACGCCTACACCGGCCGCCGCCGCCGGAAGGCGCCGGCCGTCGGCGTCGGCGCACGCCGGGCGACCCCGGTCCAGAGCACCGGGCAGCTGACCGGACCGCACGGGGACACCGTGACCACCCGACCCAGGAAGCAGCGGCGCACGCTCACGGTTTGGGGACTCATCTCCGCGGCCGTGATCATCGTGGGGCTCGCGACCACGGCGGCGATGGTGCTGGTGAACCAGAGGGGCTCCGACATCCCCCTGGTCAGCGATGTGGACGGTGAACTCCGCTCCGGAACCGTCGTGTTCGACTGGGCCGACCCCGGAATCCGGGACGGTGACAACTTCGTGGTGACCCTGCGGAACGGTGCCAGCAGCATCCAGCGGGGAACGGAATTCCGGGTCGACCCGCAGGGCGAGCCGAGGGTGTGTGCGACCGTCACGGTCAACCGGGACGGCAAGACCGGCGCTCCGAGCGGGGAAAAATGCGTCGACACCTCCGTTCCTGGCGCGTCCGGCGGCACCAGGTGATCCGTCGCTGGCTCGCCGGCCACCGGTCGCTCTTCATCACCGCGCTCAGCGGCACCGTGGTCCTGGCCGTCATCTCCACCGTGGCCATCGTCTCCGGCGGGTACACCGCGCAACGCCTCGACCTTGGGGATGCGGCCGTTTGGGTGACGAACGAGGCCCGCCAGGCGGTCGGGCGAGCCAACACAGCCGTCTTCGAACTCAACACAGTCGTCAACGCCGGGAGCAGCAGCCTCGACGTGGTGCAACAGGGAGCGACAGTGCTGGTGCTCGATCGCGGCAACAGCGCCCTCGACATCCTCGACCCCGCGACCGCGGAGGTGGCCGACAGCGTGGCCCTGCCGCCGGAGGCCGCCTCGGTCTTCCTGGCCGGCGACCGCGCGGTGATCACCGCGAACGGAGATGTCTGGCCTGTGGCCGCGAGCCGGCTCTCCGAGTTCGACAGCACCGCCGAACCGACGTTGGCATTCGGCGCCGGCTCCGTGATCAGCCTCGATCCGGCCGGGGTGCTGTATGCCTTCACGCCGGCGACGGGGGAGCTCGCTCGGGTCGACCTGCTCACTGCAGACACCATCACCAGCACGGTCACTCTCACGGCCGGCGAAGCGGATGACCGTTACCAGCTGACCAGCGTCGACGGCCGGTGGGCGCTGCTCAACGCGACGACCCGGCGACTGTTCCAGGCGGAGGGAACCGAAGACCTGTCCGGGAGCATCCGTGCCGGGGATGAGCCGGTCCTGTCGGAGCCGAGCGTGACGGGCGACCGCGTTCTCGTCGCCCACCGGGAGGGACTCATCGCGGTGCCCGGTACCGGCGGACGCCTGACACCGCTGGTCACGGGGCGGAGCGGGGACGCCGCCGTGCCGGTGCAGGACGCCTCCTGCGCCCACGCCGCCTGGTCGGACGGAACCGTCTGGCGCGACTGCGGAACGGTCGCTACGGCCGATACGGCTGGCGGCGACGGAACCGTCGAAGCCACCGCCACGCTGTCCGGCGTCGCCGGAGACGCCCGGCTCGCCTTCCGGCGGAACGGAACCGGACTCGTTCTCAACGACGCCCGCAACGGCGCGGCCTGGGCGGTGCAGCAGGGCAACGAACTGATCGACAACTGGGCCGACCTGATCGACACCGACCCGGACCAGCAGCAGGTCGAGCAGACCGCGGACGACGTCGAACCGGAGTACGAAAAGTCGCAGCTGCCACCCGTGGCCGTCGACGACTCCTTCGGCGGCCGGCCCGGACGCACGGTCACCCTGCCGGTGCTGCTGAACGACTTCGACCCCAACGGTGACGTACTCGTGATCTCGGCGCTCACCCCCGTGCCCGAGTCGGCCGGGCGGCTCGAGCTCGTGGCGGACACCCAGCAGGTGCAGCTGACCCTCACGCCGGAGGCAGCCGGGACCCTCAGCTTCGACTACACCATCGACGACGGGCGCGGCGGGACGGCCTCGGCCACGGTCACGGTCACGGTGCGCGCTCCCGAAGAGAACGCCGCGCCCGTGCAGGCCCGCACGACGAACACCACGGTGCGCGCCGGTGGGCGGGTGACCACGGCGGTGCTCGGTGACTGGGTCGACCCGGACGGCGACCCGTTCTACCTCGCGGCGGCGACCGCGCCGGCACCGGACCAGGTCAGCTTCACGCCGGCCGGGTCCGTCGTCTACACGGATGCCGGGGCGGGCGGAGGCGCGAAAACGGTGGGCCTGACCGTCTCCGACGGCCGTTTGGGTGGAGCCGGAACGCTCTCGGTGATGGTTCGGCCCAGCGGGTCGGTGCCCATCGTCGCGGAGGCGTTCGTGGTGCTTGCGACCGCCGGCAGCGAGGTGACCGTGTCGCCGCTCGAGCATGTGCGCGGCGGTTCGGCGCCGCTGCGCCTGAGCAGCGTGCCGGCCAAACCCGAGGTGAGCATCACGGCGGACTTCGACGCCGGCACCTTTCGGTTGCAGAGCGGCGTGGTGGGCGTGCACGAGATCGAGTACGCGGTGACGGATGGCGAAATCACCGCCACCGGACGCATCCGCGTCAATGTGACGGCTGCGCCCGACGCCAGTACCGCCCCCGTCACCGTGCCGCACACCGCCTTTATCCGCGGTCAGCAGGCCACCCTCGTGGACGTGCTCGCCACGGACTCCGATCCGGCCGGCGGGGTGCTGCTGGTGACGGGCATCACGGATGTCCCCGCCGACAGCGGGCTGCGCATCGAGATCCTCGACCAACGCATCCTGCGCGTCACCCTGACCAAACCGCTCGAGGGCGGCACGGCCGTGTTCGGCTACCGGGTCAGCAACGGCCTCGCGGACGCCGCGGGCACGGTCACCGTGATCGAGATCCCGCCGCCGGCGCAGAAGCAGGCCCCGATCGCCGTGCCGGACTCCATCTCCGTGCGGGTCGGCGACGCCATCGACATTCCCGTGCTCGCCAACGACGAGCACCCCGATGGCGACACTCTCACCCTGGCGCCGGCGCTCGCGACCGAGCTCCCTGCCGGCGGTGGGCTGCTCTTCGTCTCGGGCTCCGTGCTGCGGTTCCTGGCGCCGGACACGGCCGGCAACGTCACCGCCGTCTATCGGGTGAACGCCCCGGACGGCCAGTTCGCGAACGCCGAGGTCAGCATCGCGGTGCGGGAAGCGGATCCGACCTCGAACAGCGCTCCCGTGCCCAAGACGGTGACGGCCCGCGTGCTCGCCGGTGACACGGTGAGCATCCCGATCCCGCTGTCCGGCATCGACCCCGACGGCGACTCCGTGCAGCTGGTCGGCCAGGAGACCAGCCCGGAGAAGGGGTCGGTCACGGTCACCGGCGTCGACTCTCTCGACTACACGGCTGGGGAGTACTCGGCCGGCACGGACACGTTCAGCTACTCGGTGGTCGACGCGCTCGGGGCCCGGGCCGTCGGCACCGTGCGGGTGGGCATCAGCCCGCGCCTCGACGGCGCCCGCAATCCGGTCGCAGCTCCGGACGAGGTCGTCGTGCGCCCCGGCAGCACGGTCGCCGTGCGGGTGCTCGGCAATGACTCCGACCCCGACGGCGGAACCCTGAGTATCAGCGGCGTGGAAGCGAGCGGCGGGGCCGGCTCCGGCACCGCCGTCGTCGACGGCGACACCGTTGCCGTGACCGCACCGATGACAGAGGGGCGTTACGGCTTCATCTACGAGATCCAGAACGTGCGGGGCGGCACGAGTTCCACCTTCCTCACGGTCGTGGTGAGGTCGGACGCCCCGCACTCACGGCCGGACGCCCGCGACACCCACGTCGCGCTGTCCGATGTGCTCGAGGCCCGCACCGTCGACGTCGACGTGCTGGCCAACGTCTTCTTCGCGGAAGGACCGGCCGCGCAACTGGCCCTGAGCGTCCCCGACCGTTTCTCGGGAGTGGCCGAAGTGACGCCGGCCGGGCGCATCCGGGTCACGGTGGGCTCAACCAGCCAGATCATCCCGTTCGCGGTGGCGCACCCGGAGGACACGAGCATCGTGTCCTACGCGCTCATCTGGGTTCCCGGAACCGACGACGCCCTGCCCCAGCTGCGCCGCGGCGTCAAGCCGCTGACCGTGCAGAGCGAGGCGCTGCTCGACATCGACATCAACGACTACGTCGTCGCCGTCGCCGGAAAGACGGTGCGGCTCACCGACCGCAGCCTCGTGCAGGCCACCCACTCCGACGGGGCCGACCTGGTGCGCAGCGACACAGGCCTCGCGTTCACGAGCACCGACAAGTACTTCGGGCCGGCGTCGATCTCGTTCGAGGTGACCGACGGGTCGGGACCCAACGATCCGGACGGGCGCACGGCGACCATCGTCCTGCCCATCGAGGTCACGCCCCGCGAGAACCAGCCGCCCGGTTTCGGCGGTGCCGTGCTCGACTTCGAGCCCGACCAGGAGAAGGTCATCGACCTGACCCGGCTTACCAGCTACCCCTATCCGAACGACCAGGCCGAGCTGGCCTACGCCGTGCTCGACCCGCTGCCGACCGGTTTCAGCTATAGGCTCGACGGCCAGAAACTCACCCTGCGCGCCACCGAGTCCACCCCGAAGGGCGCCCGGAGCACGATCACCATCGGTGTGCGCGACGGCGTCCAGGAGGGCAGGGCAGGCCGGATCGACCTGCGCGTGGTCGCATCCACGCGGCCCGTCGCCATCCCCGTGACGGATGCAGCGGTCGCTCCCCGCGGGCGCACGACCGTCGTCGACGTACTCGCGAACGACGGCGCCACCAATCCGTTCCCGTCCGTGCCGTTGCGCGTGCTCGCGGTGCGGGGCCTGGACGGCGGCGCCGTTCCGGCCGGAGTCAGCATCACGCCCAGCACGGACCGAAGCCGGCTGTCGGTCCGGGTCGCCGCGGACGCCGCGCCGACCGACCTGACTCTGCAATACCAGGTGGCCGACGCGACCAACGACCCGGGCCGCTATGCCTGGGGCACTGTGCGTGTTTCGGTGCAGGACAAGCCCGATCCGGTGTCCAGCCTGCGCGTCACCGGCTTCGCCGACCGCAGCCTCGCCGTCTCATTCAACGCCGGGGCCTTCAACAACTCGGCGATCACCGGGTATCAGATCTCCCTGCTCGACGCCGGCTCCGGGGCCGTTCTGTCCACGTCGCTCTGCTCGGCCACCTCCTGCCAGGTCGCGACGCCCGGCAACGGCCAGGGCAATGCGCTGCGGGTGTCGGTCGCCGCGCAGAATGGGATCGGCCTGTCCGCGGCGACAGTGCTCTCCGATCGGGTCTGGTCCGACTCGGTGCCGCCCGCGCCGACCGGGCTGGTCGCGGAACCCCTCGACGGCGGCCTGCGGCTGCGCTGGAACACCGTTGCCCCGGTCGGCGGTGGAACGGCGATGCGCGGTTATCTGGTGACCAGCAACGGCGCCGTCCAAGAGGAAGTCAGCGCCTCCGGGCCGAGTTGCCGGGCCGGCACCTGCACCGTCGACCTGACGGGTCTCGTCAACGGCGTCAACACCCCGTTCACTGTGAGCGCCCGCAACGACGCCTACCCGGCACTGGCCGGCTGGAACAGTGCGGCCGGCAGCGCGACGCCGTTCGGCCCGGCTCGCGCCGGCACGGTCGCGGCGAGCTCGGCCGACGCCGCCGGAGCGGTGACCGTGACGTGGGACGGGTTCGACGGTCGAGGGGACCCCATCGGCGGCTACTTCGTGCAGCGGCTGAGTACGGACCAGATTCCCAGGGGCGCGCAGTCGTGCACGGTCTCCGCGTCGGGGGAGCTCCAGGCGCCGACCGAGGGGGGAATCGTCGCCGAACAGCGGATGCTGGCCGGAGACGTGACCAGCGCCGTGTTCGACAGCCTCCTCGCCGATAACGGCCGGTACTACTTCGTTGTCTGGGGCTACAACCGGGCCGGCTGCGCCCCGACGGCCGTGGCGAGTGTGCTCGTGCGGCCGGCGCCGGGGCCGGTCACCGACGTGCAGAGCCGCATGGCCGTGCGGGGCGATGCCTGGGATCTGCGCGTCGACGGGATCAGCCCGAGCGCGGGCATCCGGGACTACCGACTGCGCGCGGTCGACGGCTCCGGCAACGTCGTTCCGGAATCGGAGGTCGTCTTCGGTGGGGCGGGCTGGCCGCGTGAACTGCTGGGGCTCCCGTTCGGCGCGGTCGTGCGCTATCAGGTTTCGGCCTGTACCGGCTGGGGATCCTGCGGGCCGTGGTCGGGCACGGTGGCCGCGCCCGAGGCATCCGTTAGATTCACTGTGACCGGGCTCGCGTACGACCCCGCCACCGGAATCATCAGCTGGACAAACGGGCCGGAGAACAACGGCCTCCCTGCCGCCTACAGGTGCTCGGTGCCCGGCGACGCCGCGGTGGCCCCGCGGGACGCCGACTCCCCGAACACCTGCAGAGTCGGCACCGACGTGCCGCCTCC
This sequence comes from Cryobacterium sinapicolor, assembly GCF_004403465.1. GTDB lineage: Bacteria > Actinomycetota > Actinomycetes > Actinomycetales > Microbacteriaceae > Cryobacterium > Cryobacterium sinapicolor. The sequence continues at coordinate 59,589 of NZ_SOGQ01000013.1, read as the reverse complement.
GGCGGCCGGCACCGTGCGCCTGACGGTGACCGTGAATAATCAGAGCTACACCTATGCACCATGAACTACACGAAAGTGATCACCCCATGACGATGACCGCGGAGCAGGCGACCCAGTTCGCCGACGTTTTCGACCGACTGGTGACCGGGGTCGAGCAGGTGCTGCTGGGCAAGCACCACGTCATCCGGATGTCGTTCACCGCGCTCCTCAGTGGCGGGCACCTGCTGCTCGAAGACGTGCCGGGCACCGGCAAGACCTCGCTCGCGCGCGCTATCGCGCAAAGTGTGCGCGGCACCAGCAACCGGGTGCAGTTCACCCCGGACCTGCTGCCGGGCGACATCACCGGGGTGAGCATTTACGATCAGCGCAGCGGTGCATTCGAATTCCACCGCGGGCCGGTCTTCGCGAACATCGTGCTGGCCGACGAGATCAACCGGGCCAGCCCGAAGACCCAGGCCGCACTGCTCGAGGTGATGGAGGAGGGGCAGATCACCGTCGACGGCGTCACCCACCCGGTCGCGGCCCCGTTCATGGTGATCGCCACCCAGAACCCGATCGAGCAGGCCGGCACGTACCGGCTGCCGGAGGCCCAGCTGGACCGGTTCATCATGAAGGAGTCCATCGGATACCCGGACCACGCCTCGACCATCCGCATCCTCGAAGGCGCAGGGCAGCGCGCGCACGAGGTGATCGTGCCGCCGGTGGTGTCCGCGGCGACCGTCGTCGAGCTCGCGGCCCTGGCCCGCACCGTCTACGTCGACGCCACCATCAACGACTACGTGGCGCGCCTGATCGACGGCACCCGCACGAGCTCCGAGGTGCGCCTGGGCGTCAGCGTCCGCGGGGCGCTCGCTCTGATCCGCACGGCGAAGACCCTCGCCGCCGCGAACGGCCGCCACTATGTGGTGCCCGACGACGTCAAGGAGCTGGCGGACGCGGTGCTCGCGCACCGGCTGGTGCTCGACCCCGAGGCCGAATTCGACGGGGTCACCGCCTCCAGCGTGATCGCCCGGGTGCTGATCGAGACGCCGCCGCCCAGCGACAGGCAAGCTGCGTGACGCAGGGAGCGCCGATCGACGCGGGCGCGGTCACGGCGCTCACGCCACCTGCTGCGGTGCCTGTGGGCACCTCCGGCGACGGCCGACTGGCCGAGACGGTCGCGGCGGGAGTGCGCTTCGCGCGGGAGGCGAGCGCTCGTGCCACCCGCGCCCTGCACGTGGTCTCCTCCGTGGTCACCCCGCTCGGCTGGGCCGCCCTGACCGTCGTGGGGGCGTCGTTCCTCGTCGGGTACGCCCTGGGCTGGACCGAGTTCATCGTGATCGGCTGGGCCGGGCTCGTGCTCCTGGTCGCGGCTTCCTGTTTCCTGATCGGTCGGAACGCGTTTGAGATCCACCTGCACCTGCCCGTGGACCGGGTTGTGGTGGGGGAGCGGGTGCCCGGCCAGGTCAACGTGCGGAACCCGACCCGCCGACGGCTGCCGGGCGTCGGCGTCGAGGTTCCGGTCGGTGCCGGGCTGGCCGAATTCGCGATGCCGAGCCTCGCCCGCGGCGAGGACTTCTCGGACGTCTTCATCGTGCCGACCCGAAAACGCGGCGTGATCCCGATCGGCCCGGTGCGGACGGCGCGAGCCGACCCGATCGGGCTGCTGCGCCGGGAGGTGGCCTGGTCGGAACAGGTCTCACTGTTCGTGCATCCGCGCACGGTCTCGATCCCGAGCATGAGCACCGGCTTCATCCGCGACCTCGAGGGCAATCCCACCCGCGATCTGACGAACAGCGATGTGTCGTTCCACGCCCTGCGCGAATACGTGGCCGGCGATGAGCGGCGCGCCATCCACTGGAAGAGCACCGCGAAGACCGGGCGGTTCATGGTGCGACAGTTCGAGGAATCCCGCCGCAGCCACCTCATGGTCGCGCTCAGCCTGGCGGAGTCCGACTACGCCGACGAGGACGAATTCGAGCTGGCCGTCAGCGTCGCCGGCAGCCTGGGGGTGCGGGCCATCCGTGACGCGCGCACGGTCTCCGTGGTCGCGAGTGCGGTGCCGCCGGACTCCAACCGACGACGGATGCCGGGTCTCCGCTCGCTCCGCACCCTCACCCGCGCCCGGCTGCTCGACGATCTCAGCGGCGTGGATCGTTCCTCTGCGGCCCTGCCGGTCAGCGAACTTGCCCGGGCTGCCGCGGACACAGTGGCGGGTATCTCGGTGGCCTTCCTGGTCTGCGGGTCGGCGACCACCCTGACCCAGCTGCGCACGGCCGCCAGCCGTTTCCCGGCCGGGGTCGACGTGGTCGCCGTGATCTGCGCCCCGGAGACCGTGCCCAGCTTCCGCCGGGTGGCCGAGCTGAGCGTACTCACCATCGGCTACCTCGAAGACCTCCAGCACAGCCTCGCTCGAACGAAGGCGGCATGAGCGCGCGCGGGGTACGGCGGCGCGGCGCGCGCCGGGACGGGATGGCGGCCGGCGGCATCCGTCTGGACTGGCGCTTCATCGTCGGCAACACCATCGGGCTGCTGCTGGCGACCGTCATCGCCGCAGCCTCGTTCTGGCCGGTCTATCAGAGCCGCGAGTTCATCGTGCTGGTCTGCGTCACCTTCGCCCTCGGCGCGCTCGTTGCCCTTCTAGGAGCGCTGTTGCGCTGGGGCACCTGGCTGGTGGCGTTGTCCACGGTGGGGGTGTATCTCCTCGCCGGGGTGCCGCTGGCCGTTCCCGGTCGGGCGGTGGGCGGCGTCCTGCCCACCCCGGACGGCTTCCTCGACCTGCTCGCGGCGACCGCGCTGAGCTGGAAACAGCTCGTCACCATCGTGCTGCCGGTCGGTTCCTATCAGGCGCTGCTCGTGCCTGCTTTCATCCTCGTGCTGCTCAGCACGGTGATCGGGCTGTCGGTGGCCCTCCGCGCCCCGGTCGGCGAGTTCGGCACCCTGGCCCCCGCCGCCCTCTTCGTCAGCGGCATCGTGCTGGGGCCGACGGTCGCGAGCATGCCGATCGGAACCGGTCTCGGCCTCTTCGTCGTGCTCCTGGCCTGGCTGCTCTGGTTTCGCTGGATGCGTCGCCGATCCGCCCGGCGGCTCACCCTGCAGCAATCCCGCCGCAGTACGGCGTCGTCTTCCCACCGGCGGCTCGCGGCCGCCCGCGGGCTGGTCAGCGCCGCCGTGATCGTGGCGGTGGCGATCGCCGCCGGTACCGGGGCCGCGGTCCTGCTGCCGGCCGACGTGCCCCGCGACGTGGCGCGCGCCCGGGTGCAGCAGCCGTTCGACCCGCGCGCCTACCCGAGCCCGCTGAGCGAGTTCCGCGGCTACCTGCAGACCGGGCGGTCGGATGCCGTGCTCCTCGAGGTGGCCGGCCTGCCGAGCGGTGGTCGGCTCCGGCTGGCCACCCTGGACAGCTACGACGGGATCGTCTACTCGGTCGGCAGCGACCAGGTCAGCAGCGCGTCCGGCTCGTTCACCCGGCTGCCGGACCGGCTCGACCAGTCCCTGGTCGACGGCGACGAGACCACCCTCACGGTGACGGTCGAGGGCTACACCGGCGTCTGGGTGCCCGGCGCCGGACAGCTCGAAAGCATCACGTTCACCGGACCCACCCGGATCGTACGCTCCGACTCCTTCTACTACAACGACAACAGCGGCACGGCCGCGGTGCTCACCGGGCTGGTCAGAGGCGACAGCTACCGGAGCGTGGGTGTCGTCCCCCGTTCCCCGGACAGCCTGGCCGCTCTGCGGCCGGGCAGCGCCGTGCTGCCCGAGCCGGCTATTCTGCCGGACGAGCTCGAACAGGCTCTGGCCCGTTATGTGCGGGCCGGCGACCCGCCCGGCGTGCAGTTGCAGGCCATGCTCGACGGGCTCAAGACGGATGGCTATATCAGCCACGGCATCCTCCCGGACGAACCGGTGAGCCGGTCCGGGCACGGTGCCGACCGGATCAGCGAGCTGTTTACCGATCAACCCATGCTCGGCGACGCCGAGCAATACGCCGTCGCCGCGGCCCTGATGGCGCGCCGGCTCGGCTTCCCGGCCCGGGTCGTCATCGGCTTCGTGCCGAGGGCCGCCTCCGGGGGCGAGACGGCGTCGGGGGCAGAGGCGATCCCCGTTGTCGGTTCCGACATCTCGGCGTGGATCGAGGTGGCCTCCACACTGGGCTGGGCCACGATCGATCCGAACCCGGCCGTGCGCGACATCCCGGCGCGGGCCCCCGACGACCCGACGGTGGTCTCCCGGCCGCAGTCGGTGGTGCCCCCGGCGCTCCCCGACCCGGTGGAGCTGCGCGATCCGGCCCCGCCGGAGAGCAGCACCGAGGATCCGCCGGCCCCATCCGACCCGCTGCTGGCCTTCCTGCTCGCCGCGGCGACCGTCGCCGCCTGGACGCTTCTCGGCCTCGGTGTGCTGCTCGCGCCCTTCCTGCTGATCGTCGGCGCCAAGGCGCGCAGACGGCACCTGCGTCGCACCCGGTCCACACCGCTCGACCGGATCCGCGGTGGCTGGCGCGAGTTCTCCGACGCCGTCCTCGATCACGGCGTCGACGTTCCGGTCGGGGCCACCCGCACGGAACTGGCCGTTCTGGTGCCGGGTACGGAGCCCAGGACGGCGGCCGGCGTCGTCGCGGATGCCGTCGACCGCGCCGTGTTCTCCCCTGAACGGTCGGACGATGCCGCCGCCGAGGAGGTGTGGACGGCGGTCACCGCCCTGTGCCGCTCGCTCGGCGCGGGGGGCAGCCGCACCGACCGGCTTCGGGCCCTCGTGTCGCTGCGCTCGTTGGGTCGGTACGCTGGAGGGACATCCGTTCACCGAACAGCCCCGCGAGGGAGCGGCCCTGCACCGGGAGGAGCCCGCCCATGAACTGCCTGATCTGCGGTGCGCAGCTGCCCGTCGGCGCCATGTTCTGCGGTGAATGCGGCAGCTCGAGCACCGCCACCCCGCAAACCCGGAAACGCCCGGATCCGCGGCCCGGCGACACCACTGTCATCCAGCCGCTCCGCCGGAACACCGTGATCTCCGTGCCGGTGGTGTCGGTTCCGATTGCGGGACCGGCCCCGGCCCCGGTCCTCCCGGCTCCGGTCCCGGCCCCGGTCCGGGCCCCGGTCCCGGTCCCGGTCCTCCCGGCTCCGGTTGACGCTCCTCTCCTCCCGGCCCCCGTCGTCCCGGCTCCGGTGTTCTCCGTCTCGGTCGAGATCCCCGATCCGGATCCCGCCCCGGCGCCGCTGTCGGTTCAGCCTGCGGCCCCCTCGGCCACGTCATCCTCATTCGACGCGGCCCCCTCGGCCGCGTCCCTGTTCGTGCTCCAGTTCAGCACGGGGGAGACGATCTCGGCCCTGGGCACCGGCCTGATCGGTCGCCGACCGCTGCCCCAGCCGACCGAACACGTCGACATCCTGGTGCAGATCAACGACCTCGGTCGGTCGGTGTCGAAGAGCCACCTCGAGTTCGGCCAGCACGAGGGCGAGTTCTGGGTCAGTGACCGGTTCTCGGGGAACGGCACGATCATCCGTCGCCCGGATGCGGTACTGGTTCGCTGCGAACCCGGCCGGCGCTATCTGGTGCCGCGTGGTTCCCGCGTCGAGATCGCGGACCAGTTCTTCATCCTCAACTAGTCGCCTGCGAGCCGCTCCCTGCCCGGGCCGGCGCCGGCCCGAATGAGCCGGCCCGAACGAGCCGGCCCGAACGAATTCGACGGAGATTTTGCCCAAACCGGCCCCGGAACCGCCCAAAAAGTGTTTTCAGACGAGAATCTCCGTCGAATTGGTTCGAGACTCGTTGGGTGCCACACCCGTTGATCCCTCCCCAGCCCTGTCGGCCGCCTGTCCGCCACGGATGCCGGTGCGTGCCGCTGGGATCGCCCCCGGAGTGATGGGCTGGTGCGGTGATCCGAGCCGATGTCCCGCTGACCCTCCCCGCCCGTCCGGCCGACCCGCCGGCGCCCGGCTTCCCGTTGATCGCGAGCGTGGCGCCGCTGGCCGCGGCGGGGGTGATCTGGCTGATCACGGGTTCGGCCTTCGTGCTGATCTTCGCGGTACTCGGCCCGGTCATCGCCCTGGCCGGCATGCTCGACGCGCGCCGCACGGGGCGGCGCACCCGGCGCGCGAACGCCGCCGACCAGGAGCAGGCCCTGGTGACCCTGCGGGCCGAAGTGGCCCTACGCCAGGAGGAGCTGCGCCGCCTGCAGTGGCGGCGCACACCCTCGGCCAACAGCATCGTGGCCGCCCCGCACGCCGCCCTGCGGTGGACCGGCTCGGGATCGGATGTGAGCCTGGGGTCCGGTGCGGTGCCGAGCGGTCTGCGCCTCGACGGCGGCGCAGGTCTCGACGAGCATCGCGACCTGCGCGACTGGGCGGCCACCCTTCCCGAGGCGCCCATCGTCGCCGACGTCGGCGGGGGGATCGGAATCGTCGGACCGCTTCCGCTCGGGCAGGCGCTGGGCCGCGGGCTCCTGGTGCAATTGGCCTGCTCGCTGGTGCCCGACCAGGTCCGCCTGAGCGTGCCAGAAAACGGTTGGGACTGGGCGGCCGCGCTCCCGTACGACACCGGGTCGGTCTGTGCTCGCACCGTCGTGGTCTGCGAGGCGCCGCCGGGAGGGGCGTCCGGGAAACCGGCACCCGCAGGGTCGGGGCTGATCATCGCCCTGGCCGGAACGCTCGAGGCACTCCCCGTCGGCTGCGACACCATCGTGCGAATGCAGGGTCCCGGACGAGCCGAGGTGCTGCGATCCGGCGTGCACGCCTGGGGAACCGGCTTCCGGCCCGAACTGATCACCGTCGAACAGGCGCTCCGGGTTGCCCGGGTGTTGAGCGACCGGGCCGCGACGGCCGGTTTGGTGCCGACGTCGCGGGCGGTGCCGGCATCCGTCGCCCTCGGCGAACTCACCGGCTTCCGACCCGGGCATCGGGTACGGCAGGGGCAGTCCCGATCGCCGAGCCTCCGCTGCGCCATCGGGGTCGGCGAATCGGGGGAGGTGTCGCTCGACCTGGTCGGGGCCGGGCCTCACGCCGTCGTCGGCGGCACGACCGGCAGTGGCAAGAGCGAGCTGCTGGTGACCTGGGTTGCGGCGATGGCGGCGGTGGCAAGCCCCGCTGAGGTGACGTTCCTGCTGGTCGATTTCAAGGGTGGGGCGGCGTTCGCCCCGTTGTGCGCCCTGCCCCACTGCGTCGGGCTGATCACCGACCTCGACGGGCACCAGTCCGCTCGGGCGCTGGCCAGCCTTGCCGCCGAGCTGCGGTACCGCGAACGTGTGCTGGGCCGGGCTGGTGCGCGGGACATCGTGCACCTGTGGGGGCAGGATTCCGGAGGGATGCTTCCACGGCTTGTGATCGTGGTCGACGAATTCGCGACCATGCTCACGGCCTTCCCCGACCTGCACGCTCTGTTCATCGACATTGCCGCGCGGGGCAGATCGCTGGGGGTCCACCTGATCCTCTGCACCCAGCGGCCCACCGGGGTGGTGCGCGACGCCCTGCTCGCCAATTGCACGCTGCGGGTATCGCTGCGGGTCAACAACCGCGCCGACAGCGTGGCGGTTCTGGGCACGGATGCCGCCGCGGCCCTCGGCGCCGACCAGGCCGGCCGGTGTCTGATCGCCACGGACTCCTCAGGACCGGTGCTCTGCCAGGTGGCCACGACCTCGCAGCAGGAGATCAGCGACCTCGCCGCGGCGGCCGCCGGGGAGCCGAGACCCCGGCGCCCCTGGCTCGACCTGCTGCCCGCGAGCCTGAGCCGCGTGGACCTCCTTGCCCTGGTCGCGAGCGGAACGGCGGTCGACGAGTACGCGTCCGACGGCCCCATTCCGGCTCCCGGGCAGGACTGTGCCGCGCCCGGCATCCGTGCCAAGCCCGGAGCACTGCTGGGGCTGCTCGATGAGCCGGAGCTCCAGCGCTACCGGGTGGCCCGTTACGAGCCGATGGGCGAGGGCAGCCTGCTCGTGATCGGCGGGCCCCGCTCGGGCAAGTCAGCGGCACTGGCGTCGGTCGTGGCGGGGTTCGCACCTGTCGGTGATGCCGACCTGTTCGGTGCCGATGTCGAGGCCGTGTGGGACGCCCTGGTCCAGGCGCGCCGACGCCTCGACGCCGGGGGGAGCCCGGTGGCCCGGCTGCTGCTGCTCGACGACTTCGATTCCGTGCACGCCCGCTGGGACCAGGAACACCGCCCGGCAGCCCTCGAGCTACTCGCCGGACTGCTCCGAGACGGGGCGGACGGCGGAGTCCGCATCGTCGTGGCCGCGCAGCGGCTCACCGGATCGCTTCAGGCCCTGCCGACTCTGTGTCAGAGACGGCTGGTGCTGCGCTTGGCCGATGTCGGCGAGCATGTCGCGGCCGGGGGAGCGGCCGCCCTGTTCGACGACCAGCTCCCGCCCGGCGGCGGGACCTGGCAGGGCCACCGCATCCAGCTTCTCGCGCCGGAGCAGGGCCGTGCAGGTCCGGATGGCCCGGGTGGCCCAGGAAGTCCGGGGAGCCTGGGCCTGATGAAACGTCCGGATGCCCCGACGCTTCCGGATGTCGCCGCGCTCCTGGGACTGCCGGGGCAGACCCTTCTCGTCGTGTCGGGTTCGCCGTCCCGCACGGCGGCGGCGCTCGGCGCGGTCCCCGGTGCGCGGGTCGTCGACCTCGCCGCAGCGTCCCACGACGCGATTGCGGAGGTGGCGCACGCGGGGGCGCCGCTCCGGCTCAGCGAGACGCAGTCGGGGACCGCTTTCGTCGGCGACGTCGACGCGTGGCAGGCGCAGTGGTCCCTGCTCGGTGCCCTGCGCCCGCACGCGGACCTCGTCTTCGACGGCTGCAGCCTCGCCGACTACCGGGCGATCAGCCGACGCCGGGACCTGCCGCCGCCGCTGGCACCCAACCGCGGTCGGGTCTGGGTGCTGCGCCCGGACGGCACCGTGCACCGAGCCACTCTGCGGCCCCCGGTCGCATAGCCGTATCGCCCGCCAGAACGCCAGGCGCCTCGCCCGCCAGAACGCCAGCCGCCTCGCCCGCCGTAACGCCAGCCGCCTCGTGAATGACGGGACCCGGTCGCGGATCAGGCCAACGCGTCCACCAGTTCACGGAGCGGCAGCGAGTGCGCGGTCGCGACCGGGCCGCTGGTGACCCGGCCGCCGACCGTGGACAGGCCGAGGGCGAGTGCGGCATCCGTTCGGAGCGCGTCTTTCCAGCCACGGTTCGCGATCAGCCGAACATAGGGCAGTGTCGCGTTGGTGAGCGCATAGGTGGAGGTGCTGGGAACGGCGCCGGGCATGTTGGCCACGCAGTAGAACAGGGAGCGGTGCACGGTGAAAGTCGGGTCGGCGTGCGTCGTCGGGTGAGAGTCGGCGAAGCATCCGCCCTGGTCCACGGCGATGTCCACGAGCACGCTGCCCGGTTTCATCCGGGAGACGAGCTCGTTGCTGACGAGTTTGGGGGCCCGGGCTCCGGGGATCAGCACCGACCCGATCACCAGGTCGGACAACACCAGCGCCCGGTCGATCTCAAAGCTGTTCGAGGCGATGGTCTGCACCCGTCCGTAATACAGGGCGTCGATTTCGCGCAGGCGGAACAGGTTGGTGTCGAGCACGGTCACCTGGGCGCCGAGCCCGAGGGCCACTTGCATGGCGGCGGTGCCGGCGACGCCGCCGCCGAGCACGGTGACCCGGGCCGGATGCGTTCCGGGCACCCCGGGCACGAGCAGGCCCGGTCCGCCGTTGGGCTTGAGCATCACGTTGGCACCCACGATGGGTGCCAGGCGGCCCGCGACCTCGCTCATCGGCGCGAGCAGGGGCAGGGCCCGAGTCGGCAGCTGCACGGTCTCGTAGGCGATCGCGGTGACGCCGCTCTCCAGCAGCGCGCTGGTCAGGGCAGGTTCCGCGGCCAGGTGCAGGTAGGTGAACAGCAGCAGATCGGAACGGAAAAAGGCGTATTCGCTCTGGACGGGCTCCTTCACCTTGAGCAGCAGGTCGGCGGCGGCCCAGGTGGACGCGGCGTCCGGCATGATCGTCGCGCCCGCCGCGGCGTAGCTCTCGTCGCTGAGCCCGGAGCCGCGCCCGGCCCCCGTTTCGATTAGCACCTCGTGCCCGTGCGCCACGAGGTCGTGCACGCCGGCCGGAGTGATCGCCACCCGGAACTCGTTGTTCTTGATCTCTGCCGGAACTGCAACCTTCATGGCGCTCCCTTAACTAACGAATTCGACGGAGATTTTGAGGCAAAATGCGCTTTTGGGGCCGTAAATCGCCATTCTGGCGAAAATCTCCGTCGAATTGGTTCACACCCTCAACGGGGGACCCCGTTGTCCTGAGCGAAATCCTACAGCCGCCGAACGGCTCATTTCGAATGAAAATGGCGCTAGGGAGTGCGGATTTCGTGCGTGGCATGAGCAAAAATTAACGATTCGGCCACTCTTGGGTGCGCACGGGGCGCTCCTGTGCGAGTATCTAGCAACTCGCCATGAACGCTGTGAGAGCTCATCCGCTGAGAAGTGCAAGGAGATCCGACCATGAAGCCCAGGCCGTTGCCCGCAGATCCCATGATTGCCCAACTCGTCCGTCAGGCCCGGGCCGCCCAGATGGGGCGCCGCACCCTGCTCGCCGGAGCCGGTGGCGGGGCCGCCGCCCTCGCGCTCGCCGCGTGCTCGACCGGCAGCGCCACCAAGCCGACCGCCGCCCCGGACGAGTCCGACAGCAGCAAGCTTGTGCGCTGGGACAACTGGGCGCTCTACATCGACGTCGACGACGCCGGCAATTACCCCACTCTGGATGCGTTCACGGCCGAGACCGGGATCAAGGTCGAGTACACCGAGGCCGTCGACGACAACAACACGTACTACGGCAAGGTGAAGGATCAGCTCGCCCTCGGCCAGGACATCGGCGCCGACGCGGTCTGCCTCACCGACTGGATGGTCGGCCGCTGGATCCGGTTCGGCTACACGCAGGAACTCGACCAGGCCAACATCCCCAACCTGAAGAACCTTCTCCCCTCCCTGAAAGACGTGGGCTTCGACCCCGGCCGCAAGATGAGCGTGCCGTGGCAGGGCGGGTTCGCGGGCATCTGCTGGAACAAGGAGAAGCTGCCGAACGGCCTCGCGTCGGTCGAGGACCTGTGGGGCCCGGACCTCAAGGGCCGGGTCGGCGTTCTGTCCGAGATGCGCGACACCATGGGCCTGATCATGTCCGACATGGGCGTGGACATCTCCGGCGACTGGGGCGACGACGAGTACATGGCCGCGATCGACGTGCTGGAGAAGCAGGTTTCCGACGGCCAGGTGCGCAACATCAAGGGCAACGCCTACAAGGAAGACCTCATCAACGAAGACACCCTCGCCGCCATCGTCTGGTCCGGCGACATCGTTCAGCTGAACGCGGAGAACGGCGACAAATGGGAGTTCGTGGTGCCCGATAAGGGCGGAACCCTCTGGAACGACAATTTCCTGGTGCCGATCGGCTCCCCGCACAAGGCGAACGTCGAGAAGCTCATCGACTACTACTACGACCCGGCCGTCGCCGCCGAGGTTGCCGCCTACGTGAACTACATCACCCCGGTCGCCGGGGCCAAGGAGGCCGCGATGGCGATCGACCCTGAGCTCGCGAACAACCAGCTGATCTTCCCGGACGATGCGACTCTGGCCAAGGCCCGCGTCTTCCGCACCCTGACCGGTGCGGAGGAGCAGAAGTACGATGCCGCCTTCCAGGGCATCCTGCTGGGTTCGTAGGGATGAACAGCGGAGAATTCGCCAGCGCAGGGGCCGACCTCGAGCTGGTGGGCATCCAGAAGAGGTTCCCGGGCTTCACCGCCATCGAGCACCTCGATCTGAAGATCCCCGCCGGCTCCTTCTTTGCCCTGCTCGGCCCGTCGGGCTGCGGCAAGACCACGACGCTGCGCCTGGTGGCCGGCCTCGAGGAACCGACGAACGGTCGCATCCTGATCGGGGGCACGGATGTGACGAACCAGAAATCCTTCCAGCGTCCGGTCAACACGGTGTTCCAGAGTTATGCCCTCTTCCCGCACATGACCGTGCTGGAGAACGTCGCCTTCGGGCTTCGCCGCCGCCGCATCGACGACCCGGTCGCCAAGGCCCACGAGGCGCTCCGCCTGGTGGAACTGGACCACCTCGCCGCGCGCCGCCCGCAGCAGCTCTCCGGTGGGCAGCAGCAGCGGGTGGCCCTCGCCCGGGCGATCGTGAACCGGCCGGCCCTGTTGCTGCTCGACGAGCCGCTCGGCGCGCTCGACCTGAAGCTGCGGCGCCAGATGCAGCTCGAGCTGAAGACCATCCAGGAGGAGGTCGGCCTCACCTTCCTGCACGTCACCCACGACCAGGAGGAGGCCATGACCATGGCCGACACCGTCGCGGTGATGAACAAGGGCCGGATCGAGCAGATGGGTGCCCCCGAGGAACTCTACGAGCTGCCGCGCACGGCTTTCGTCGCCAACTTCCTCGGCCAGTCGAACCTGTTCACCGGCCCCGTGGTCGGCAGCACGAGCGAGGCCATCTCGGTGGACGTGGCCGGCCAGAAAGTCGTGGTCCCGGCGGCACGCGCGCACCGGCACATCGGCGAGGTCACCATCGGCGTCCGCCCGGAGAAGCTGACCCTCCACGTGACCGAGCCCGTCGGCGACGTCGCCCGCAACTTGATGGGTCCCGGCCGCGTGATCGACGTCTCGTTCAGCGGAGTCAGCACCCAGTACCTGGTCGAGATCGCCGGCATCGGCACCCTCATCGTCTTCGCCCAGAACATGGCGTTCGGCCCCGTTGCTCACGAGGGTTCCGAGGTCTGGCTGAGCTGGAACATCGAGCACGGCTTCGGACTCGAGGACGACGCCTCCGCGGAACCCCGTTTCGAGGCCGACGACACCACCCGGAGCATCGCGACGCAGAAACGCTCCTCCCTGCTCACGGAGCTTGAGGGAGCCTAGGGTGGCGTTCGCGGCTTTCTCCACCAGCACCACCGCGCCCGAACCGGCGCCGCGCCGAAAGAGCCCGATCGCGCTGCTCCTGCTGCTGCCGGGCATCCTCTACCTGGTTCTGTTCTTCCTGGCGCCGCTCGTGTCGCTGCTGCTGACGTCGTTTCAGGCCCCGTCGGAATTCGGCGACGTCGGCCAGTACTCCTACGCGTTCCGCTGGGAGAACTACGTCGACGTGATCACGGCCTACTGGCCGCACATCATGCGCTCCTTCGGATACGCGCTGATCGCCACCGTGCTGGCCCTCGTGTTCAGTTACCCGCTGGCCTACTTCATCGGCGTGAAGGCTCGGCCGTGGCCGCTGCTGCAGAGCCTCATGCTGGTGCTGGTGATCGCCCCGTTCTTCATCAGCTTCCTGCTCCGCACCTTGGCCTGGAAGCAACTCTTGTCGGACGAGTCGTTCGTGATCACGTCGCTCAAGGCTCTGTCGTTGCTGGCACCGGATGCACATTTCACGGGCACTGCTTTCGCCGTCATTTTCGGGCTCACCTACAACTTCATCCCGTTCATGACTCTGCCGCTGTACACCACGCTCGAACGGCTCGACCTGCGTTACCTCGAGGCCGGCAGCGACCTCTACGCGCGTCCGTTCGACGTGTTCCGCAAGATCACGATCCCGCTGTCGATGCCCGGCATCGTGGCCGGAACGCTGCTGACCTTCATCCCGGCGGCGGGCGACTACATCAATGCGAGCCGGGACTTCCTCGGCGGGCCGGACACCCAGATGATCGGCAACGTGATCGAGGCTAACTTCCTGGTGCTGCAGAATTATCCGGCGGCGGCCGCGCTGTCCATCATCCTGATGTCGGTGATCCTGGTGATCGTGAGCATCTACGTCAAACGGTCGGGCACGGAGGAGCTGCTGTGAAATTCTCCCTGGGCAAGTTGCTTCTGCCGCTCTACACGGTGCTGGCGCTCATCTTCCTGATGGTCCCGATCGTCTACACCTTCGTGTTCTCGTTCAACGACTCTCTGAAATCCAACATCACCTGGCGCGGGTTCACCTTCGACAAGTGGCTCAACGTGTGCCAGGTGCAGAACGGCGCCGTGTGCGAGGCGTTCGGCAACAGCGTCCTGATCGGCGTGGTGGCCACGGTGGCCGCGACCACGCTCGGCACGATGATCGCGATCGCCCTGGTGCGGTACCGGTTCCGGTTCCGATCGCAGACGAGCCTGCTGTTGTTCCTGCCGATGGCCACGCCGGAGGTTGTGCTCGGCGCCGGCCTCGCCGCGCAGTTCCTGTCCCTGGGCGTGCCGAAGGACATGGTCACGATCATCCTGGCGCACACCATGTTCTGCATCAGCTTCGTGGTGGTGACCGTCAAGGCGCGGGTCGCCAGCCTCGATCCCGCGCTCGAGGAGGCCGGCCGGGACCTCTACGGGTCGGCCACCCAAGTGTTCGCCCGGATCACCTTCCCGCTGCTGCTGCCCGGCATCCTGGCGGCCGCGCTGCTCTCCTTCGCGCTGAGCTTCGACGACTTCATCATCACCAACTTCAACTCCGGCGCCGTCACCACGTTCCCCAAGTACATCTACGTGTCCGCAGCCCGGGGGATCCCCGCGGAGGCGAACGTGATCGCGTCGGCGGTGTTCATCTTAGCCCTCGTGCTCGTGGTCACCGCCCAGGTGTCTCGGGCGGCCAAGGAGAAGCGGCTGGCGAAACAGGGGTGACGCGCGGCCCCCGCTACACGAAGCTGGCGCGGATCTCGCCGACCGGGAGCCCGCCGCCCTGCACCGCGAGGTGCAGTTCGGGCAGGATCGCATCGATGTCGCTGTGTGCGATCGCGCCGGCATCCGCCAGCAGGCGCAGGGCCACGATGGTGGTGACCCGCAGGCTGCCGTCGAGCACCTTGAGGGCGACCGTGGTGCCGTTCGGGGCGGAGGCCACGCAGATGCCCTCCGCGCCCGTCTTCACGAACAGGCCGAGGCGGTCGATCACGACGGTGTCGGGCATGCCCGGTCCGGCGATGACCCAGCCGTGCTGCCGCAGGGCCTCGCCGAGGAAACCGGCCTCGCGGTAGATCGCGAACGGCGAGTTCGACTTGGACGTGGCGATGCGGGCGATGCCGCGGGCAAGGGCGGTGAGGGAGAGCGCGTGCACCGGTGCGCCGCATCCGTCCACGCCGGACGCCGACGGACGTTCACCCGTGAAGCGCTCGACCACGTCGAGAATGCGTTTCTGCAACGGATGCTCCGGCTCCAGGTATCCGGACAGAGCCCAGCCGTTCTGCTGGCAGGCCACGAGCATCGCGGCGTGCTTGCCCGAACAGTTCATGTAGATCGGGGCCTTGCCGGCGCCCAGTCGCACCAGGGCGTCGCGGGCGATGGAGTCGTCCGGCCAGGCTGCCGGGCAGGCGAGCGCCGTCTCGGGGATGCCGGCGCGGGCGAGGAGCCCGCGCACGAGGTCGGCGTGGCGCTGCGTCCCAGTGTGGCTGGCCGTGGCGATCGCCGCGTCCTCGCCGCGCAGGGTGACCCCGCTGGCCATCACGGCGATGGCCTGGAAGGGCTTCATCGACGACCGCGGAAAGATCGGGGTGCTCACGTCGCCGAGGGCGCGGAGCACCGCGCCCTCGCTGGTGAGCACGACAGCGCTGCCCGCGTGCCTCGATTCGACGAAACCGCTACGCTCGACCACGGCCAGTTCGACCGCGTCGGACACGGTGAACGTCTGCCCGGCGTTGATGGGCGGCTGGAATGTCGTTGTCACGGTGTCGACGCGCTTAGAGCGCGGCGATGGCGTCGTCGATGACCGAGAGGGCATCGTTCAGGAGAGCGTCGCTCACGGCCAGGCTCGGCAGAAACCGAAGCACATTGCCGTAGGTTCCGGCGGTGAGCAGCAGCACTCCCTGCTGGGCGGCGTAGGCGGCGATGGACGACACGGCTGCCGCGTTCGGCGCCTTGGTCGTGTCACCGGTTCCCGGCTGCACGAGCTCGATCGCGATCATGGCCCCACGGCCGCGGATCTCGCCGATGATGTCGTGCTTCTCTTTGAGCGCGCCGAGGCCGGCACGCAGGGTGTTCTCGATGCGCACACCCTCGGCGAGCAGGTCGTTACGCTGGATCGACTCGAACACCGCGATGGCCGCGGCACAGGAGACCGGGTTTCCACCGAAAGTACCGCCGAGGCCGCCGGGCTGCGAGGAATCCATGATCTCGGCGCGGCCGGTGACGGCGGCCAGCGGCATGCCGCCGGCGATGCCCTTGGCGGTGAGCACGAGGTCAGGGGTCCAGCCGAAGTGCTCGCTGGCGTAGTACTTGCCGGTGCGGGCCATGCCGCTCTGGATCTCGTCGGCGATCATGACAACGCCGTTCGCGGTGCACCAGGTCTGCAGGGCGTTGAAGTAGCCCTCGGCCGGGACCATGAAGCCGCCCTCACCCTGGATGGGCTCGACGACCAGGCAGGCCAGGTCGGTGGGGCCGACGACCTTCTCGAGGTAGGCGATCGTGCGCGCCGCGGCATCCGCCCCGCTCAGACCGTCGTGATACGGGTAGGAGCTGGGGGCGTGGTAGACGTCGCTGGCGAGGGGGCCGTAGCCGGTCGCGTAGGGCATGGCCTTGTAGTTCATGGCCATGGTCAGCACCGTGCGGCCGTGGTACGCGTGGTCGAGCACGGCGACGGCGCGGCGGCCGGTGTGCTTGCGGGCGATCTTGACGCCGTTCTCGACGGCCTCGGCGCCCGAGTTGATCAGCACCGACTTCTTCGCGAAATCGCCGGGGGTGTGCTCGGCGAGAAGCTCGCAGACGCGCACGTATTCCTCGTAGGGCGTGATGGTGAAGAGGGTGTGGATGAAGTCCTGGGTCTGCTCGACGGCGGCCGCGACGACGCTGGTGTCGGTGTGGCCGATCGTGGTCACACCGATGCCGGCGCCCAGGTCGATGAACTGGTTGTCGTCCACGTCGACGAGGATGGCGCCGTTCGCCTTCTTGATGTAGACGGGGAGAGCGGATGCGACGCCGCCGGAGACGACGGCGAGTCTGCGCTGCTGGAGTTCCTTCGAGCGCGGACCCGGGATCGCGGTCACGATCTTTCGTTCCTGCGGCACCGTGTAAACCGGGGCGGCGGAGGTGGACGGGGTGGTCGAGGGCGTCAGCGTGTCAGTCATGATGTAACCAGTTTACCGATCAGGGCGACGGGAGGCGCAGCGAATAGCTGCGACAATCGGTTCCCTGGCCGCGTAACGGCCCATTGTGGGCCGCGGATCGGCCCGCAGAGCCCTGCAAATCGAAGGAGGCACCGTGATCGGTGCACATCACTACGCCGTGAACATCGCCTGGACGGGCAACCGGGGCACCGGCACGAGCGGCTATCGGGACTACGGCCGGGATCACCTGATCAGCGCGAACGGCAAGGAGCCGATCCGCGCATCGGCCGATCCGGCCTTCCACGGCGACGCCGACCGCTGGAATCCGGAGGAGCTGCTGCTGGCCGCGCTCAGTGAGTGCCACCTGATGAGCTACCTGCACGTCGCCGTCAAGCACGGCGTGCGGGTCGTCGCCTACACCGACGACGCGATCGGGGCGATGGTCCAGACGACGGATGGCGGTGGCCACTTCACCGAGGTGACTCTGCGACCCCGCGTCACGGTGTCCGATCCCGGGCAGGTCGAACTCGCCCAGTCTCTGCACGCGGAGGCCGCCGGACTCTGCTTCATCGCGGCATCCGTGAACTTCCCGGTCGCGCACGAGCCCGTCACGATGGCCGTCGCCCGCTGACCGTCCCGTCCCGTCCCGTCCCGTCCCGCCGGTTCGAGCCGCGGCCGGTTCGAGCCGCCGGTGGTCGGGCCTGTCGGTGGTCGAGCTTGTCGGTGGTCGGGCTTGTCGAGACCCGGTGCGCCGACGTTCGGAGGTTCCCCCTTCGGGCATCCGTCATGGTCGCTAACCGCGGAGAATTCCGCAACACTCCGCTCGGCAGGCACCGGAACCGGTGTTTCACGAAGATCTCCGCGGCTACGTGACGACGGATGCGTGTTGCTGGGCCTTGTGACGGATGACCGCGGCTGGCGATGAGCCCGGCGTCCACGGGCACCCCGCCCCTGCTCCACAATGGGCGTTTGATCAAGTTGTCCATTGGCAGTTCACGGGGATCATCGCGCACGACAATCTCGCGCATCCGTGTCCGGCCGACCATGCGCTGAAGTCCGAGACGCGGTGGAGCTACGCACTCCTGCCGGACGGCACGCTGAAGTGGACGTCTCCGACCGGGGGAACGTTCATCAGTGCGCCGGCCACGATCATCCGCCGGCCGGGCGTGCGCCCGAGGTCAAGGAGAAGAAGAAAGTGCGGCAGCCGAATTCGGACGAACCGGCGCCGTTCTGAGTTTCGACAGATTCGACACCGGGACGCGAACGGCCCGGCCAGGGTCACCGGCCGGCCGCCACGCGCCCAGATGAGCGGAGCTGGGTGCTAGGAACTACAGGCCGGACAGCGCGGCGAGGGTCTCCTCGATCACGGAGGCGGCATCGTCGATCAGCGCCTCGGAGATGACGACCGACGGCATGATGCGCAGCACGGAGTCCCAGCTGCCGGCATCCAGCACGATGACGCCGTTGGTGGTCGCGTGCTTGATGATCGCGGTGAGGGCCTCGGGGTACGGCGTGGTCGTGCCCGGGTGAACGAGCTCCACCCCGAACATCGCGCCCTTGCCGCGCACGTCGCCCACGACCGAGAACCGCTGCGGCCAGTCGCCGATGCGCGCCCAGAGCAGTTTCTCGACGCGCTGCGCCTCGCCGAGCAGGTTGTCGCGCTCGATCAGGTCGAAGACGGCGAGAGCGGCCGCGGTCGACACCGGGTTGCCGCCGAAGGTTCCGCCGATGCCGCCGGGCTGCACGGAGTCCATGATGTCGGCGCGGCCGGTGACGGCAGCGAGCGGGAACCCGCCGGCGATGCCCTTGGCCGTGGTGACAAGGTCCGGCACCACATCGTGGTGCTCGATGCCGTACCACGCGCCGGTGCGGGCGATGCCGGCCTGGATTTCATCGGAGACGAAGACGATGCCGTTCTCCGTGCAGAACTCGCTCAGCCGCTTGAAGAAGCCGGGGGCGGGGATGACGATGCCGCCATCGCCCTGGATCGGTTCGATGAAGAAGGCCGCGATCTCGGTGGCGCCGATGTGGGTGTTGATGTAGTCGATGGTCTTCTCGGCGGCCTCTTCACCGGTCAGGCCGTCCCGGTAGGGGTAGCTGGTCGGCACGCTGTAGATCTCGCCGGGAAACGGGCCCATTCCGGCGCGCTCCGGCCAGGGGCGGTACGTCATCGCCATGGTCAGGTTGGTGCGACCGTGGAACGCGTGGTCAAGCGCCACGATGGCGCGGCGGCCGGTGAACTTGCGGGCGATCTTCACGGCGTTCTCGACGGCTTCCGCGCCGGTGTTGACCAGGATGGAGCGCTTCTCGAAGTCCCCGGGGGTGATCTCGGCGAGCTTCTCCGCGACGGCCACGTAGTTCTCATACGGTGTGACGGTGAACAGGGTGTGGGTGAGCTTGGCGGCCTGCGCTGCGGCCGCCGCGGCCACCTCGTCGTTCGCGTGGCCGATGGTAGTCACGCCGATGCCGCAGCCGAGGTCGATGATCTGGTTGCCGTCGACATCGACGAGGATCGCTCCCGCTCCGTGATCCATATAGATGTTCGCCAGCGTGCCCGCACCGCGGGACACCGCGCGCAGGCGGCGTTCCTGCAATTCGACCGACTTGGGGCCGGGAAGGGCGGTGACGAGCTTGCGCTCCTGAGATACCGAATACTTGTCAGACATGCCCCCAGCTTAGGTCGCTCCCGTTTCAACGGTGTTTTCGGGCATCGGATGCCCGGCCCGGCCGGCTGGTATCCGGCTAGACGCGTTCGCGTGGGAAGACCCGGTCAGCGAGCTTCTGCAGCGTGCCCGCGGGCGGCGACTCGTTGTACTTGCCGGCCAATTCCTGATGGGACAGGGCGTGGATCGCGGCCATGATCTCGTCGGTTGCGCCGCGCCGGGCCTTGCCCGATTCCGCTGAGCCATGGCGGCTCAGGTCGAGGGGCTCGCCGAAGGCGACCGTGATCTTGCGGATCCGCGGGAATTTCGCTCCCACCGGCTGGATCTCCTGGGTGCCGATCAGCCCGACCGGAACCACGACGGCGCCTGTGATGAGCGCGAGCCACGCCACGCCGGTGCGCCCCTTGTACAGGCGTCCGTCGAGGGACCGGGTTCCCTCCGGGTAGATCGCGAAGGCGCTGTCGGACTCGAGGATGTTGCGGCCCGCGTCGAGCGCGTCCTGGGCGGCCTGCCCTGCCCCGCGTTCGACCCCGACCGCTCCGATCGAGGTGAAGAAGGTGCGGGAGGCGAATCCCTTGAACCCGGTGCCGGTGAAGTAGGTGGACTTGGCCAGGAACTGCACGCGCCGGGGTGCGACCAGCGGAATGACGATGCTGTCGATGAACGACAGATGGTTGCTGGCCAGGATGACGCGGCCGATGCGGGGGATGTTGTCCCGGCCGGTGATGGTGGGGCGGAAGACCAGCCGGGCGACCGGAGCCATGATGCCGTAACCGAGGAAGTAGACGAATCCGGGGCGCTTCGTGGGCTCCGATCCCTCTGCCGACAGGTCGACGGGAGGTGCATCCTGGGAATCTTCTTTGGAACCGGTCATCCTTGGACCCTACCGCCACGGCCCGCCCAGGCACGAAAGGCGGCGCCTCCACCTACAGTTGCAGGATGCGCAGACGAGTTGTAATTCTCGGGTCGACCGGCTCGATCGGAACCCAGGCACTGGACGTGATCAAGGCCAACCCGACCCGGTTCGAGGTGGTCGGACTCTCCGCCGGAAGCAACCGGGCCATGCTCGAAACCCAGGCCGCCGAGTTCGAGGTCGAGCACACGGCGCTCGGCGCCGACGAAGCCGAGGAGCTCGTGCGGGATGTCGACGCCGACGTCGTGCTCAACGGCATCACCGGCTCGGTGGGTCTCGGACCGACCCTGGCCGCGCTGCGCGCCGGACGCACGCTCGCCCTGGCCAACAAGGAATCGCTCATCGTCGGCGGCGACCTGGTGAAGTCGCTGGCGGCGCCGGGGCAGATCGTGCCCGTCGACTCCGAGCATTCCGCCATCGCGCAGGCGCTGCGGGCGGGAACGGCCGGCGAGGTGCGGCGCCTGGTGTTGACGGCATCCGGGGGCCCCTTCCGTGGCCGCCGCCGCGGTCAGCTCGCCGACGTCACGCCGGCGGAGGCGCTCGCGCACCCGACCTGGGACATGGGACTCGTCGTCACGACCAACTCGGCCACCCTCGTCAACAAGGGTCTGGAGGTGATCGAGGCGCACCTTCTCTTCGATGTGGAGTACGAGCGCATCGACGTGGTCGTGCACCCGCAGTCCGTGGTGCACTCCATGGTCGAGTTCATCGACGGCTCGACGATCGCCCAGGCCTCCCCGCCGGACATGCGCCTGCCGATCTCGCTCGGGCTGGACTGGCCGAACCGCGTCGCGGCAGTCGGCGCCCCGATCGATTGGACCGTGCCGCAGAACTGGACCTTCGAACCCCTCGACACGACGGCCTTCCCCGCCGTCGACCTGGCCAAGCAGGTCGGGCGCGCCGGCGGCACCTACCCTGCGGTGTTCAATGCGGCGAACGAGCAGGCCGTGGCGGCGTTCCACGCGGGCACCATTGGTTTCCTCGACATCGTCGACACCATCCAGCGCGTCGTCGAACGGCACGAGCAGGACGGCCCGCTCACCCGCGATTCCCTCGCCGGCGCCGAGGCGTGGGCCCGCGCCGCTGCGGACAGGCTCCTCGCCCGCTGAGTCCAGGCCGCGTCGGCACGGCTGCGACTCAGCGTCGGATCGGGCTTGCTCGAACCGGCTTGGGCAGGCTCAGGCGGAGTCGGCTGACGCGCGGTAGCTGTCGGCGGTCGTGCCGAGGGCATCCGCCCACGGGGTCGCGGCGACCCCGAGGAGTCGTTCCGACTCGGCGGAATCGATGAGGAACGGCACCCTGAGCTGATAGCTCGAGGCCCAGATCTCCTGCATCATCGGGTTCAGCGTGCCGAGCGACTTGAGCAACCACTGCGGGTAGCCCGCCACGGTGCCGTGCGTTCCGTAGCGGCGGTTGAGCTGGGCGGCGATGTCGTCACGGGTGACGGCCGTGCTCGGCACATGCCAGAGCCGGCCCCATTCGCCCGCGTGGTCGGCGGCCGCCACCAGGGTGGACACGATGTCGGGCAGGTAGCTCCAGCTGTGCACCCGCCCCGGCTGGCCCACGACCCGGGCGGTCTTCGACGCCAGGATGGCTCGGAAGAACCGGTCGTCGAGGTGCGCCGTGCCGATGACGCCCGGACCGAAATAATCGCTCGCCCGCACCTCGACGGCCCGGATCTCACCGCGATCGTGGGCGTCCCGCGCACGGTGCCAGACATCCTTCCGCACGAGTCCCTTCGTCTCCGTGGTCGTCTCCGGCGAATGCTCGGTCATCGGCCCGGTCGGCGCCCCGTAGGGGTAGAGGTTGCCCATCAAGACGAGGCGGGCGCCGGTGACGGATGCCGCCACAAGCGCCGCGTCGATGACCGGCGGCCACTGGGTGGTCCAGTCGGTGTAGCGCGGGTTGATGCACAGGAAGATCGTCGACATGCCGGTTGCCGCCCGGGTGAACGTCTGGGGGTCGCTCGCATTCAAAACCATCGACTCGGCCCCGGGAACCATCGCGCCGGAGCGGGTACCGACGGTGACCTGGTCGCCTCGCGCCGCCAGACGCTCGGCGAGCGGGCGCCCGATCATGCCGGCGCCGACGACGAGCTGCTGGGGCATGAATCCTCCTGGGACGCGGCGAACGGGAATGAGGTCAGTCAGTCGCCCCCGTCGTCGTCGCACTCGTCCTTCTTCTTGCACTTACCGTTGTCCTTGTCGTCGCCCTTGTCAACGGACGTCGGCGTCTCACTCGGGGCCGGGGCCGGGGCCACGGTCGGCTCCGGTTTGCTCGCCTCGATCGCCGCGACCAGGTCGGCCGACACGAGGTTGAGGGCCGACTGGATGTCGGCCGCCCGGGCAGCGCTCACTTCGTCAGCCGCGGCCGCGGTCATCAGATCGGACTGGACGGTCTCGAGTGAGGCCTGGGCGGCCTCGAAGTCGCCGGCCGCTGCGGCCGCCGTGACGTTCTGCACGCCGGCCTGCAACAGGGCCGCGGTGGTCTGCTGCAGGTCGGGAGGCGTGCTCGCGCATCCGGTCAGGGCGGTCGCGACGAGCACGGCCGCGGCCAGCGCGATGGTCAGGCGGGCTCGGGGCATCATGGCGTCACGCTTTCCTGGAGCTGCTTCAGATTGGTGCCGAGAGACCCGTCGACGGCCGGGTAGGTGGCGGCGGGCGCGGCCGGTTCGACTGCCCGAGGGGTGAAGACCAGGACGGCCAGGATGATGAGGGCGACGAGGACTCCCAGCGCCACGAGCACCCGAGGCCGACGCCACGGGGGAGCGGTCGTGGAGGTGCGATCGGTGCGGGTGCTGCCCGGTGACCGCTCGGCCGCGCTGCCGGGGGAGCGGGCCGGAGCGCCGGCCGGCGTCAGGAACTCGGTCGCGGCATCCGCGCCCGCGTGCGGGGCAGTCATGACCTTCGTGGGGGCGAGTCCGGCGGCGGGGGCGAGGTTTCCGGGGGCGGCGAGCACCGCGGTGGGTGCGAGGTTTTCGTCGGCGCCGAGAACCTCGGTGGGTGCCAGGGCCCCTGCGGCGCCGATCACGGCGGTGGGCTCGAGAATTTCGGTGGCTCCCAGAACGGCGGTGGGTTCCAGCAGCTCGGTGGCCGCCGGGGCGCCCATCGCCACGGTGACCGCGGTTCCAGCGTCGGTGCTCTCCCCGCTGGACAGACGTCGCAGCTGCACGGCCGCCTCGCCCGCGCTGAGTCGATCGGTCGGCTCGCGGGTGGTCATGCCGCCGAGCACGGCGGCCCAGGCCTCGCCGAGCCCGGCCGGAATGTGCGGCTCCCGCTGAAGCCTGGCCATCGCCGACTCGATCGCCGTGCCGGTGAAGGCGCGCTCGCCGGTGAGGCATTCGAGCAGCACGAGCCCGAGCGAGTAGACGTCGCTGGGCGGCCCGATTGTGCTTCCGAGGGCCTGCTCGGGGCTGAGATAGCCGGCCGTTCCGAGCAGAGACCCGGTCGCCGTGAGGCGGGTCGAGTCGAAGAGGCGAGCGATACCGAAGTCGGCGAGTTTGGCGTGCATGGCGCGGCCGGGGAAGCCCGACGGAGCGAGCAACACGTTCGCCGGCTTGATGTCGCGGTGGATGATGCCCCGCGCGTGCACGTAGTGCAGGGCCTCGGCGAGGTCGGCGCCCATGAAGGCCACCTCGTCGGGGTTCAGGGCCCCGTCGGCGATCCTGCTGCGCAGGTCCGTGCCGTCGACGAGCTCCATCACGATGAAGGTGCGCGCAACGCCGTCGATTACGGCGGTGCCGGCGTCGAACAGGGTGACCAAGGCGAAGTGGTTCAGGCTCGCGAGCACCGTGACCTCGCCGCTCTGACGCTCCGGCCCGGCGTCGTCGGCCGTGTCGAGACGGAACAGCTTCACGGCGACCGTACGCCCGAGAAAGAGGTCGGTGGCCCGGTAGACGGATGCCATCCCGCCCGTTCCGAGCAGGGCGTCGATCCGAAAACGGTCGGCGAGGCTGATGCCGATGGGGCCGACGGTGGGTTGCGTGGACAGAGGGAACCTCCTCGTGGAACCGAAAGTCAAGCAAACCACACCTTGCAGGGGGAACGGCCAGCGCCCTTGCAGGGTGGAGTGGGTAATCTACGACTGTGGAAACCGTGCTGCTGTATATTCTGGGCGTTCTGATCGTCGTGGTCGGCCTCGCCCTGTCCATCGGGCTGCACGAGATCGGCCACCTGCTCCCCGCCAAACTGTTCGGCGTCAAGGTCACCCAGTACATGATCGGTTTCGGCCCCACCCTGTGGTCCCGTCGCAAGGGCGAGACCGAATACGGCGTGAAGGCCATCCCGCTCGGCGGCTATATCGCCATGATCGGCATGTTCCCGCCCGCCAAAAAGGGCGGCAAGGTACAGGCATCCAGCACCGGTTTCTTCAACCAGCTGGTGCAGGAGGGCGAACCGGAAAAGAAGCCCGGCGCCCTGGCGACCATGGTCGACGAAGCCCGCCAGTCCAGCGCCGACACCATCGGAGAGGGCGAGGACCACCGCGCGTTCTACCGCCTGCCGGTCTTCAAGCGCGTCATCATCATGCTCGGCGGGCCCACGATGAACCTCGTGATCGCGGTCGTGCTCTTCGCCGTGCTCCTGATGGGCTTCGGCACCGCCCAGGTCAGCACGACCGTCGGCAGCGTGTCCGAGTGCGTCCTGCCGGCCTCGAGCACCCGGCAGACCTGCGAATCGACCGACGAGAAGGCACCCGGCGCTGCGGCCGGCCTTCAACCTGCCGACCGACTGGTCAGCATGAACGGCACACCCATCGACAGCTGGGACCAGTCCACCGAGATCATCCGAGAGTCGCCGGGAATCCCGCTCGCCGTCGTCGTCGACCGTGACGGCACGCAGCAGACCCTGAGCATCACCCCCAAACTCACCGAACGCTACGTGACGGATGCCGACGGCGAGATCCAGGAAGATGCCGCCGGCGAGCCGATGACCCAGGAGGTCGGCTTCGTCGGAATCGGCCCGGCGGGCGAGCTCGTGCCGCAGCCCGCGACAGCCGTGCTGCCCGCGGTGGGCGAGAACATCGGTGCCGTCGTGCACATGATCGCGAACCTGCCGCAGCGCATGATCGACATCGCCAACGCGGCCTTCGGACCGGGGGAGCGCGACCCGAACGGCCCGATCAGCGTGGTCGGGGTCGGCCGCGTCGCCGGCGAGATCGCGAGCATCGACGCCATCCCGGTGAACAGCAAGATCGCGAGCATGCTGGGGCTCCTGGCCTCGCTCAACGTGGCCCTGTTCGTGTTCAACCTGGTGCCGCTGATGCCGCTCGACGGCGGCCACGTCGCCGGCGCGCTGTGGGAAGGGCTGCGCCGCCAGATCGCCAAACTGTTCAAGCGCCCCGACCCGGGCCCCGTCGACACGGCGAAGCTGATGCCGCTCACCTTCGCCGTCGTGGTGGTGCTGGGCGGGATGAGCCTGCTGCTCATCTACGCGGACATCGTCAAGCCGATCAACATCTTCGGCTGACCCGCGGCGTTTCCCGCCAGCCCGTCCGAGGAGACGCCGAGAGTCGCCGCTTGTGCCGAGAGTCGCCGTTCCGCCGGGTGGTCTGGGCATGAACGGCGACTCTCGGCGTCTGGTTCCCCGCTAGCGGGAGAGCAGCAGCGCTTCACCCTGGCCGCCGCCGCCGCAGAGGGCGACGGCAGCCTTGCCGCTGCCGCGCCGGGCCAACTCGAGCGCCGCGTGCAGCGCGAGACGGCCGCCAGAGGCCCCGATCGGATGCCCGACGGCGATGGCCCCGCCGTGGATGTTGACCTGCTCGGGGGAGAGGCCGAGCTCCCGGGTCGACTCGAGCGACACCGCGGCGAAGGCCTCGTTGATCTCCACCAGGTCGAGCTCGGATGCCGCCCAGCCCTGGCGCGCCAGCGCCCATCGGATCGCGTTCGCCGGCTGCGAGTGCAGGGAATTGTCGGGTCCGGCGACCTGGCCGGAGGCCTCTACCACGGCGAGCCAGCTCAGTCCGTGTTCCTCGGCGTAGCGGCGGCTGCACAACACGAGCGCGCTGGCGCCGTCGCTGAGCGGCGACGAGTTGCCGGCCGTGACGGTGCCGTCCAGGGTGAACGCCGGACGCAGCCGGCCCAGCGTCTCCGTGGTGCTGTCGCCGCGCACCCCCTCATCCGAGGCGACCAGCAGCGGCTCGCCCTTTCTCTGCGGAACGCTGAGCGGCGTGATCTCGTCGTCGAAGATGCCGTTCGCGGCGGCCGCCGCGGCGCGCTGGTGCGAGGCGGCCGCGATGGCGTCCTGGTCCGCACGCCGGAGGCCGAGACGCCCGTTGACGTGCTCGGTGGAGAGGCCCATGGAGAGGCCGTCGAAGGCATCCGTGAGTCCGTCGCTGGCGGCGTGGTCGAGCATGGTGACGCTGCCGTAGGCCCAGCCCGTGCGCGAGCCGGGCAACAGGTGCGGGGCGTTCGACATGGATTCCTGCCCACCCGCCACGACGACATCCGCTTCACCGAGACGGATGAGCCGAGCCGCGTCGATCACGGCGGCCAGCCCCGAGAGGCAGACCTTGTTCAGGGTCATCGCCGGCGTGTTCCACGGGATGCCGGCCCCGATCGCGCTCTGCCGGGCCGGGTTCTGCCCGCAGCCGGCCTGCAGGACCTGGCCCATCAGCACGAACTGCACCTGGTCGGGCGTCACGCCGGCCCGGGCCAGCGCCCCGGTGATGGCGGCGCTGCCCAGCTGCACGGCGGTGAGGCTGGAGAGCTGTCCGTTCACCCGGCCCTGCGGAGTGCGCGAGCCCGCGAGGATGACGACGTCGCTGTTGTTCATGGTGGGACTCCTTAGTCGGGGGCGATCGGGTTGTCGTGACGACGTGTGCGGCGGTGGTCGTCGCGGTGGTCGGGCCTGCCCGGACCCGCCCGGCATCCGTTCAGATTTCGTCCTGCCTCGGCGCGTAAGCTATCGCCGTGGCTGCAATCAACCTGGGAATGCCCAAAGTACCTGAAGTGCTCGCTCCGCGTCGCAAGACGCGTCAGATCAAGGTCGGCAAGGTGCTCGTCGGCGGTGACGCGCGCGTGAGCGTGCAGTCGATGACGACGACGCCGACCACGAACATCAACGCGACCCTGCAGCAGATCGCCGAGCTGACGGCATCCGGCTGCGATATCGTGCGCGTCGCCGTGCCGAGCCGCGACGACGCCGAGGTGCTGCCGATCATCGCGGCGAAGAGCCAGATCCCAGTCATCGCGGACATCCACTTCCAGCCGAGCTACGTGTTCGCCGCGATCGACGCCGGTTGCGCCGCCGTGCGCGTCAACCCGGGCAACATCCGCAAGTTCGACGACCAGGTCGGCAAGATCGCGGCCGCGGCTAAGGCCGCCGGTGTCTCCCTCCGCATCGGCGTCAACGCGGGCTCGCTCGAGCCGAGCCTGTTGCAGAAGTACGGCAAGGCCACCCCGGAGGCCCTGGTCGAGAGCGCCGTCTGGGAAGCCAGCCTGTTCGAGGAGCACGACTTCCACGACTTCAAGATCTCCGTCAAGCACAACGACCCGGTG
This sequence comes from Cryobacterium sinapicolor, assembly GCF_004403465.1. Classification (GTDB taxonomy): domain Bacteria; phylum Actinomycetota; class Actinomycetes; order Actinomycetales; family Microbacteriaceae; genus Cryobacterium; species Cryobacterium sinapicolor. The sequence goes on along the minus strand of NZ_SOGQ01000013.1, from coordinate 31,528 downwards.
ATCATGGTCAAGGCCTACCGCCTGCTGGCGGAACGCGGCGACTGGCCCCTGCACCTCGGCGTCACCGAGGCCGGACCGTCGTTTCAGGGCACCATCAAGAGCGCAACGGCGTTCGGCATCCTGCTCGGGGAGGGCATCGGCGACACCATCCGGGTGTCTCTGAGCGCACCCCCGGCCGAGGAGATCAAGGTGGGCCTGCAGATCCTGCAGTCGCTGAACCTGCGTGAGCGCAAGCTTGAGATTGTGTCCTGCCCGAGCTGCGGCCGCGCCCAGGTCGATGTGTACAAGCTCGCCAACGACGTCACCGACGGCCTCGAGGGTATGACCGTGCCGCTCCGCGTCGCCGTGATGGGCTGCGTCGTCAACGGACCGGGCGAGGCCCGCGACGCCGACCTCGGCGTGGCGTCGGGCAACGGCAAGGGGCAGATCTTCGTGCGCGGCGAGGTCATCAAGACCGTGCCCGAGTCGGAGATCGTCGCGACCCTGATCGAGGAGGCCAACCGCATGGCCGCCGAGATGCCGCCGAGCGAGGACTCCCTCGGCACCCCCGTCGTGACGGTCGGCGCCCAGTAGCACATCACCCCCCCGTTCCCCCTCCTTCCCCCTCCTTCCCCCTCCTTCCCGTTCCCCCTCCGCGAGGTGCGGACAAAACCCTTCTTTTCACGCGCGAGGGTGTCATGTCCGCAACCGGGCGGTCGCGGCATCCGTCGGCACGACGCGGGTCGGTCGGGTCAGCCCGCGCGCCGTAAAGTAGGTGCGTGCCTATTCGTATGTCCAACTACTTCCTCCGTACCCTCCGCGAAGACCCCTCGGACGCCGAGGTCACCAGCCACCGACTGCTGGTGCGCGCCGGCTACATCCGCCGCCAGGCCCCTGGGATCTTCGCGTGGCTGCCGATCGGCCTGCGTGTCAAGGCCAAGATCGAGACGATCGTGCGCGAGGAGATGGCCGCGGCCGGCGCCTTCGAGGTGCACTTCCCGGCCCTGCTACCGCGCGAGCCCTACGAGGTCACGGGCCGCTGGGACGAATACGGTGACGGGCTCTTCCGGCTCCAGGACCGTAAGGGCAGCGATATGCTCCTCGCCCCCACCCACGAAGAGGTCTTCACCCTCCTCGTGAAGGACCTCTACAGCTCCTACAAGGACCTGCCCCTGTCGATCTTCCAGATCCAGGACAAGTACCGCGACGAGGCCCGGTCCCGCGGCGGGCTGCTGCGCGGCCGCGAATTCACGATGAAGGACGCCTACTCCTTCGACTACACGGATGCCGGCCTCGACACGAGCTACCAGGCACAACGCGACGCCTATGAGCGCATCTTCACCCGGCTCGGCCTCGAATACGTCATCGTGCAGGCGGACGCCGGCGCGATGGGCGGCTCCAAGAGCGAAGAGTTCCTGCACCCCACCCCCGTCGGCGAAGACACCTTCGTGCGTTCGGCCGGCGGCTACGCGGCCAACATCGAGGCGTTCCGCACGGTCGCCCCGCCCGCCATCGACTGGGCCGGATTCCCGGCCGCCGAGGTCCTGGACACCCCGGACACGCCAACCATCCAAACCCTGGTCGACCGCGCCAACAGCGACCACCCGCGCCCCGACGGCCGCGCCTGGACTGCAGCGGACACCCTCAAGAACGTCGTCCTGGCGCTCATCCAGCCCGACGGCACCCGTGAGCTCCTCGTGATCGCCCTCCCCGGCGACCGCGAGGTGGACCTCAAGCGCGTCGAGGTGGCCGTCGCCCCCGCCGAGGTCGAGGCCGCGAACGAAACCGACTTCCTCAAGTTCCCCGGGCTGGTCAAGGGCTACATCGGACCGTGGTCCGCAATCGGGGCGGTGCTCGGCGAGCAGTCGGCCACCGGCATCCGTTTCGTCGTCGACCCCCGCGTCGTCGAGGGCACCGAGTGGATCACCGGCGCGAACGAAGCCGGCCGCCACGTCTTCGGGCTCGTCGCCGGCCGGGACTTCGCCGTCGACGGCACCATCGAGGCCGCCGAAGTGCGCGCCGGCGACCCGGCGCCCGACGGCTCCGGCCCGGTGGAGCTGGCCCGAGGCATGGAGATCGGCCACGTCTTCCAGCTCGGCCGCAAGTACGCCGAGGCGCTCGGCCTCAAGGTGCTCGACGAGAACGGCAAGCTCGTCACGGTCACGATGGGTTCCTACGGCATCGGTGTGACCCGCATCCTCGCCACCATCGCCGAACTCAACAACGACCCGAAGGGCCTGATCTGGCCTGCAGCGGTCGCGCCGTTCGACGTGCACGTGATCGCCACCGGCCGTGACGAGGTCGTGTTCGAGACCGCCGGGACCGTGGTCGCCATGCTCGAGGGCACCCACCGCGACGTGCTCTACGACGACCGCCGCAAGGTATCGCCCGGCGTGAAGTTCGGTGACGCGGAACTGATCGGCATCCCCGTGATCGTCATCGTGGGGCGGGGCGCCGCCGACGGCATCGTCGAGCTCTGGGATCGTCGCTCGGGGGAGCGCACCCAGGTGGCCGTCGCCGAGTTGGCCGCCAACTTCGCCTGATCCGCTTGACCTTTGCCTCTGACGAATTCGACGGAGATTGTGGCCGCATTGGCCGCAAACGCCTAAGAAAACGGCATTAGGCGGAAAATCTCCGTCGAATTGGTTCGAGGCTGCTCGTCTTGCCCGGCCTCGCTCTCCGGTGTGCGGAGAACGTCAGAGGCGGGCGAGCCGGGCCCGGGCGAAGCAGTACACGCCGTAGGCGATCAGGCCGGCGCCGACCAGCATCAGGATCGCAGCCCCGAACGGCAGCGCCACGAGTGACTTCAGCGCTCCGTCCATGCCCGTGGCCTTCTCCGGGTCGAGCGTGAACGCGGCGACGGTGAAGAGGATGCCCACGGCGGCCAGAGCGATGCCCTCCGCGATGTAGCCCACGGTGCCGAGGATCACCACCACCGTGCCGGCCGGGCCACCGGGCACCGTGATGCTGTCGGTGAACCCGTGGCTCGCGCCGCGGTGGACGAAGACTGCGCCGATCGCGATGACGGCCAGTCCGGCGATGAAGAGCAGCACGACGCCGCCGGGAATCGACAGCAGTATCGCGGTGGAGTCGCTGGCAGTCTCCGACGAGCTCGCCGATGCCCCGCGCGCGAAGGTGAACGCCGTCCCCGAGATGAACAGGAAGACGATGCCCTTGCCGATCAAGACCGCGCGGCGGGCCCACTTGCGTTTCGGGTCCCGCGCGGGTTCGAGAAAGGCCTGCACCAGGTACCAGAGGCCGAGGGAGGTCAGGCCGAGCACCACGGTCCAGAGCACGAAAACGCCGCCGGTGGTGCGGGCCAGCTGGCCGAGGGCGCCGGACTGGTCGGCCGAACCGCCGCCCGCCCCCGTGGCCACGCCGATCGCGATGGCGCCGATCATGACGTGCAGCAGGCCGTTCACCGCATACCCGGAGCGGGCTAGAAACTGGAAGGTGCGGCTGCCCTCGGCGGTGCGTGCAGCCTGCTGGGCGTTGTCTGAGACGGAATCGGCGGCCATTCGCCCAGCGTACCGCCGCACCCGGTCGAGGGGGAGTCGGTTTCGGCGCGGGGCAGGCTTCGCCCGGGTGACGGGGCCCTACGGATTCGGCTACCCTAGGACGAGCCCGCTGCGCAGTTTCGCGGCGGCAAGATCTGAATAGAGGAGGCCGGCCATGGACATCGACCTCAGCGTGTTGCGGCAGTTGGAGCGCGAGAAAGAGATTCCCTTCGAGGAACTCGTGCAGATTATTGAGCAAGCAATTCTGACGGCCTACGTGAAGCACACCCAGCAGGGTGAAGCCAGCACGAAGCAGGCCGTCGAGGAAGAGCCGGAAGCGCGCGTCGTACTCGACCGCAAGACCGGCCACGTCGACATTTTTGTGCCCGAACACGATGAAGAGGGCAATGTCGTCGGCGAAGCCGTCGACAACCCCACCGACTTCGGCCGCATCGCGGCCTTCGCGGCCAAGCAGGTCATCAACCAGCGTCTGCGCGACCTGGCCGATGACGCCGTGCTCGGCGAATTCAAGGGCCGTGAGGGCGAGATCGTCGCCGGGATCATCCAGCAGGGTCCGAACCCGCGCATGATCCACGTCGACCTGGGCACGATCGAAGCGATCCTGCCGCCCGAAGAGCAGGTGCCGAGCGAGAGCTATGTGCACGGACAGCGCATCCGCGTCTATGTCACCGCCGTCGGCAAAGGCCTCAAGGGACCGCAGATCACCGTGTCGCGCACCCACCCGTCGCTGGTGCGTCGCCTCTTCGCCCTCGAGGTGCCGGAGATTGCCAGCGGTGTCGTGGAGATCGTCTCCCTGGCCCGCGAGGCCGGTCACCGCACCAAGATGGCCGTTCGCGCTACGGAGCCCGGAGTCAACGCCAAGGGTGCCTGCATCGGCGAACTCGGCCAGCGCGTGCGCGCCGTCACCGTGGAGCTCAACAATGAGAAGATCGACATCGTCGACTACTCGCCCGACCTTGCCACCTTCGTCGCCAGCGCGCTGTCGCCGGCCAAGGTCACGAGCTCCTACGTGATCGACGAGTCGATCAAGGCCGTCCGAGCCCTCGTTCCCGACTACCAGCTGTCGCTGGCGATCGGCAAGGAAGGCCAGAATGCCCGTCTCGCGGCGAAGCTCACGGGTGCGAAAATCGACATTCAGCCGGACAGCATTCTGGAGGACACGGAATAGGGGGTACGATGGATCCCGTTAGAACGTGCATTGGATGCCGTTCGCGCGCTCCGCGATCCTCACTTCTGAGGGTTGTAGCCCGAGAATCGGAACTCGTGGTGGATGAAACCGCCACTCTGCCTGGGCGAGGTGCGTGGCTGCATCCCACTACCGCGTGCTTCCAGGACGCACTGCGGCGACACGCTTTCGGGCGTGCCCTTCACGTGACCAGTTCATTGGACGCGAATCAACTAGAGAACAGGCTGAACAGGCTTATGGATAACTAATGAGCGGCTCGAAATGAGACCCGTCCGTTACTAACGGTCTGCCCCTTTCCGGGTGCAGACCCGGAACAGGAGAATTGTGGCTGCGAAACCACGCGTACACGAGATCGCTAGCGAGCTCGGCGTCGACAGCAAGGTAGCCCTTGCTAAATTGAAAGAGATGGGCGAGTTCGTCAAGGGACCGTCCAGTAGCGTTGAACCACCGGTAGCTCGCCGTTTGCGCGCCGCCCTTGCGGCCGATGGCTCCAGCACCGCGGCTCCCGCCGCTGCCGCCACTGCATCCTCCCCGGCCGGCGCCACCCCCGTCGCCGCTGGATCCGCCGCGAAGCCGGGCGGTGCACGTCCGTCCCCGGCCAAGCTGGCCGTCAAGCCAGGCGCACGTCCCGTCGTCGAGGTCCCCGCAGCGGTTGTTCCCGCCGCGGACGCACCGCCGATGCCGTCCGCCCCGCTCACGGTTGCCGAACGTCAGGCTCAGGCCGCCGAGAAGGCCGCCGCCGCGGAGAAGGCCGTTGCCGCGGAGAAGGCCGCTGCTGCCGCCGTCGTCGCCGACACTGCGCCGGCGACGGATGCCCCGGTCGCCAAGACCGCGGGCGGCGCTTCAGGTGCTGCCAAGCCCGGTGCATCCGTGCCGAAGCCGCCGGCAGCTCGCCCGGGCAACAACCCGTTCGCCAGCAACCAGGGCATGGGCAAGACCCCGAGCCCGCGCCCGGGCAACAACCCGTTCGCGAGCGCGCAGGGCATGGGCCAGCGCCCGCCGTCCACGTCTTCGCCCAGCAACATCCCTCGCCCCGCGGCTCCGCGCCCCGGCGCGCCCCGCCCGGGTGGACCGGGCCAGGCTCCCCGCCCGACCGGTTTCGGTCAGCGTCCCGGTGCTTTCCAGCGTCCCGGCGGCGCTCCGGGCGGTGCCGGCGGCGCACGCCCCGGCTTCCAGCGTCCTGGTGGCGCCCCGGCAGGTGCCCCCGGCTTCGGCCCGCCCCGTCCCGCCGGTGGCGGCGGCGCCGGTGGTCGCGGTCGCGGCCCTGGTGGCGGAACCGCTGGTGCGTTCGGCCGCGGTGGCGGCAAGAACAAAGCCCGCAAGTCGAAGCGCACGAAGAGGGCAGAGTTCGAGCTGCGCGAGGCTCCGTCGCTGGGTGGCGTGAGCGTACCCCGCGGCGACGGCGGAACCGTTGTACGGCTGCGCCGCGGTGCGTCCATCACGGACTTCGCCGACAAGATCGACGCGAGCCCCGGAAACCTGGTCACCGTGCTGTTCCACCTCGGTGAGATGGCCACGGCGACCGAGTCCCTCGATGAGGCCACGTTCGACGTGCTCGGTTCCGAGCTCGGCTACAAGATCCAGATGGTCTCGCCCGACGATGAGGACCGTGAGCTTCTGCTCGGCTTCGACATCGACATCGACCAGGAGCTGGAAGACGAGACCGACGAGGAACTCGTCGCCCGTCCTCCCGTCGTCACCGTCATGGGTCACGTCGACCACGGTAAGACCGCGCTCCTCGACGCCATCCGCAACGCCAAGGTTGCGGCGGGCGAAGCCGGCGGCATTACGCAGCACATCGGTGCCTACCAGGTCATCACCGAGCACGAGGGCATCGAACGCGCCATCACCTTCATCGACACGCCGGGCCACGAGGCGTTCACCGCCATGCGTGCCCGTGGTGCCCAGGTCACCGACATCGCGATCCTCGTGGTCGCGGCGGACGACGGGATCATGCCGCAGACGATTGAGGCGCTGAACCACGCCCAGGCCGCCAACGTGCCGATCGTGGTCGCAGTCAACAAGATCGATAAGCCCGGCGCCAACCCGCAGAAAGTGCGTCAGCAGCTCACCGAGTTCGGCCTCGTCGCCGAAGAATATGGTGGAGACGTCATGTTCGTCGACGTGTCGGCGAAGCAGGGCACCGGAATTCAGGAAATCCTGAACGCCGTGCTGCTCACCGCGGACGCTGGCCTCGACATGCGGGCCAACCCGGACAAGGACGCTCGCGGCGTGGCCATCGAGGCACGCCTCGACAAGGGCCGTGGCGCCGTGGCGACCGTGCTCATCCAGTCGGGAACCCTGCACGTCGGAGACTCCATCGTGGCGGGCACGGCCTACGGCCGTGTTCGGGCGATGGCAGACGAAAACGGCGTGCCCGTGCTCGCCGCCACTCCGTCCCGTGCAGTCCAGGTTCAGGGCCTCTCCAGCGTTCCTCGTGCAGGCGACACCTTCCTGGTCATCCAGGAAGACCGCACGGCACGTCAGATTGCCGAGAAGCGCGAAGCCGCCGAGCGGAACGCCCTGCTGGCCAAGGCCCGCAAGCGCATCAGCCTCGAAGACTTCACCCGTGCACTCGAAGAGGGCAAGGTCGAGTCGCTCAACCTCATCATCAAGGGTGACGTTTCCGGTGCTGTCGAAGCACTGGAAGAGTCGCTGCTCAAGATCGAGGTCGACGATTCGGTCCAGCTGCGCATCATCCACCGTGGTGTCGGTGCGGTCACGGAGAGCGACGTCAACCTCGCCACCGTCGACAACGCGATCATCATCGGCTTCAACGTGCGCCCCGACACGAAGGCACGCGAACGCGCAGCCCGTGAAGGCGTGGACGTGCGGTTCTACTCGGTCATCTACAACGCACTCGAGGACATCGAGAATTCCCTCAAGGGAATGCTCAAGCCCGAGTTCGAAGAGGTGCAGAGTGGTGTCGCCGAGATTCGCGAGGTGTTCAGCTCCTCCAAGTTCGGAAACGTCGCCGGTGTCATCGTTCGCTCGGGTGTCATCACGAGGAACGCCAAGGCGCGGGTCATCCGCAACGGCGTCGTCGTCGGAGACAACCTCGGCATCGAGTCGCTGCGTCGCTTCAAGGACGACGTCACCGAGGTCCGCACGGACTTCGAGTGTGGTATCGGCCTGGGCAAGTTCAACGACATCCAGATCGGTGACGAGATCGAGACGATCGAAATGAAGGAAAAGCCGCGGGTCTAACGACTTACGGATGTTGGGTGCGGGTTTCGCCGGGGTTCCTGAACAGGGACCCGGCGGGGCCCGCATCTTCGGTGAATTTTCGACAATAGGAGTGAGACAATGGCAGATCCGGCACGCGCCAGGAAAATGGCCGACCGCATCAAGGTCATCGTGGCCAAGCGCATTGAGCGCGGTCTCCGTGACCCGAGACTCGGTTTTGTGACCATCACCGACGTCAAGGTCACCGGTGACCTGCAGCACGCCTCGGTGTTCTACACGGTCTACGGTTCCGCGGAGGAACGGGCCGACAGCGCTGCGGCGCTGAAGGCGGCCACCGGGATGCTGCGCAGCGAGGTCGGCAAGAACATCACGGCACGCCTGACGCCGTCGCTCGAGTTCATCGCGGACGCCATCCCGGAGAATGCGGCCCTGATCGACGACCTTCTGCGTGAGGCGCGCGAGCGCGACACGCAGGTGGAGGAACAGGCTCGCACGGCGAAGTACGCCGGCGACGAGGATCCCTACGTCAAGCCGCGGGAATACGCCGACGCCGACGACGACGACGACGATGGCGATGACGACGAGGCTGAGCCCGCGGTGGGCCTGCACGCCGAGGTCGCCGCTGAGGCGGATTCAGAGAAGTAGCACGGCAGCGCGTTCCGGTCAGTGACCGGCCGGCCGGGCCAGGGACATCCATGAACGGATGCTCCCGGGCTCGGCCTTTCGTGTGCCTGGTGCCTATCCGTGCGGCAGGGTGTACGCGCCGGGCGCAGTGGAGACGGCGAGTCCGTCGGCCAGCAGGCCGGCCAGAGCCCGGTCGCGCTGGACTCCGTCCGGCCACAGACCGGTGATCTCGGCATCCGTCACCGGATGCCGGGTGGCGCGCAGCTCGGCCATGATCAGCCCGCGCACCTGGCGGTCGCTGCCCTCGAACTTCTTCTGTACGGCCTTGCGAGGGCCGGAATACGCCGGGTAGCCCGCCAGGCGCCAGGCGCAAACGCTCTGGATGGGGCAGTCGTCGCAGCGGGGACTCCTCGCGGTGCAGACCACGGCGCCCAGCTCCATCATGCCGGCGTTGAACACGGCGGCGTCGCTCACGGCGTGGGGGAGGAGCGCGCCCATGGCGTCGAGATCCCGGGTGCGGCTGGGCGGGGCCGGCTCGGCCTGGCCGGCCACGGCGCGGGCGATGACGCGGCGGGTGTTGGTGTCGACGACCGGATGCCGCAGGCCGTAGGCGAACGCGGCGACCGCCCTGGCCGTGTAGTCGCCGATCCCGCTGAGGGCAAGCAGGGCGTCGACGTCGGATGGCACCACCCCGTCGTGACGCTCGGTGATCTCCACCGCAGCGGCGTGCAGCCAGAGCGCGCGTCGCGGGTAGCCGAGCGTCGCCCAGGCGCGTACGGCCTCGCCCGGTGGCACGGCGGCCAGGTCGGCCGGGGTCGGCCAGCGCTCCAGCCACTCCGCCAGCCGGGGAATCACCCGGTTGACGGGAGTCTGCTGCAGCATGAACTCGCTCACCAGCACGCCCCAGGCACCGAAGCCGGTGCGGCGCCAGGGGAGGTCGCGGGCGTTGCCCCTGAACCAGGCGTTGATGGCCAGGCTGAGGGCTGGGGAGTCGGCGGCAGGCGGCAGCGGGAGTGTGGGATCCACCGTTCTAACCTAGGCTCGGATGATGAAGCTTGTCTCCACTGACCGGATTGAGTTCCTGCGCGAACTCGCCACCGAAATTCTCGGCGTCTACGGCCTGGGCCGCACGGTCCTCGCCGTCGACGGCACGGATGCCGAGACACGCGCCGCCTTTGCGGACGACCTGGCCGCCGTGTTCGAGGAGCGGGAGCATCCGGTGTTCCGGGCCTCGCTCCAGAACTTCCGGCATTCCCGCGCCGAGCAGGAGCGCTTCGGGCCGGAATCACCCGAGCGGCTGCTGCGCTATCTCTACGACTTCTCGCTGCTGCGGCGCGTGCTGCTCGACCCGTTCCGGCTGGGGGGCAGCACCGGTTTCGTCACCCGGGCGTTCGACGCCGCCCGGGACACCTGGATCGAACCGACCTGGCTGACCGGGCCTCCCGACGCCACGCTGATCATTGACGGGGAGTACCTGAACCGCAAGGAACTGCGCGATCTGTGGTCGTACAGCGTTCTGGTGGAGACCGAGGCGGATGCCGTGCGGTTCGGTGCCGGCGTTGCCGACGACGCCGACCTGGAGAACGAGCACACGGTCGCCGACCGGCTCTATCGCGGCCAGGTGCGCCCGCGCAGCCGGGCGACGGCCGTCGTCGACCTGAGCAACCCGCATGACCCCCGGCGGCTGTTCCTCGACAGCTGCTGATCCGGGGGTTTCGACCAGCGGACTGCCTGCGTCAGCGACGGAGCGCCGCAAATCGTTCGAGCACGTCGTAGGGGGCCAGCGGCACCCCGCGCACCTCGACCTCGTGCACGAGTGCGGTCAGTAACTGGTTCACGGGCGCCCGCACCCCGGCCAGGGCGGCCTCCCGCACCACGGCGCCGTTGAGGTAGTCAACCTCGGTGAGCTGGCCGCGCTTCAGGCTCTGCTGTGTCGAGCCGAGGTTCGGCACGTCGCCCATGCGGGCGCGCAGCCGCAGCGGCAGCACCTGGCCGAGGGCTGTCGGCAGTCGCGAAAAGGCGCGCAAGGGCCGGTCGCCAAGGCCCTGCAGGCTGCCGAACCGCACTCCGCGCGTGATCCCGACCCGCACGGTCTCGCGCATGCTCTCGGTCATCACGCGGCGCAGCCCGGGGTGGTCGACGACGGCCTGAACGCTCAGCCCGGTGATCGCGGGCAGGGCGTTGAGCATGTTGACGACCAGTTTGGTCCACTGGGCGCCGACGAAGTTGTCGAGGGCGAGCGTGGGCACGGCGTCGGCGAGAACGTCCCGCCAGGCGAGGGTGGCGGCATCCGCGACGCCGGTTCCGCGGCCGAGATAGGTGGGCGCGGCGGTGGTGATCGTGACCAGACCGGGAGCGGTGTAGTTCGCCGCGATGATCGACAGGGCGCCGAAGCAATCCGAGCGGGGGAGCAGCGCGCTCGCGGTGCGTACCCCGTCGAGGCCGTTCTGCACGACGATCACCGGGGAGCCGTCGAGAACCCGCGCGTTCTCGCCGACGGCAGCCGCCGCATCCTGAGCCTTGGTGCAGACCAGCGCCAGCTGCGGGGTCTCGACCAGGCGTTCGAGCGCAAACGGATGCTGCCGCGCGGCCCCGAAGGCGCCGGTCAGTGAAATCCCCTCGGCCCGGATCACCGCCAGCGCCGGCCCGCGCGCCGTCACCGTCACGGTGTGACCCGCCCGGGCGAGCAGGGTCGCGAAGGTGCCGCCGAGGGCTCCCGCTCCGATCACCGCAATCTTCATCTCCTCAGCCTAGGTCGCGCCCGGTGGGCCGGGCCTCGGCGGGCAGCCTCGCACTCGGCGCCGGATACCATGGCAAGAGTGAATGACAAAGCAGCCCAGGGCAAGGTCGGCGCCAGTATGAGCGGCCTTCTGCTGGTCGACAAGCCCCAGGGCTGGACCAGCCACGACGCCGTCGCCCGCACCCGCCGCCTGGCCGGCACCCGCAAGGTGGGCCACGCCGGCACGCTGGACCCGATGGCCACCGGCCTGCTGATCCTCGGCATCAACAGCTCCACCCGGCTGCTGACCTACGTCGTCGGCCTCGACAAGGAATACCGGGCGACGATTCGGTTGGGTGCCTCGACGACGACCGACGATGCCGAGGGCGAAGAGCTGGCGCGGGCATCCGTCGACGCCGTCGCCGCCATCACGCCGGAAGCCGTCGCGGCCGGCATCGACGCACTCACCGGCGATATCGCGCAGCAGCCGAGCTCGGTCAGCGCCATCAAGATCGACGGGAAGCGCGCCTACGCCCGGGTGCGGGCCGGCGAGGCGGTGGACCTGCCCTCCCGCCCGGTCACCGTGAGCGCTTTCGAGCTGCTCTCCACGAGCGTGGCCGACGGCTTCCTCGACCTCGACGTGCGGGTGGAGTGTTCCTCCGGCACCTACATCCGGGCGCTGGCCCGCGACCTCGGCGCCGCCCTCTCGGTCGGTGGCCACCTCACCAGCCTGCGTCGCACCCGGATCGGCCCGTTCGGTGTCGATAGGGCCCAGCCGCTCGCCGAACTCGACGTCGCGGCCGGCCTGATCGGCCCGACGGATGCCGCCACGCGCATCCTGGGACGCCTCGACCTCACCGAGCAGCAGGCCGTCGACCTCGGCCACGGCAAGCGCATCGCGGTGGACGCCGCATCCCGTGAGGCCGGCGCGGATGGCGCTCCTGGAGCCGCCGCACCGGTCGGCCCGATCGCGGCGGTGGCGCCGGACGGCCGTCTGGTCGGCCTGGTCGAGTACCGCGGCGACCACGCCAAGTCTCTGCTCAACTTCCCGCCCGATGAGGCATTCACGGCCCCGCCGACTGAAGCCCCACGGACTGGAGCCCCACGGACTGGAGCCCCGCCGACCGAAGCCCCACGGACTGGAGCCCCGCCGACCGAAGCCCCACGGGCTGAAGCCCCGCCGACCGAAGCCCCGGAGGCGACCGAATGATCGAGTGGTTCATGTGGCTCCAGCTGGGCGTGGCGACCCTCGCCGGCCTGCTCTGCATCGCCCTCGGTCTGGCCGGCCGCAAACCCAACGACCTCACCATGGGCGCCACCGCACTCGTAGAGTTGCTGCTGATCATGCAGCTCGTCGGTGCGATCGTCGCCCCGCTCACCGGCAACAACGCGACCGGCAGCCTGCTCGAGTTCTACACCTACCTGATCAGCGCCATCCTGGTGCCTGTGGCCGCCGCCGCCTGGGCGCTGATCGAGCGCAGCCGCTGGAGCACGGTCATCCTGGGTGTTGCCGGTCTCGGCGTCGCCGTGATGGTCTACCGCATGTGGCAGATCTGGACTGTCCAGGGCCTGTGAAGTCCCGGTTCCGTGAAAAACGGCTTCACGGATGCTGCGATAATCAGTGAGACATGACCGCACAGGAGAGCAACGCCGCAGGGACGACCGCCGGAACCACACGGCCGACCCCGGTGACCGGAATCGGGCGGGTGCTGATCGCCGTCTACGGTCTACTCGCGCTGGCCGCCACGGGCCGGTCCTTCGTGCAGATCGTCTCCAAATTCGCTGAGGCCCCGCTGTCTTATTCGCTATCCGCGCTCGCTGCGGTCGTCTACATCGTCGCCACGGTGGCCCTGATCAGGAGTGGCGGCCGCTGGCGCCGCGTGGCCTGGATCACGATCGGCTTCGAGCTGGCCGGCGTGCTCGTGGTCGGCACCCTCAGCCTTCTCGACCCGGCCCTGTTTCCGCACGACTCGGTCTGGTCGCTGTACGGCCGCGGCTACCTCTTCATCCCGCTCGTGCTGCCGGTCCTGGGCATGTGGTGGCTGTCCCGCAGCGGCAAGGCGCGCGCGTGAAGGTGCTGCGCGGCGTCGCCGACATCCCCGCCGACTGGCCTGCCTCCGCGGTCAGCATCGGCAAGTTCGACGGTGTGCACGCGGGGCACCGCGCGGTCATCGCCGAGCTGCAGGCACTCGCCGACCAGGGCGGACTGGCCTCGGTGGTGGTGACCTTCGACCGGCATCCGCTCGCCGTGCTCGCCCCCCATGAGTGCCCCCAGACCCTGATCAGCACCGATCAGAAGCTCGCCCTGCTCGCCGAGACGGGCGCGCACGCCACCCTCCTGCTCGAGTTCACAGCGGCGCTGGCCGCCCTGTCGCCCGAGGAATTCATCGAGAGCATCCTGGTGCGCGGGCTGCACGCGCGCACCGTTCTGGTCGGCCGCGACTTCCGGTTCGGCGCCCGCGGCGCCGGTGACGTGCACCTCCTGCAGGAGCTGGGGGACCGGTTCGGGTTCACCGTGCGCCTGATCGACGACGTGAAACCAGACCGGATGCGCCGGGTCTCCTCCACCTGGATCCGCGAGCTGCTCACCCGCGGCGAGGTCGGCGCGGCCACCACTCTGCTCGGGCACAACCCCACGGTGCGCGGCGAGGTCGTGCACGGCGCGAAGCGGGGACGCGAGCTCGGCTTTCCCACGGCCAACCTGTCCCCGGCATCCGAGGGCCTCATCCCCGCGGACGGCGTCTACGCGGGCTGGCTGACGGATGCCGGCATCCGCTACCCGGCAGCCATCTCGGTGGGCAACAACCCCACCTTCGACGGCGTGGCGCAGAAGCAGGTCGAGGCCTACGTACTCGACCAGGACATCGACCTGTACGACCACGTGGTGGAGGTGTCGTTCGTTGAGCGCATCCGCGGCATGGTCGCCTTCACCGGAATCGACCCGCTGATCGTGCAGATGCACGATGACGTCTCGAAAGTCCGCGGCATCCTGGCCTGAGCAGCCGGCGCCGCCCCCAGCGCAACTGTCGCTCGTGCGGACAAATGTTGCCCGCACACCGGCAACATTTGTCCGATCAGGCAACAGTTCGGTGATCGCCGCGGGGAGCGGCGGGGAGCGGCGGGGAGCGGCGGGCAGCGGCGGGGAGCGGCGGGGAGCGGGAGGCTGGTGAGCGTCAGGCGACCAGCTCGGCGCGATGGATCAGGGCCGCGGCCCCGATCAGAGGGCCGTCGCCGGAGAGAGCGGATGCGACGACGCGCACCCGGGTCGCGAAGGAGAACACCGTGCGCTCGGCGACGGCCGCCCGCACGAAGTCGAACAGGTCGGGCGTGACGTGGGAAAACCCGCCGCCGATCGCCACCACGTCGAGGTCCACGAGGTTCGTCGCGGAGGCGATCGCCTGGCCGATTGCCCGGCCGGAGCGCTTCACCGCGTTGATCGCGATCGGGTCTCCGGCCGCGTACGCGGCCGAGAGATCCTCGCCGGTGAGTCCGGACCAGCCCTGCGCGCGCGCCCAGGCCACGGTGCGTGGTCCGGACGCTACGGCCTCGAGGCATCCGGTGCCGCCGCAGGCGCAGAGGTCGTCGAACCCGCCGACCTCGATGTGGCCGATGTGCCCGGCGTTGCCGCTGGAACCGGAGACGGTGGTTCCACCCAGGATCAGACCCCCGCCGACGCCCGTGGACACGACCATGCCCATCAGGCTGTCGGCACCCTGCCCGGCGCCGAGCCAGTGCTCGGCCAGGGTGATGCAGAGGCCGTCCAGGCGCAGCCGCACGGGGGCTTCGGGCACGAGCGCCGCAACTAAGTCCCGCAACGGGTAGTCCCGCCAGGCCGGCAGGTTCAGCGGCGAGACCTGGCCGGTTTCCACGGTGATCGGGCCGGCGGTGCCGATGCCCACCCCGAGGAGGGCGGCTCCGGCCGGCAGGCCCGCGCGCGCACGGATGAGCACGGATTCCACAGCGGCCGCGAGTTCCTCGGCGCTTTTCAGTGGGCCGGTGGGGGAGCGGTGCCGGTTGGCGGCGAGCACCACCCCCTGTTCGTCGACGAGGGCGGCTTCGACCTTGGTTCCGCCGAGGTCGACGGCGAGAGCATAGCTTCGGTGCATGATCTGAGCCTAGGGCGTGCGGAGTTCATCTGTCGATGCTCCGACGCGCGGATGAGCAACATCAGCAACAGCTGTTGATCGGGGGAGACCGGCGACCTAGGCTGGACCCGAACGGAACGGAGCACCATGACGGACACCGACGAACTCTTGTCCATTCGCGCGGCTGAGCTCTACTACGAGGAGAACAAGACGCAGGACGAAATCGGTACCGTTCTCCGCCTGACCCGCTGGAAAGTGGGCCGGCTCCTCGCCCAGGCCAAGGCCAGCGGCTTCATCCGGATCGAGATCGTGCACCCGCGGGCCCGCCGCCTTTCCATCGAACGCCGCCTGCGTGAGACCACACAGCTGACGGATGCCATCGTCGTCTCCTCCGCCGGCGTCTCCGGTGACGAGGAACTCCAGTCCCGCACCGCCCAGGCCGCCGCCGACTACCTGACGGGCCTGCGGCCCGTGCCGCGCACGCTCGGCATCAGTTGGGGCCGCACCCTGCACGAGGTGTCGCTGCACCTGGCGAAGGGCTGGGCCAACGGTGTCAACGTCGTGCAGATCAACGGCGGCGTCAGCCTCAATCGCCGCGCCGGCACCGCGGCGGCCACGGCCGTCACCATCGCCCACAAGGCCTCGGGGGCGGCGACCCTGCTGCCGAGCCCCGCCATTCTCGAGCGCCTCGAGACCAAGAGCGCGATCGAAGCCGATCGATCCGTCGCCGCCGTGCTGCACCTCGGCGCCGCGGCATCCGCCTACCTGTTCAGCGCCGGCCAGGCCGACCAGAACTCGGCTCTCGTCGACAGCGGCTACCTCACCGTGGACCAGGTCGCCGAACTCGTGCGCAAGGGCGCCGTCGGCGACATCGTCGGCCGCTACATCGACAGCAACGGCAATATCGTCGACCCCGAACTCGACGGCCGCACCGTCGGCATCCAGCTCGAAGCGCTGCGCCACGCGAAGACGGCCATTGCCGTGATCGCCGGCAGCTCCAAACACTCCATCGCCCGCGCCGTCGTCGGCAGCGGCCTGTGCACCGTACTCGTCACCGACGAGGACACCGCACTCGCCATCCTCGCCGACGACGCGTGACCGCACTCCGACCTCACCCCGACCGCACTCCGACCGCACTCCGACCTCGAGGACACTTCATGACAACCAGTGACACGGCCATGGCCCAGCTGAGCACCGGGGAACGCGCCCTGGCGCTCATCGGCGGAGAAGCCACGGATGCGAACCTGCGGCGCTACCTGCACGGCATCCCCGGCGTCGACGCCGTCGGCCTGGAACAGCGTGCCGCCGACCTCGGCACCCGTTCGGTCAAGACCAGCTCGAAGAAGTGGGCGATCGACAAGATCATCAGCCTGATCGACCTGACCACCCTCGAGGGCGCCGACACCCCCGGCAAGGTGAGGTCCCTGGTCGGCAAGGCACTCACGCCCGACGCCGGCGACCTGAGCTGCCCCCGGGTGGCCGCGGTCTGCGTCTACGGCGATATGGTTCCGCACGCGGTCGCCGCCCTCGGTTCCGCGCACTCCGCGGGCACGGATGCCGGCGTGAACGTCGCCGCCGTCGCCACCGCCTTCCCGAGTGGGCGTGCGTCCCTCGCCGTCAAGCTGGCGGACGTGCACGACGCCGTCGCGGCCGGCGCCGACGAGATCGACATGGTCATCGACCGCGGGGCGTTCCTGTCCGGCCGGTTCGGTCAGGTCTACGACGAGATCGTGGCGGTCAAGCAGAGCTGCCGCCGTCCCGACGGCGGCTCTGCGCACCTCAAGGTGATCCTCGAGACCGGGGAACTGAACACCTACGACAACGTGCGTCGTGCGTCGTGGCTCGCGATCCTGGCCGGCGGCGACTTCATCAAGACCTCCACCGGCAAGGTGCCCGTCGCGGCCACCCTGCCCGTGACCCTCTCCATGCTCGAGGTCGTGCGCGACTGGTACCGCCTCACCGGGGCGAGGGTCGGTGTGAAGCCGGCCGGCGGCATCCGCACATCCAAAGACGCCACCAAGTACATCGTGACCGTCGCCGAAACCGTGGGCGAGGAATGGCTCACGCCGGGCCTGTTCCGGTTCGGGGCGTCGAGCCTGCTGAACGACGTGCTGATGCAGCGTCAGAAGATGACCTCCGGGCACTATTGCGGCCCCGACTACGTGACGATGGATTGAGGATTACACCATGAGCTTCCTTGACTACGCTCCGGCCCCGGAGTCGCAGGCCCTCCTGAACCTGCGTGCGGATTACGGACTGTTCATCGACGGCCAGTTCGTCGCCGGTCGCGGTGAGCCGTTCCAGAGCATCAACCCGGCCACCGAGAAACAGATCGCGATGATCGCCCACGCTGACGCGGCGGATGTCGACGCGGCCGTGTCCGCCGCCCGTCGCGCCTACGACAAGACCTGGTCGAAGCTCTCCGGCAGCGATCGCGGCAAGTACCTGTTCCGCATCGCCCGCCTCGTGCAGGAGCGGGCCCGTGAGCTCGCCGTGGCCGAGACCCTCGACAACGGCAAGCCGATCAAAGAGAGCCGCGACGTCGACGTGCCTCTGGTCGCCGCCTGGTTCTTCTACTACGCCGGCTGGGCCGACAAGCTCGACCACGCCGGGGTCGGCCCCACGCCGTCCGCGCGGGGCGTCGCCGCCCAGGTGATCCCGTGGAACTTCCCGCTGCTGATGCTGGCCTGGAAGATCGCGCCGGCCCTCGCCGCCGGCAACACGGTCGTGCTCAAGCCGGCCGAGACCACCTCGCTGACCGCGCTCCTTTTCGCCGAGATCCTGCAGCAGGCCGACCTGCCGGCCGGCGTCGTCAACATCGTCACCGGCGGCCGCGACACCGGGAAGGCCCTCGTCGGCCACCCCGGCGTCAACCTGGTCGCGTTCACCGGCTCCACCGGAGCCGGCCGGGCCATTGCCCGCTCGGTGGCCGGCACCGACAAGAAGGTCATCCTCGAGCTCGGCGGCAAGGCCGCGAACATCGTCTTCGACGACGCGCCCATCGACCAGGCCATCGAGGGCATCGTCAACGGCATCTTCTTCAATCAGGGTCACGTCTGCTGCGCCGGCAGCCGCCTTCTCGTGCAGGAGTCGATCCACGACGACGTGATCGAGCGTCTCAAGGCGCGCCTGTCCACCCTGCGCCTCGGGGACCCGATGGACAAGAACACCGACATCGGCGCCATCAACAGCGCGGAGCAGCTGGCGCGCATCCGGGAACTCACCGACATCGGCGAGCAGGAAGGCGCCGAGCGCTGGAGTCCGGACTGTGTGCTGCCCGAGACCGGCTTCTGGTTCAAGCCGACCATCTTCACCAATGTCTCCACCAGTCACCGCATCGCCCGCGACGAGGTCTTCGGTCCGGTGCTCTCCGTGCTCACCTTCCGCACCCCGGCCGAGGCCGTCGCCAAGGCCAACAACACCCCCTACGGCCTATCCGCCGGCATCTGGACCGAGAAGGGCAGCCGGATGCTGGCCGTCGCCGACAAGCTGCGCGCCGGCGTGATCTGGGCGAACACGTTCAACCGTTTCGACCCGGCCAGCCCCTTCGGCGGGTACAAGGAGTCCGGCTACGGCCGCGAGGGCGGCCGCCACGGCCTCGCCGCGTACCTCAAGCCCGCCGCCGGCCGAGCGGCCGCGCGCACCGTGACGGCCGCGCCCGCGGCATCCGTCGCACCGGCTGTCGCTTCGCCGGCTGAGAAGACCCCCGTTTCAAGAAAGAAGGCAGCCAAGTGACCCGCCTCGCCGTTCCCAAGACCTACAAGCTCTACCTCGGCGGCAAGTTCCCGCGGAGCGAGTCGGGCCGGGTCTACGAGATCCGCTCCCACGACGGGGAATTCCTCGCCAACGCCGCCAAGGCCAGCCGTAAGGATGCTCGTGACGCCGTCGTCGCAGCCCGCTCGGCCCTCGGCGGCTGGGCCGGCGCCACGGCCTACAACCGCGGCCAGGTGCTCTACCGCATCGCGGAGCTGCTCGAGGGGCGCCGGGCGCAGTTCGTGGCCGAAATCGTGCAGTCGGAGGGCGTGACGCCCGCCGCCGCGTCCGCCCAGGTCGACGAGTCGATCGATCGCTGGGTCTGGTACGCCGGCTGGGCCGACAAGTACCTGCAGGTGGCCGGCAACGCCAACCCGGTGTCGGGGCCGTACTTCAACCTCTCGGTGCCGGAGCCCACCGGTGTCGTCGCGATCATCGCGCCGCAGACCGGGGGATCCCTGCTCGGTCTGGTCAGCGCGATCGCCCCCGCGTTGGTGCCCGGCAACACCGTGGTCGTCGTCGCGAACGAGGCCATGCCGCTCTCGGCGATCAGCCTGGGCGAAGTGCTTGCCACCAGCGACGTTCCTGGAGGCGTGGTCAACATCCTCACCGGATCGCCGGCCGAGATGGCACCGTGGCTGGCCAGTCACGCCGACGTCAACGCCCTCGACCTGGTCGGCGCCGGCGACCTGGACTGGATCCACCTTGAGATCGACGCGGCCGAGACGCTCACCCGGGTGCTGCAGCCCGAGAACGGTCCGGATGCCGCGAGCCCCTCTTTGGCCCGCATCCTGGCGTTCACCGAGACGAAGACGATCTGGCACACGAAGGGCCTGATCTAACGAATTCGACGGAGATTATGGCCGACACGGCCGAAAAAGTGCTTTTCCGGCCTCACAACCGGAAAATCTCCGTCGAATTCGTTAGGGCCCGACTGCCTACCCGATGCGATCGTGAGCTAGACCTCGTGCGGCCGCTCCGTGTCGTCGTCGCGGAGCAGATCTTCCAGGGCCTGGTCCACCTCGTCCAGCACCGGCTCGGCCCCGGCCGCCGAGCTGGTCAGGCGGGCCACGAGGGCCTGCGGGTCGTCGAGGTCCGCTGACGAGGGCAGAAGGTCCGGGTGTGCCCACAGTTCGTCGCGCTTCTCGTTGCCGACGGCATCCGCCACGGCCTGCCACAGGGCGGCGGCCTCGCGCAGCCGCCGGGGCCGCAGTTCGAGCCCGACCAGGGTGGCGAACGCCGACTCGGCAGGGCCACCGGATGCCCGGCGCCGCTTCACCGTCTCGGCGATCGCGTCCGCTCGGGGCAGCCGACTCGTGGCCTCGAGCGTGACGACATCGACCCAGCCCTCGATCAGGGCCAGCATCGTCTCGAGTCGGGAGAGCGCGGCCAGCTGGGCCTCGCTCTTCGGCGGGATCAGTGAGCCGTCGACCATGGCCGCACGCAGTTCCTCCGGATTCGCCGGGTCGAAGCCGTCCGCGAGCTGCTCGAGGCGGCTGGAGTCGATGTGGATGCCACGGGCGAAGTCCGTGATCGAACTGATCAGGTGCAGGCGCAGCCACCGGGAGTGGCGGAACAGGCGAGCGTGGGCGATCTCGCGCACGGCGAGGTAGATCTGCACCTGGTCGGCGGGCACGTCGAGACCCTCGCCGAACGCGGCCACGTTCTGAGGGAGCAGGGCGGCCTGCTGGTCGCTGAGCAGAGGGATGCCGACGTCGCCGCCGGAGACGACCTCGCTGGACAGCTGGCCCACGACTTGGCCGAGCTGCATGGCGAACAGGGTGCCGCCGATGCTGCGCATCACCTGGCCGGCACCGGCCATCATGCCCTTGAGCTCCTCAGGGGCCTGGTCGGTAAGTACCCGGGTCAGGGAATCGGAGATGCTGGTCGCCACGGGCTCGGCGAGCTGGGTCCAGAGCGGCATGGTCGCGGTGACCCATTCCTTGCGGGTCATCAGGCGCGGCGGAGTAGTGAGCTCCGCGACCGAGATCACTTCGTCCAGCCAGAGGGAGGCGATGTGGAACGCCTGGTCGAGGGCGGCACGTTCGGCCGGGGTCACATCGAGCTGACCCTGGGCCGCACGTTCCTGGCCCTGGCTGAGAGCGGCATCCCAATTGATGGAGCCGTCGCCGCTGCCGCGCAGGGCTCCCTGCAACTGGTTCATCAGCGCGGAGATGCTCGCGGGGTCGCTCGGGAGGCCCGCCGCCCCGGCCAGCTGGCTCGGGTCGATGGACGACTTCCCACTCAGGATGTCGCGCAGCATGTCCCGAAACTCATCTTCGGGATTGTGACCCTCGTCGGGTCGGGAGTCGTCGTCGGCCACTTCAGGCACCTCTCAGTCGCGTTCTCCTACGCTAGCCCGAGATCCCCGGAGCGAACTGGGAAATGACCTACGCTGGTAAACCGGTGTCCGCCTGCCGCGAACAGCCGGCACAATCCCTGGAAGGAGACCGGTGGCCCTCTTCACCGATCACCCAGTACCGCCGTCCGGCCGATCCACTCGCGCCGTCGGGGCAGGCTGGGTGGTGCTCGGGATCGCCATGGTCATCGGCCTCATCCTCGCCGTGACGCCGTCGCCGTATGTGATCGAGAAGCCGGGCCCGGTCTACAACACCATCGGCACGGCCGAACAGGACGGCGAGCGAGTGCAGCTCATCTCCGTGTCGGGCGAACCCGTCTACCCGACCGAGGGCAGCCTCGACCTGCTGACCGTCTCGCTCGTGGGCAATCCCGACAACCGGCCGAGCTGGCTCAGCGTCGCCGCCGCCTGGCTCGACCCGAACCAGGCTGTGATCCCGCTCGAGTCGGCGTTCCCGCCCGACGTGAGCACGAAGCAGCGCGAGGAGCAGACCCAGGCGCAGATGGTGAATTCGCAGCAGGATGCCATCGCCGCCGCTCTGACCAGTCTTGGCTATGACTACCCGACGATCCTCTCGGTCGTCTCCCTGCCCGACGACTCGCCCGCCGAGGGAGCCATCGCCGCCGGCGACCAGGTGGTCTCGGTGAACGGCCAAGAGGTCGCCGACATCACGGCCCTGCGCGAGGCGTTGACGCGGAACGGGGTCGACGACGCCGCATCCATCGGAATCATCCGGGACGGCGCCGGAGAGACCGTCGAGGTAACCCCGGTCGAGGCAGGTGAGGCCGTCGTGGTGGGAATCAACGTGACGAGCGACTACGACTTCCCCTTCGAGGTCACGATCGAGCTCGATTCTGTCGGCGGGCCCAGTGCGGGCATGATGTTCGCGCTCGGCATCATCGACACGCTCACCCCTGGGTTCATTCAGGGCGGTGAGGATGTCGCGGGCACCGGCACGATCAACCAGGCTGGCGAGGTGGGACCGATCGGCGGCATCCGGCAGAAGCTGATCGGTGCCGATCAGAATGACGTCGACTGGTTCCTCGCGCCCGCAGACAACTGCGACGAGGTCACCGGGCATGTGCCGGACGGGATGACGGTCTTCTCCGTCGAAACCCTCGACGACGCACTGGCCGCGCTCGACGCCGTCCGCATCGGTTCGGACACCGACGCCCTGGAGCAGTGCCCACTCGGATAACCCCGAGCCACTCCCCAGCGAACGTGCGGCATTCGTTCGGGACGGTTGTCTAGAATGAAGCTTGACCGCCGATTTCGAGATCAAGAGGCCAATTCGTGACGTCACAACAACCCCGTAGCGCGCCCGCGCCACAGCGCAGCCGTGCTCCCCTTGCCATTACGGCAGCGATCATCGCGGGGTTGGTGATCATCTTCTTCGTATTCGCGGGACTCTATGCCGACGTGCTCTGGTTCGACCAGCTCGGCTTCCTCAGCGTGCTGACCACGCAGTGGTTCGCCGGTGCCACACTCTTCCTGATCGGATTCGTCGCCATGGCGGTCCCGGTCTGGGTGAGCATCCAGATCGCCTACCGGTCGCGGCCGGTCTACGCAAAGCTCAATTCGCAGCTCGACCGCTACCAGCAGGTCATCGAGCCGCTGCGCCGCCTCGCCATGTACGGCATCCCCGCGCTGCTCGGCCTGTTCGCCGGCGTCGCCGCGGCGACGCGCTGGCAGGTCGTCCTGATGTGGCTCAACCGCACGGATACCGGCCGAGTCGACCCCCAGTTCAAGCTGGACGTCTCGTTCTACCTGTTCGATCTCCCCTTCTTCCACTCCGTGCTCGGCTTCGCATCGGCCGTCGTGCTCATCTCGGCTCTGGTCGCCGCGGCCACGAGCTACCTGTACGGTTCGATCCGGGTGAGCGGGCGCGAGGTCATCGTCTCCAAGGCCGCCCGCATCCAGATCGCCGTGACGGCCGCGCTCTACCTGATGCTCCAGGCTGTGAGCATCTGGCTCGACCAGTACTCCACCCTGACCAACACCAACGACCTGATCACCGGCGCCGGCTACACCGACGTGAACGCCACGATCCCGGGCCGGGCCATCCTGGCCGGTATCGCTGCCCTCGTCGCCATCCTCTTCCTCCTCACGGCCGTCATCGGCCGTTGGCGTCTGCCCATCGTGGGCACCGCGCTGCTGATCGTGAGCAGCCTCCTGCTCGGCTCGCTGTACCCGTGGGTCGTGCAGCGGTTCCAGGTGGTCCCGAGCGCCAAGACGCTCGAGGAACCCTATATTCAACGCAACATCGACCTCACCCGCGACGCCTACGACGTGGCTGACGTGGAAGAGATTCCTTACAACGCGAGCACGACGGCCGAGCCCGGCGCCCTGCGCGCCGACGCGGAGACCACCGCGAACATCCGCATCCTCGACCCTGCCCTGGTCAGTGACGCCTTCTCCCAGCTCGAGCAGTTCAAGCAGTACTACCAGTTCCCGCAGAACCTCGACGTCGACCGATACACGATCGACGGAAAGTCCCAGGACACCGTGGTCACCGTGCGCGACCTGCAGCTGTCCGGCCTGAACGCCGGTAACACCTGGGTCAACTCGACCGTGGTCTACACCCACGGGTACGGCGTCGTGGCGGCCTACGGCAACCAGCGCTCGGCCGCCGGCCAGCCCGTGTTCCTCGAGTCGGGCATCCCGAGCACCGGGTCGCTGCCCGACTACGAGCCGCGGATCTACTTCGGCGAGACCAGCGCGCCGTACTCCATCGTGGGTGCGCCCGAGGGCAGCAAGCCGGTCGAGCTCGACTACCCGTCGGGAACGGATGGCGCGCAGCAGACTTACACGACCTTCACCGGCGACGGCGGGCCTAAGCTCGACAACGCGTTCAACAAGTTGATCTACGCGCTCAAGTTCCAGTCGGAGCAGATCTTCCTGGCCAACGCCGTCAACGAGAAGTCGCAGATCCTGTACGATCGCGACCCGGTCACCCGGGTGCAGAAGGTTGCCCCGTACCTCACCCTCGACTCGGACGCCTACCCGTCGATCGTCGATGGCAAGGTCAAGTGGATCGTGGACGGGTACACCACCTCGGCCACCTACCCGTACTCCACCTCAGTGGGGCTGAGCGACGCGATCGCCGACACGGAAACGCCCCCGCAGCCGTTCGCACTCGACAACATCAACTACATGCGCAACTCGGTCAAGGCTACGGTCGACGCCTATGACGGCGAAGTCACCCTCTACGCCTGGGACGAAGAGGATCCGCTGCTCAAGACTTGGCAGAAGATCTTCCCGTCAACGCTCAAGCCGATGACCGAGATGAGTGGCGACCTGATGAGCCACGTGCGCTACCCGGCCGACATGTTCAAGGTGCAGCGCAGGGTTCTGGGCAAGTACCATGTCACCGACCCGGGTTCCTTCTACTCGGTCGACGACGCCTGGACCACGCCGAACGACCCGGTGTCGCCGTCGACGAACACGACCCTGCAGCCGCCGTACTACCTGACCATGCAGGTCCCGGGCCAGGAGAAGCCGGCCTTCTCGCTCTACTCGACCTTCATTCCGGATGCGAGCGGCGCGACCAGCCGAAACGTGCTGACCGGCTACCTGGCGGTAGACGCGGATGCCGGTTCGACCGACGGGAAGCGGTCGGAAGGCTACGGCAAGCTGCGCCTGCTCAACCTGCCGAAGGATGTGACGGTGCCCGGCCCCGGCCAGGTGCAGGCCAAGTTCAACGCCGACCCGACCGTTTCGCAGCAGTTGAACCTGCTGAAGCAGGGCCAGTCCAAGGTCCTCAACGGCAACTTGCTCACCGTGCCTGTCGGTGGCGGTCTGCTCTACGTGCAGCCGGTCTACGTGCAGTCGACGGGTGAGACCAGCTACCCGCTGCTGCAGAAGGTGCTCGTCGCCTTCGGAGACCAGATCGCATTCGAGGACACGCTGGACAAGGCCCTAGACGTGCTCTTCGGCGGCGACTCCGGTGCCAGCGCCGGCGACACCGATGTGCCGCCGACCGAAACGCCCGTGGAGGGGGAGACCCCGGCCGAGGGCGACACCACCCCGTCGAGCTCGACCGGTGACCCGGCGACGGATGCCCGGATTCAGTCACTCCTCGCGGAGGCCAAGTTGGCTGTGACCGNCCCGGCGACGGATGCCCGGATTCAGTCACTCCTCGCGGAGGCCAAGTTGGCTGTGACCGAGAAGCAGGCCGCGCTGACGACCGGAGACTTCACCGCCTACGGAGCAGCCGATAAGAAGCTGAACGATGCGGTCGCCGAGTTGCTGGTGCTGCTCGACCAGTAGCGCACGCGCGCCGCTTCATCCGCTGCGCGGGTGCTGCGCCGCTCCGACGGAGGCACGCCTCCCGCGGAGCGGCGCAGCACCCGCGTTTTGCATATCGCGGCCCGGTCGGGGCGGTGTGTGGTCGGACCGCCCCGGGGGCTGTGGTAAATTTGTGCTTGCAACGCGGGGTGGAGCAGTTCGGTAGCTCGCTGGGCTCATAACCCAGAGGTCGTAGGTTCAAATCCTGCCCCCGCAACCAAAGCAAGAAGATGGACCGGCTCAGCAGAAATGCTGCACCGGTCCTTTCTCTTTTTCGGTCGTCGTTGAGACCTTCGGCACGACGGGAAGAACCCAATTCGGCTACCCGATCTGGATCGTCTTGGCGACGCTCGGCACCCCGTTGGCGTCCATAGCGAATAAACGACAGTAACCGGGGACCACGACACCCGGATCAGACGGAATCGCGGTCCTGCCGTTGGCCCCGCCGAAGGTCGTAGTGGAATACGAGGACCAGGTCAGCAGTTTGTTGCCGGGCAGAAGGGCCGCCACCGCGGGAACCAGCGGGAAACCGATCGTCGCACCCCAGGTTCCCTTCGACCCCGTGGGGTCGGAGCGGGCGGCGGCGCTGAGAGGGATCGACCGATCACGTTCAGTTCCGCCATTGAGGTCCACTGTCCGCGGTTGCCGGCCTCGGTCGTCGCGATCAGGCGAATGTATCGCGCCTGGACAGCCGGGAACGTGACGGCCTTCGCCTGGCTGGTGTCAGCCCAGGTTCCACTGGCGAGCGGTGCGCTCCAGGTCGTGCCACCGGAGCTCACGGCGATGGCGTACTGGCCGATGGTGCCGTTCCGGGACGTGCCGGACCTTGGGGCGTAGGTGAAACCGGAGACCTCGTTGGTCGCCCGCATGTCAAGAATTATGCTGTGCGGCAACGGGACCAAGGTGGGGGAGTACTGGGAATGCCAGATCATGGTGAGGCTGCCGTCGAGCACGTTCGCGGCGCTGCCGTCTTCGCGGGTCGTCTCCTGGTCGCTGGCCGCTACTGTCCAGCCGGTCCGGGTGAGCGCGGCGGGCGCTGGTGCGGGTGGTGGCGGCTGGGGGGTGCCTGTTTCCGCGACGAGGTTGAGCTCGGCGGCGCCGGTCCAGGGGCCGCGGTTTCCTGCTTCCGTGATCGCGGTCAGTCGCACGAGACGTGTCGCCACCAGGGTGAATCCCGACGTCTTTTCCAACGAGTTGTCGGCCCAGGTTCCCGTTGCGACTGCGGCTCCCCGGTTCGCGCCATCCGAGCTGGCATGGATCTCGAAACGGCCGATTCGCCCATTTGAGACACGGTCCACCCTGTTCGCGGCAGCGGAGTGGCCGAGGGTCCGGCTGGAGCCAGAGCCGTCTTGACATGCAACTCTGAGTGCTCGCCGGCTGGGGCGCCGACGGAATCATGACCGGACTGCGAGGTCAGGTGGATGGGCCGGTATAGCCGGTAAACAGGAGTGGGCCAGCGAGCGTCACAGCGACAAGACCGGCAACAATCGGGTTTCGGCGCATACGGAATACCTCGCTGGGTACTGGGGGAAGGTGCGGGCACTGATGATAAAACCCCAGATCCAAATTGAACGGAAGGAGTGGCTGTAGGGAGATTTCCGTTTATGGCCGGGCGGTGATCGCGGGCGACCTGTCCAACGGACTTCGAGGGCCGCGGCGGCTCCGACCTCGAAGAACCCGATGTCGCCCAGGGCTGCCGTCTCCAGGCTGTTGGCCAGCAGTCCACGGATCACTCCGTCCGACGATCGGAAGCGGCTTCTGGTTTGTCCGACATCGTAGCCACCCTTCGTCAGGAAGCGTCCGAGGGAACCGGGAGTACCGCGGACCTCGATTCAGTAGGGGATCCACCTGGTCCGAGGCTGTGGTAAGTTTGTTCTTGCAACGCGGGGTGGAGCAGTTCGGTAGCTCGCTGGGCTCATAACCCAGAGGTCGTAGGTTCAAATCCTGCCCCCGCAACTATCAGCCCTCGGGACCACATGGTTCCGGGGGCTTTTTTGGCTTTTATCGTCCAGTAAGTTCGAAATGCACCAGGTCACCGGCGGACACCCGCCGGGTCAGGCCTTCGTACGACAGTCGGAAAGCGAACAGACATGAAGCTCAAGATCAGCCTGCTGGCCGTTTTCGGGGTCGCGTCCCTGGCACTGTCAGGGTGCACGGCCACGGAATCGGGTGCCGACACCGCGGCGGCGGGGGAGAAGGTGACGATCGCCGTGGTCACCCACGGCACCGCGGGTGACTCCTTCTGGGACGTCGTCAAGAGCGGCGCCGAGCAGGCGGGCACCGACCTCGGTGCCACGGTCACCTACCAGGGCGATGGCGACCCGGTCAAGCAGAGCCAGCTGATCGAGGCGGCCATCGCTGCCCAGCCCGACGGTCTCATCGTCTCTATGGCCAACCCGGACGGCGTCAAGAGCGCCGTCGAGAAAGCTGTTGCCGCCGGCATCCCGGTGATCACTATCAACTCGGGCCTGGAGAAGTCCCTCGAGTTCGGCGCGCAGACGCACGTCGGTCAGAGTGAGTTCATCGCGGGCCAGGGGGCCGGCGAACAGCTGGCCGCCGCGAACGTGACCAATGTCATCTGCATCATCCACGAGGCCGGCAACTCCGGACTCGAGGAGCGGTGCAAGGGTACCGCCGACACGGTCGGCGCGACCGTCAGCAACGTTCAGGTCGACGTCGCCAACCTCGCGGATGCCCAGAACACCATCAAGAGCAAACTCCTTGCCGACCCGTCCATCGATGCCGTTCTCACCCTGCAGACCGGGGTGGCCGTGGCCGCGAGCCAGGCCATCGACGAGGCGAAGAGTCCGGCAGCGCTGGCCACGTTCGACGTGTCCGCCGACGTCACCCGGCTCATCCAGGGCGGCAAGATGCTGTTCGCGGTCGACCAGCAGCCCTATTCCCAGGGATACCTGCCCGTGACCTTCCTCACCCTGCAGAAACGCAACGGCGACGTCGTCGGCGGCGGACTGCCGGTCTATTCCGGGCCGGGCTTCGTGACGAAGGAGAACGCGGCCCAGGTCGCGAAGTTCGCGGAGAACGGCACGAGATGACCGTCGCTGTGGGCGCGGGGATCGATGAACGGAAGAAGCGGGCGCATCCGCTGCTCACCCTGGTGCGCCGACCTGAGATCGGCGCGCTCGTCGCAGCCTTGGCCATCTTCCTGTTCTTCTCGGTGTCCACGCAGGCGTTCCTGACGCCCGCGGGCATCTCCACCTGGCTCTACTCAGCTTCCCTGTTCGGCATCATGGCCGTGGCCGTCGCCCTGTTGATGATCGGCGGGGAGTTCGACCTCTCGGCCGGGGCGATGACGGGCACGACGGGGCTCATCGTCGGCGTGGTCACCACCCAGTGGGGCCTGAATATCTGGCTCGCGCTCGTGCTGGCCCTCGCGGTGGCGCTCTCGATCGGTGCCGGAAACGCCTGGGTTGTCATGAAGACGGGACTGCCCAGTTTCATCGTGACCCTGGCGACCTTCTTCATCCTGCAGGGCTGCAACCTGGCCCTGACCAAGCTCATCACGGGCAGTGTCGCCATCCAGGGCATGGGCGCGGTATCCGGGTTCGACCAGGTCAAGGTCTTCTTCGGCTCCTCGTTCCCCCTGCTGGGCATGGACGTCAAGATCTCGATCGTCTGGTGGATAGCGCTGACCGCTCTGGCCACCTGGGTTCTGCTGCGCACTCGGCCCGGCAACTGGATCTTCGCCGTCGGCGGCCAGGTCACGAGCTCCCGGCAGGTCGGCGTGCCCGTGTTCAAGGTGAAGCTCGGGCTGTTCATGACGACGGCCGGTGCCGGCTGGCTCGTGGGTATGCTGCAGCTCTTCGACGTGTCCACGGTGCAGGCCACGACCGGGGTCGGCCAGGAATTCATCTACATCATCTGTGCAGTCGTGGGCGGATGCCTGCTCACCGGCGGCTACGGATCGGCGATCGGAGCCGCCCTCGGCGCCCTGATCTATGGGATGACCCTGCAGGGCATTGTGTTCGCCCAGTGGGACAACAACTGGCTCAAGGCTTTCCTCGGCGGGATGCTGCTGCTCGCCGTTTTGGTCAACCTCCTCGTTCGCCGCCAGTCCGGGGTGCGCGCATGACGCCGGGGTCGATCCGGCCGGAGCCCATCCTCCCGGCGGCGATCCGTCCGGAGCCCCTCCTCGAGGTGCAGGGTGTCGGCAAGACCTATGGATCGGTGCGGGCGTTGGCGGGCGTGTCGGCATCCGTCGGCGCCGGGGAAGTGCTCTGCGTGCTGGGCGACAACGGTGCAGGCAAATCGACGTTCATCAAAATCCTCTCCGGAACCCACCAGCATTCGGAGGGTACCCTCCTCGCCTTCGGGGTTGAGCGCCGGTTTGCACATCCGCGGGAGGCGCTCGACCTCGGCATCGCCGCCGTCTACCAGGACCTGGCCGTGGTGCCGCTGATGCCGGTGTGGCGCAATTTCTTCCTCGGTTCCGAGGTGACCCGAGGTCGAGGCCCTCTGCGGAGACTCGATGTGGCCAGCATGCGGGCCACCACGAAACACGAGCTGGGCCGGATGGGCATCGACCTGCGCGACGTGGACCGGCCGATCGGAACGCTCTCCGGCGGCGAACGGCAATCCGTCGCCATCGCGCGAGCCGTGTATTTCGGGGCGAAGGTCGTCATCCTCGACGAGCCCACGTCGGCGCTCGGCGTCAAACAGGCAGGGGTTGTGCTTTCCTATATCGCCCGGGCCAGGGACCGGGGGCTCGGGGTGGTCTTCATCACGCACAATCCGCACCACGCCTACCCCGTCGGCGACCGGTTCCTGCTGCTTCAGCGTGGCACGAGCATGGGCGACTTCGCCAAGAGTGAGATCACGATCGAAGAGATGACCGCGCTGATGGCCGGCGGTGCCGAACTCGAGGCGCTGGCCCACGAATTGGAGCGACCGTAGGCACGTCGCGCCCGCCCGCCCTTCGAACGCCCGCCCGCCCTCCCGAACGCCCGCCCGCCCTCCCGAACGCCCGCCCGCCCGAACGAATTCGACGGAGATTTTGCCCGTGGCGGCCTAGATTCGGCCATATACGTCCAGTCTTTGCAGAATCTCCGTCGAATTGGTTCGGCACCGGACCTCGTTGCCCGATGTGTGACAGTGTGTGGCGGATGAGCGCCGCGCTGTCGGCAGGTCCCGCTGGGCGAGTGTCACTCATTTTTTTGTTCGAGAAAACTGACGCAAGTAGCTGTGCAGTGTAGATAGTTTGTTCTATTTGAGCTAGACTCATCTTGTGACCAACCTCCTGGAACACCCCGCAGCGGATGCCGCGCCCGGCTCGTCTGCGGCGGCGTGGGCGGTCGCTGAGCTGCAGGCTCTCGCGACGGGGCTCGCGGGGGCGCTGCGGTGTTCGGTGGTGGGCGGCTTCGATGACGATGGCTTGCTGCAGGTGACGACCGCGGTCGAGGTCCTTGGCCGGCGGGTCGACGCGTTGCGGGTGGCTACGGCGGCGGAGGTCGCGAACCGGTCCCGGCCCGAGCTCGGCACCGGCCGGCTCTCCGCGAGGCGCGGCTGCCGCACGCCCGGGGAGCTCTTGGAGCGGGTCACCCTGGTGTCGGGGCCGACCGCGCAGCGACGGATGCGGCTGGGCAGGCAGCTCCGCACCGGCCGCTCCCTGACAGGCGAACCACTACCACCCCTCTTCCCGGCAACCGCGATCAGTCTGGCCACAGGTGCGATTGGCATCGACACCGCCGACGCGATCCTGACCGCACTGACGCCGACACTGCGATGCACCGACCTCGACTCGGTACAGGCCGCCGAGACCGAACTCGTGGCTGCGGCCACCGGCACCAGCTCGGAGACCCCCGTGCCCGCATCGGC
>NZ_SOGQ01000064.1 GCF_004403465.1 Cryobacterium sinapicolor | reverse complement strand
AGGGCCTCCTGGAAATCGAGTGAGTGTGGTTACCCACTTCGATACCGGAGGTCCTCGCCCATTTAACTCAAGCCACGCCGTTCACAACCTCCTTGGGAGTTACAACTAGGGCAACCCCGGTCTCTGTCCTCGACCGGCCCGACCGCCGTCGCGGAGACCTGGGCGACGGGCGACGGGCCTCGGGCCTCGGCCTCGACTCGGTTCGCGAGTGCGGGTGAAACGCCGGTTTCGGCACCGCAGAACGACAATTCACCCGCACTCGCGGCAGGTTAGGGGCGGGCAGGGGTGGGCAGGGGCGGGCAAGGGTGGGCAGGGCAGGCAGGGGTGGGCAGGGGTGGGCAGGGGTGGGCAAGGGTGGGCAGGGCAGGGGCGGGGCGGAACCACTTTCGCCGACGATGGTGACGGCGATGGTGACGGCGCCGGCGCCGGCAGCGGCAGCGGCGCCGGCAGCGGCGCCGGCAGCGGCAGCGGCAGCGGCAGCGGCAGGGATTCGGCTACGGCCGGCCGTACGCCTCGAGCAGGCGCAGCCAGACCTCGCTCAGGGTGGGGTAGCTGGGCACCGCGTGCCACAGCCGGCGGATCGGCACCTCGCCGACCACGGCGATGGTCGCCGAGTGCAACAGCTCCGCGACATCCGGCCCCACGAAGGTGGCACCGATCAGAACCTCACGGTC
The DNA here is from genome assembly GCF_004403465.1 of Cryobacterium sinapicolor. Classification (GTDB taxonomy): domain Bacteria; phylum Actinomycetota; class Actinomycetes; order Actinomycetales; family Microbacteriaceae; genus Cryobacterium; species Cryobacterium sinapicolor. The sequence goes on along the minus strand of NZ_SOGQ01000064.1, from coordinate 14,700 downwards.
GAGGTCCACGATGACGCGCGCCGCCCCGGTGTAGCCGTCGGCGTGCACGGATGCCCCGGCCACCCCGCCCAGGTTGTAGTCCAGCACCCGAATGCGAAACCCCGCCTTCTCGGCAGCAGCCTGGGTCAGTCCGACCGACGCGACCTCAGGGTCGGTGAAGGTGACCTGCGGTACGGCGGCATGGTCGGCCGTGGCCACGTGGGTTCCCCACGGCGCGTCGTCGACGGGCGCGTCGGCGGCCCGTGCCGCGATCACGTCGCCGGCCGCGCGGGCCTGGTACTTGCCCTGGTGGGTGAGGAGGGCCCGGTGGTTGACGTCGCCGGTGGCGTACAGCCAGGCTCCGGCCAGTTCCGGCGCGGCTCCCTGCACGAGCAGGGTGTCGTCGACCTCGAGCCAGTCACCCGGTTCGAGGCCCACCGTTTCGAGCCCGACATCTTCGGTGCGGGGCACCCGGCCGGTAGCCACGAGCACCTCGGTCGCGGTGACCCGGGTGCCGTTGGACAGGGTGAGCGTCACGTCGCCGTCGGCGTTGCGGGTTGCCTCGGTGGTCGACACCCCGGACAGCACTGTGACGCCTGCTTCCCCGAGGGCAGCGAGCACGAGTTCGCCGGCGAACGGCTCCTGACCGCCGAGCAAACCGCTTCGCACGATCATCGTGACCGCGGTGCCGAGCCCGGCGAAGGCGGTGGCCATCTCGGCCGCGACCACGCCGCCGCCGATGATCGCCAGGCTGTCCGGGATTCCGGGGGCGCTGGTGGCCTCGCGGCTCGTCCACGGCGACACGGATGCCAGACCGGCGATGTCGGGCAGCAGCGCGGCCGACCCGGTGCTGACGACCACGGCGTGCGCGGCGGTCAGCACGGTCGTGGTGCCGTCGTCGGCGGTCACGGTCACCTGCCGCACGCCGGTCAGGCGGGCGTGACCGCGCACGAGCTCGATCCCGGCCTTCTCCAGCCAGCGCACCTGGCCCTCGTCGGACCAATTGCTCGTGAAGGAGTCGCGGCGCCGCAGAACGGCCGCGACATCCAGGTCGCCGGTCACGGCCTCGGACGCCCCACCCACGCGCCGGGCGGCGGCCAGAACCGCCCCGCTGCGCAGCAGCGCCTTCGACGGCATGCACGCCCAGTAAGAGCACTCGCCGCCGACCAGCTCGGCCTCGATGATCACGGTGCGCAGGCCTGCCTGCGTCGTGCGGTCGGCGACGTTCTCTCCCACAGCGCCGGCGCCGATCACGATGACGTCGAAGCTCATCGCGCCGGGTTCGGTGGGGGTGGTGCTGGTGGCGGGCATCCGTCTCTCCTGAGGTCAGTGGCGCAGATTGGTGACACAGATCGGGCGCGCAGGTCAGTGGCGCAGGTCAGTGACACAGATCAGTGGCGTGAATCATTGGTGCGGACAGCCTAACGCCCGACGAACGTCGCCGGCCGGCGGCTGATGAAGGCCTCCATGCCGATCCGGGAATCTTCGGTCACGGCCAGGCGGGCCAGGGTCGGCTGGAGCCCGGCCTCGGCGGCCGCGGCACCCTCCCGCGCGGCGGTGCGGGCGTTGGCGAGCGTGGCCTGCACGGCGAGCGGGGCCTGGGCCGCGATGCGCTCGGCCAGTTCCAGCGCGTGCTCGAACTGGGTGCCGTCCGGCACAACCTCCTGAACGAGCCCGATGCGGTGGGCCTCGCGGGCGTCGAACATGTCGCCGGTGAGCATCCAGCGCATGGCGTTGCCCCAGCCGGCCGCGCGCGGGAAGCGGATGGTAGCGCCGCCGAACGGCAGGATACCGCGCGCCACCTCGATCTGGCCGAACCGGGTCGACTCGGCCGCCACGGAGATATCGCTGGCGAGCATCAGCTCGATGCCGAGGGTGAGGCAGGTGCCCTGCACGGCCATCACCACGGGCTTCGACACGCTCCGCCCGTCGACCTGCCACGGGTTGATGCCGCCCTCCGGCACCATGTCGAGGCCGTCGGGACCGAGCCGGGGGCCGATGTCGGCCAGGTCGAGGCCGGCGGTGAAGTGGTCGCCGACCGCGTAGACGAGGCCGACCCGCAGCTCGGGGTCGCGGTCGAGCTCACCGTAGGCCAGAGCCAGCTGCTGCAGCAGCGCCAGATCGGCGGCATTGCGCTTCTCCGGACGGTTGAACCCGATCAGCAGCACGTGCCCGCGCCTCTCGGTGATGATCCTCGACGGATCGGAAACGGAGTTCTGCTCGTTCACGGATGCCTCCCTTGGCCTCTAACGCGTCGGTCCCATGCTACGGCCGCGCCGGGCTGGCCCCCGACCAGCACTTTCGGTCAGCGGAGCTCAGCGGAGCTCAGCGGGTCAGTGCAGCTCAGCGGGTGAGCGCGCCGATGATCCGCAGGATGCTCGGCAGGTCGTCGGTAGCGGCCTCCGGCGAGGCCGGGGCGAAGCCGGCGATGGTGGCGCCGGCCAGCTCGAATTCGGCGCGCAGCGCGGTGATCAACCTGTTCAGTGTCTCCACGCTCAGCCCGAACGGGTACAGGTCGGCCAGACCGGCCAGAGCCGACGGGTCGAGCACGTCCAGATCGAGGTGCAGGTAGAAGGTGCGGGCGCCGGTAGCGCGCAAAGCGTCGACGAGCGCCTCGGGGGAGTCGAGGTCGTCGACCGGGAGGCTCACGATTCCACGTTCCCGGATCAGGGCGTCCTCCGCCGGGTCGATGGCGCGTGCGCCGCCGAGCACGACCCGCTCGAGCGGAACGCGAACCTCCGCGTCGAGCGTCAGTCCCTCGGCACCCTCGCCGATGAGGGCGCGCAGCACCATTCCGGTGAAACCGCCGGACGGGGACGTGTCGGGCGTGTGCAGGGCGGGGTGGGCGTCGAGCCAGACCACGGCCAGGTCTTCCGGATGCCGCCGCGACGCATTCTCGACGGCCGCCAGGGACACCCCGTTGTCGCCGCCGATCGTGAGCACCGGGCCGGTCCCGCCGCGCAGCGCGGTCGCGAGGCGTTCGCGCACCATCACCAGCGTGGAGAAGCGGTCGATGCCGGAGTCGAGGGCGTCACCGGCCTCGACCGGCACCGGCACCTGGTGGGTGACGGTCGAGGGAAGATCACCTCGGATCGCCTCCGCCCCGTCACTCAGGCGCATCGCGCGCGGAGAAACCGAACCCTGCCACTGCGGAACGACAACGAAGGTGGGAGCCATACTTCAGTATGCTCCCAGACCTCCCCGCGCGCGGGATTCTGGTGGGGGTCGGAGGCGATTTCTCCGGGTGCCCTACTGGTCGCGGTAGCGAATGGCGGCGCTCGTCGCATCCAGCAGCTCGGCCGCATTCAGGCGCGGGCCGTAACCGGGGGTGTCACGCTGGATGCGCCAGCCCTCGCTGAGCGCGCCGACGTTCACGGTGTCGTAGCCGAAGCTGTCGAGCAGCGCGGTCACGGTCGCGGCGGCGGGCGAGTCGTCGCTGGCGATGACCAGGGCGCGACGGTTGGGGGAACCGGCCGGCTGGCCGTGCTCCGTGAGGTCGGCGGCGTAGATGTGGTTGAACGCCTTCACGATCGTCGACTCGGGCAGGCGCTCCCGCAGCAGCTCGGCCGTGGTCGTGCTTTCATCGTCGAGCGCGGCGATGTCGCCATCGCGCTGGGGGTAGTAGTTGTTCGTATCGATCACGAGCTTGCCGGCCAGTTCCGTCGTGGGCAGGGTGTGGATCTGGTTGAGCGGAATGGTCACGACCACGAGGTCGCCGGCCACGGCGGCCTCGGCGGGGGTTGCGGCACGGGAGCGCGGGCCGAGCTCACCGATCAGGTCAGTGAGAGTGTCGGGGCCGCGCGAATTGCTCACGACCACGTCGTATCCGTTGGCCACGCCGAGTCGTGCGAGCTGGCTGCCGATGTTCCCGGCGCCGATGATTCCAAGAGTTGTCATACCCGGAACAACGAGCGGCGCCGACGGGATGTTCCCGTCGGCGCCCGATTGCGCTGGTAGCGAGAGAGCGCTACTGCGTGATGGAGCTGGTTCCGCCGGTCTTGAGCGCGGCGAGGCGGGCGTCGACCTCGGTGAGTTCGCCAAGGTCCTCGAGGCTCTCGAACTGCGCGTCCAGGCTGGACGCGGCCAGTTCGCCGGCCCCCCGGACGCGGGCCTCCTCGCGGCGGATCTTGTCTTCGAAGCGGCTGACCTCGCTGGTGGGGTCCATCAGGTCGATGCTCTTGACGGCATCCATCACCTTGGTCTGCGCCTCGGCGGTCTTCGACCGGGCGATCAGCTCGCTGCGCTTGGCGGAGAGCTGGTTCAGCTTCTCCTTCATCTTGTTGAGGCCGTCCTTGAGCTGGGCCACGACGGCCGTCTGCGAGGCGATCTGAGGCTCGGCCATTTTCGCCTCCTTCTCGGACTGCATCTGACGGCCGAGGGCCACCTTGGCGAGGTTGTCGAAACGGTCGGCGTCGGCCGCGTTGCCGGCGGCGCGCAGCTGGTCGGCCTTGCGGCTCGCGGCCAGGGCCTTGCCGCCCCACTCGGTCGCGGCCTCGACGTCTTCCCGGTAGTCGTCCTCGAGCAGGCGCAGGTTTCCGATCGTCTCGGCGATGGCGCTCTCCGCGTCCGCGATGCTGTTGGTGTAGTCACGCACCATCTGGTCGAGCATCTTCTTGGGGTCTTCGGCGGAGTCCAGAAGCGAGTTGATGTTCGCTTTCGCCAACTGGGAGATACGGCCAAAGATGGACTGTTTCGTCATTGTGCGGTGTCCTTTCGAGTTGCGAAGCATCTGATGACTCCATTGTGTCGGGTTGTGCTGGTCAAGACGTGTGGGGTGCTGGGCGAGGCCCCGACGGCTGCGACGGATGCGACAGGTCCGGTTCTCAGAACCTCCCACCCCCGCCACGGCGCGAGCGAGAACCCGCGCCGCCGAATCCGCCGGGCATGCTGAAGCCGCCACCCCCGCCGCGCCGGCCGCCGCCGCCGCCGAACATGCCGCCACCGCCGCGACCGCCGCCGCCGCCGGAGAGGAGCGTGTTGATCAGGATGCCGCCGAGCACGGCTCCCATGACGCCATTGCCGCCGCTGCCGCCGGTTTGGTAGCCGGGGGCGTAGCCGCCCGGAACCTGGCCGGCGAACCCGTCGACGTCGTTCCGGGCGCGGGCGATGGCGGCCGCGGCCAGGGAGTTGGCCCGTTGCGAGGCGGCGAGGGCGGCATCCGGGTCGGTTGCGGCCAGTGATTCCGCTTCCACGAGAACCCGTCCGGCTTCGGCGAGCCGAGTGCGCGCCTCCGCGCCCACCGCACCGCGGCGGGCGGTGATGAAGTCCTCCGCGGCCGACACCTGCCCGCGCGCGGCGAGCAGGTTCTGGTTCAGGGCGGCCCGGGCGCGCTGGGCCTGTGCCTCGGCGTTCCGCACCCCCTGCAGCGCGGCATCCAACTGGGTGTTGGTGGCGTCGAGAATCGCCGTCAGTTCGAGCGGGTTGATCCGGCCGGCTGCGGATTGGTCGCGCACGTGGGCCAGGGCCTGTTCGGTCTGCCCGATCACCTCCGGCAGGCCGGCGGAGGCCTCGGTCGACGCCGGCAGGCCGCGCGCGGTCACCAGATCGGTCTGCAACTCGGCGACCGTGGCCTTCAGGTGCCGGGTCGCAGCGGCGAGGTCGGTGCCCAGGCGGTCCACGGCGTCGAGGAGCAACCGCGCCTGGTCGACCGATTCCTCGGCGGCACGGATGTCCACGGCCGCGGCCGCCGTCTCGCCGGCACCCAGCCGGGTGGCCGCCCGGGCCAGGGCGGTGTCCGTGAAGGTGAGGCGCTCGCGGGCCTCGGCGGGATTGTCGGCGACCGTGCCGAGCGCCGCGTCGGTGTATCGGGCGGCCAGTGCCGCCAGGCCCTGCTCGCTGCCGGCGAGGCGCGCCCGCACGGCTTCGGCACCCTGGGACACGGCGGCGGCGACCTCCGGCGCGTTCTTCTCCAGCTGGCGCAGTTCGTCGAAGTCGTCGGCCTGCGCGTCGAGGGTGAGATTGGCCTGGCTGCAGAGGTCGATGATCGCCGCATACCAGGCACGTGCCTGCTCTTCGGAGTCGGGCTCGGCGTCGTCCAGCTTCTGCTGCAGGGTGAAGGCCTGGCTGAGCTGCTTCTTGGCTGTTTCGAGCGCGGCCCGGAAGGCGGTGGTAACCTCCGTGCCGTATTGGGCGACCGCGAAGCCGAGCTCCTGCTCGCTGGAACGGATCGCGTCGTCGGTCTGCACGAGGGTACTCGAGGCGCGCCGCTTGAGCTCGGGGGTTGGCAGGGCCTGCAGGCCGGTCGGCGCTTCCGTCCCGGCCGGGAGGGGGCGCTTGCGCCCGCGGCGGGCGAGCAGGACGACCGCGCCAACGGCCAGCAGCACCAGGACGGCGATGACCAGGAACACGACAACGAGCCCGGCGCCGCCGCCGCCGGGGCTTTCGTCTCCGGGGGTGACCTCGCCGGCCGCGACCGGCTCGCCCCGCAGAGCCGCGGAGAAACCGTCGGCTGCATTGATCGCGGCGCCTGCCCAGTCGTTCCGGCGCAGAGCCGGCTCGATGGCGACGGTCTCGATCTCCCGGAGCTGGGCATCCGTCAGGGCGAAGTCGGCGGCCACGGAGAGCTGGTACTGACGGTCATCCGTCGCCACGGCCAGCAACACGTCGTTGGTGCCGAAGCCGTTGTTGTCGGCCGTCTGGTCGGCCCACTGCTCGCGGTCTTCGACGCCCGTGAAACTGTCGACGTAGGCCACGTAGAGGTCCGCCCCGGTCGCGGAATAGAGTTCGTCGAACGCGGCGGTGACCTCGTCGGCGCGGTCGGTGACGGCGTCGACGGTGTCGACGATATGACTGGCGCCGAAGTCGACCGGGCTCTCCGCCCGGGCCGCCGTGGGGGGTCCGCTGCTGGACAACGCAAAGCTCAGAACCGCCGCAACCGCGACCGGAATCAACCACCGTGACCGCATGGACCCCATCCTCACACCAACCATCGACACTTCGGCGTTCCCAGGTCGAGCATAGAACGGCGACGCAGGCCCGTCCACCGCCGACGCGACGGTGGCACTGTTGCTCACTGTTACGGCCGGCTGGCGGGGCCGGACGGTTGTGCCCAGACTGGGTCACACCCCCAGTGCACGCACGCCGACCTCCGGAGGCCGACCATGACCCGTTCGTTCGCCATGACTCCGCGCCTCGCGGTCGTCGAGGTCACTCGGAACCGCCCCGACCGCCCCGAGTACCACGCGAAGGTGCAGCTGCTCAATGCCGCCGCGGCCGACGCCGGCACGCAGGGCGGCTGGCAGGTCACCCGGCTGGCGGCCGCCGAGCTCACGCCGGCCGAGCTGCTGGCAGCGACGGATGCCTGCGACGCCATCCTGATCATGGGTGGCGAAGACATCACCCCGCGGTTCTATGGCGGGGGCACCGGTTATCCGGGGGAGACCCACCACTTCGAGGTGGCCGACGCCGGCCAGATCGCCCTCGTGCGGCGGGCCCTCGACCGCGGCACCCCGCTGCTGGGCATCTGCCGCGGGCTGCAGATCATCAACGTCGCCCTCGGCGGCAGCATCGTGCAGCACATCGAGGACGGCATCCACCGCAACGTCGACGTGCCCATCGACCAGATCCTGCGAGAGCACCCCGTGCACCTTCTGCCCGGCAGCGCTCTGCGCCAGAGCCTCGGCCAGGCCGGCATTCAGGTGCAGAGCGCCCACCACCAGAGCGTCGGCCGGCTCGGCACCGGCCTGCTGCCGGCCGGGGTCGCCCCCGACGGACTGATAGAGGCCGTCGAGCACGAGTCTGCCCCGATCACGGGCGTACAGTGGCACCCCGAGGCGCCGGACTCCCCGGCCGAGCAGCTGCCCCTCCTACTGGCCGGCCTGCAGTCCCAGCTCGCCGAGGCGGGCGTCGTCGACCGGCTCGCCGCCTGACCCCACGCGCCTCCACAACGGGCGGCGGAGTGCTCGCGAGCCTGTTGATCGGCCCCGAACGGGAATTCGTTCGGCCGTGGGCCATTGGGGTGAGAGTGGGGCGCGCAGTCTTCGGCGTGCGCCTCGTCGACTCAAAGGAGCTTCACGATATGACCGCAGCACCGACGACATCCATTCCCCGCGTCGGGCTGAAAAACGGCGAGACGATCCCGCAGCTCGGGTTCGGTGTCTACCAGGTCGTGCCGGCCGACACCAGAAGGTCGACCCTCGCCGCCCTCGAGGTGGGCTACCGCCACATGCACGCCTCCGGGTGGGTCAAAACCATCGGCGTCTCCAACTTCCAACCGCACCACCTGCAGCGTCTCCTCGACGAGACCGGCACGGTGCCGGCCGTCAATCAGATCGAGGTGCACCCGTACCTCACCCAGGACGACGTCCGCGCCTTCAACACGCAGCACGGCATCGTGACCGAGGCGTGGTCGCCCATCGCGCAGGGCAAGGTGCTCGGTGACCCGGTGATCACCGCCATCGCCGCCCGCCTGGGCCGCTCGGTGGCACAGGTCACCCTGCGCTGGCACCTGCAGCGCGGCGACATCGTGTTCCCGAAGTCCGTCACCCGCAGCCGGGTCGAGGAGAACTTCGCTCTGTTCGACTTCGAGTTGACCACCGATGACCTGGCCGCGATCACGGCGCTGAACCGCAACGAACGCACCGGCCCCGACCCGGACGAATTCAACTGGATCCCCTGACCGGTCGCCGGGTCCTGGTCACTAGTCTGGACGGATGCCGCTCGAGATTCGCACCATCCGCCTCCTGCTCCGCCGTTGGCGCGAGGCTGACCTGGCGCCGTTTGCCGCGATGGGGGAGGACGCGGAGGTGATGCGGTATTTTCCGACACTGCTGACCCTGGTTGAGAGCGACGCTCTCGCCGCCCGGGCCGACCGGCTCTTCGACACGCACGGCTACGGGCTCTGGGCGCTCGAGAAACGGTCGACGGGGGACTTCATCGGTTTCACCGGGCTTGCGCCCCTGCCCGCGTTCATCCCCGGTCCCGGCGGGATCGAGGTCGGCTGGCGGCTGGCCCGTTCCGTCTGGGGGCAGGGCTACGCCACAGAAGCGGCCCGGGCTGCCCTCGACTTCGCGTTCGGGCGGCTCGAACTCGAGCAGGTGCACGCGATCACCGCGGTCATCAACGAACCGTCGCGAGCCGTGATGGAACGACTCGGGATGACCGCGACGGCCGAGTTCCAGCATCCGAAGATTCCCGTCGGCTCACCGCTCCGGGTGCACATCCGCTACTCGATTTCGCGCGCGGCCGCCGCCCAGGCGTCCGCCGCGGCCGATCTCACCCGGTAGAGTTCAGGCACTTTACAAAAGGACTGGCCGCCACCATGCAATCGACGCTCGCGCACCATCTCCGTCGGGCCCGCGCATGAGCGACCATGAGGCCCTCACCCGCCAGACGGTGGACCTGCTGCGCGACCTCATCCGCAACGCCTGCGTCAACGACGGCACCCCCGATTCCGGCGGCGAGATCCGCAGCGTGCGCACGCTCGAGGGGTTCTTCGCCGGCTCGGGCCTCGACCTCGAGGTCGTCGAACCGCATCCGGGGCGGGCCTCACTGATCGCGCGCATCCGGGGCACCGATCCCACGGCGCCCACCCTCGCCCTGGTCGGCCACCTCGATGTGGTGCCGGTCGACGGCGACGGCTGGACCCGCGACCCGTTCGGCGCCGAGATCGTCGACGGCGAGATCTGGGGGCGCGGCGCACTTGACATGCTCTACCTGACCGCCGCCTACGCGGTCGTCACCCGGGCCATCGCGACCGGACCGTTTCGGCCGCGCGGCGACCTGATCTTCGCCGCGGTCGCCGACGAGGAGGACGGCAGCCACTTCGGTGTGGAGTGGCTCACCGAGAACCGGCTCGACCTGATCGACGCCGACGCCGTGCTCACCGAATCCGGTGGAGCCATGGTCGGGCCGCGGCCTCTGATCTCCACGGCCGTCGGCGAGAAGGGCATTGCCGGGCGGCGCCTGTCCGTGCGCGGCACTCCCGGTCACGGGTCGGCCCCGTGGGGTGCGCGCAACGCCGCCGTGATCGCGGCGGATGCCGTGACGCGTTTGGCCCGCTACCGCGCCCCGGTGCAGATTACCGCCGACTGGCGCCGATACGTGCAGGCCCTCGAACTGGAATCCGGCCTGGCCGCGCGGCTGCTCGACCCGCACCGGATCGATGGCGCGCTGAACGAGTTGGGCAGCCTGGCCGGGTTCGCGCACGCCTCCACCCACACCACCATCTCGCCCAACATCGTGCGGGCCGGCGTCAAGGACAACGTCATCCCCGCGCTCGCCACGATCACCCTCGACATCCGGGTGCTGCCCGACCTGGCGGCCGGCGACGTCGACGCCTATCTGCGGGAGGCGCTCGGCGACTTGGCCGACGACGTCACGATCGAGGGCGACGGCTTCGCCGCCGCCACCCGCTCAGCCGTCGACACGCCGCTGTTCCACGCGCTCGGCACGGCCGTGCGCCGGGCCTACCCCGACGCCGACCTGCTCCCGGTGCTCAGCGTCGGCGGCTCCGACGCCAGGTTCTACCGCCGCCGCGGCATCCCCGCCTACGGTTTCGCGCTGCTCAGCCGGCACTGGGACTACGGCACCTTCCGGCAGTTGTTCCACGGCAACGACGAACGCATCGACATCGGCTCGATCGCGCTCACGGTCGCCGCCCTCGACACCGTCGTGCGCGACTTCCTCGACTGAGCCGCCGCAACCGATGAGACAGCGATGAGACAGACCAAACCAGGGAGGCAGCCCAGGCCCGGGAGACCGGCCCGACCCACGAGGCAGACCGGCACGCGGCGACGGAGGCCGACCCGCACCGGTTCGGGAGCCATCGCCTACCTCGCCATCGTCGCCTTCGTGTCGATCTACCTCGTCGTCGATGCCTACCGGCCGGTCTCGATCTGGGTGGCCGCGTACTATCTCGCCCTCAGCCTCGCCTGCTTCGTCGTCTACGCCGTGGACAAGTCCGCCGCGGTCGCCGCCCGCTGGCGGGTGCCGGAGAACACCCTGCTGTTGCTCGGGTTCGCCGGCGGCTGGCCGGGCGCGATCATGGCGCAGCAGGTGCTGCGGCATAAGACGAAGAAGGCCAGCTTTCGGCAGGCGTTCTGGGGCACGGTGGCCCTGAACGTGCTGGCCTTCTCGGTGATCTTCTCGCCGCTGCTACCGGGGATGCTGCCTGGGTGATCCGCGCCCCTGGGTGATCCGCGCGCCGTGGCGCCGACCTCCGCTACCTGGACGGCGCGCTCGTCGCCGAGGCCGAGGCACCCGTCACCGTCCCGTTCGCGCTGAACCCGGGAATCCTGACTTGCGGCGCCAACCCCGGCTCGCCCGTGACGCCGGAGTACACGAGCCCGTTCACGTTCACCGGCACGATCCAGGAGGTGACCGTGGACGTCAGCGGTGAACTCCAGGCTGACCCGGAGGCCGAGCTGCGGGCGCACATGGCGCGGCAATAGCCACCGGACTGGCGAACGAGTGAGGGACCCGAGGCGGGCTTGGACATCCGTCTCGGGTCCCGCACCTCTGCCCCGGGCAGCGGGACCGTGCCGCGACGAGGTCAAGGAAGGATTCGGAGTCGGCCTGATTCGGGCGGCGGCCGGCGTCGGTTGAGGGCCGTCCGACGGCGGCGTTCCACCGGATTGGGGTGCGGCGGATTCGTGTGGAACTCTGGTCCGACGGATGACGGATGCGGGGGAGTCGGATGAGGGGAGCCGGATGAGCGGGCGCCGGAGGGGCGAGCCCGGATCGGCGGTCGGGAAACGGTCACGCATCGGGATCGTTGTCGCCGGTGCCGTCGTGACGGTCGCCGGGCTCGTCGTGAGCACATCCGTTGCCGGAGCGGCCGGTGATGTCGGCGGTGGCATGCTTTACGCCGTGCTGGTCTATCTGGGGGTGCTGTTCGTCGCCCCGCGGAGTCGCCCGCTCGTCACCGCGGCCACGGCTTTCGGACTCTGCGCGCTGATCGAGTTCGCGCAGCTGACGGGTGCGCCGGCTGCGCTCGCCGAGTGGTTCCCACCGATTCGAATGGTGCTGGGCACCACCTTCGTCGCAACCGACCTGGTGGCCTACCTTTCCGGAGTGATCGCCGTTGGGGCAGTGGATGCCGCGGCCCGCCGGCGGCGCTGAAAACGCGCTCTGCTTCGCGGCGCGCTCCGCTTGCCGATGGCCTCAGCTATCCGGTGATCTCCGCCAGGCGTGCCCGCACGATCTGCTCGAGCACGTCGTCGGGCACTCCTCCATGGAATTCATGACCCAGAGTGTCGCACGGCGACCGATTCGGGGTTGAGCCTCCTCCAGCTCTATCGGGGTGCGCCGAGACGGCTGCTGTGCGCGGGATCGAGGCAGCCTATGCTCCCGGCATGGACATCATCCTCGTTCCCGGGTTCTGGTTGGACGCCTCGTCGTGGGCGGAGGTCACTCCGCCGCTGGTCGAAGCCGGGCATCGGGTGCATCCGCTCACCCTGCCCGGTTTGGAATCGGTCGGCGCGCCGCGGGCCGGCATCGGCCTCCGCGACCACATCGACGCGGTTGTGGCCGCGATCGACACCATCGACGGCCCGGTGGTGCTGGTCGGCCACTCCGGCGGCGGTGCCATCATTCACGGCGGCGTGGATGCGCGCCCGGACCAGGTGCTGCGCGCCGTCTACGTCGACAGCGGCCCGCTCGGAGCCGGTGCGGTCATCAACGACGGGCTGTCGGTCGAGGGCGACGACATCCCGCTGCCGCCGTGGGACGCCTTCGAGGCGGCTGAGCTCGTGGACCTGACCGACGACCTGCGGGCCGCGTTCCGGGCCCGCGCCGTTCCGGAACCGAGGCGTGTGGCTTCCGACCTGATGCAATTGCAGGATGAGCGCCGCTACGACGTTCCGGCGACGATCATTTCCTGCGAGATCTCGTCTTCGCTGGTCACCGAGTGGATCGCGGCCGGGCATCCGTTCGTGGCGGAGCTCGCCCGCCTCCACGACGTCGAATATGTGGACCTGCCGACCGGGCATTGGCCCCAGTTCACCCGGCCGGCCGAGCTCGGCGCCGCCATTCTGGCGGCCGTGCGGCGCACGGTCTGATCGGGCGCAGCGCGCGCCCGGGGCGAAAAGCCCGTCTCATCGAGCCGAATGTCCGCGCATTCTTGAGGCCGATCTCCCCGTGCTGGTGCTGTCAGCCGCCAGTCCAGGCGTCCACGCTGAGGTCGAACCCGGCGGTGCTGCAGGCCGCGCTGACACCAACCAGGGCCTGCCCCCACTCTGCGGACAGAGGATCGACCATTTTGTTGGCCGATGTCGGCAACATGCCCTGCAGCGCCTCCATCTGGTCCGCCACCGCGGAGCCGGGCACCGTGTCCACGCGGGCGCATAGGCGACCCGCACCGCTGCCAGGTAGGCCGGGTCACGCTGCGCCCTCGCGAAGGCTCCTTCGTAGCCCGTGTTTCGCACCAATGAGAGCCCCCGATCGTTGATTGGGCCAGCATGGCATAGCATCCAGGCTGCTTCCCGCGCCGCCTCGGCCGCCTCTGCGCTGGCCGTCGGCGTCGCGCGGGAGCTGCGCCACGCCATGCCCGGCGTGTCACGCGATCAGCGGCGCGCGAGGCGAACAAGGCGCGCGAGACGGATGCTGCGGCACCGGCCCCGTACGGATGCCTCAGACTGGGGAGATGGAAGACTTCGCCCTCGACGGTGACGGCCCCGTGTGCCCGGCCTGCGGAGTCGAGATGACCGCAGACGGCGTGGAAACCGCCGAGGGACTCGAGTCCTGTCACCGGTGTCCGCGCTGCAACCTGGTCGTCGTCGTTCCGGGCCTCTGGGCCGAGTGAGCGTCAGTCGATGGGCGCCACTCCGGCCGGCGGCGTCACCGCGACCGAGCGTCCGGGGAGGCGCCCGGGGGGAGTGAGCCCCTGCCGCGGCCCGCCTACTGGCCGGGAGCCCGATACGCCGGTGTCTTTTTGGTGGCAGCGTCGAGATCCTCCACGCTCAGGAGCGGCTTCAGCCGCACGGTCACGGACCCGGTCGAATTGATCATCAGCGAGAGGGCCGCGGCGTCGGACGGCTCCGGAATCTCGATGATGCCCAGCACGTCGGTCTCGCCGAAAGCGTAATACAAGCTTTCGACCGAGCCGCCCACTGATTTGAGGGCCGCGACCAGCGCCTCCCGACGGCTGGTGCCGCCTTCGCGCAGCAGGCCCTTGATGCCCTCGCCCACGTAGTTCGCTTCAAAGAAGTACTTGCTCATGGTCATTCCCATCCTGTCCCGTGATGTTCAGGACGCGGGCATCCGGAGGAATGCCCGCGACCTGTGCGCGGTGACCTGCAGAGACACGGCACCGTCGCTTGGTCCCCGAAGTGGGGCTGCGGATCATGCTAGGCCCGGCGATTCCCGGTGGCAACGGGGTGGCGGCCCGGTGGTCGAGCTCGTCGAGACCCGGTAGGCCGCCCTCGAGATGAGCGTACAAATNGCCGCCCTCGAGATGAGCGTACAAATCTTCGAATAAACTAGCCCAAGTATGTGAACAACTCTCGACTACGTGTGCCCATTAAGGTATCCTTGGAACATGATGAACCTCGCGGAAGACCTCAGGCAGGCGGCCGAGGCTGTGGCCCTGTTGGGCTCTTCGAGTGCGGACTATGAGGCTCTGCCTGATGCCGCCCTGTTGGCTGGTCAGGGGCAGATCGTGTCGGCCCGCCGGTTGCTCGACACCCGCGCCGCGTGGATGGCGGGCACGATCGCCCGCCGGTCCCGGCCGGAGCTTGGGCACTCCGGGTTGGCGGCGCGGCAGGGGTTCCTGTCCCCGGAGGC
>NZ_SOGQ01000019.1 GCF_004403465.1 Cryobacterium sinapicolor | reverse complement strand
CCCGGCGCGCACGGCGGCAGCCTGCGCGGCGATCTCTCGGGCGGCGGCCGCACGGTTCGCGGCGGCCAGGGCCGCGGCGGAGCGCCGGGCGGACGCCGCGGCATCCGTCACGGCCTTCGCCTCGGCCCGAGCATCGTCCTCGGCCTGGGCCAGCAGTTTGCGTTGGGTCACGACGGTTCGCGCGTTCGCTTCGAGCCGCACCTGCTGGGGCACCTCGGACGTCTCGGCCAGGATGCGCATGGTCTGCTGGAGCCGGACGGCGTTGCGCTCGGTGGTGAGGTATTGGCGTCGACGCGCCCAAGTCGGCATGAGGTACGTCACCCAGAGGGCAGCCGCGACCGCAATCATCACTCCCCCGCCCAGGACCTCGCTACTCATAGTTTCTAAGGTAGGAGGGCCGCGGCCTTGTGGGGATGATTATCGAGGGTGTGTCACGGGCAATTGCCACACTCATCGGTCGCTCACCGGCAACGGATGCGCGGCCGCGGCACGATCGACGTCCGTCACCCGGGCGGCGTCGGCCGACACCTGGCCGGACTGCCAACGGCGCAGCACACCCTGACGCACTTCCTCGGCCACCAGACCGAAGCAGAAATGGTCCCGCCAGTCGCCGTTGATGTGGATATACCGGCGGCGCAGCCCCTCGTAGCGGAAGCCGAGTTTCTCCACGACCCGCAGCGAGGGCACGTTCTCGGGCCGGATGCAGATCTCCATGCGGTGCAGCCCGAGCTGGCCGAAACAGTAGTCGGTGGCCAGAGCCACGGCGGTGGGCGTGATCGCCTTGCCCGCGAATTCCTCGCTGACCCAGTAGCCGATGGTGGCCGACGACAGGGACCCCCAGGTGATCGACGACACGTTGAGCTGGCCGGCCAGCTCACCCTGGTATTCGACCACGAACGGCAGCCCGCTGCCTGCCCGCGCGTGTGCGAGCAGGCTGCGGATGCTGGAGCGGGTGTCGAAGGACATCGGCGCGTAGGGGCTGGTGGCCTCCCAGGTGCGCAGCCAGCCCCGGTTCTCCATCAGGGACCGGTCGAGGATGCGGTCGTCGCGCAATCGGATCGGCCGCAGTGTGACGGGGCCGTCATGAAGCGTCGGTATCGCGATCGCCACAGTGTGCCCGTCTACTCAATGCCGAAATTGTGTTCCCCAATGTACTGCTCGCGTCCTAGTCGAGCGTGGCGACGAACTGGTGCAGCCAGGGCCGCAGGTCCGGGCCGAGGTCCTCGCGGTCGACGGCGAGCTGCACGATGGCCTTGATGTAGTCGAGGCGATCCCCCGTGTCGTAGCGGCGGCCGCGGAAGATGACCCCGTACACACCGCCGGTCTCCTCCGGGTTCAACGCCATTTCCTGCAGCGCATCGGTGAGCTGGATCTCGTTGCCCTTGCCGGGCTGAGTGTGCTCGAGCACCCCGAAGACCTCGGGGCGCAGCACGTAGCGGCCGATGATGGCCAGGTTCGACGGCGCATCCTCGGTGCTCGGCTTCTCGACCAGCCCGGTCACCCGCACGACGTCAGGGTCGTCGGTGGCCTCGACGGCGGCGGCACCGTAGAGGTGGATCTGCGAGGGCTCCACCTCCATCAGGGCGATGATGCTGGTGTGGCGCTTGCCCTGTTCCGCCAGCATCTTCGCTAGCAGCGGGTCGCGCTCGTCGATGATGTCGTCACCGAGCAGCACCGCGAACGGTTCGTTGCCCACATGCATCCTGGCCCGCAGCACCGCGTGGCCGAGGCCGAGAGGGTCACCCTGGCGCACGTAGTGGATGTCGGCTAAGTCTGTGGCGTGGTTGACCTTCTCCAGTCGGCCGTGGTCACCCTTCTTCTTCAGGATGGCCTCAAGCTCGGTCATGCGGTCGAAATGGTTTTCCAGCGCGTTCTTGTTGCGCCCGGTGACCATCAGCACGTCGGTCAGGCCGGCGGCTACGGCCTCCTCGACCACGTACTGGATGGCCGGCTTGTCGACGACCGGCAGCATCTCCTTCGGCATGGCCTTGGTGGCCGGAAGGAAGCGAGTACCCAGTCCTGCAGCAGGAATGACGGCTTTCGTAATTGTTGTCCCCATGGTCCCTACGTTATCGGCATCTAGGATGAGATATATGGACTCCGACATCGGTCACCGAAAGCGCGCGCTTCGCGCCGAGCTGCGGGAGCGTCGGCAGAACCTGACTTCGGTGGAGCGGGAGGCCGCGACGGCCGGCTTCACCCAGAATCTGCAGAGCATCACCCTGGACCTGTCGGCCCGGTCCATCTCCTGCTATCTGTCCTCCCGCAACGAGCCGGACACTCGGTCGTTCGTGAACTGGGCCGAGGCCCAGGGCATCCGTGTGCTGTTCCCGGTGTCCCGCGACGACGGACTCCTGGACTGGACCGTCGGGGAGGACCAGACCGAATTTGAGGGACTCTCGGGTGCCCCCGAGGCGGGCGGCAGCTTGCTGGGCCCGATCGCGATCAATGACGTCGACCTGATCGTCGTACCGGCCGCCGCCGTCGACGCGTCGGGCCTGCGGATGGGCTGGGGTCGCGGCTACTACGACAAGACGCTCGGTTCGATGGAGAAGTGCCCGCCGGTGTATGCCGTCATCTTCGACAATGAGTTCGTCGATGAGGTGCCCCGCGAGGTGCACGACCAGCCGGTCGACGGCCTGGTCACCCCCACACGCATCATCGCGTTCTGACCCCTTCCTTCGTTCCCGTTCAACGAAAGCCATTTCACAATCGGAGATTCCGGCCCGCGGGCCGGTCCCCCATCGGAGTTCCAGTGCCTACCTATTCCTACCGTTGCACCGAGTGCGACACCGCGTTCGACATCCAGCAAGCATTCACCGACAACTCGCTCACCAAGTGCCCGACCTGCGACGGCAGACTGCGCAAGGTCTTCTCCTCGATCGGCGTGACCTTCAGCGGGTCCGGTTTCTACAGCAACGACGCCCGGTCGGATGCGAAGCGCTCGCTCGAGCGCTCGTCGAAGTCCTCAGACAAGAAGTCGGAGACGAAGTCCGACTCGAGCTCCTCCAGCTCCTCCAGCTCCTCCAGCTCCTCCAGCTCCTCCAGCTCCTCCAGCTCCTCCAGCGAGAAGTCTGCGGCCCCAGCGAAGGACAGCTCCGCCCCCGCGAAAGCGGCGAGCAACAGCGGCAACGGCAGCAACAGCTCGTCCGCGCCCGCCACGAAGTCTGCCTGACCTCCTCCACCACCTCACCATCCGCCTTCCACGGCGCCGGAACCTTTGCGGAGTATCACCATGATTCAGGGCTTCAAAGAATTCATCATGCGCGGCAACGTCATCGAGCTCGCCGTCGCCGTCGTCATCGGCGCCGCGTTCACCGCGGTGGTCAACGCGATCGTTACGGGCATCTTCAACCCCCTGATCGCCGCCATCTTCAACTCGGAGAGCCTCGGAAAGGCAATGATCGTCAACCTCCCCGGCGGGGGGGCACTGTCGTTCGGGCTCGTACTCGCGGCGGCCATCCAATTCCTGCTGGTCGCGGCCGTCGTCTACTTCGTCTTCGTGATGCCGCTCAACCATGTCAAGCACGCACAGGAGCGCCGCCGTGTCGCCGGGATCCCCACGGCCACCGAGGCCGCCGCTCCGGCGACGGAACTCGACCTGCTCACCGAGATCCGCGACCTGCTGGCCACCGGCTCAACGCTCGAGCAGGGTCCGAAGCACACGCTCTAGCAGTCCGCGTCCTCCCCACCCGAGGCACCGCACCACCGCCCATTCCGCTTCCGAGGCTTGACACAGCTCAGTCTCGAACGAATTCGACGGAGATTCTGCCCAAAACGGCCCTAAATCAGGCCGAAACCCGGTTCGAAACGAGAATCTCCGTCGAATTCGTTCGGCCCGCGGGCGAAACGCACGGTGGAGCGCAGGGTGGAGCGCACGGTGGATGCTGGAACCGGGCGAGCGCTGCAGCACAGCCGCCGAGCCCTGAGGCCAACTCAGGACAGTGGCCAACTCAGGACAGTGGCCAACTCAGGAGATCCGTCCGGGCCGGCCCGGACATCCGCACCGGTACCGCACTGATCCGCGGCGGCCGGGCATACCGGGCGACGGATGTCCTGAGTTGGCCACACGCGCGCGCTCGGCCGGGCCCAGATGGCGGCAAGCTGCCGC
Organism: Cryobacterium sinapicolor; assembly: GCF_004403465.1. Lineage (GTDB taxonomy): Bacteria > Actinomycetota > Actinomycetes > Actinomycetales > Microbacteriaceae > Cryobacterium > Cryobacterium sinapicolor. The sequence continues at coordinate 139,820 of NZ_SOGQ01000019.1, read as the reverse complement.
TACCAGTGCGGCGGGCGGTCCTGACGGAGCCGATCGTCGTTGACGCCGCGGGTGCCCGGTCCGGACGGATCGGCGGGCACGACGCCGCCGTCCTCACGCAGGACCGGCGGGTGCGGATCAGGGTCGGTGCCGGGTGCCGGGGTCAGCCGGGCTCGCCGGGACGCGCCGGCCGATTTGACGACCGTCTGCCGGGGCACGCCGCGCTCAGGCACCAGGGCGGCGCACCGGGCCAGACGAACCCGGGCCAGACGAACCCGGCCCGGACGAACCCGGGCCGGACGAACCCGGCGCCGGGGAACCGGGCGCCGGGGAACCGGGCGCCGGGGAACCGGGCGCCGGGGAACCGGGCGCCGGGGAACCGTGCGCGGCAGAACCGTGCCCGGCGGCTCCGGCAGCCGGTGCCGAAACGGTCACGCCGACGAGAGCGGCCGCGCGGGCGGCCACCGCGTCCGGGTTGCTGAAGAGTTCGAAGCTGTGCACCCGCAGATAGTGCCAGCCGAGGCGGCGCAATACCTCGGGGCGGAGCCTCAGGGACTCGCGCAGGCTCGACCGGCCGACAACGGCATCCGTTTCGACGACGACGGCACGGCCCGCGTGCGAGCCGGCGAGGGCCAGCTTGCCGCGGTGGCCGAGCGACACGGTGAGGCCGAGCCGTTCCAAACGCCGGGCCAGGTCGACCAGCATGGCCTCGCTCGCGTCGGGAACCTGCGGCTCGTTGCGGCGCGCCTCTGTCTCGCTGAGCACCTGGGAGAGCGCGAGGATGCCGTGACGCTGGCGGTCCTCGTCGATGTCGGAGGGGCGGAAGCAGGAGACGATGTCCATGGCACGGCGGGCGCGGGTCATGCCGATGGCCAGCAGCCGTTCGCCGCCCGGCTCGCCCAGCGAACCGAAGTTCGTCAGGAGGCGGCCGTGCGGAGTGCGGCCGTAGCCGATAGAGAAGATCACGCGGTCGCGGCTCTGCGCCACGGCCTGCTCGAGGGTGAGCACCGTGAACGGCTCGGCCCGGTCTTTCAGGATGAAGTCGGAGAGGTCGGTGCGCTTGGAGAACGCGGACAGCACGGCCTGATGCACGCGCACGGAGTGGCGCGCACTGGCCGTGATGACCATGAGCGACTCCTTCGGGCGCTTCACGGCGTGGTCCATGACGAGTTCGACGACCTTGGCGACCTCGGCGTCGACGCTCTCCACGGCCCCGGAGTCGGCGTCGGGCATGCCGTGCCCGCCGGCGACGTAGTTGATGGTGAGGCTGCCGTGCCCGAGGTAGCTGCCGGCCCACGGCAGGGAATCGATGCGCCCGCCGTAGAAGCGGTGGTTGACCAGTTCCGCCAGGTCCTCGCCGCCGGCACGGTAGCTGCGGGTCAAGGTGAGGGTCGGCAGCAGCTCGCCGAGACGCGCGAGGGCCGAGTCGGCGTGCAGGGCGTCGACGTTCGTCTCCTGAACAATCCGGTCGTCGGCGGCGGCCGTGATACCGGTTTCGAACGATGACGGCGTCTGGGTGACCGGGTCGCCGAACGCGACGATCTGCCGGCCGCGACGGATGGCGCCGACGTTCTCGGCCAGCGTGGTGGCACCGGCGTCGACGAGCAGCACGGTGTCGAAGCTCATCAGGTCGTCGAGGGCCGCCACCTCGTAGGGCGAGGCCAGCCAGACCGGGGCGAGAACGCGGCCCAGGTGCGGGGCGGCCTTGTGCAGCCGGGTGGGGGTGGCCCGGTCGGCGCGCAGCAGGCGCCTCAGGTTGTCGGCTTCCTCGGGCCAGTCGACGACGCCGATCTTCCAGGTCTCGGCAAGCAGCCAGGCCAGGAGCTGCCCGGTGGTTGAGGCGTGGGCCTCGTCGACCAAGCGGAAGTCTGCCTCCAGCCGGTCGAGCACCTGCGTGTTGGCGTTCAGCAGGGCCTTGTCGCCGCTGAGCATGGTCTCGAGCACGGACTGCCACCAGGCGAGCTCGAGCTCGTCGGCGACATCCTTCTCGGACACGTGGCGCTGGGACAGGTCGGTCATCAGCGGGTCGAGATTGTGTTCGCGCAGGGTGGCGAGCAGCGCGGTGCGCTCGTGTAAGTTCGCCAGCACCTCGCTCTCGGCGGCCAGGCCGGAGATCACGTACACGAGCTCCTTCACCGGCCGGTTCGACAGCTGCCGGGTGGTCCCGGCCGCACCGAGGGGGATGTCGAGGCTCGCCAGGTCTTCCGCGACGCGCTGGTAGGCCACGTGCACGTCCGAGATGCCCACGGGCACCTCGGGGGTGACGCCGGCGACCACGAAGCGCTGCCACAGGGTGCGCTGCTGCTGGATGCGGCGCAGGCTCTCGTTCATGTCGCTCACGTGCACACCGGGGCGCAGGTATTCCACCGCGAGCTTGCGCAGGCGGCGGCGGTTGGCGCCCGTCATCTCGGGTGACTCCCGTCGGGACGCGGTCGCAGAGATCAGTTCGGTCAGGGACCGGTCGAAAACGGCCGGTTGGAACTTGTCGAGGGTCTCCCGGATGTCCAGCAGCAGCCGCAGGTAGACCCCGAGCTCGGCGATGGTCTCGAACGGGCGCAGTCGGGTCTGACCGACGAGTCCGGCGGCGCGCTCGAGCAGGCGAGGGAGTTCGACCTGGTTGACCCGTTTGGCCAGCTGGTGCGCCGCCGAGGCGTCGGCGGGGGAAGTGAAGGAGGCTCCGTACCAGGGTGAGTCGCCCGGGCCGTAACGGAATTCTCCGAGCGCAGCCGCCTTGATCAGGGTGGCGGCGGCGGCCGGCCGTCCCTGCGCGAGGCGTTCGAGCGCGCGCCGGTCGAGCCTGGCTGTGGTCGAGGGCGGGGCCGGAAGCTGCGCCAGGCGGGCCAGCTCGCCGAGGGCGTCGAGCACGGACACCCCGAGCGCCGGGTCGCGGCGGGTGAGCGCCGACCGGTAGTCCAGCAGCACCTTACGCAGGCGCACGAGAGCGTCGTCGACGTCGCCGACCATCGGCTGGGTGGCCTTCTCGTTGCGCGTGATCGACTGGATCAGGTCCCGGCGCAGGGTGCGCGGGGTCACGGCCACCCCGGGCAGCCCGACCTGAACCAGGCGGTGCGCGATGCCGTCGAGGCTGGACCGGCGGGCGCTGACCACGAGCACGCGCTTGTGCTGCGCGGTGAGCGAACCGATCGCGTTCACGATGGTCTGCGTGCCGCCGGTGCCGGGAAGGGTCTTCACGACAAGCGAGTTGCCGGCCGCGATCTGCGCCACGACGTTCTCCTGCTCGGAGTCGGCGTCGAGCAGGAGGGTGTCGGTGGCCGGCGGCCGGGAGTCCTGGCCGATCGGGACGACCGGGTTGTACGCGGTCTCGATGGCGCGACGGGCGTTGTTGTTGCCGCCGATCGCGTCGAGTAGCGGATGGTCCAGGTCGGCCGCATCGGCGGCGAGCGCCCGGCCCACGTCGGCGAAGGCGGAGGCCACGAGACGCGGCACCACGTTGAACCAGGGCAGGTGCGAGGTGAGGCCGCGCAACCGGTCGATCACGGGCTGCGGTTTGAAGGCACCGTTGGTGACGGCCAGAGCCACGAAGGCGTCGGCATCCAGAACGATCTCGAACTGGTCCTTCAGCGCGCGCGCCAGTTCCGGGTTCAGGAACGGCTGGCCCTTGAGCTTGAGTTCGAAGTCGCGCCCGTAGCGGCGGATGGCGAGCGGGCGCAGCAGCACCGGGGCACTGTAGTCCACGTCGTTGTGCCGCCATTCGGCGAGGCCGATGGCGAGGTGAACAGACTCGATTCCACGCATGGAGCGCAGTTCGATGCCCTTCTGGGTGATCTCACCGGCGGCCAGCCTGGCGTTGCGCAGGGCCAGCTCGTCGCGGATCAGGTTGGAGAGCAGAGTGGTCTTGCCGGTGATGAACTGGGGCAGACCGCCCGGGTGGGTGGCGCTGAGTTCGATCCGCGTGCGGGGGCCGTCACTGAAGTGCAGCAACGGGGAACGGCCGCCCACCTCGGCGAGTTCGTCGCGCCAGCGCTGCCAGACCGGGTCGGCCACATTGCCCACGGCGAGGGACGGATCGCCCAGGCTGACCGCGTGCGGAGCCGCGGAATCGTGTGGGTCGGCGGGCGGAGCCTCCTGAAATTCAGTCAGGATGCCGTCGTCATCTAGTTTCTTATCGAGGCGCCACACACTCGACACCATAAGCCAAACACCTCCGATTCCCCGGCAGGCGGCCCGGAATTGCGCGGATTCGGGCGTGAACTGGCCCAAATCGGGGGTTCCGGATGCCTGTGCGGCCGTCACCGATTCGGGTTGCCTCGGCGAGAATGGTGCAATGAAACTCCCCCTCGTCGAACTCCATCTGCACATCGAGGGAACCCTCGAACCCGAACTGCTCTTCGAGCTGGCCGCGCGCAATGCGGTGACCCTGCCCTGGGCTTCGCTGGCGGAACTGCGCGCCCAGTACGACTTCACCGACCTGCAGTCGTTCCTGAACCTCTACTACCGTGCCCTGGACGTGCTGCGCGAACGGGTCGACTTCACCGACCTGACCCGCGCCTACCTGGCCCGCGCCCGCGCCGCCGGGGTGCGGCACGCCGAGATCTTCTTCGACCCGCAGGCGCACACGAGTCGGGGCGTCCCGCTGAAGACCGCCCTGGCGGGGGTACGCGACGCCCTGGACACCTCGGTCGAGCACTGGGGCATCAGCACGAAGCTGATCGTGACGTTCCTCCGCGACCGTCCGGCCACCGAGGCCCTGCACATACTGCGGGAGATCCTCGCCGACGGAGTGCCGATCGACGGCATCGGGCTGGACTCGGCCGAGGTCGGCTATCCCCCGGAACTCTTCACCGAGGTCTTCGCCCTGGCCCGCGCACACGGTCTACGCCTGGTGGCGCACGCGGGCGAGGAGGGGCCGCCGGACTACGTCTGGCAGGCCCTCGACCTGCTCGGGGTGGAGCGCATCGACCACGGCATCCGCAGCTTGGAAGACGAGGTGCTGCTCGACCGGCTCGTGCGGGATCGCATCCCGCTCACGGTCTGCCCGTTCTCGAATGTGCGGCTGCGCGTGATCGACACCCTCGCCGACCACCCGATCGTGCGGATGCTCGACCGCGGGCTGCTCGCCTGCGTCAACTCCGACGACCCGGCATACTTCGGCGGCTACATCGACGACAATCTGGCCGCGCTCGATGCCGAGTTCAGCCTGGGGCCGGACCGGCTGGCCCTGCTCGCCCGGAACGGGATCGAGGCGTCGTTCCTGACCGACGCGGAGAAGGCTTCTCTCGCTGCCGAGGTCGATGCCTGGCTGTCCGCCCAGCCGGCGGCGGCGGGACCGGCTACACCACCGGCTACAGCCATCCGTTCTTCCTGAAGACGCCGTAAAGGCCGACGCCCATCACCAGCATCAGGCTGAGGGCGAACGGGTAGCCGAACACCCAGGTCAGCTCCGGCATGTGGGTGAAGTTCATGCCGTAGATGGTGCCCACGAGGGTGGGCGCGAAGAGGATCGCCGCCCAGCTGGAAATCTTCTTGACCTCTTCGCTCTGGGCGAGGCTGGTCTCGGTCAGCCGCCGCGTCTCCTCGTTCTGGCGCTGGGTCACGAGGGTGCTGTGCACGGTGAGGGCGTTCTCGAGGAGCTGACGGAACGCGTCGCCGCGCTCGACGACGCGCAGGGTGTGGTCGAGCACGTCTCGCAAGTGGTGGCTGAGTTCCGCGGGCACGTTGTAGGTGGCGGAGCCCTTCTGCAGCGACTCCAGCATGCCCACCAGCGGCTGCGTCGCGCGCTGGAACTCGATCACCTCCCGGGAGAGGGCGTAGATGCGCCGGGCGACGGCCTGATCGCCGTCGAAGAGCTGGTCCTCGATCTCGTCGATGTCGTTCTCCAGACCGGCGACGACCGGCCCGTACTCGTCGACGATCTGGTCGAGGATGGCGTAGAGCACGGCCTCCGGCCCGAGGGCGAGCAGCTCAGGTGTCTTCTCCATGCGCTCGCGCACCCGCGCGAGGTCGGGTGACTCGGCGTGGCGGATGGTGGCCACGAAGTCCGGGCCCACGAAGACGTGCAGCTCGCCGAACTCGACGCGTTCCTCCTGGTCGAGGTAACGGGCCGGGCGCAACACCACGAAGAGGATGTCGTCGAAGCGCTCCAGCTTCGCCCGCTGGTGGCCCTTCAGCGCGTCCTCGACCGAGAGGTGGTGCAGGCTGAATTCGGCCGCGACCGAGCGCACCTCGTCGGGTGAGGGCCGGTACATCCCGATCCAGGCGAAGCCGTGGTGGGCCTTCATCACCTCGTAGGTCTCGTCGAGTGTCTTCGGGTTCGCGGCCCGGCGGCCGCCCACATATACAGCGTTGTCGATCAGTGCCACGCGCGCTCTCCTTAATCAGCAGCTACCAGTGTCGCACCGGGCGCGCCGCACGCTGACCGTGGCCGGGGCCGTGGCCGGCGCCGGCGCCGGCGCCGGCGACTGACCGTACCCGGCGGTGGGCGATAGGTTGGGGGCGTGAATCCTGAGCGAGCCGGCGACGTCTTCGTCGTCGTCGCTCCCCGCGGGGCCACGGATGCCGCCGACCGCCTTTTCCTGGCCATTGCAGCTTCCTGGGTGCTCGGCCTGGATCCACGCTCGGTGCGCATCGCGCGGTTCTGCCCGCACTGCGGCGGCCAGGACCACGGCCGCCCGCTCGTGGCGGTGTCACCCGGCGGGCGGTCCGGCTCATCCACTGCCCGCTTGGCCGCTGCCGGTTCTCCCCCTGCCTGCGGGCCGCTGCACGTCAGTCTCAGCCGCGCCGGCGGGTCGGTCGCGTTGGCCCTGACGTTGATCGGCCCGGTCGGGGTCGACATCGAGAGCGTCGATGCCACCTCCCGGGGCGGATTCGACGAGGTCGCGTTCGGGCCGGCCGAGCACGCCGCGCTGGCCGAGACGGCGTCGGAGGACGCCGCCGGGGTGCGGGCCCGGTTGTGGACCGCGAAAGAGGCGGCGCTGAAGTGCACGGGAGACGGTCTCCGGGTGGACCCGCGCGACCTCACCGTCTCGCTGCCGGGCGGGGGCTGCGGAGGCTCGCCGCGCCTCCACGCCTGGCGGGGGGCACGCGTCCCGGTCGATGCGATCCGGCTCCACGGGTTCGCCCCGGGCCCGGGGCTCGTCGGCACGGTGGCCGTGCTCGCCGAGGGCACGCCCGCAGCGGGCACGCTCTCCGCCGACGGGCCGACCGTGCGCGTGGTGCCGGCTGCGGACATCCGTCGGCAACCGTCCAGGCGCGCCTAGCGGCGTCAGTCCCGTCCTGACGTGACTCCCGCCTGAACGAACCCGGCTAGAGCTTGGGCAGGGCGCTCCGGTAGATCCAACGGTCGATGATCCGACGGACTTCACCGCTGCCGGTGTGCACGGAGAAGAACTCGACGAGGTCCCCTGGGGTGATGGAACCGTGTAATCGGGCATGCGTGTAGGCACGCACCGCGCCGAAGAAGGCCTCGTCGCCGAGCGACCGCCGCACCGCATGCAGGGCCAGGGCGCCGCGCTTGTAGACCCGGTCGTCGAACATGTCCCGCGGCCCGGGTTCGCCGACGACGATGTCGCGCGGCAGGGCCTCGATCTCCGCCCGGTGCACGGCGGCGCTCGTATCGGCGGACGGTCCCCCGCCGGCCTCCGCCCACAGCCACTCGGCGTAGCAGGCGAACCCCTCGTGCAGCCAGATGTCCTGCCACCGCACCACGGTCAGGCTGTTGCCGAACCACTGATGGGCGAGTTCGTGGGCGATCAGCCGGTCGCTGCCGTGCGCACCGTCGACGTGGTTGCGGCCGAAGATGGCCAGGCCGTGGGCCTCGAGCGGGATCTCCAGCTCGTCGTCGGTGACCACGACCGCGTAGGAGCCGAGCGGATAGGGCCCGAAGAGGTCGGCGAAGAGGGAGATCATCTCCGGGAGGCGGGCGAAGTCCACCGCCACCTCGCGGGCGAGGTTCGCCGGATAGAAGATGCGCTGAGCCACCGGGGCGGCGGCGGCGTCGGTGCGCCGGTACCGGCCGATCAGCACCGTGGCGAGGTAGGTGGCCATCGGCTCCCTCACCTCGTAGGTCCAGCTCGTGAGGCCCGACCGGGTCGTGCGGGCGATCAGCGCGCCGTTCGACACGACCGTGTAGGGGTCCTCGCAGCTGATCCGGATACGGAACGAGGCCTTGTTGCTCGGGTGGTCGTTGCACGGGAACCACGACCCTGCCCCGGTGGGCTGGCCGGCCACGAGCACGCCGTCGTCGAGCTCCTCCCAGCCGACCTCACCCCAGACGCTCTTCAACGGATGCGGCGCGCCGCGATACCGCACGGTCACCTCGAACGGCGCCCCGGCCTCGATCGTCGCCGCCACCGTGATGGTGAGCTTGCGCGCACTCTGGGTGACCTTCAGCGCCCGTACCCCGTCGACGGTGACCCGGTCCACGGTGAGGCCGTCGAAATCGAGGCTGAACCGGTCCAGCCTCATCGACGCCCGGGCCTGCACGGTCGCCGTCGCCCGCAGTTGGTTGGTCGAGACCCGGTAGTCGAGGTCGAGGTCGTAGTGCAGGGCGAGGTAGCCGCCGTTACCGTTGCCCGGCAGGTAGGGGTCACCCGCGGTGGCGGAGCCGTGGGTGGCGGCCGCGCCGCGGGTGCCGGCCGGGCCGAGCGCGGGTTTGGGCGGCAGCGGGGTGAGGCTCTTGGCCGGGCGCGCGGCGGGGCCTGAGGATGGTGGTGTGCGAGACATAGTGGGCTTCAAGTCTGCCATGGCGGGCTGCGCCACGGCGCTATCGGGTTGCCGGACCACACCGATCCGGCCGGCACCCGCTCCCCGCGCATCACCAGCGAGGCAGGCCCAACGGTGGCGCCCTCCTCGATGTCGGCGGCCGGCAGGATCACACTGTGCGGGCCGAGCGTGGCCCCCGACGCCAGAGTGACCCGATCGAGCTGCATGATGCGGTCGTGGAACAGGTGCGTCTGCACGACGCAGCCCCGGTTCACGGTCGCACCGTCCTGGATGGTCACCAGGTCCGCCTCCGGCAGCCAGTAGGACTCGCACCACACGCCGCGCCCGACATGCGCGCCGAGGGTGCGCAACCACACGGCGAGCGCCGGTGTGCCGGCCGCCTTCGCCGCGAACCAGGGCCGGGCGACCATCTCGACGAAGCTGTCCGACACCTCGTTGCGCCAGATGAACGACGACCAGAGCGGATGCTCGGTGGCGTCGATCCGGCCCACCAGTATCCATTTCGCGGCCGTGGTCACCAGGGCGGCGACGGCCCCGGCTGCCAGCAGCACCAGACCCGAGAGAGCGATCGTCCACCCCAGGCCGACCGTGAGCCAGAGCGCATCGAGCACACCGAGCACACCGAGCGCGATCAGGGCCGTGACGATGACCGGCACGATCCGGAGCAGCTCCCACAGCGCCCGCCAGGTGACGAGCCGGGCCGGCGGGTGGAAGGTGCGGGCTTCGTCGACATCCGTCACGGTGCGGCGGAGGCGTTCGGGCGGGTTCCCGAGCCAGGATGACCCGCGTTTCGCCTTGCGCGGCGTGGAGGAGAGCACCGCGACGAGACCGTTGCGAGGCACCGTGCGGCCGGCGCCCGCGATGCCGCTGTTGCCGAGGAACGCCCGGCGACCGATCTTGGCCGGCCCGATGTGCAGCCAGCCGCCGCCGAGTTCGTAGCACGCGACCATGGTGTCGTCGGCGAGGAATGCGGCCGGGGCGATGGTCGTCAGGGCGGGGATGAGCAGCACGGTGGATGCTTCCACGCCGGCGCCCACCTTCGCACCGAGCAGGCGCAGCCAGATCGGGGTGAGCAGGCTCGCGTAGATCGGGAATAGCAGTGTGCGGGCGCCGTCGAGGATGCGCTCCGTCATCCAGACCTGCCAGCCGATCCGGCTGCGAACGGGGTAGTACCCCTCCCGCAGGCCCACGCCGAGCAGCCGCACGGAACCCAGCACCAGTAGCGCGTAGACCAGGCCGGCCGCGATGACCGCGAGCGGGGTGGCCGGGGCGGCGCGCCACAGCGCGTCGCCCAGCGTGGCGGCGTCGCCGATGGACGCCCCGACGATGAGCGCGCCGACGAGCGCCGCGATCGCGGGCAGGGAGGTCATGGCGATGGCCCCGGTCGCGAAGGCGGCCAGCCAACGGGTCCCGCGCGGCGGGCGCTCGGCCGGCCAGGAGCCTCGGGCTGCGCCCACTCGGGCAGCCGGGGAACCGGCCCAGCGCTCGCCCGGCGGCACCGGCCCGGAGACGGCCGAGCCGGGCTCGATCACGGCGTCACGCCCGATGTCGGCGCCGCCGAGCAGGGCGCTGCGGGAGCCGACCGTGGCGCCCGTGCCGATCCGAACCGGCCCGATCCGCAGCACGTCGCCGTCGATCCAGTAGCCGGACAGGTCGGTCTCGGGTTCGATGGCCGCGCCCGCGCCGATGTCCAGCATCCCGGTGACCGGCGGCAGGGAGTGCAGGTCGACGTCGGTGCCGATGCGGGCGCCGAGGGCCCTGGCGTAATAGCTGATCCACGGAGCGCCGGCCAGGCTCACGGCATCCGAGAGAAGTGCGACCTGCTCGGCGAGCCAGAGCCGCAGGTGCACCGACCCCCCGCGCGGATAATCGCCCGGTTCCACTCCGCGAAGCAGCAGCCGGGCGGCGACGACGGAGATGGCCATCTTGCCGGGCGGGGTGACGAAGAGCACGAACCCGAGCGCCACCCACCACCAGGAGATCGTGGGGGCGAAGGAGGCACCGGCCCAGCCGGCGAGCAGATTGTTCGCCGCCGAGAGGTAGACCAGCCAGCGTGCGCCGACCAGCACGTGCAGCGGCACGCCCAACAGGGTGAGGGCCAGGCGGCTGCGCCGGGGCACCGGCAGAACCTCCCGCACGATGCTCGGCGCCGCGGGCGCGCGGCCGTCGAGCTCGTCGGCGAGGGAACCGATCCGGGGGTAGTCGTAGATGTCGGAGACGCGGGTGTCGGGGAACCGCTCGCGGACGGTGGACACGAACTGGGCCGCGGAGAGCGACCCGCCGCCGTGGGCGAAGAAGTCGGCGTCGGGGCCGCCGGCGGGCACCCCGAGGATGGCGGCCCAGCCGGAGGCGAGCCACGCCGCCGTCGGCGTGAAGGCCTCGGCCTGCTCACCGCCCGTGGCCGGAAGCGGCCAGGGTAGGGCGCCGCGGTCCACCTTGCCGGAAGTACGCGTGGGCAGCTCGTCGACGACGTGCAGCAGAGGCACGAGCGCGGCCGGCAGCTCTTCCCGCAGACGGATGTTGGCAGCCGTCCGATCGAAGACGGTCCCCTCGCCCTGGGAGAGGTAGCCGACCAGGATCTGGTTGCCGGCCGGGGTTCTCTGCACGACCGCGGCCGCTCCGGCCACCCCCGGGAGCGCGCGCAGGGCAGCCTCGACCTCGCCGAGTTCGATGCGGCGACCGCCGAGCTTGACCTGGTCGTCGGCCCGGCCGACGAACACGAGACCCTCCGGTTCGAAGCGCACCAGGTCGCCGCTGCGGTAGGCGCGATGCCAGCCGAGCTTGGTGTGGGGGGCGTACTTCTCGTCGTCCTTGCCGGCGTCGAGGTAGCGGGCCAGTCCGACCCCGCCGATGATCAGTTCCCCGGTCTCGCCGGGGGCCACCCGGACGCCGTCGGCATCCACCACGGCGAGGTTCCAGCCGGCGAGGGGAAGCCCGATCCGCACCGGCCCCCGGCCGTCGAGCAGGGCGGCGCAGGCGACGACGGTGGCCTCGGTCGGGCCGTACGTGTTCCAGACCTCCCGGCCGCGCACGGTGAGGCGGGCGGCGAGCTCGGGCGGGCAGGCCTCGCCGCCGAAGATCAGCAACCGCACCTGCTCCAGCGATTCCTCCGGCCACAGGGCCGCGAGGGTCGGCACGGTCGACACCACGGTCACGCCGTGCTGGATCAGCCACGGGCCGAGGTCGACGCCCGAACGCACCAGTGAGCGCGGCGCCGAGACGAGGCAGGCGCCGTTCCGCCAGGCCAGCCACATCTCCTCGCAGGAGGCGTCGAAGGCCACGGACAGGCCGGCCAGCACCCGGTCCGCGGGCCCGATCGGGTCGGCCCGGAGGAACAGGTCGGCCTCCGCGTCGACGAACGCGGCGGCGGAGCGGTGGGTTACCGCCACACCCTTGGGCACCCCGGTGGACCCGGACGTGAAGATCACCCAGGCATCGTCGTCGGGAGCAGGCATGGCCCCGACCGTGCCGGCGAGGGCCAGGTCGTCGCCGGGCGCCAGCATCCGCTCGGCGAACATCTCGGCGTCGATGCCGCTGCGCACCTCGAACACTCCCTGCGGCCCGATCACACCCACGACACGGGCCTCGCCGAAGACGAGCCGGGCGCGTTCCTCGGGGTCGTCCGCGTCGACCGGCACGTAGGAGGCGCCGACCAGGAGGGTCGCCAGGATGGACAGGTACAGCTCCCGGGTTCCCGACGGGATCCGAATGCCGACGGTGTCGCCGCGGCGCACCCCGCGGTGACTGAGCTGTTCCGCCTGCTCGGTGACCAGGCGCACCAGATCCCGGTAGTTGATCGCCCCGTCGACGTCTTCGAGGGCGAGCGCGCCCGGATGCCGGTCGGCCGTCTCGAGCAGGATGTCGACAAGGGTGCGGGCCGGCGCCGCGCGGTGTCCGGCCTCGAGCACGGCCTGGCCGGGCTGAATCGGGGTCAGGGTCACGGAGGCTCCTCGTCCGGGTCGCGGTGCCAGCCACCGCGCCACCAGTTTAGAACCCGAAGGTAACGGAGAGGTGTCCGGTTATGGGAACCCCGATGCCGCCGCCCCCCGGGGATGCCGTCGGTCAGATCAACCCGTGCCGGCGGAAGGCGTGCCAGACGCCGTCGGCCTGTACCGAGGTGGTGACCTCGTCGGCGTGGGCCTTGACGGCATCCGTGGCGTTGCCCATGGCGATGCCGACCCCGCAGACCTGCAGCATCTCGATGTCGTTGCTGCTGTCCCCGATACCGAGGGCGGATGCCGCGTCGAGGCCGAGCCGGTCAAGCAGCCGCAAGATCGTGGAGCCCTTGTTCACGCCGCTCAGCGTCACCTCGCCGCTGCCGTGACCCATGTGCGGGATGGTGCCGGTGATGACATGGAATTCGCCGCTGAGCGCGTCCGACACCCGATCGTACGCCCGGAGGTCGCCGGCGAGGAACACCGACTTCGCGATTCCCGCGAGACTGTACGGGCGCACATCGGCGAAGGCCTTCAGTGCCGGGTGTGCGACGGCGCCGGTGACGGATGCCCCCTCAGACCCGGCTCCCACCTTCCGTTTCTCGTCGGAGGCGTAGTACTCCGCGAAGCGGTCATGCACGCCCGGGCTCGGGTACAGCTCGTCGAAGGACTGCAGGTAGAAGTCGTACCCGGACTCCTCGTAGAAGCCGATCATCCGGGCCACGGCCGCTTCGGGCATGGTGCGTTCGATCACAAGCTCATCGCCGATCTCGGCGAATCCGCCGCCGGAGCTGATGACACCGTCGAATCCGATGTCGCGGATCGCCGGGTAGATCTCCACCGACGCCCGCCCGGTGCTGAGGTACACCAGGTGCCGGTTGCGCCGTGCGGCGCGCACCGCGTCGATCGCCGACTCCGCGATCGCCGAGCCGGTCTCCATCAGGGTTCCGTCGACGTCGACGAACGCGATGCGGGGGGAAATCATGAGGCACTCCAGTCGAGGTGGTCTCCGGGACGTGTGCATCATCGGAGACGACCGGAGCGATGTGATCGTATACATCGACGCTAGCCGCTGAGGCGTGCACCGCGTGACCGGAAGGCCTCGGCGAACCGGCCGACCGATCCGTCGCCGAGCCTGAAAGGGCCCGGATGATCGTCTGATTGACACCGTCCGAGCCACGGGTCAACAGTGCCGGCCTATTTTCTCTTCGACTTGCTGTCGTCACGCGTTCGTCTGCTCAGCCGCAAACGTCGGCCGAGCGTGACGTCCTCACGGTCCTTAACGGCGGCCTTGTCGCTCTTGCGGGTGTCCCGCGGCGGCAGCTGAAGCTCCTCTTCGGCGACGATGCCCGCCTGCAGCTGACGGCCCCGTTCCAGCTCGGCATCGAATTCGGCGCCGAGAAGCAGGGCGAGGTTGGCTATCCACAGCCACAGCAGGAACACCACGATGCCGGCCAAGGAACCATACGTGCGGTCGTAGCTGGAGAAATTGGTGACGTAGAGGCCGAACAGGACCGAGGAGATCACCAGGGCGAGAAGCGCGAGTAGGGCGCCCAGGCTGACCCAGCGGAACTTGGGCTGCTGAGCGTTGGGGGTCGCGTAATACAGGATGGCGATGATCAGTACGGCGGCTACCGCCAGGATGGGCCACTTGATGACGGACCAGACGAGCTGCACCACCGGCCCCAACCCGAGTGCGCTGCCGAGCGCGTCGGTGACCGGACCCGACACGATCAGAACGACGAGCGCCACCAGGATGAGCAGAATGCACACCACGGTCACGCCTAGCTGCATCGGGCGCAGCTTCCAGAACGGCCGGCCCTCGTCAATCTCGTAAATGCGGTTCATGGCCCGGCTGAACGCGCCCACATACCCGGATGCCGACCACAGTGCCAGCAGGATGCCCGCTACGAGGGCGACGCCCGCGGCCTCCGACGAGCTGAACTGCTCGATCGGGCCGCGCAGGGTGTCGACCGTGCCGCCCGGAGCTATCTCGTCGACGAGTGAGAGGATCGCATTCGTCGAGTTCTCCCCCTGACCGAACACTCCCAGGAGCGAGACGAGGGCGATCAGTGCGGGGAAGATCGACAGCACGGCGTAGTAGGTGAGGGCAGCAGCGAGGTCGGGGCACTGATCGGCCGTGAACTCCCGCAGGGTCTTGCGCAGCACATACTTCCAGGACGGCTTGGCGATCTCGCCCAGCGAATCGGGTTTGCGGGCGTCGTCGGGCGCCGGTGCCCGCTCGCTCTTTTCGCGCGTGCGGTTTGTGAACATGGGTGCTCTCCTCGGCTTCGCCAGCGGTCAATTCGCGCGCGCAGCTATTGCGGCGCCGCTGAGTGAATCCGATCAGTTTCATTCACTCCGGAACGGAATTCAAGCCGACCGAGCAGATCACGCCAGTCCCACGGATTCCGTGACGAAAAGCGAAATTTCCCGTCTTAAAGTAGGTACGCCGGTCGCCCCGGGAGAACACGTCGAACAACATGTCGACGATAGGGCGAGGCGGTGGTCAGCCGCCATCGGCAGCTGACTCGTGGTGCCCCTGGAGGGATTCGAACCCCCAACCGTTTCCTTAGGACGGAACTGCTCTTCCGTTGAGCTACAGAGGCTGGCCCCACGAGTTTAGCGGTTGCTCGTCGACACCGCAGCGCATCCCGCCTTCTTCCGGCGTACGCTACAGAGCGCTGCGCACGTTCTTGCACGTGCGCCCCTGTCACAGGGTGCGCCGCGACGCCCGCCCCGAGCGAACCCGAACGGGACTACGCCGGCGGGTACAAGAAGAGTGGAACCTCACTGGCCGACACGGTGCGCGTGTGGTAGGCGTGGCTGCTGTTCCAGTTGTATTCCTCGAGGATGACCGAACCGTCGCTGTTGACCGACTGCACATAGGCCACGTGGTTGTAATTGAACCAGGCGACGGCGCCGACGACGGGAGTGTCGCCGGTGGCCCAGCCGTGATCGGCCCAGGCGCTGGCCCAAGCGCTCGCGTTGCCGCCGCCGGGGGTGAGCTTGCTCCAGGTCCAGGTCCACGGGGAGCCGGTGGAGCCGGCGTCGCGGTTGAGCCGCCACGCCACGAAGTCGACACATTCGCGGTAATAGTAGCCGAGCGGAGACAGCCCGCCACCCTGGGTGTCGGTGGCGCGGTCGTACCAGGGATAGTCGTCGCCCTTGGCGCGCACGCTGTAGACGGCGAAGTCCGATGCGGCCGAACGAGCAGCCTCAGCGGACTGCTGAGCAGCCAGCACGCGCTTGGCCTCGGCATCCCGCTCGGCGAGTTCCTCGCTGGTGGTCGCCGAGAAGCCGTCGCGGGCCACGGTGATGGCTGCGGCGCCATTGGCCACCGTGACACCCTGCGCATCGACTTCCCGCGCGGTCGCGGTGACGGTGTCGTCCGCGCCGGGGGCGAACGCATAGGCCGGAAGTCCGGCGGTGAGGAACAGTCCGGGGATGGCCAGCAGGGTTACGGCGATCTTCAACGGGCGCCGGCGGCGCGACCGAGGCACCGGGCGGCTGACTGCCGGAACCGCTCGCGGCGGCGCGACCGGATTGAGCCGGTTGCTCCGGGTCACGATGGAGGCCAGGTCGGAATCCGACATCGGAGTTTCTACAATCGCCACCGGAACGGGCACGGCAGCCGACGCGTTCACGCCCACCGGAATGTTCACGGTGACGTCGACTGGGTTCTCTGCCGCCTCGCGCTGCGCACGCAGTTCGCGGCGCGTGGGAACCGAATTCGGGGCCTCTGGCGAACCAGAAGTGCCGGGTGGGCCGGATTGGGGCAAAAGATGATCCTCTAACGCACCAAGATCGGGGTTCGGCGCCCTTCAATCTTAGGCGACGGCGACCAGTAAGTCACTTTCTGGCGTTACATCTCCGTTATATTTCTCACTCAGGCCGCGGGAGCCAGGAACTCGTCCCACTGCGGCAGCGGTCGCTCGGCGCCGCGCACCACCCAGGTCGTACCGACCGGCAACCCTGGGTGGAACAGGAGTTTCCAGCCCATCTCGGCCGGCGTGCGGTCGCTCTTGAGGTTGTTGCAGCGCAGGCAGCAGGCCACGAGGTTGTCCCAGGTGTCCCGCCCTCCTCGCGACCGAGGCTGCACGTGGTCGATCGTGCTGGCCGTCTTGCCGCAGTACCCGCAGCGGTGCTCGTCCCGACGCAGCACGCCCCGCCGGCTGACCGGCACGGCCCGGGACCGCGGGATGCGCACATAGCGCGTGAGCAGGATGACGCTCGGCCGTTCCCAGGAACCGGAGGCGGCGTAGATCGGATGCCCCTGGTCGGACTGCACGATCGTTGCCTTGTGATTCATCACCAGCACGAGTGCTCGTTTGAAAGACACCACGGCGAGGGGCTCATATCCCGCATTGAGGACCAGTGTGCGCATGCGTTCCCTTTCGAAAAGGGCTGGACGGCTTCCAGCCATTCGAACTACGACAATCGGCAAGAAGGAGCGAACAGGCAAACAAAAAGAGCGCCGTCACAATGACAACGCCCTACCGGTCACACCGTGTCCCAGACACGCGCAACTCAGGTTTGCTCGACTGCTCTGCCCCAACGCGGAGCGGCAGCGCACATCCATGGTGTGGATCGTGCGCCGCTCGCGCATGGGCTCTCCCGAAGACTCACAGAACATCAGAGCTATAGGTTAACCCACATTCGGCGCCCCTGCTAAGAGCGGGACGCCGAATGTGCTAGGTGTTACGAAACATTCATCTGGGGATCGGTCGGGCTCAGCCGCCGATCCGCACGATGTAGTACGAGCTGGTCCAAATCGGCTGCACGCGCACGGACGCCCCCTCGTACGGCGCATGCAGGATGTTGCCGTTGCCGGCGTAGAACCCGTCGTGGCCGTCCATGATGACGAGGTCGCCCGGCTGAGCCTCCGATTCGGGGATGCGGGTGCCGGCCGCGCCCTGCCCGGTTGACGAGTGCGGCAGCGAGATGCCGAACTGCGCGTAGACGTACATGACGAACCCGGAGCAGTCGAAGCCGGCCGGGGTGGCCCCGCCGTAGACATACGGAACACCCTGGTAACCCGAGGCGACGCCGTAGACGGATGCCAGGTCGAAACTCGAGTGGGCTGGTGCCGCCAGGTAGTCGGCCGACGACGGACCGGAATACGACGCGGCGTAGGAGGTCATCGCCGCCGCGGCCTCCTGGCGGCGCTCCTCGGCGGCGGCCGCCTCGGCCGAGGCAACCGCGGCAGCGGCGGCCGCCGCTGCCGCGGCCAGCTCCTCAGGAGTGGTGGCCGTGAACCCGTCGCGCGAGACGCTGACGGTATCGGCCGCGGCAGCGACCTCCACGGTCTGCGCACCCGACTCGGTCAGCTCGTTCGAGGCCGTGGACGCGTACTCATCCTCCGTCGGAGCGAACGCATAGGCCGGAATGGCCATGGTCGCGACGAGGCCGCCGGCGAGTGTCATGAAGACGATGTTCGCCACGGCGCCGCGGCGGCGTGACCTCGGGGTGGGACGAGCACGGGCGGCTCGATAGTGGCTGAGCTCAGTATGTTCGTGATCGTTGGTTCTGGAAGCGGTGCTGATGGATGTCGAGTTCGGGGCTCGACGGAACAGTTTCTTACCTAATTCGGCCAAAGTAATTACCTCCGGCGCCTCGACAACACTAGGTAGTTGCCCCGTCCACTGCGCTCATCGCGTGTGTGAGGAACGAAGCAAGAGACGGGAAAGAAAGGCGTCTTGATCCGTGTCCGTCGGCCGGAATTTGACCTGTGGACGCCTCCAAGTTACGTGACGTTCAACTACTTGTCACGCTGAAGACCGACTTTTCTAACAGATTGGTAACAAAATATCCGGTGTCGAGGGTCGAATTTCGACGGCTGAGCCGTGCCGGGAGGGCGGCTACGCGGCGGAGAGCGGCGTGGCGACGAAGATGTGGCCGGCGACCTCGTTGGGCAGTTCGAGACCGCCCTCGAACCCCGGCACCTGCACGAGCACATAGGAACCCACGGCGGAGAAAACCCCCGAGTTGCCGGGGAGCACACCAGAGTTCTTCAGCTGGGCCAGAAGTTCGGGGTCGACCTGCACGGGTTCGCCCAGACGCCGCACCACGGCGGTGACCGGACCCGCGGACGCGGCGACCAGATCGACGAGGCTCGTCACCCCGGACATGAAAGCGACGGCCGGCGAATCGCCCAGCTCATCGAGTCCTGGAATCGGGTTGCCATACGGCGACTCGGTCGGATGGCCGAGCATCTCCAGGATTTTGCGCTCGACCCGCTCGCTCATCACATGCTCCCACCGGCATGCTTCGTCGTGCACGAATTCCCACTCGAGACCGATGACATCGCTCAGCAGTCGTTCCGCCAGGCGATGCTTCCGCATCACGTGCACGGCCTTGCTGCGCCCGTCAACGGTGAGCTCGAGGTGACGGTCACCCGAGACGACCACCAGGCCGTCCCGTTCCATCCGGGCCACGGTCTGCGACACGGTCGGACCGGAGTGCCCGAGGCGCTCGGAGATGCGCGCCCGCAGGGGAACGATGTTCTCCTCTTCGAGGTCGAGAATCGTGCGGAGGTACATTTCGGTGGTGTCGATCAGATCCGTCATGACCAGCTTTCCTCTCGACTCGGTACGTTCTGCTCAACCTTATCGCCGCCAGGGCGGCCATTAGAATCGCCCTATGTCGAACCTCATAATTCCCACGGAACTTCTGCCCGATGATGGACGATTCGGCTGCGGCCCGTCCAAGGTCCGAACGGAACAGCTCGAACACCTAATGAAGTTCGGTGTGAGCGTGATGGGTACTTCCCATCGTCAGGCACCCGTTAAGAATTTGGTCGGGCGCGTGCGCACCGGTCTCGCGGACCTCCTCCGCGCCCCTGACGGTTATGAAGTCATTATCGGCAATGGCGGGTCCACCGCGTTCTGGGACGCCGCCGCGTTCTCCCTTATCCTCCGCCGCAGTCAGAATCTCGTCTTCGGCGAGTTCGGCGGCAAGTTCGCCGCGGCCGCGGCCGCCCCTTTCCTCGAAGCGCCCGATGTGATAGCGGCCCAGGCCGGCTCGCGCAGCGAGTTCGTGGCGACCGAGGGTGTCGACGTCTACGCCTGGCCCCAGAACGAGACCTCGACCGGAGTCATGGCGCCGGTCACCCGCGTGGTCGCCGACCCCGGAGCCCTGACCGTGATCGACGCCACGAGCGCGGCGGCCGGCATCGACTACGAGGCCGACCAGGCGGATGTCTACTACTTCGCCCCGCAGAAGAACCTCGCCTCCGACGGCGGGCTGTGGATGGCCCTCTTCTCCCCCGCCGCGATCGAGCGCGTCGAGCAGATCGCCGCGAGCGGCCGCTACATCCCCGAGTTCCTCAGCCTGAAGAATGCGATCGACAACTCGCGCCTCAATCAGACCCTGAACACGCCGGCCGTGGCCACACTCCTTCTAATCGAGAACCAGCTCGACTGGATCAACGGGAACGGCGGCCTGGCGTGGGCGTCCACGCGCACCCTCGAATCGTCATCCGTTCTCTACGACTGGGCCGAGAGCGTGTCCTACGCGACGCCATATGTCGCCAACCCGGAGCACCGCTCACAGGTGGTCGCAACGATCGACTTCGACGACGCGATCGATGCCGCAGCGATCGCAGCGATCCTGCGCACCAACGGGATCTCCGACACCGAGCCCTACCGCAAGCTCGGCCGCAACCAGTTGCGGGTCGCCACCTTCACCGCGATTGAACCCACTGACGTGCGACAGCTCGTGCGGTCCATCGAGTTCGTGGTGCAGAACTTGGGCAAGTAGGCCTCGAAATGCGGCTCTGGCTGAAAGACAGTGAGCGTCGGCCAGATCCGCTGCCAGCCCGAACGGATGCCCGCAAGGCTCTTCTTGCGGGCTCCGGCGGCTGGTTAGTGGCGCTCGTGCTCGCGGTCGTCCTCCGGGGCGAACTTGCCGCGGCGGGCGTCAACTGGTGGCTCTGGACTGCCATCATCGGCCTCGGCCTCGGCTTGCTCGGGCTCGCCTGGGTGCAGTTCCGGCGCCGGTAGGCCCTCGCCGAAGTCGATCCCGTCGAGCACGTCCTCGCCGCGGTCTTCGTCGTCGTCCGACTCGTCGTCGTCATCGTCGTCGTCGTCGTCGTCGTCGTCGTCGTCATCGTCGTCGTCATCGTCATCGTCATCGTCATCGTCATCGTCGTCATCGTCGTCGTCGTCGTCGTCATCGTCGCCGTCGTCATCGTCATCGTCGTCCGATTCGTCGTCCTCCGATGCATCGTCGTCAACGTCCAGCGCTTCAGCCAGGGCCACGGCCGCGGCGAGCTGTTGAGCCGTACGGTAGTCAGCCAGGCGGTCAGACCACGGCACCCACTCGGGTGCGATCAGCGCGTCGTCACCCGGAGTGAGCTCGGCTTCCAGAACCGACACCTCGGCGTCCTCGTCCACGCGGGCGAGGGTCACCGTCCAGCGCCAGCCCGGGTACCCGGACAGGTTGCAGTCGAACAGCAGCGAGAGCACATGCTCGCCCTCGACAATGTGGCCGAGTGGTTCGCCGATGCTGTCGGCCGGTGTGATCTCCAACAGGGCGGTGCGCGCCTGGTCGACCGCGGCCAGAAGGCGCTCGTCCGCGATGGCCTCAGGCATCGAGTTCCTCTGCGACCTTGCGCAGCATGGCCGCGATCTTGTGGCTGTGGGCCTTGTCGGGGTAGCGGCCGCGACGCAGGCTCGATCCGATGCCGTCGAGGAGTTTCACGAGGTCCTCGACGATGATTGCCATGTCGTCAGCCGGCTTGCGGCTGAGCTTGACCATGCTCGGCGGAGCCTCGAGAACGCGAACGGACAGCGCCTGGGCGCCCCGCTTGCCATCGGCGATGCCGAATTCGAGCTTCGTCCCCGCCTTGACCGTGACTCCGGCGGGCAGTGCAGAAGCGTGGAGAAAGACCTCGTGTCCGTCATCAGAGGTGATGAAGCCGAAACCCTTCTCCTCGTCGTAGAACTTGACCTTGCCGGTGGGCATCTGGACCTCGCTGGATTCCGGGCGCGCGGAATGCGCGCCAACCACACCCAGCCTATTCGGTCGGACCGGTTCCCGCCCCGTATCCTTGAGTCTGTGACCAATCAAACTCCACACGCCGCCAGCCGGCTCGAACGCATCCTTGCTTACATGGTTGCGGGTGTGGTGGGTCTGTCCATCCTCGCGTTTCTTGCCGTGATTATCGGCACGGCGGCCGGGGCCGGGGCGGACAACGGTTTCGGCCAGGGGGTCTGGCCGGCGGTGCTTGCTTTGCCGCTGTTTGGATTGCCTCTCGGATTCGTGCTGATCATCGTCCTCATGGTGATGTCCGGCATGCGTCGCGCTCGTGAGGCACGACAGAATAAGGAGTAGCAATGCTCACACTCGCTTCGCGCCTTCGGGCGCTTGATGACGCAACGTTGCGTCGCACGATCGACATCCGCGCGGTCTCGGCCACCGGCATCCGTGATTTCTTCGACTTGGCCGAGGCTCTCCTCGAGCCGGAGGCGATCCAGCGGGTGCTGGCACGGCTCGACCGGGCCACCCTCGCCGTCCTCGCCGTCGCCGGTGAGTTCGGCCAGGGAGCGGAGGTCGGCACTGATGCCGCACCGTCGCTGTTCAATCTCGCCGAGCGCCTCTCCGAGCTGGCGGGTTCGCCCGTCGACGTGGCCGAGGTCGCCGGCCGAGCCGCCGAACTGGATTCGCTCATGCTCGCACGCCTGGCGGACGGACGTTTCAGCCCCTACCCGGCGGTGGCCGCGCAGCTGCTGACCTGGCCGGACCAAGGCCTGCCGACCGCACTCGAGCTGGCCTCGACGCCCGCACCCGCCGCGCTGGCCAGCGTCGACAAGACCGACACCCGGTTCACCGACCGCCTGGCGGCGGAGCGCGCCTTCGCCGCGGTGTCCTCGATCGCCGAACTGGTCACGGAGCTCGCCCGCGAACCGGCCAGGGAACTCAGCCGGGGCGGGCTCGGCCTGCCCGACACCAAACGCCTCGCCGCCGTGATGGGCGTCGACATCGAATCCGTGCCCGCGTTCGTCGCGACCGCGGCCCGAGCCGAGCTCATCGTGCACTCCGACGGCTACTGGAACGAGACCGAGACCGGCGAGGCCTGGTTGCTGGAGAGCACCGCCCGCCGCTGGGCGACCCTCGCCGACGCCTGGCATGCGGCCCTGCCGCCGGATGTGCGCGGTATCCTCGCCCGCCGGCCCGGCGTGTCCTGGGGCGACGTGCTGCGCAGCTTCGTGACCTGGCTCTACCCGGCCGGCGGCCAGTGGATGGACGACCGGGTCACCGAGTTCGCCGAGGACGCGGAACTGATCGGCATCACCGCCCACCAAACCACGAGCCCGGCCGGTGCCGCGGTGCTGGCCGGCGACCTCGAGGCGGCCGTCGCGACCATGGCGGCATCACTGCCACCGACCGGCGGCGCGGTGTACCTGCAGAATGACCTGTCGATCGTGTCTCCCGGCCCGCTCGCCCCCTCGATCGACACCCGCCTGCGCGGGCTCGCCGACGTGGAGAGCCGCGAACTGGCACTGAGCTACCGCATCACCGCCAACTCCGTGAACCGCGCCCTGGCGGCCGGCGAAACCGCGGAGTCACTGCTCGAATTCCTGCGCACCGTATCCCTGACCGGCATCCCACAGCCCGTCGACTACCTGATCCGGGAGTCCGCCGCCCGCTATGGACGCGTGCGCGTCGGGCCGACCGACCCGATGGAGTCCCCGGCACAGGCCTATGTCCAATCCGACGATGCGGCCCTGTTGAGCACCATCGCCGTGGACCAGACGCTCGCCTCGCTCGGTCTCGTGCCCGCCGAGGGCAGCCGGCTGACCAGCCGGTTCCCCGCCGACGTGGTTTTCTGGGCGCTCAGCGATGCGCGCTACCCCGTCGCCGCGGAGGACGCGACACATGAAATCGTGCATCTGCGCCGCCACCAGAGCGGCGCCCGAGCCCTGCCCGTGGACGCCCCCGATCCCGCCGTCGCCCTGGTCGAGAAGCTGCGGGCCGCCGATGGCGGTGAAGGTCAGGCCGCGGATGCCTGGCTCGCCCGCCAGCTCGACTCGGCGATCAAGGCGAAACAGACCGTCGTCGTCAGCATCGCCATGCCCGGCGGCGTGGTGGTCGACTATCTGCTCGAGCCGGCCAGTGTGGGCGGTGGGCGCTTCCGGGCCCGGGACCGACGCGCCGACATCGAGCGTACCCTGCCGCTGTCCAGCATCATCAGCATCACGCCGGCACCGTAGTGCGTGCGTTCACGCTGACCGGGCGTAGGATTGACGGCTATGTCTGATGGCCCTCTGATCGTCCAAAGTGACCGTACGGTTTTGCTCGAAGTCGCCCACCCTCTTGCCGAGGATGCGCGCCACGACCTGGCCGTCTTCGCCGAACTGGAGCGTGCCCCCGAGCACATCCACACCTACCGCATCACCCGGTTGGGTCTGTGGAACGCCCGCGCCGCGGGGCACGACGCATCGAACATGCTGGCCACGCTCGAAAAGTACTCGAAGTTCGCTATCCCGCAGACTGTCAGCGTCGACATCACCGAGACGGTCGGCCGGTACGGCCGGCTCGTCATCGAGCGCGACGCCGAGGGTCAACTCATTTTGCAGAGCAACGACGAGGCCGTGCTCACCGAGATCGCCGGGGCCCGGCGAATCGCACCCCTTCTGATCGGGCATCCGTCGCCGGACTCGTTCCTGGTTGAACCGTGGGCCCGCGGCCAACTCAAGCAAGAACTGGTGAAACTGGGCTGGCCGGCCGAGGACCTCGCCGGCTACACGCCGGGAACGCCGCATCCGATCGGTCTCAAGGAAGACGGCTGGGCGCTCCGCGATTACCAGAACAAGGCCGTCTCCAGCTTCTTCGACGGCGGTTCCGGCGTGGTCGTGCTGCCCTGCGGGGCCGGCAAGACACTGGTCGGGGCCGGGGCCATGGCCACAGCCAAGACCAACACACTCATCCTCGTCACCAATACCGTTTCTGCCCGGCAGTGGCGCGACGAGCTGCTCAAGCGCACTACCCTCACCGCCGACGAGATCGGTGAGTACTCCGGGCAGGTCAAGGAGGTCAAGCCGGTCACGATCGCGACCTACCAGATCCTCACCGCAAAGCGGAAGGGCGAATACGCGCACCTCGAGCTGCTCGACGCCATGGACTGGGGCCTCGTCATCTACGACGAGGTGCACCTGCTGCCCGCCCCCGTGTTCAAGCTGACCGCGGAGCTGCAGGCCCGGCGCCGCCTCGGCCTGACCGCCACCCTGGTGCGCGAGGACGGCCGCGAGGGTGACGTCTTCAGCCTGATCGGGCCCAAGCGGTTCGACGCACCCTGGAAGGAGATCGAGGCCCAGGGCTTCATCTCCCCGGCCTCCTGCTACGAGGTGCGCATCGACCTGCCGCAGTCCGAACGGCTCAGCTATGCGGCCGCCGCCGACGACGAGCGCTACCGGATGGCGGCGACCGCACCCGCGAAGCTCGACGTCGTCAAGCGGCTGGTGGCCAAGCACCCCGGAGAACGCATCCTTGTGATCGGCCAGTACCTCGACCAGATCGACGAACTCGCCGAGGCACTGAACGCCCCCAAGCTCACCGGCGCGACCCCCGTCGACGAACGCGAGCGCCTCTACCAGGCCTTCCGGGTCGGCGAGGAGAATCTGCTCGTGGTGTCGAAGGTCGCGAATTTCTCGGTCGACCTGCCAGAGGCCACCGTCGCCATCCAAGTCTCTGGTTCCTTCGGCTCACGCCAGGAGGAGGCCCAGCGCCTCGGCCGGCTGTTGCGGCCGAAGGAGTCCGGTCTCTCCGCGAACTTCTACACACTCGTGGCCCGCGACACCGTCGACCAGGACTTCGCCCAGAACCGCCAGCGTTTCCTCGCCGAACAGGGCTACTCCTACACGATCCTCGACTCGCAGAACCTGGACGCGCAGGCCGTCGCCGTCTGAGGACGCGTCAGGATGCCGTCCGGCGGGCGTAGCGCAGGAAGAGCATGTCGCCGGCGGTCAGCACGTGCAGCAGGGACATCTCCCGGGTGACGGCCGCGGCGCCGGCGGAGATCCGCCCCGCCGGGCCTCCCTCGAGCACGGGGCTGACGCTCAGGCACAGCTCATCGACGCCGTCAGCCTCGATCATCGCGCCGAACAGGTTCGGCCCGCCCTCGCAGAGCATCTGCCGGAGGCCCCGCCGGGCCAGTTCGGCCCGCATCCGGTGCGGGTCCACGGCGTCCTCCCCGCAGACCAGCACGTCCGCCACCGTGGCGAGTTCCGCGCGTCGCTGCGGCGGCGACGCCGCGTGAGTCACGACCAGCGGCCGCACGGCGGCATCCGCGAACAGCGGATGGGTCAGGTCGAGGTCCAGCCGCGAGGACACGACGGCGACCGGCAGCTGCGCCGGGAGTCCCTGCCCCACCCGCCACTCGGCATCCGCAGCGTCCAGGCGGATGCCACCGTACCCCTCGGCGCGCACCGTGCCCGCGCCGACCACGATCACGTCGGAGAGCATCCGCAGGGTGACGAAAACGAGCTTGTCGTCGGGATTCCCGAGCCCGCCGCTCACGCCCTTGCGGGTGGCGGCGCCGTCGAGGCTCGCGATGAAATTGACCCGCAGGTGCGGCACGGTGCGGTCGGTCACCCGGTAACGGATGATCAGCTCGTCACGATCCAGCATCGTCACGCCAGGTTGTGACGCGCGTAGGCCGGTTCGCGGAAGCCCAGGATCGCCTCAGTCATCCGCACGGCGTCGACCGCGGCGACGACGTCGTGCATCCGCACGATCCGCGCGCCCTGCAGGATGCTGTAAACGGCGGCGGCGAGCGATCCCTCGACCCGGTCGCCCCGCTCCCGGTTCAGCGTTTCCCCGATGAAGTCTTTGTTCGACACCGCCACCAAGGTCGGGTAGCCGAGCGCCGTGATCTCGCCAAGCCTCCGGGTCAGCTCGAGCGAGTGGTAGGTGTTCTTGTTCAGGTCGTGCCCCGGGTCGACGATGATGCGGGAGGCCGGAACACCGCGACCGAGCGCCAGCTCGACCCGTTCCTGCAGGAAGGCCAAGACCTCACCCACCACGTCTCCGTAGGTGGGCACGGGCCACGGCGTGCGCGGCGGCGCGAGGCTGTGGGTGATCACAAGCGTCGCATCGCTGTCCGCGACGACGTCAGCCATGGCCGGATCATGCACCCCGGTGGTGTCGTTGATCACGTGGGCGCCGGCAACCAGGCTGGCGCGCGCCACGGCGGGATGGAAGGTGTCGACGGAGATGATGACGCCCGAGCCGCGCAGGGCCTCGATCACCGGGACGACCCGGTCGATCTCCTCCTCGATCGGGATCGACGGGCCGGGCGCGAATTTCGCCCCACCGATGTCGATCCAGTCGGCGCCGTCCACGATGGCGCGGCGGGCTGCCTTCACGGCCTCATCGAGGGCGAAGGTCGCCCCCCTGTCGTAGAAGGAATCCGGCGTGCGGTTGACAATGGCCATCACGGCCACCTCACGGGAAAAGTCGAACAGTCGCCCGCCTATCAGCCGCAGCGGATGGATCAGGTCGGGCAGCGTCGGGCCAGGTTCAGTGGTCGCGTTGTCCATGTCAGTTCCTTCAGTCGGGTGCGCCGGCGAGCAGTTCGTCCAGTGCCATGCTCTCATCCGGGAGGCGAGCGGTGCGTGATCTGCCCGCCAACGTACCCGCCGGTGCGCATGCCGGGCTTTTTCAGCGAACATCCAGCTAACGCGCAGATACTAAGGTCATGACTGACGGCCCTCGCATTCTTATTGTCGACGACGAACCCAACATCCGGGATCTCCTCACCACCAGCCTGCGCTTCGCGGGCTTCGCCGTGCGAGCCGTCGGAAACGGCGCCCAGGCGATCTCGGCCGTGCTCGAGGAAGAACCCGACCTCATCATCCTGGACGTCATGTTGCCGGACATGAACGGCTTCGGCGTGACGAAGCGCCTGCGCTCCGCCGGCTACACGGCCCCGATCCTCTTCCTCACGGCGAAGGACGACACCGAGGACAAGATCACCGGCCTGACGGTCGGCGGCGACGACTATGTCACCAAGCCGTTCAGCCTCGACGAGATCGTCGCCCGGATCAAGGCGATCTTGCGCCGCACGATGCACGCCGACGAGGACGCGGTCATCCGCGCCGGCGAACTCACCATGGACCAGGACACCCACGAGGTCCTGGTCGGCGAGGCCCCCATTGAACTCAGCCCCACCGAGTTCAAGCTCCTGCGCTACCTGATGCTCAACCCGAACCGGGTCTTGTCGAAGGCTCAGATCCTGGACCACGTCTGGGAGTACGACTTCAACGGCGACGCCGGCATCGTCGAGTCCTACATCTCGTACCTTCGCCGCAAGGTGGATGCGCATTCGACCGAACCTCTCATCCAGACCAAGCGCGGCTTCGGCTACATGCTCAAGGCCGCCAAGGCGTAGTCACAGGCTGCGCCCATACACTGGCGTTCTATGCATCAGTCACTAACGGAGCGATGGAGCCGCGTCTCCCTCCGCTCCAAGATCACGGGCGTCACGGTCCTGATGCTCACGCTCGGACTGCTTGTCTCCGGCATCGGCACGATGGCCATGCTGCGCCAGTACGTGATCCAGCAGGTCGATTCCCAGCTGCAGATCGATGCGCAGTCGGCCTCGAACAGCTACTCGGCCGCCGCTCTCGGCCAGGGAACGACGGCCGTGGTCTCCTCGGACTACTACGTCGCCCTGTACGACGAACACGGCAGCCTCAAGGACCACACCTGGCGGGATGTCCCGCGCAGTGAGATTCCGACCGTGACCGGACCGCTCGACCTGCAAACGGTGATGGAGCTCGACGGCCGGACGATGACGCTGGAAGACTCGGCGCACGACACCGAGTTTCTGGCGGTCGCCGTTCCGCTCGTGATCTCGCCGCAGGGCACCCTGGGTACGCTGGTCATGGCTGTCTCATTGAAGCCGACCGAGAACACGATGGCCACCTACCTGACCATATTCCTGGGCTTCGGGCTCGGCGTCGTGCTGGTGGGAGCCCTGCTCACCCGGCTTCTCGTGACAACCACCTTCGCACCGCTGCGCGAGGTGGAACGCACTGCCGCGGCCATCGCCGACGGTGACTTCAGCCAGCGGCTCGGCGGTGCCACCCCGAACACCGAGGTCGGGCGCCTCAACCGATCGCTCAACACCATGCTGAGCCGCATTGACCGCCTCTTCAAGGACCGGGCGCGCACCATCGACCAGATGCGCCGTTTCGTCGGTGATGCCAGCCACGAGCTGCGCACTCCCCTCGTCTCGGTGCGCGGTTACGCCGAGCTCTACCGGATGGGTGCCCTGCAGACGCCGGAAGAAATCGCACAGGCCATGGAGCGGATCGAAAAGGAAGCGATCCGCATGGGCGGTCTTGTGGAGGACCTGCTGGAACTGGCCCGGCTCGACGAGACGAAGCCGCTGACCCTCGCACCGGTCGACCTGATGCCACTCGCCCGAGACGCGGCGCTCGACGCCATGGCCTCCTCCCCCGGTCGCACCATCACCGTCATCACGCCGATCCCCGCCGAGATCGAGGACACCACCGAACGCCCCGCCATCGATCTCGCCCACTCCACGGGCGAGGTGCCCTCTGACCCCGGACCAGGACCGAAGACCGAAGAGCCGAACCCAGCGGTGGGCGGCTCGGTCTCCTTCGCCGGGGCCACCCTGGCGCGTCTGCGCACCCGCAAACCCAAGAAGACGGATGTCCCGCCGCCGGCGCCGGAACACCCTCCCCTCACCGAGCCGTGCACCGTGCAGGCCGTGGTGATGGCCGAGGAGAACAAGATCCGCCAGGTCATCACGAATCTGATGGGTAACGCCCTGCGCTTCAGCCCCGCGGACAGCCCGGTCGAACTCGAGGTCGCGGTCGACCGCCACAACCAGCGCGCCTCCATCGCCGTCATCGACCATGGCGAGGGCATCCCTCCGCAGATCAGGGACAAGATCTTCCAGAGGTTCTGGCGGGCCGACACCTCCCGTGCTCGGGAGACCGGCGGCAGCGGTCTCGGTCTGGCGATCGTCGCCTCGATCGTCGCCAGCCACAATGGCTCCGTGCAGGTCGTGGAAACCCCCGGCGGCGGTGCGACCTTCCGGGTCTGGTTCCCGTTGGCGTGCTCCCCGAGCGCCCCCCAGCGCGTCGCCCCCGTCATCACTTCCTAGCGCGCCTCACCTCTCGGCGCGCCTCGGTGGCTCCTCCCCCGAGGCTCGGACGGGCGACTTACCCCGCCTGAGCGGCAGTCGGCGGCAGGGGCCGTCAGTCGTTCCGTAGTCTGATCGGCATCTCCCCCTGCCGAAAGGATCCCCATGACCCGTTACCAGGTCGACAGCGAAGCAGTGCTCCACACCACCTCCGTGGCACGAGCCACGATCGGGCGCATCCAGAGCGAGGTTGCCGGGCTCATCGCCCAGCTGACCGCGCTGGAGGGGTCGTGGTCGGGCCAGGCGGCGACCGCGTTCCAGGCCGCGGTCTCGGACTGGCGCGCCACCCAACAGCAGGTCGCGCAGAGCGCGGAGGGGCTGAACCTGGCTCTGAACCAGGCCGGCCACCAGTACGCCGAGATCGAGCAGGCCAACGCGCGTCTCTTCCTGCGCTAGCGCCACCGGTTCACTACACGGGCCTCAGCGACACGGGCCTTACAACACGGGCCATACAACACGGGCCTTCACAACACGGGCTTAAACAACACAGGCTTAAACACCACAGGGCGCCTCCCGGAGGAGACGCCCTGTGCTGTGAAGCGGTGAAGCGGTGTGGACTTAGAAGTCCATTCCGCCGCCCTGGTCGCCGGCCGGAGCAGCGTTTTTCTCCGGCTTGTCGGCGACGACGGCCTCGGTGGTGAGGAACAGCCCGGCGATCGACGCGGCGTTGAGCAGCGCGGAGCGGGTGACCTTCACCGGGTCATTGATTCCGGCGGCGAGCATGTCGACGTACTCACCGGTCGCAGCGTTGAGGCCCCAACCGATCGGCAGGTTGCGCACCTTGTCGGCGACAACGCCCGGCTCCATGCCGGCGTTGAGGGCGATCTGCTTGAGCGGGGCGTCGATGGCAACCTTGACGATGTTCGCGCCCGTTGCCTCGTCGCCGACCAGTTCGAGCTTCTCGAACGCGGTCTTGCCGGCCTGGATCAGGGCGACGCCACCACCGGCGACGATGCCCTCTTCGACGGCAGCCTTCGCGTTGCGAACGGCGTCTTCGATGCGGTGCTTGCGCTCCTTGAGCTCAACCTCCGTCGCAGCGCCGGCCTTGATGACGGCAACTCCGCCGGCGAGCTTGGCGAGACGCTCCTGGAGCTTCTCACGGTCGTAGTCGCTGTCGGTGTTCTCGATCTCGCTGCGGATCTGCTGAACACGTCCGGCGATGGCTTCGGGGTCTCCGGCGCCTTCGACGATGGTGGTCTCGTCCTTGGTGATGACGATCTTGCGGGCGTTGCCGAGGAGGTCGAGCGTGACGTTCTCGAGCTTGAGGCCGACCTCTTCGCTGATGACCTGTCCACCGGTGAGGATGGCGATGTCCTGCAGCTGAGCCTTGCGACGGTCACCGAAGCCGGGAGCCTTGACGGCGACCGACTTGAAGATTCCGCGGATCTTGTTCACAACGAGCGTGGCCAGGGCCTCGCCGTCGACGTCCTCGGCGATGATGAGGAGCTGCTTGCCGGTCTGGATGACCTTGTCCACGATGGGGAGCAGGTCCTTGATGTTGGAGACCTTGGAGTTGACGATCAGGATGTAGGGGTCTTCGAAGACCGCTTCCTGACGGTCGGGGTCGGTCACGAAGTAGGCGGACAGGAAGCCCTTGTCGAAGCGCATGCCCTCAGTGAGCTCGAGCTCGGTGCCGAGAGTGTTCGACTCCTCGACGGTGACAACACCCTCCTTGCCGACCTTGTCGATTGCCTCGGCGATGATGGCGCCGATTTCGGCGTCGCCGGCAGAGATGGACGCGGTGGCCGCGATCTCTTCCTTGGTCTCGACCTCTTTGGCGTTGGCGATGAGCTCGGCGATCACTGCAGCCGTGGCCTTCTCGATGCCGCGCTTGAGGCTGATCGGGTCTGCTCCGGCTGCGACGTTGCGCAGGCCTTCGCGAACGAGCGCCTGAGCCAGGACGGTGGCGGTGGTGGTTCCGTCGCCCGCGACGTCATCGGTCTTCTTGGCGACCTCCTTGACGAGCTCGGCACCGATCTTCTCGTACGGGTCGTCGAGTTCGATCTCCTTGGCGATGGACACGCCGTCGTTGGTGATCGTGGGAGCGCCCCACTTCTTCTCCAGCACCACGTTACGTCCGCGCGGGCCGAGGGTGACCTTGACAGTGTCAGCGAGGATGTTCAGGCCACGCTCAAGGCCGCGACGGGCCTCTTCGTTGAAAGCAATGATCTTTGCCATATGTGTTTCTCGTCCCTCCCGGACGTTACCAAAACGGTGATGGGTTGGCACTCAAACAGAGAGAGTGCCAAGTCGATTCTGGCACTCTGGGGTCGAGAGTGCAAGTGAACGGCAGGGGGCTGCGGCCTCGGCTACGGCACCAGCACGACCGTGCCTCGGTCCGACGGCACCAGCTCGATCCAGGTGTTGCCGGCGGCAAGGCGAATCGTCACGCCGAAGTCATCGACGAGTCGGATGGGCGCGTCCTGGTCGGCCTTGGACCAGACGGCATGCACTGACTTGCCGCCCGCCGAGACCCAGGCCTCACCCGACCCGATCATGGTCGTCTTGGGAACGTCTCCATAGGTAGCGTCGATCATGACCCGCAGCACCACGACATTGATCGCTCGGAGCTGTGCCCCGGTGGCGTCGAGGTCAGGGGCTCCCTCCTGGGAACGCAGATACGCGGCACCGGCCGCGTCCCACGTCCAGCCGGGCCAGCGTGCGGCGGAGAAGGTGGAGTTGATCGCCGATACAGGCGTTCCGTCGACGGCCGCCGACGATCCCTGCACGGTCGCGGTGTAGGCGAACTGCTGCACGGGCGGCGGCAGGGTGTCGTTCCGTTCGACGAGAGCGGCGGCCTCGAGGATGACGTCGTGCGGGGCTTCCCGGTCATCCGAACGCGCAAAGAGACCGGTGTCGTCGGCATCGAAGACGGCACTGACGACGTCGGTGGCGTCCATCAGGTCGATGAATTTCTGCTGGCCGCCGGAGTAGGCCACGATTCCCCCGAACGGCGCGATAATGTCCGGGTCCATGGGCCGGATCGAGCGCACCGGCCCGACGTGTTCCGGCACATCGGACTGCCAAACCGCGACATACCGGGTCAGCCCTCCCTCGACCAGTTCTTCGAAGATGATGTCCGCCCGCTCGAGTGCGAGCTGCGGCCTGGCCGCTTCGTGGTTGTCGATTTTCACCGAGAGCGCCGGATTTTGGAGGCTCTCGGCCGGCACACTCGTACCGCGCAGCGGGGCAACCGCCGGGTCCGCTGCAGAATCGTAGGTGGAGTCCCACGGCGTGGAACTCGCCGACGGCTTCGATGCGTCACCGGTGCCGGCGCAGGCCGACACCAGAAGGAGAGACGGCAGAAGCACGACCCCGAGCATCCGGATGGACCGGATTCCCGGCGTCGTGCTTCGTCGCCGTGCTGGAACCACTGTTTTCACTGTCACGCCCCACACACTAACGCGGCATCAATGCCGCGCCCGTGCCGCTCGGGGCAGAACCCGTAAATACGTCGTGAACCGCCGTTGCCGATGACCTTTCGGTCGACCGCTGGAACACCCCCCGCTGGATCAGACCGGACGAACCGATTCTGCCTGGGGCCCCTTCGCCCCTGTACCCAGTTCGAAGATGACGTGCTGTCCCTCTTCCAGAACCTTGTAGCCGTGCATGTCGATGGCCGAGTAGTGGACAAAGACGTCCTGGCCACCTCCGTCGACCGTGATGAAGCCGAAACCCTTTTCAGCGTTGAACCATTTGACGGTTCCGTTCGCCATGTGTAACTCCCTGTTGCTTTGAATTCGTCGACACGCGCCCGTTGGCCGTACCGGGCCTGGCGCAGTGACTGCGTCCATTGCATTCAACCGGTGGAATACGCCTCGTGGGAGAACGTCCGAACGAACAAATGAGCGACCAACGACCAATTTACGGAAGCTGAGGAAGAACGAAAGGGGGTTGACGCGCAAGCGCGCGGCGTATAAGCGGCGGCTACTCGGCCGGCTCGTAGTCGGTGCCGACGACCACGGTCAGGTCCGCAGCGGAATCGGCGAAATCGCTTGAAAGCAGCACCTCCGCGCCGGGCAGGGACTCCGAGACTCCGCGCGCCGCCCCCTCCAAAGCAGCCTCGGCGTAGTAGACGGTCGTGGTCTCCACATCCTCCGTGCTCGCGTTATCCAGCGCTTCGATCGTCCAGCCCTCCGCTTCGAGGATCTCGCCGACGGACCGGGCAATGCCCTCGCCGGCCGTTCCGTTCAGAACGGTCACGGTCACGTCAGGGTCCACTGTCGCGGCCGGCGTCGGCGTTGCCGCCGCAGCGTCACTCGGGGTGACGCTCGGCTCCGCAGTACTCTCGGCGGTCGGCGTCGTGCCCGGCAATTCAAAACTCAGATTATTGTTCAGCACGGCCAGGCCGACGACTCCCGTGCCGACCAGCACGACGGTTGCTCCAAGAGCCCACCACAACGCGACCCAGCCACGGCCCTTCTTGCCGGGAGCGCGGTGCGCCCCCACCCGCTCCAGAGAGTGCGGGAGGTGGTCGAAGCGGTCTTTCGCGTAGGAGTTCGGCATCGTCGGGCTGGTTCGATCCTCAATGTGCGGTGATGACGGTGGGGGTGAAGGTCAGGGTGTCAATCGGTGGAATGAAGCGATCGGTGCTCCCGCGCCTGCGACCGGGCATCACGCATCCGTTGCAGGCGTTTCACCAGCATCGGATCGTGGGCCACGGCCAGCGGAGAGTCGATCAGGACACCCAGTAGTTGATAGTACCGGGCGGCCGACAGGCCGAACTCGGCCCGGATCGCCTGCTCCTTGGCGCCGGCGTGCTTCCACCACTGACGCTCGAAGGCGAGGATCGACCGGTCACGGGCGGACAGGCCGGCCGGGGACTCCGATTCCGAAGCCGATGGAGTCGGCGAAACGGGCATTCCGTCCACGTGCCACCTCCCTCGTTCTCTGCAATCATATTTGTCGGCGCCTGCGTACAGGCTGGACCGTTCGGCAGCGTTCCGCCTCGGCGCATAACACGGCCTGACTCCTGATCGAGGAATACCGCCGCGGTCCGGCGAGTTTAGTGTTGGTACAGCAGACTTCGGCCTTTCGGGGCCGAGCAGGAAGGAACGGAACATGGACTACGAGGTCGAGAAGTCGGATGCCCAGTGGCGAGCGGAACTGAGCCCCGAGAAGTACGCCGTCCTCCGCGGCGCCGCCACCGAGCGGGCGTGGACCGGCGAGCTCCTCGACGAGGGCCGGTCCGGGATTTACACCTGCGGGGCCTGCAACGCCGAACTGTTCAAGAGCGGCACGAAGTTCGACTCCGGTTGCGGCTGGCCCAGCTTCTACGAGTCGGTGCGCCCCGAGGCGGTTGAACTCCTCGAAGACCGCACCCTCGGCGTCGTGCGCACCGAGGTACGCTGCGCCAATTGCGGCTCACACTTGGGCCATGTCTTCGACGACGGATTCGGGACACCCACCGGTGACCGGTACTGCATGAACTCCATCTCGCTCAACTTCAAGCCGGTCGAGTAAGCGTTGTCCGACCTCCTCGAGGCGGTCGGTCGGCGGCGGTCCCACTCCAAAGTCACCGGCCAGGTGCCGACCCACGCTGAACTGCTGCCGCTGGTGGCTGTCGCGGCGCGCGTGGCCGACCATGGCGCGCTGCGACCGTGGCGGTTGATCGAGCTGCGCGGCGAGGCGCGCCGCCGCCTGGGCGAGGCCATGGTGCGGGCCGCCGGGCTGACCGGCGCAGACCCCGAGGCTGCCAGGCTCGCCGCGAAGCCCCTACGCGCCGAGCTTCTGATCGCCGTGGTCGCGAGCCGTCGCGAGAGCGAAAGCGTGGCGGTCTGGGAACAGGACGCCGTCGCGGCCGGCGTCGCCCACATGCTCAGCCTGCTCTTGTCCGAGCAGGGCTGGGGCGTCATGTGGCGCTCCGGCTCATTGACCCGCACCCGGCCCGTACACGACGCCCATGGGCTCGCCGCTTCGGAAGCACTGCTCGGCTGGCTGTATGTCGGCGGCGTGCCGAACGATGCGAAACCGGGCGTCCGCCAGTCGATCGATCCGGGCGATTTCCTCAGTTCGTTCCAGTGACGAGTCGTTCTGAAGACGCGTAATTGTGGGAACGTGCGAACCGGCGCTGCACGATCGGACGGACCTCAATCCGACGAAAAGAGGGCCGGCCACGGGACTTGAACCCGTAACCCCCACTTTACAAGAGTGGTGCGCTACCAATTGCGCCAGGCCGGCATGAGGTGATTGTCGCCTCGACACACCATCCTAAATGACGAACCTGAGCTGTGGGGCCAGATCGTCGGGAGCTCACCCGGCGGGCACCGGCTCCGGGGTCGGCGTCGATGTGGAGTAGGTCGCACCGGCGGCCTGGAGCACGAAGGCTGCGAACTCCTTCGGGTCGTCGAGGGCGCCGACGTACTGCTTTCCATTCACGAGCACGGTCGGTGTGCCCGTGATGGCCTCCACCTCGGTGTTCGGCAGTGGACCGGATAGAGCTCGGTCCGTCGAGGCGATGACCCAGGACTTGAAGGTCGTGTCGTCGATGCACTCGTTGATCTGCGATACCGCGTCACTCACGCCGGCGTCCTTCACGAGTCCCTTGATGGCCGCGTCGTCGTGACCGGCCGTGCCTTCCTTGGGCTGCTCCCGAAACAGGATGGCGTTGAAATCGTAGAAGTTCTCGGGAGCGAAATTCGCCACGCAGGCGGCGGCGTTCGCGGCCCGTAGTGAATACTTCGTGCCGGAAGATTTGTGGGTCAGGATCGAGACCGGGTGGATTTCGACGGTTGCGGCACCCGACGTGACCCACTGACTGATCTGCTCGCTGTTGGCTGCCTCGAACTCGCTGCAGAACGGGCAGAGGTAATCGGCGTAGACGCGAATGTCGGCGACGGTGCCGGTCCCATCCGGCTTGGACGGAATCGGCTTGG
Source organism: Cryobacterium sinapicolor (assembly GCF_004403465.1). Taxonomy (GTDB): domain Bacteria; phylum Actinomycetota; class Actinomycetes; order Actinomycetales; family Microbacteriaceae; genus Cryobacterium; species Cryobacterium sinapicolor. The sequence goes on along the minus strand of NZ_SOGQ01000019.1, from coordinate 103,170 downwards.
CCTCGGGCTGGAGCGCGGAGGTCGTGACCGGAGTCATTCCTTCGGTGATCAGCACGCCGTCGCTGGCCATGTTCGCCGGGCCGGGGCCGACCGGCGGAATCGAATTGATGATGACCACGACGACGACCGCGGCAATGGCGACGGCCGCGGCGGCTGTCCCGCCGCGCAGGGCGACCCGGTTGCGGCGGTCCTTCTTCTTCTGCTCCTCGCGGATCCGCTTGGCCTTGGTGCGAACCGCGTCACGTCGCTGATTCTTAGAGGGACGGCTATCGCCCGATCCGCCAATAGTCATGAATGCTCGCTCCGAATAGGTAAGTGCAGAGGCAAGCCATTTGCGAATGCCTCCCAAATAGTAGGTCCCCTTTCTGGGAAACGACCAGACGGCACCTGTTGCCGCCCTCCGCGGCACCATTGCCGCCGACGCTGCGTTCCCCCGACATGACATACTGAAAACGTTGACCTGTCGCTCGCGGCAGGCGTAGCAACCCATCACAACGGATCGTCCGGCACGTACCTGCCGGTGAAGGAGAAAACAACCATGGCTTCAGTCACGTTCGACAAGGCGACCCGCCTCTACCCGGGTTCCGCGATCCCTGCCGTCGACAAGCTCGACCTGTCGGTTGCCGACGGCGAGTTCCTCGTGCTGGTCGGTCCGTCCGGCTGCGGCAAGTCCACGTCTCTGCGCATGCTCGCCGGCCTCGAAGAGGTCAACGACGGCAACATCTTCATCGGTGAGCGCAACGTGACGGATGTCCCGCCGAAAGACCGCGACATCGCCATGGTCTTCCAGAACTACGCCCTCTACCCCCACATGACGGTCGCCGAGAACATGGGCTTCGCGCTCAAGATCGCCGGCGTCAACAAGGATGAGCGCGCCACCCGCGTCCTCGAAGCTGCCAAGCTGCTCGACCTCGAGCCGTACCTGAGCCGCAAGCCGAAGGCGCTCTCCGGTGGCCAGCGTCAGCGCGTTGCCATGGGCCGCGCCATCGTGCGTCAGCCCCAGGTGTTCCTCATGGACGAGCCCCTGTCGAACCTCGACGCCAAACTGCGCGTGCAGACCCGCACCCAGATCGCCTCGCTCCAGCGTCGTCTCGGCGTCACGACCGTCTACGTGACCCACGACCAGACCGAAGCCCTCACCATGGGCGACCGCATCGCGGTCCTGAAGGATGGCGTGCTCCAGCAGGTCGGTACCCCCCGCGACCTGTACTCGAAGCCGAACAACGTCTTCGTCGCCGGCTTCATCGGCAGCCCTGCCATGAACCTGTTCCTGGCTGACACCATCGACGGCGGCATCAAGTTCGGCACGGCGACGATCCCCGTGCCCCGCGAGACCCTGGCCGGCTCCACCGGCAAGAAGGTCACCATCGGAGTTCGGCCCGAGGACATCCACCTCTCCACCACGCACGGCGAGGGCCTCGAGGTCGCCGTCGACCTGGTCGAGGAGCTCGGCGCCGACGGTTACCTCTACGGGCACTCCACGGTCGAGGGCAAGCGCACCGACATCGTCGCTCGCGTCGATGGCCGTTCGCACCCGTCCGCCGGGGACACCGTCTACCTCACCCCGACGCCGCACCACATGCACGTGTTCGACGCCGAGACCGGCCTCCGCCTCGGTGGAGCAGTCGCCGACTAGGCACTCGCTCGTCAATGAACGGCCGGATGGAGCTTGCTCCACCCGGCCGTTTTCTCGTTCTCCGACCGCGGAGCACACCGGTAAACTCGTCGGATGAGCGGTTCACTCAACATCACGTCGGCCACTGCCGATCCAGCCCTGCTTGATCTTCCCTGGCACCTCCCGCTGGACGCCTGGCCCAACGAGAACATCGCGGCCCTGCCCAAGGGCATCTCCCGCCACCTCGTTCGTTTCGCGCACCTGAGCGGCCGCGTCGTCGCCATCAAGGAGACCACCAGCGAGATGGCCAAGCGAGAGTACGACATGCTCCGCACCCTGCAGGGCCTGGAGATCCCCTGCGTCGAGCCGCTCGCCGTGATCACGAACCGCACCGATGACGACGCCGAGCCGCTGAACTCGGTGCTCGTCACCCGGCACCTGAAGTTCTCGCTCCCCTACCGAGCCCTCTACTCGCAGACGCTGCGGCCCGACACCGCCACCCGGCTGGTCGACGCCCTCGCCCTGCTCCTGGTGCGCGTGCACATGGCCGGCCTTTTCTGGGGTGACGTGTCACTCTCTAACACCCTCTTCCGTCGTGACGCCGGCGCGTTCGCGGCGTACCTCGTCGACGCCGAGACCGGGCAGTTGTACCCGGGCGGGCTGTCCAATGGCCAGCGTGAGAACGACCTGGAGATCGCGCGCGTCAACATCGCCGGTGAGCTCATGGACCTCGAGGCCGGCGGCCGCGCGGCTGACGAGCTCGACCCCATCCGGGTGAGCAACGGCATCGTCGCCGCCTATCGGCTGCTCTGGAAGGAACTGACCGGATCCGAATCCTTCGCCAGCTCCGAGCGCTGGCGCATCACGGAACGCGTCGAACGCCTCAACGACCTCGGGTTCGACATCGAGGAACTGGCCATCAAGACCGACAACACGGGCACGACCGTGCGCATCCAGCCCAAGGTCGTCGACGCCGGTCACCACCAACGGCGCCTGCTGCGGCTGACCGGGCTCGACGCCGAGGAGAACCAGGCCCGGCGCCTGCTCAATGACCTCGACTCCTACCGGGTCTCCTACGGCGATCCGGAGGCCGACGAGGAAATGCTGGCACACGAGTGGCTGGTGCGCGTCTTCGAACCCGTCATCCGGGCCATCCCCCGCGACCTCAAGGGCAAGCTGGAGCCCGCCGAGATTTTCCACCAAATGCTCGACCACCGCTGGTTCATGGCCCAGAACCAATCCCGGGACATCCCGCTGGCCGAGGCCGTCACCTCCTACGTCCAGAACGTGCTGCGACACCGCCGCGACGAGGCCACCGTGATCGAGCCGGCTACCGGCGAGATCACCATCCCGATCGACGTGACCGACGATGAGAGCGCCGCCCTCGCGGACGCGGCCGAGTCCGCTGCCGACGACGAGGCCGACTGGCGCCTCAAGGTTTAGCCAACGGGCCCTCCTGCCGGGACGAGGGTCAGGAGGCGGGGGCTGCCGCCGCGGCTGAGGCGGCCTGCTTCGCAGCCTTGGCGGCCTTCGCGGCCGCGCGCAGGCGGGAGACCTCGTACAGCGTCACTCCGGCTGCGATTCCCGCATTGAGGGATTCGGTCGAGGCGCTGATCGGGATCGACACGATCGCGTCGCAGGTCTCGGTGACGAGGCGGGACAGCCCCTTGCCCTCGCTGCCGACGACGATCACGATCGGGCGCTCGGCGAACCCGATGCCGAGCTCGGGCAACTGGGTGTCGCCGTCTCCGGCGAGGCCGATCACGAGCACACCGCGCTCCTTGAGCGCCTTGAGCGACTGGGTCAGGTTGGTGGCCATGGCGACGGGCAGGCGGGCCGCGGCGCCGGCCGAGGTCTTCCACGCCGACGCAGTCACGCCGACGGACCGACGCTGCGGCACAATCACGCCGTGTCCGCCGAACGCGGCCGTCGAGCGGATGATGGCACCGAGGTTGCGGGGGTCGGTGATGCCGTCGAGGGCGACGAAGAGCGGCTTGTGGCCGCGGCTGATCGTCAGTTCCAGCAGCTCGAGGGGCTCGGCGTACTCGTAGGCCGGCACCTTCAGCGCGAGGCCCTGGTGCACGGAGTCTCGCCCGGCCAGACGGTCGAGCTCCGGGCGCATGACCTCGAGCACGGGGATGCCGCGGGTCGTCGCCAGGGTGAGGACTTCCTTCACCCGTACGTCCATTTCAATCCGCGTGGCCATGTACAGGGCTGTGGCGGGGATCTTCGCCCGCAACGCTTCCAGCACCGAGTTGCGCCCGGTCACGACCTCATGCTCGTCGATCTGCTTGGCTCGCCGCGTCGACGCTCCGCCGCCGCCGGTGTTGCCGGTGGTGGCGGCGCGAGGCGCGCTCTTGGGTCCCGCGGAGCCCCGGCTGCGGCCGCCGCCGGCCGCGACGAAGCGGTCCTGAGCGAGCTTGCGCTTGCCTGCGGGGTGGTACGGGCGGTCCTCCGCCTTGGGTGTGGGCTTCTTGCCCTCGAGCGCCTGGCGTCCCTGGCCGCCGGAACCGACCTGCGGTCCCCGGCTGCCCTTACGCACGGCCCCGGTGCGTGACTTGCGGTCTGTGTTCTTCATCAGTCAAAACTCCAATGGGCACCCGAGGGGGTGTCTTCGATGGTAATTCCGGCGGCGACGAGCTCGTCCCGGATACGGTCTGCGGCCGCGTAGTCGCGGCCCTGCCTTGCGATCTCGCGGTCGTCGAGCAGGCGCTCGACCAGGGCCGTGAGTGCGATCATGGCCGGTTCATCCGTTGCCACTGACCAGCCCGACGAGAGCGGGTTGATCCCGAGTACCTCGCTCATGGCCAGCACGTGACCCCGCGCGGCGGCCGCCGCATGCAGGTCTTCGGCATCCAGGGCCGCGTTGCCGGTGCGCACAGTGTCGTGCAGAACGGCCAGAGCCTGAGGCACGGCCAGGTCGTCGTCCATGGCCGACGCGAACTCGTCGGGGACGATTTCGACGCCGGATCCGGCGAAACGGGTGTCTGCCAAGCGGCGGTCGGCGCGGTCGAGGAAGCTCTCGATCCGTTCGAGGGCCGCTTCGGCCTCCACCAGGGAACCCTCGTGGTAGTCAATGGTGGACCGGTAGTGGGCCGCCCCCAGGTAGTAACGCACGACGATGGCGCGCGCCTGATCGAGAAGCTCCGCCGCGAAGACCGAGTTGCCCAGCGACTTGGACATTTTCTGCCCGTTCACGTTGACCAGCCCGTTGTGCACCCAGTAGTTCGCGAAGCCGTCGCCGGCGGCGGCGGACTGGGCCAGCTCGTTCTCGTGGTGCGGGAAACGCAGGTCGAGCCCGCCGCCGTGGATGTCGAAGTGGGCGCCGAGGTAGCGGGACGCCATGGCTGAGCACTCGATATGCCAGCCGGGCCGGCCGGCTCCCCACGGGGACGGCCAGGAGGCGGACTCCGGCTCGGCGGCCTTGCGGCCCTTCCAGAGGGCGAAGTCCCGCGGGTCTTTCTTGCCGCGTGGATCGGCATCCGCTGCCGGCTCCATGTCGCCGCGGCGCTGACGGGTGAGGTCGCCGTAGTCGGCCCAGTTCGCCGTGTCGAAGTAGACGTCGCTGGACCCGTCATCGGCAGGATACGCGTGCCCGCGCTCGATCAGACGGGTGATCAGGTCCTGCATCTGCTGGATGCTGGCGGTCGCCCGCGGTTCGTAGCTGGGGGCGAGGATTCCGAGCCGCTGGTATCCGGCCGTGAACTCCAGCTCGTAGCGATAGGCGAGTGCCCACCACTGCTCGGTGCCGCCGGCCGCGTGGTCCAGGATCTTGTCGTCGATGTCGGTGACATTTCGCACGAAGGTGACGTCGAAGCCGCGGTAGGTGAGCCAACGGCGCAACTGGTCATACACGAGAGCGCTGCGCAGGTGGCCGATGTGGGGAGAGGACTGCACGGTGGGTCCGCAGACGTAGATACCCACCGCGCCGGGCGTGACGGGTATGAAGTCGCGGAGGGCCTGGGCCCTGGAATCGTAGAGTCGCATGGTCACACCTCCCAGCTTAGGTCAGGGTCTGCCGGACGTCTCGGGAGAATGAGAGCCGTGGCGATGGCGGCGAGGCCCTCTCCTCGACCGGTGAACCCCAGGGCATCCGTCGTCGTCGCCGAGACGGCGACCGGCGCGTTCAGCAGCGCACCGAGAAGAGCCTCGGCCTCGGCCCGGCGGGGACTGAGTTTGGGTCGGTTGCCGATGATCTGCACCGAGACGTTGCCGACCCGGAACCCGGCGTCCGCCAGCAGGCGCAAGGTCTCGCGCAGGAACACATCGCCGTGGGCGCCGTCGAGGCGCGGATCGGACGTGCCGAAGACGCCGCCGATATCGCCCAGCCCGGCTGCGGAGAGCAGGGCGTCGCAGATTGCGTGCACGGCGGCGTCGCCATCACTGTGCCCTGACAGTCCGCGCTCCCCCGGCCAGTGCAGGCCGGCCAACCACAGTTCGGAGCCGTCGTCGAAGGCGTGCACATCGAGCCCGGTGCCCACGCGGGGCACGGCGTCGGTGCCGGGAGCGGAGTCAGCCGGTCGCCGTGCACCGAGCAGGGCCGCGGCCCGGGCGAGGTCCCACGGGGTTGTGATCTTGAACGCGAGCGGGTCACCGGCGATGACGCTGACCGGGTGGCCGGCCGCGGCCACCACTCCCGCGTCGTCGCTCGTCTCGAGCGACGAACCGGCGGATGCCGCGGCAGCCGCAATGACGAGCATCTGCCTCGGGAAACCCTGCGGGGTCTGCACGGCGGAGAGTCCGGCGCGGTCCACCGTGCCCAGGATCTCGCCGGCCGCGGAAACGCTCTTGATGGTGTCGACCACGGCCAAGCCAGGCACGATGCCGTGGCCGGTGGCCCGCACCGCGTCGACGACTGCGTCGCAGAGCGCGGCCGGGGTGAGGGCGCGCGCGGCGTCGTGCACCAGGACCGTGCGCACTGCCGGGTGCAGCATGGCCAGTCCGCGGTTCACCGACTCCTGCCGGGTCACTCCGCCTGCCACCACGGCGACGGATGCCGCCCCGCCGACTGCCGAGGCGATCCGGCGGGCGTCGGCCAGATGGGTGTCGGGCGCGACGACGATGACCTGCACCGGGTCCCTCATCCCGAACACGGAGAGCAGCGCGCGCTCGAGCAGGGTGCGTCCGGCCAGCGAGACGAACGCCTTCGGCTCGGCGTGGCCGAGGCGACTGCCGCTCCCGGCGGCGACGACGATGACCGCGACCGCTGGCGCAGGGGTTTCAGTCATGTCTGGAGGCTATCTGGTGAGGTCGGCGACGAGTGGACGCGGGACGATGGGTGAAGATGTGGTGCGGGCGGTGGGAGCCCGAAACGCGAAAGGCGGCACCTCGCGGCGCCGCCTTCCAACGAAAGCATTTCTGACTACGTGGGTTCGGGTTGCGTGGGTTAGGACGCCAGGACCTCGTCGAGGACCGTGGAGGCCTTCTCTTCGTCTGTCTTCTCGGCGAGGGCCAGCTCGGAGATCAGAATCTGGCGGGCCTTGGCCAGCATCCGCTTCTCCCCAGCGGACAGGCCGCGGTCCTGATCGCGGCGCCACAGGTCGCGAACAACCTCGGACACCTTGATGACGTCACCGGACGCCAGCTTTTCCAAGTTGGCCTTGTACCGGCGGGACCAGTTGGTGGGTTCTTCGGTGAACGGTGCGCGCAGCACCTCGAACACCTTGTCGAGACCCTCCTGGCCGATCACATCGCGAACGCCGACCAGGTCGACGTTCTCGGCTGGCACCTCGATGGTCAGATCGCCTTGGGTGACGTTGAGCTTCAGGTACAGTTTCTCTTCACCCTTGACCATGCGCGTCTTCACCTCGGTGATCGTCGCGGCACCATGGTGGGGATAAACGACGGTTTCGCCAACCTCAAACAGCATGTGTATATCCCTTCAGCAGCGTCTACAATACCACAGCCATCGATGGTAGGGTTCGCCGCGCTCGGCGCGCACCGTCCGGACCGGCTGGAGCCAGTAGGCTGAAGCGAAAGCTAAATTTGCAGCGTTTGGCCGTCAGGCGGAACGGTGAACTGTTGGAGGCGTTGTGAAAGCTCGAATCATCGTGTCCGTCGTCGTGGCGGCCGGCATCCTATTGGGTACCAGCGGCTGCAACCTGTGGGCACCGCAGTCGACGACCACAATGTACGACGCGAGCGACGGAGTCAGCGGCAACGTCGGCGACCTTGCCATCCGCAACGCCATGCTCCTCTCCAACGACGGCGCCGTCGCAAACCTCGTGGTCACCGTCGTCAACAAGGGGGACTCAGCGCACAGCCTGAGCGTGCAGTATGACGACGGCACCGAGAAGGTCACTCAGGACGTCAACGTGGATGCGAACTCCAGCGTCACGATTGGCACGACGGATGCTCCGTCGGTCACCGTCAGTGCCGACGTCGCACCGGGGTCGCTGTTCCCGGTCTTCTTCCAGTACGGCAACGAGACCGGCGTCGAGGTTCTCGTCCCGGTTCTCGACGGCTCGCTCGAGGAGTACTCGACGCTGCTGCCGACCCCCGCCCCGTAGGGCGAGGCCGACCGCCGGTTCACGGTCGCCCAACACGCTGAGGGTCAGGCCCACGGGGTGCGCCGCCCGCGTCCCTGCTTAAACGTCGAACCAATTCGACGGAGATTCTCCCGCGGAACAGCCTTATCGGGCCGTTTAGGTCCAATTTCGGCAAAATCTCCGTCGAATTCGTTCGGAGGAATGCCGCTCAGGCGTCGAAGCGGTAGCCGAGGCCGCGCACGGTGACCAGCATGGCCGGATCGGACGGCGTGGCCTCAATCCGTGACCTGATTCGCTTGATGTGCACGTCCAGGGTCTTGGTATCGCCGAAGTAGTCGCTGCCCCAGACCCGGTCGATCAGCTGGCCTCGGGTGAGCACCCGGCCGGCGTTGCGGAGCAGGAACTCCAGCAACTCGAATTCCTTCAACGGCAGGTTCACGATCTCGCCGGACACCGTCACGGTGTGCCGCTCGGTGTCCATCCGCACGGTGCCCGCCGACAGCAGGCTCAGGTCCTCGCCGACCTCGTCGGTGCGGCGTCTGGAGACGGCACGGATGCGGGCGAGCAGTTCCCGGGTCGAATACGGCTTGGTGACGTAGTCGTCGGCGCCGAGCTCGAGCCCGACGACGATATCGACCTCGGAGTCCTTGGCGGTCAGCATGATGATCGGCACCGACGACCGCGTGCGGATCTCCCGGCACACCTCCGTGCCCGGGATGCCGGGAAGCATGAGGTCGAGCAGAATCAGGTCCGCGCCGGTGCGGTCGAACTCCGTGATGGCGCTCGGCCCGTCTTCGGCGACGGTGACCTCGTATCCCTCCCGCTCGAGCAGGAAGCTGAGCGGCTCACTGAGCGCGCTCTCGTCTTCGACCAGAAGGATGTGGGTCATGGGGTGTCTCCTATCGCCGCCGGAGCGGGGTGCGGCGCCTCCGGGAGGCGGATGGTGAAGGTCGAACCGCTACCCGGCTGCGACCAGACGCGAATGTCGCCGCCGTGGATCTGAACGATGTGTTTGACGATCGCAAGGCCGAGCCCCGTGCCGCCGGTGTGCCGCGACCGGGCCTGGTCGACGCGGAAGAATCGTTCGAAGATCCGATCGAGATCGGCTTCCTCGATGCCCACGCCCTGGTCGGTCACGCTGATTTCGACGACTCCGGCGTTCTTGCGCACGCCGACCCCGACCCGGGAACCCTCCGCCGAGTAGTTCACGGCGTTGGCCACGAGATTGTGCACGGCCATCACGAGGAGCCGATCGTCGCCGCTGACCTCGGCACCCGATTTCTTGCCCACGGCGATCGTGATCTGGTCCGCCTCCGCCGTGACCCGGCTCTGGTCCACCGCCGCGGCCACGATGGCGTCGACGTTGACGATCTCGGGCTCGGTGAGGGAGTCCTGCGCCTGCAGGCGGGACAGTTCGATGATCTCCTGGGTCAGGCGGGTGAGCCGCCCGGACTCGGTGGTGAGGCGGTTCGCGAAGCGGCGCACCTGCACCGGTTCGTCGGCCGCCTGGTTGAGCGCCTCGGCCAGCAGTCCTACGGCGGCGATGGGCGTCTTCAGCTCATGGCTGATGTTGGCGACGAAGTCGCGGCGAACCTCGTCGAGTCGGAAGGCCTCGGTGCGGTCCTCCGCCAGCACCAGGACATAGCGTGTTCCCAACCGGGCCAGGCGCACCCGCACGCGCATGCTGGCATCGCCGAACGGTCCGCGGGAGAGAACCAGGTTCTCCGAGATCGGCTCACCGGAACGGCGCACCTGGCTGATCAGGTCCAGGAGCTCGGTGTGCACCAGCTGCCGGTTCCAGACCAGCCCCATGGACACCGCGGCCTGGGATGCCTTGATCACGTTGTTGGACGGGTCGACCACGGCCCCGGCCGTCTCGAGAGCGTCGAGCACCTGGTCGATCCCGTCGGGGACGGCCGGGTTCACCACCTCGGCGGCGCGCCGGCCGTGGCGTTCTGCCACGTGCAACAGCGTCATGAATCCGGCACCGACAGTGAGGCCGAGAGCCAGCGCCAGCAGCACAAGCCCTGTGGATTCCATTTATCCAGATTACTGACACTTATTCCGGGCGGGTGACATGGCCGTCGCAACGCGCAGGCTACTTTGGGTAGTGTTCAAGACCACGGCACCTGCCGTTAACCTCGCTCCCCCATGATTCGGTGGAGGCCGGGCAGGTCTCACGTGTCTGCGCGTTACGCGCGCCCAGGAAGGACCACACACCATGCGTGAAGTATTCCAGCAGGAACTCGCCGAAGTGCAGGATCGCCTCGTCGAGATCTCCCGTCTCGTGGCGATCTCCATCGACAAGGCGACGCGCGCCTTCAACGAATCCGACGTCGGCCTGGCCGAGGAAGCGATCACCGAAGACGAGAAGATCGACGAGCTGACCATCGAACTCGATGAACTGGCAATCACGATCCTCGCCCGCCAGCAGCCGGTCGCACGCGACCTGCGGATCGTCGTCAGCGCCCTGCGTATCAGTGCCTCGCTCGAACGGATGGGCGATCTGTCCACCCACATCGCGCAGTTGGCCCGCTACCGGTTCCCCGACAAGGTCGTGCCGAAGAGCCTGCGCGGCACGTTCGCGGAGATGGGCACGCTCGTCACGGCGATCGCGCTCATGCTGACCGAGCTCCTGACCAATGAGGACATGGTTCTGGCCGAGACCATCCGCAACGAAGACGACAAGGTCGATGCGTTGCACCTCAGCGTGTTCGACGCCGTGCTCGGGGCGACGTGGAAGGGCCAGGCGGCCGACACGGTCGACTCCACCCTCGCCAGCCGCTACCACGAGCGCTTCGCCGACCACGCGGTCTCGATCGCGAAGAAGGTGCAGTACCTCGGCACCGGCGCCTGGCAGCAGAACACGAGCGCCTAGGGTCCCGGCGGTCCCGCAGCGCACGAACGAGAAAGCCCCGGAAGCGATCGCTTCCGGGGCTTTCTCGTTCGTGGTGGGTGAGAGGGACTACTTCTTGTTGCCCTGGGCCGCGACCGCTGCGGCACCGGCTGCAGCAGCCTCGGGGTCAAGGTAACGGCCGGGGCCGAGCGGCATCATGTCGGCACCGAGACGGTAGACCAGAGGGATCCCGGTGGGGATGTTCAGCTCGGCGATGTCCGCGTCGCTGATGCCGTCGAGGTGCTTGACCAGCGCACGCAGCGAGTTGCCGTGGGCGGTGACGAGAACCGTCTTGCCCGCACGCAGGTCGGGAGTGATGTCGGATTCCCAGTAGGGCAGCATCCGGTCGACGACGTCGCTAAGGCATTCGGTGCGGGGCAGGTCGTCACCCAGGGCCGCGTACCGTGCGTCGTGAGCCTGAGACCACTGTGAGTCGTCGGCCAGCACGGGCGGCGGCACATCGAACGAGCGACGCCACAGCTGGAACTGCTCGGGACCGAACTTGGCGAGGGTCTCCGCCTTGTCGAGGCCCTGCAGGGCGCCGTAGTGGCGCTCGTTAAGACGCCAGGAACGCTTGACGTCGATCCACAGCCGGTCGGCTTCCTCGAGCGCGATGTTCGCGGTCTGGATGGCGCGGGTAAGTAATGAGGTGTGCAGGATGTCGGGCAGCAGGCCTGACTCGGCGAGAAGCTCGCCGGCACGCTTGGCTTCGCCCGCGCCCTGCTCGCTCAGCCTGACATCCACCCAGCCGGTGAAGAGGTTTTCTTGGTTCCATAGGCTTTGGCCGTGACGGAGAAGGATGAGATTGTATGCATCTGACATGCGTCCAACTCTACCGACGTGGCGGGCGCGCCGGGGCGGAGTCAGCGTCCGGGCGTGCGGATGCCGAGCCGGGGCAGGCGCGGGATGTCGGCGACCGAGCCGGCCGACTGCGGCACGATGACCTCCTGGGCGGCCGCGACGAGGATGCCCTGGGATGCCACGTACAGGGTGACCGTGGCCGGCACGGTGCGCTTGACCGTGGCGAGCGCGATCGGGCCGAGCTCGTAGTGGATGGCGCTGGAGGTGATCTTGCCGATTCCGCGGTGCTCGGTCGTTCCATCGGCCAGCTGCTTCACCGCCTGCACCTCGTCGCCGTGCACGGGGAGCACCGCATCGGAGCCGTCGAGGTGCAGCAGCACCAGCCGGCGCGGCGGATGCCCGAGGTTGTGCACCTTGGCCACGGTCTCCTGGCCGCGGTAGCAGCCCTTGTTCAGGTGCACGGCGCTGCGAAGCCAGTCGAGTTCGTGCGGCAGGCTCTTCTCGTCGACCTCCGTGGCGCGGCGCGGGCGCCAGGCTGCGATCCGCAGGGCCTCGAGGGCGAGAAGCCCGGCGGCGCCGACCTCGCCGTTCCGCACGGCGTCGCGCAGGGTAGGCAGGGACGCGCGCGCAACCAGGGTCTCGGTCCAGTGCCACGCGGCGGCCGGGTGCACGGGTCCCGGCGCGTACTGGTATCCGCCCGTGGCGACCTGGGTCCAGGGGTCGCGCCACACCAGCGGCACTCCGTTCGGCGCCGCCGGGGTCAGCGGCAGCGTCGACGGGTCACCCATCGCCCCGATCACGGCGTAGGCGAGAGTGTGGTCGACGACCTGCACGCGCAGGGTGAAACGCATCTTGTCCAGCCACGCGTGCAGCCCGGGCAATTGCGCCGCCTCGACCAGTAGCCAGGTCTCGACCCCGTCGTCGACAACCCCCATGGCGTATTCGACGTGGCCGTTCGGATCGAGCAGAAGCGTCTCGGTGCACTCCCCCGGCGCTAGGCGGCGCAACTCCTGGCTGGAGATGGAGTTGAGCCAGGTCAGCCGGTCCGGGCCGGCGACGCTCAGCACGCCGTGGTGGGACAGGTCGACGACCGCTCCCCCGGCGAGGAGACGGCGCTGCTCCGTGAGAGGTCCGCCATAGTGCGCGGCCACGCCGGCATCGAGGCTCTCGGCCTGCACGGCGCCGTCGAGTTCGAGCAGCGGGGACGTGAGCTGAGGGGAGGGGCCGGGCGACAGAGGTGCATCGGTCATGGGAACTCTTTCCAACGGACGGTTCGGCGCCGGGCGCCGGGGTGTGGGGCGCCGGAGCGCGCGGGCTATTCGACCCGCTTGAGGCGGCCGGACGCGTGCGTGCGCAGGCTTTGGCCGAGGGCTGCGATGTCCCAGGCCCAGAGCAGGTGGCCGTCGACCAGACCGTAGAGCCTCGTCGCGGCGGAGTAGGGTTTGGCACCCTGGGTGCGCATCACGGCATCCGTCGCCAGGTCGATGCGCGGGCCCTTGACCTGGCCGAGATAGATTTCCGCGACTCCGCCGGGGTGCACGATGGTCACGTCGATGTCGAAGGCGTTGTCCGCGTTGCGGAGGGTTTCGACCGCGGCGGCGGTGACGAACGGATGCTCGCCCACGGCCGGCAGCAGTCCCGGACCGGGATCGCCGAGCCCCTGGGTACGGCTCAGCCGCCAATACCCGGTTTCCGTCATCAGCGGAGTCTTCTCGTCGCCGACGGAGCCGGGCGCGGGTTCGAGCCAGGTATAAGAGCTGTAGTTCAGATGCGGCAAGCCGTCGTGGCTGAAGCTCAACCGGTGGCCGAACTCTTGGCTGACCGATTCCTCGCCGACCTGGTAGTCGATGACTCCCGACCCCTCCCACACCCCGAGCAGCCACGACAGCGGCACGAGTTCGGAGGGGAGTTGAGTGGGGAGCTCAAACATCGAAGGCTACCGCTGCCCCCGGTACAGCTTGAACAGGACCAGTCCGGACACCCAGGCGATCGACAGGCTCGCCAGCGCGAGCAGCCCCAGGAAGAAGATTTCGATAGCGAGGATTGACATGCGATCCATTCTAGTCCGCCGGCGACCGATAACCCCGCGGCAGGCCGTACGGAACCAGGCCGTACCTCGCAGAGGCGGAGCAGAGTCGATTCAGTGTCAGAGAAGCCCGGTCAGAGCGAAGATTCCGGTGGCGGCGGCAAGCACGGCCACGGCTCCGACGAGGCTGGTGGTCACCCGATCCACATAGCCTTCCTTGCGTCCGGTCGCGAGCTGCACGCTCAGCGTTCCGATCGTGCAGCCGGCGAAGGCGAGGCTGATCCAGACCAAGTGTTGGCCGGAAAGGGACAGCCAGCCGGTCAACACGGCGCAGGCGAGCGCGAACGACCACACCACGACGACGCTCTTCCACTGCCAGCTCACCCTCCCATTCTGCCTTGCCTGGGACCCTTTCCGTGGCACGCTAGGATTAGCCGCACAATCCTTGGAGGGTGCGCGTGGCCCAATTGTTGATCCTGACCTCGGCGGTCAACAGTGATGTCCTTCCTGCTCTCGCCTTGCTGTCACACGGTACGCGCGTCATCCCCGCACAGCCGGAACAGCTCGTGACCGCGCCCGACGCCGACCTGATGCTCGTAGACGCCCGTTCCAATCTCATGGCGGCCAAGTCGCTCTGCCAGATTCTGCGCACCACGGGAAGCACGGTCCCGCTGCTCCTCGTGATCACGGAGGGCGGCCTGGCCGCGGTGAGCCCGGACTGGGGCGTCGACGACGTCATCCTCGAGACGGCCGGGCCGGCCGAGGTGGACGCGCGCATCCGTCTCGCCGCCGGGCGCGTGCCCCGCGCGGAGGAGTCCGCCACCATCCGCGTCGCCGGGGTGGTCATCGACGAAGCCAGCTACTCCGCCAAGGTGCACGGCCGGCCGCTGGACCTCACCTACAAGGAATTCGAACTCCTGCGCTTTCTGACCGCCCACCCGTCGCGGGTCTTCACCCGCGAGCAGCTGCTCAGCGAGGTCTGGGGTTACGACTACTTCGGCGGCACCCGCACCGTGGACGTGCACGTGCGGCGGCTGCGGGCGAAACTGGGCGTCCAGGAATCCCTGATCGGCACGGTGCGCAACGTCGGCTACCGGTTCAATGTGCAGGAACAGGACGGTACCCGTGGCATTCATCCGGTTCGCGCCTGATCTGACGGATGCCGCCTTCGCGGCCGAGTTCCACCGGGTCGGCGCCGCCGCCACCCGGGCCGACGGCTACGCGCCGTTCAACGAGCAGTCCCTCTTCGACGTGGCAGCCGGACACCGCACCCCGTTCCTGGTCATGGACAGCGAGGACGCGGGCGAGGACGCCGTCGTCGGCGCGGGCATCCTCGGCGCCGGCGAACTCGACCTCGTGGTCGAACCGTCCCGGCGTCGGCTCGGGCACGGCGCGGCCGCCCTGGCCGCTCTCCTGGCCGACGCCACCGGGGACCTTCAAATCTGGTCGCACGGCGACCACCCCGCCGCCCGGGTGCTCGCCGACCGTTTCGGGTTCACAGCCGAGCGCACCCTGTTGCAGTTGCGAATGGACCTGTCGACGGCGGCGCCGGCCGGTGCCGCGGCCGAGCCCGGAGACCCAGCCCGCGCCGGCATCCGTGCCGATCTTCGGATCGACGCATTCCGGCCCGGCCAGGACGACGGCGAGTGGGTGGCGCTGAACGCTCTGGTGTTCGCCGCGCACCCGGAGCAGGGGGCGCTGACCGTGAGCGATCTGGCCGCCCGCCAGGCCGAACCGTGGTTCTCGGCCGTCGACTTCCTGGTGGCCCGCGAGGCCGGCACTGAACGGATGATCGGCTACAACTGGGTCAAAATCGAGCCGGACTCCCCGGTGGGCGAGATCTACGTCGTCGGCGTGCACCCGGATGCCGCCGGTCGCGGCGTCGGCCGCCGACTGATGCTGGCCGGACTCGACCGCCTCCGCGAACGCGGCTGCCGCACTGCCGACCTCTACGTGGAGGCCGATAGCGCCGCCGCGGTCGCTCTGTACCGTTCGATCGGTTTCACGGAGCGAACCGTTGATGTCCAGTACCGCCGGCGCCCGCGTTAACGAGTGTTCATCCAAGATCGTCGCATTCGCGCGGTCGGCAGTGTCAAGATGGACGAATGGACGGCGACAACATCCAGACCGACTCGGGCCTGGGCAGCGACTTTGACGATGATTT
Organism: Cryobacterium sinapicolor; assembly: GCF_004403465.1. Classification (GTDB taxonomy): domain Bacteria; phylum Actinomycetota; class Actinomycetes; order Actinomycetales; family Microbacteriaceae; genus Cryobacterium; species Cryobacterium sinapicolor. The sequence goes on along the minus strand of NZ_SOGQ01000019.1, from coordinate 87,180 downwards.
CGATCCCCTGATCGGCGAGAACGATCCGGCGCTCCCCACCGAGCGCTACCTCGACCGGGAACTGAGCTGGCTGGCCTTCAACCAGCGGGTACTCGAGCTCGCGGAGGATCCCGATCTCCCTGTTCTCGAACGGGCGAACTTCCTGGCGATCTTCGCCAGCAACCTCGACGAGTTCTTCATGGTGCGGGTTGCCGGCCTGAAACGACGCATCCTCACCGGGCTGGCCGTGCCGACCAACATCGGGCGCGCCCCGCAGGACGCCCTCTCCGATATCTCTGCCATGGCCCATGTGCTGCAGGACCGGCACGCCCACGCCTTCCAGGACCTCGTCAGCCCGGCCCTCGCCGGGGCCGGGATCGATATCGTCAACTGGGACACCCTCGACGACGCCGACCGCCGTTCGCTGCGCGATTACTTCTCGAACCAGATTTTCCCGGTGCTGATGCCGCTGGCGGTCGACCCGGTGCATCCGTTCCCCTACATCTCCGGGCTCTCGCTCAACCTCGCGGTCCGGGTGCGCAATTCCAAGACCGGCAAGCAGGAGTTCGCCCGGCTCAAGGTGCCCACCATGCTCCCCCGCTTCGTGCGCGTGGACCGCCGCGAGAAGGCCGACAGTGTGCGCTTCATCACGCTGGAGGACCTGATCGCGAACCACCTCGGGGACCTGTTCCCTGGCATGGACATCCTCGAGCACCACATCTTCCGGGTCACCCGCAACGAAGACGTCGAGATCGAAGAGGACGAGACCGAGAACCTGATCAAGGCTCTCGAGAAGGAGCTGCTGCGCCGCCGGTTCGGCCCGCCCATTCGGCTCGAGATCACCGAGGACATGGACGAGGTGACCCTCGGCCTGCTCGTGCGCGAGCTGGACGTCACCGAGCAGGAGGTGTATCGCCTGCCGGCCCCGCTCGACCTGGGCGGCCTGTTCGACCTGCGGATCGACCGGCCGGACCTGCGCTACGTGAAACATGTGCCGACGACGGCCGTGCAGCTGCTGGCCCCGGAGCCGAACGCGGAACCGGACATCTTCAGTGCCATCTCGCGGCGGGACATCCTGCTGCACCACCCGTACGAATCGTTCGCGACCAGCGTGCAGGCGTTCCTCGAGCAGGCGGCGGCCGACCCGGACGTGCTCGCCATCAAGCAGACCCTGTACCGCACCTCCGGCGACAGCCCCATCGTGGAGGCACTCATCGCGGCCGCCGAATCGGGCAAGCAGGTGCTCGCCCTGGTGGAGATCAAGGCCCGCTTCGACGAGCAGGCCAACATCACCTGGGCCCGCAAGCTGGAGAAGGCCGGCGTGCACGTGGTCTACGGACTCGTGGGCCTGAAGACGCACTGCAAGCTCGCCCTCGTGGTGCGGAACGAAAACGGCGTGCTCCGCCACTACAGCCACATCGGCACCGGCAACTACAACCCCAAGACCAGCCGGCTCTACGAAGACCTCGGGCTGCTCACAACGGACCCGCAGGTCGGCAAGGACCTCACACGTCTGTTCAACGAACTCTCCGGCTACGCGATCGAGAAGAAGTTCAAGCGCCTGCTGGTCGCTCCCCTGCACCTGCGCCGTGGCCTGCTGAAGAGCATCGCTGCGGAAACCGCGGCCGCCCAGGCCGGCAAACCGTCGGGCATCCGGATCAAGGTGAATTCCATGGTCGACGAGGCCATCATCGACGCGCTCTACCGGGCCAGCCAGGCGCGTGTCCCGATCGAGATCTGGGTGCGCGGCATCTGCAGCCTGAAGCCCGGGGTCCCCGGGATGAGCGAGACCATCAAGGTGCGTTCGATTCTCGGACGGTACCTGGAGCACTCCCGGATCTTCTCGTTCCACACCAATGGCGACACGCAGGTCTACATCGGCAGCGCCGACATGATGCACCGCAACCTCGACCGCCGGGTCGAGGCCCTGGTGCGCCTCGTCGACCCTGACCACCTCGCCGAAATCGACGCCCTCTTCACCCGGGCGATGGACGACCGCACCTCATCGTGGTGGCTGGACAGTTCGGGCGAATGGACGCGCCACCACCTGGACGACTCCGGCCACCCGCTCGACGACATGCAGGACCGGCTCATGCAGCAGATCTCCCACCGCAAGCGCCCGACGGGCCGCCGATGAGCGACCCCGCGGTCTACGCCGCGGGCGCCGTCTGCTGGCGCCTGATCGACGGCAAGATCCACGTTCTCCTGATCCACCGCACCGTGTACGGCGACGTGACCATCCCCAAGGGGAAGGTCGACCCGGGCGAGACCCTGCCGCAGACGGCCGTGCGCGAGATCGAGGAGGAGACCGGCCTGGCCGTGGCCCTCGGAGTGCCACTGGGCGTCTCCACCTATTCGCTGCTCAATGGTCGCGAGAAGATCGTGCATTACTGGGCCGCGGAGATCTCGACCGAGGCCATCCAGCACTCGACCTTCGTGCCCAACGGCGAGGTCGCAGCGATCGAGTGGGTCACCATCAAGAAGGCCCGCACCTATCTCAGCTACACGCCCGACGTGGAGATCATCGACGCGTTCGCCAAGCTCGTGGACACCGGTGTCACGCGCACCTTCGCCCTGATCGCGCTGCGCCACGGCAGGGCCGTGCAGCCCGGCAACTGGGACGGCCCCGACTGCAGCCGCCCGCTGACCGAGCGTGGCGTCAAGCAGGCCGCCGCGATCGTGCCCACGATCACCGCCTGGCAGCCCCTGCGGATCGTGTCGAGCACGGCGACCCGCTGCGTGACCACCGTCGCCCCGCTCGCGGCGGCCACCGGCATCGAGATCAAGCGCACCGACCGCTACAGCCAGGACGCGTTCCAGCAGGGCCTGGCGGATGTCCGTTCGGGCATCGGCAAGCGGGTGCGGTCGCGCAAGACGGCCGTCATCTGCAGCCACGGGCCGGTTCTCCCCGAGATCCTGCACGAGATCGCGCTGGCCACCGGGACCACCCACGGCGCGTACATCTCCGACGCGGCGGCCCTCGAAACGGGGTCTTTCTCGGTGGTGCACCTGTCCGCCGACAATCCGAGCGCGGGGATTGTCGCGATTGAGACTCATTCGCCTGTCTACTGACCAGGCATTTCACTGAATCACCGGCTGCTTGTCCTGCCCTGCCCCGCCGCGTTCACCCGCCGTTAACCTTTTCGCAGGGGTGTCGTTAACCCGGCGGAATATGGTCATCCCGAGGCCAGCACCGGCCTCGAACTTGCAGTCACTTTTCTGAAAAAACCCTCGAAAGGGATCTCTGTGAATTTCACGCGTTTTGGCCGACCCGCGGTCATCGCCGTCGTCGCCGCTCTTGCTCTGTCTTCCTGCGCCGCGAATGAAGGCGCCGCACCGGAGTCCGACTCCGCCAGCGCCCTCACCGGCACGATCAACGCCGGCGGCGCCTCCTCCCAGGGCTCAGCCCAGGAAGCCTGGATCGCCGCCTTCCAGACTTCGAACCCCGACGTCACCATCAACTACGACCCGTCCGGTTCCGGCGCGGGTCGCGAGGCGTTCATCGCCGGTGGCCTGGACTTCGCAGGCTCCGACTCCTACCTGAGCGATGAAGAACTCGCCGGCACCTTTGCTTCCTGCGCAGCGGACACCACCGCGGTCGACCTGCCCACGTACATTTCCCCGATCGCCGTGATCTTCAACGTCGAAGGGGTCGACGACCTCAATGTCGACGCCGACACGCTGGCCAAGATCTTCGCCGGCACCATCACCACCTGGAACGACCCGGCCCTGGTCGCATTGAACGAGGGCGTCTCGCTCCCGTCGACCGCGATCACCGCCGTGCACCGCTCGGACGACTCGGGCACCACGAAGAACTTCGCGGACTACCTCGGCCAGAACGCGCCGGACGTGTGGACCGAGAAGGCCTCCGACACGTTCCCGTTCCAGACCGGTGAGGGCGCCCAGGGCACCTCGGGTGTCGTCGACGCCGTCACCAACGGCGTGGGCACCATCGGCTACGCCGACGCCTCGCGTGCCGGCGACCTCGGGGTCGCCAAGCTCAAGGTCGGTGACGAGTTCGTCGCGTACACCGCCGAAGCCGCCGCCGCCGTCGTCGACGGTTCGCCCATGGTCGAGGGCCGCGAAGCCAACGACCTCGCGTTCGACCTCAACCGCACGACCACCAACCCGGAAGAGTACCCGCTCGTTCTGGTCAGCTACGCGGTTGTCTGCACCGAGTACGCCGACGCCGCCCAGGCCGAGCTCGTCAAGGCCTACGTCGGCTACATGGCCAGCGCCGAAGGACAGGCCGAGGCTGAGGCATCCGCCGGCGCCGCACCGATGACGACCGAACTGCAGGACAAGGTCGCAGCGGTTCTCGAGACCATCAAGTAGCACCCGCTCCACCGCTTTACAGCTGCCCGACCCTGTGCTCGCATCGCTTGCGAACACCGGGTCGGGCAGACTGGGGTTTGTGCCCCGTTACATGAACCTCTCCCACCCAGTTTTCGCCCCCACCCTCCCAGGGAGTTACACGGCATGACGACCGCAGTCGAGCGCCCCACGCTCAAGGCCAAGGAACGCCCCGGCGACCGCATCTTCTCCACCAGCACGATCGTGTCCGGCAGCCTTATCCTGGCCATCCTCGCCGCCGTCGCCGTGTTCCTGCTCGTGCAGAGTCTGCCGGCCTTCGTGGCCGATCCGGAGAAGTTCAAGGGCGACGCCACCAACTTCTGGCAGTACGTCGGACCGCTCGCCTTCGGCACGCTCTGGTCGGCCTTCCTCGCCCTCCTCATGGCCGTCCCCATCGCCATCGGCATCGCGCTCTTCATTTCGCACTACGCCCCCCGCAAGCTCGCGCAGGGCCTGGGCTACCTGATCGACCTGCTCGCCGCAGTGCCGTCCGTGGTGTTCGGGCTGTGGGGCATCGGCGTGCTCGCCCCGCTCGTGCAGCCGTTCTACACGAACCTGGTCGAGTGGTTCGGCTGGTTCCCTCTCTTCGCCGGCCCGGTCTCCGGCACCGGGCGCACGACGCTCACCGTCGCCATCGTGCTCGCCGTGATGGTGCTACCGATCATCACCGCGCTGTCGCGGGAGATCTTCCTGCAGACCCCCGTGCTCTACGAGGAGGCGTCGCTGGCGCTCGGCGCAACCCGCTGGGAAATGATCACCATGGCCGTGCTGCCCTTCGGCCGCGCCGGCATCATCTCCGCATCGATGCTCGGCCTCGGCCGGGCCCTGGGCGAGACCATGGCCGTCGCCATGGTGCTCTCACCGAGCCGGGACGTCATCTTCCAGTTGTTGACCTCGCAGAACCCCACCACGATCGCCGCCAACATCGCCCTCAACTTTCCGGAGGCGAACGGCGTCGGCGTCAACATCCTGCTCGCGACAGGCCTGATCCTCTTCGTCATCACTCTCGTGGTGAACATGATCGCCCGCGTCATCATCAACCGCCGCAAGGCATTCTCCGGAGCGAACTGATGAGCCTGACGAGAACGACCGCAGCCACGGCCGCGCCGCTGACGAACTCCCTCACCGCGGGCAAGCTCCCCCGGCATTCCCCACTCATCGTGCTGCTGGCCAGCTGGCTGGTCACCGGAGCGTTCTTCTTCGTGCTCATGCTCTCCGGGGCCGCCGAGGGATTCACCATCGTCGGAACGCTCTTCTTCGGCACCGTCGTCTACTGCGTCGCCATCTTCCTCCTCTCGTATTATGTCGAGGGTGTGCGCAAAGCCAAGGACCGCCTGGTCACCGCCCTCGTCACCGTGGCCTTCGTGGTGGCCCTGCTGCCGCTCTTCTCCCTCGTGTTCACGACCCTGGTCAACGGTCTTCCGGCGTTCCTCACGCCGAGCTTCTTCACTCAGTCCCAGCGCAACGTCGTCGGCGAGGGCGGCGGTGCCCTGCACGCGGTCATCGGAACGCTCCTGATCACCGGTGTGGCCACACTCATCTCGGTTCCGATCGGCCTGCTGAGTGCGATCTACCTCACCGAGTACGGCCGTGGCCGGCTCGCAAGGGCGATCACCTTCTTCGTCGACGTCATGACCGGGATCCCGTCGATCGTGGCGGGTCTCTTCGCCTTCGCCCTGTTCTCACTCCTGTTCAACGACCCCGGCATCCGCTTCGGGTTCGGTGGCGCAATCGCGCTCACGGTTTTGATGATCCCGGTCGTCGTCCGCTCCAGCGAGGAAATGCTCAAGCTCGTTCCCAACGAGCTGCGCGAGGCGGCGTACGCCCTGGGTGTGCCGAAATGGCTGACCATTCTCAAGGTGGTGCTGCCGACATCCCTCGCCGGGATCGTGACCGGGATCATGATCTCGATCTCCCGAGTGATCGGGGAGACGGCCCCGCTGCTGATCATCTCCGGGTTCACGGCGAGCATGAACTACGATCTGTTCAACGAGCGCATGATGACCCTGCCCGTGTTCGTCTACACCCAGTACGCCAATCAGGGGGCGGACACCCAGTCGTACCTCGACCGTGCCTGGGCCGGTGCCCTGACGCTCATCCTGATCGTGATGCTGCTGAACCTCGGCGCGCGCGTCATCGCCAGAATCTTCTCCCCCAAGCTCGGCCGCTAGGCTCCACCTCCCGGCCTACGGCCGTCTGAACCAAAGGAATGCATGTCCAAGCGCATTGAAGTCAACGACCTCAACGTCTACTACAGCAAGTTTCTCGCTGTCGAAGAGGTGTCGTTGGTGATCGAGCCTCGCACTGTGACGGCCCTGATCGGGCCCAGCGGATGCGGCAAGTCCACGTTCCTGCGCACGCTGAACCGCATGCATGAGGTCATCCCCGGGGCGTACGTCACGGGCGAGGTGCTCATCGATGGCAACAACCTCTACGGCCCGGGCGTCGACCCCGTGCTCGTGCGCCGCCAAGTGGGCATGGTGTTCCAGCGCCCGAACCCGTTCCCGACCATGTCGATCGGCGACAACGTGCTGGCCGGTGTGAAGCTCAACAACCGCCGAATGGCGAAGTCCGACGCCGACGCCCTGATCGAAAAGTCGCTGATGGGGGCGAACCTTTGGAAAGAGGTCAAGGACCGCCTCGACAAGCCCGGCTCGAGCCTCTCCGGCGGGCAGCAGCAGCGTCTCTGCATTGCCCGCGCGATCGCGGTGGAGCCCGACGTCATCCTGATGGATGAGCCCTGCTCGGCCCTCGACCCTATCTCGACGCTGGCGATCGAGGACCTGATCGAGGAGATGAAGGCCGACTACACAATTGTGATCGTCACTCACAACATGCAGCAGGCATCCCGGGTCTCCGACCGCACCGGATTCTTCAACATCGCCGGAACCGGCAAGCCCGGCAGGCTGATCGAGTACGACGACACGACCACAATCTTCTCCAACCCGGGCGTGCAGGCCACCGAGGACTACGTCTCCGGCCGCTTCGGTTAGGCCTCAGCTCGGCTCCCTGCGCCGACTTCACGGGTTCCGCAGGCCCCAGCTCCGTGCCTGTGGTTCGTGCTTCGTGCTCGTACTTCGTGCTTGTGCTCGTGCTTGTGCTCGTGCTCGTGCTCCGTACCCTGAACGAATTCGACGGAGATTTTGCTCTGAACGTGCCGTTTTCGACTGAAACGGCAACATTCGTGCAGAAACTCCGTCGAATTGGTTAGCGGCGGGTGTCAGACGGTGCGGGCGAGCAGGGCGGCGTTGAGGGCGCGGGTGCGCTCTCGTTCGACGGGCAGCGGCCTGCCGTCGAGTTCGGTGATCTGCGCGGCCAGGCGCAGGCTGGACAGCAGCCAGACGGCATCCGCCGCCCGCAACTCGGCGACACTGACGTCGCGGTACTCCGTGCGCTCCCCTGCCGCCCGCAGGTGCTCGAACGCACTCTGCTGGGTGGTGCCGTGCAGGATGGCCCCGCTCGGCACGGGAGAGACGTAGACCCCGCCCGTGCGGAGCACCACCGTGGAGGTGGGACCCTCCAGCACGAAGCCGTCGTGGGTGAGGAAGATCGCGTCGTCGGCGCCCCGTCGGCGAGCTTCCCGGAGGGCTGCCATGTTGACCGCGTAGCTGAGCGTCTTCGCACCCATCAGAAGCCAAGGCGCCTGCTCGGCCACGCCGTGCGGGTAGCCCCGGTCCAGGGTGACCGCCCGGATGCCGCCCGCGCGGACGGCGGCGAAGTCGGGTGCGGCGGTCGCGTGCAGCCAGGCCGTGGGCGCCGGGCCGGAGTCGACGCCGCGGCTGTAGACGAGCTTGAGCACGATTTCCCCCTCGTGCGGGACACGGTCGACCACGTGCGCGATCGCGGCCTGCCACTGGGCAGTGTTCGGCTCGGGAAGCTCACAGATCGAAGCCGAGTTGGCCAACCGGGCCAGGTGCGGGCCGACCGCCTGCGGGTGGCCGTTGACGACGCCGATCGTCTCGAAGACGCCGTCGCCCCGCTGGGCGCTCAGCTCCCCCACGCGCAGCGCCGGGGCACTCGAGTCGACCTCGTGGAACGTGTCTCCGAAATCCGTCTGCGGCGCATCGGCGGAGACGGGGTCGAGGAGCAGGGTGAAAGGCAGTGTCATTCGCCGATCAGTTATCTTCCGAGCAGTCATTTCCCGATCATAGAGGATCGGGTCAGGAACTCTGGATGGCGAGGATCGGGTCGCTGGTGGGCTGCTCGGAGCCGCCCTTCGGTTCGACCGTGACTCCGATCGTGTCGCCCGCGGTGAGGCTGCCGTCGAGCACACGCCAGGCGGTGCCGGTGCCGGACGAATCGAAGGTTCCGGCCGGAACCGCGCCGGAGCCGCCGATGTACCAGAGCTGGTAGTCCTGATCGGACGGCAAGGCCGGCAGATCATCGACGAGGAGTGCGGAGAGGCCGCTGTCTTCGGACCAGACCAGGGTGGCTTCCTGGCCGTCGGCGGTGGTCGCCGACGCGCGCTGCGTGTCGGCGGCCGCCGTGATCTGCACGAGACGGGCCGCCTGATCCTGTTCGAACTGGCCGGTTTCCGAGGACTGGCCGACGAAGGTGCCACCCGCGAACAGGGCGACGGCCGCCGCGGCCGCCGCGAGAACGCCGACGGGCCGCTGGAACCAGCGCAGTCGGGCGCGCTCGGCGGCGGTGTGCGCCGGGGCGCCCGCGCGGGTCGGCGCGGGCTCGGCGGACGGCGCGGGCGCATCCGTCGCTTGGGCCTGGGTCGGCTCAGGCTGCGAGGCCGCTCCGAGCCTGGGGACCGCGGCCTCCTCGGGAGCGGTGCGGTGAGTGGCAGCCGGCGCGGCCTGGCTTGCCGGACGGGGCGCGAGCTGTGGTGTGGAGGCGAGTTGGGCCATCAGGGCGGCCTTGAGCCCAGCCGAGGGCTGCACGGGGGCCGCGGCAAGGCCCAGAGTCACCGCGGTATCGCTCAACTCGGCCGCCTCGATGCGGGCCTGCTCGGATGCCGCGAGGTGCTCCTCATAGTCGGCGGCGTCCTCCGCGCCCAGGGCGTGGAGGGCGTAGGCGCCGGAGAGCTCGCCCGGGTTCATCCCAACGGCTTTGCGCCCATCGTCATTCCGTTCGTTGTCGCTCATGACGCCACTCCCAATTCATCACGCAGGCGGATCATGCCGTCGCGCAGCCTTGTCTTCACCGTTCCGAGAGGGATCTGCAACCGCTCAGCGACTTCACTCTGACTGAGACCGCCGTAGTAGGCGAGGCTGATCGCCTGGCGTTGCAGTTCCGTCAATCTGGCCATCGCCCTCTCCACCCTTTCGTGCTCGATTCGTACTCCGACTGTTTCGGACACCTCGTCGTAGGCCACCGCGAGATCACGGATGCCGATTTTGATGTCCCGGTCGCGGCTTGCCTGCGACGACCGAATCCGGTCGACCGCACGGCGGTGCGCCATGGTCAGGATCCAGGTTGCGGCCCCGCCGCGCTGGGCTTCGTACCTCGTCGCCGTCTGCCAGATCTCCAGAAAAATCTCCTGGGTCACTTCCTCCGACTGGGAGGGGTCGACCAGCAGGCGCCGGACGAGACCAAGGACGCGCGGAGCCATTCGGTCGTACAGCTCTCCGAATGCCCCTTCGTTTCCCTGCGCCACCCGGCCCAGCAGTTCCTCCTGGGAGGCAGGAACAGTCGACTCCCGGTCGATGTCGAATTCAGCGCTCATGGGAACAAGCATCTCAGGTCTTGTCTGTGTCCATGACTCATAGTTCGTCACGGAGCACGGATCGGATTGGTACGTCACGACAGACCGGGGAAGAGTGAAGGCCGGACCGCAGAACGCCTCTCGGCGCGAGGCCGCTCATAGCGGCGAATATTGGAGCCCGGGGTTACTGCGGCCCGACCAGAAACCAGTGTAAACGACGCGGATACGTTTGCGCACCGAGTGGAGCGGCTCGTCACCGGTCGAAGGTCTGTCAGTCCAGGGAGTCGCTGCGCCAGAGCCGCGCGCAGGAGCCGAACTCCTGGGCCGTGGTGGAGAACCGGAGGGCGCGGGTGGTCAGTTCGGTGGATCGGAGCGGTTCGGTCGTCTCCAGGTCGTCCGCGGCGCTGGTGCAGCCGACGGAGATGACACGGCAGAACGCCGCCGCGCGGTCGAGCGCCACGGCGAAGTCGCCGGTGAAGATTCCGCGCAGGATCTGGTCGGCCAGCACGATGATCTCGGCCGTGCCCGTGGGAACCGCCGCACCGGCGATGACCGGGTCGATCGCCACGGTGACCTCGGTTCCACGCTGGTAGAGGAATGCCGTGCCCTCGGGATCCTGGCGGATAAGAAGCCGCACCAGGTAGATCCGCCAGAGTGCCCCGGGCAGGCTGCGCGGCGACGCCCTCGACCAGAGTTCGGCCACCGCATCGACGCCGTTTTCATCGGTGTAGGCCACGAGCCGCTCCACGATGTCGGGGTCCGGGTCGCTGCGCACCCGGGCCAGGAGCGCGTGCGCGGTCTCGTGCGCCACTCTGCTGATCATCGCCGGATCTTCGCCGCCCTGGAACGACTCGAATTTACTGCCGGAGAACTGGGTCGGCTTGTGAAAATTCTCGGCCATCGCATCCTCCTGGGTTCGTCGCTTGTGTTCGCTGTGGGCACATCCGTCTCGTCTGCGGATGCCCCTCTCCCACGGTACCTAGAAATACCGATCCGGAATCCCCTGTAGATTATTAACCGCGGGCCTCTAGCTCAGTTGGTAGAGCAAAGGACTTTTAATCCTTGGGTCGTCGGTTCGAGCCCGACGGGGCCCACCCAGAGAACCAGGGTCGGTGTATGCCCGGGGCGTGGCGCACGCGTCAATCCCCGGGGCCCGGCTCGGTTCCAGACTCCCGGCGCGCACCCAGCGATGATTCGGGCCGCGTTCGGGTAGCTCCTCCATACTGCTGTGACCGGTCGTCGGCATGCCCGGTGTCGGCGGCAGCAGAAGGAGGACCCATGGGCAGAGTGAATGAGGAAGTCGAAATCGAGACCGGGATCGTCACCCGGTACCGGCGTCACCCGAACGGGCGCGGACTGGTATCCCCCGGAGCGCGCGTGCACCCCGGGGCATTCGTGTCCCGCACCGCCTACGTGGAGAGTGGCGCCCGGGTCGGCGCGGAGGCGTGGATCGGTCCAGGCAGCTGGATCGACCAGGGCGCGGTCGTCGGATCGCACGTTTTCATCGGCCAGAGCGTGCACGTCGGTCCGGACGCGGTCGTCGGCAGCGCCGCCCGGCTCGGCAGCTATGTGCGGGTCGGCCGACACGCACAGATCAGCCCCGGAGCGGTCGTTGAACGCGACCTGCGGGTTCCGGACGACGCGGTGATCGACGCGGCACCGCGCACGCGCCTGTCGCCCGGATCGGCACCCGCCGGGCTCGGCCACGCCGCCTAGCGGCGTGGCCGCCGTGCCGCGCGGCGCCGCCGTTGCGCGGCGCCGCCGTCGCGCGGCGCGACCGTTGCGCGGCGGCGAACGCTACTCGACGGCGAAGGGGATCGCGAGCTCTCGCTGCGCCATCAGCGCCAGCTCGCGCAGCAGCACCAAGTCGACTGTCTCCGCCGACCTCGGCTCAGTATCGAACACGCAGGGAGCGCCGATGAACTCCCCCGACCGCGATTCGAGCGGGAATCCGGCGTAGAACCTGATCTTCGGCTCGCCCACCACGAGCGGGTTGCTGCGAAATCGTTCGTCGAGGAGGGTGTCCGGGATCACCGTCGCCGACGTGTGCGGGATGGTGACCGCACAGAACGAACTTGACCGCGGCAACTCGGCATCGGCCACGCAGATGCGAGCCTTGTGCCACTGACGATCGTGGTCGATCACGGTGCGTGCCGCCGATTGGGTGCCGAACAGGGTTCGCGCCAGTGCCGTGATGCGGTCGAAACGCTCCTCGGGCGGGGGTCCACGATCCCGAGCTCGTCGACCGCGAGCTGGCGCCGCGCCTCCGCCACCGTCGCCCGGTCGGCGGAGGGCGCCGGTTCGGCGTCAGAGGTCGCGATTCGGTCGGCGCCCAGGAGGGGCCCCATCCGGGACGCCAGGACGTCGGCCCAGTACGCGTACGATTCCGTGGACCGGTACCGGCCCGGTGGCGGCGTCGGCGCCGCGCTGGACGGCACGAAGGCGACCCGGTCGCCGCCGTCGGCGACGAGCCGCATCGTCACCCGATTCAAGAGCCGGCCGTGCTTGTCTGCCAGGTTTCCGACCCGGGAGTCGAACACCGGGATGGACCGGATGGGTTGGATGCCCGCCACGATGATGCAGGTGCTGCAGGATGCTGCGGCCGAAAGGAAAGTGAGCAGGTTCGCCAGATCTCGCCGCCAGGCACGGGTGGAGACCAGGTTCACGGCCTCGTTCACCCCCAGGACCAGCACGATCGCGTCGAACCGGGAAGGGCCAGGTTGTGGCTTACCACGCCGCGGCCGACAGCCAGCCCCGAACCGAGGATGAGGATGCGGTCGGATTCGACGCCGGCGGAGTGCGCTTGCGGGGCATCCGTGGGCATGAAGACGTCACCGAAACCGCGCTCGGACGCGGCGGCCCAGGTGCGCGTGCCCGGAGCCAGCGCCCACCGTATGAGTTCCCGCACTGACGCCCCTGTGTTGCTCAGACACCAGGGTGTATCCCAGGACCAGATGCCCAGTATCCCCCTTCCGGGGCGCGGACCGGTAGGGCAGGGTGCGGGACGTCGGGCGGCGGTCTACAGCAGGGCCACGACCGCCTGGGCGAGCGCGAAGATGACCAGGCCGGCCAGCGCACCCACCACGGTGCCGTTGATGCGGATGAACTGGAGGTCCTTGCCGATCTGCAGCTCGATCTTCTCGGCCGTCTCGGCCGCATCCCACCGCCCGACGGTTTCGGTGATCACCCCGGCGATCTCGTGCCGGTACCGGCGCACGACGTAGCTCGCGCTGTCCGCCAGCCACCGGTCGATGCGGGCGCCGAGGGCCGGGTCGGTGGAAAGCCGCCCGCCGACCTCCATGACGGACGAGCGGATGCCCGTGCGCAGCCCGCTCGACGGATCGCTCAGCGCCGCCGCCAGGGACACCTTGACCGCCTCCCAGGTCTCGCTCGCGAATTCGCGCAGCCGGGCGCTGTCGAGCAGTTCCAGCTTGAGCGCCTCCACCCGCTCGATCATCGCCGGCTCGTGCTGCAGGTCTTCGGTCAGCTCGATCAGGTAGCGGTCGATCGCCAGGCGGAGCGGGTGTGCGGCATCGGCCCTCACGTTCGCCACGAAGGCGAGCACCTCCCGGTGCGCCTTGTCGTCGACCAGCTTGTCGACGAAGCCGGGCAGCCAGCCCGGCAGCCGCTGGGACACGGCCCGCCCGAAGGCCTCCGGATGCACCAGCAGCCAGCCCTCGGCCCGTTCGATCAGCAGATCGACGGCAGCGTGCTGCTGCCCGGACTCGACCAGCCGCGCCCCGACGCGCCCGATCGGCGGGCCCCACTCCGGCGTCAACAGGTTCTCGCGCGCCACGGTCTCGATCAGGTCCTTGATCGCGTCGTCGCTGAGCAGATTGAGCAGCCCGGCGCCCGCCACCGCGACCTCGTCGGTGAGCCGGCGCGCTTTCTCCTCCTCGGAGAGCCAGGCGCCGAGCCTCCGGGACGCCCCCAGCGACTCCAGCTTGCCGCGGATGACCGTCTCGGAGAGGAAGTTCGTTTCGACGAACTCGCCCAGGCTGGCACCGATCTCGTCCTTGCGGCCGGCGATGATGTTCGTGTGCGGGATGCGCAGGCCGAGCGGGTAGCGGAACAGGGCCGTCACGGCGAACCAGTCGGCGATGGCGCCGACCATGCCGCCCTCGGCCGCTGCGCGTACATATTGCAGCCACGGGTAGGTCTCCTGCAGGGCGAACGAGGTCGCGAACACCACCGCCATCAGGAGCAGCAGTCCGATCGCGAGCCGTTTCATGCGAATCAGGGCCGTCAGGCGCACGGCGTCCTGCGGGCTCAGCGGCGGCCGGGCGCCGGCTGCGGCCCGTGCTCGGGCCCGTGCTCCGCGGGGAACGGTCTCGGTCAGGTTCTGCCTCAGCTTCTCGGCCATCCTCCCAGACTGCCCGATCGGGGCCGGGGAGGGAAACTGCGACAGGTGTCGCCCAGGCGGACAACTGTTGCCGGCGGTGCGGCAACAGTTGTCCGTCTGGGGAACAGATGCACGGTTGGGGGCCGTCAGCGCTCTCTCAGCAGTGGCAGTGGCCCTCCGGGGCGGGCGTCGACGCCGGCACATCGAGTACCGGGCTGCGATCGAAGAAGCCATCGGGCTTCAGCTTGAAACCGGCGGTGTCCACGGGCATGATCGGCCAGTCCTCAATGCGCGGATAGTGGGTGAGGCCGAACGTGTGCCAGAGCACGATGTCCTGGCCGTCGATGTCGCGGTCGGCTTCGATGTACGCCGGCAGGCCGGCACCGCCCGCGTGCTGGTTGACGAAGTCACCGGTCGGGTAGCGCTCGTCCTCGGCGTAGCGGGTCACCCACAGGTCCTTGGTCGCGAAGGTCGCCCGCCTGGCCACGGACGAGTTCTCGTCGGCCAACAGGGTCGGCTGCCCCTCGGGGTACAGCTTGTACCCGACCGGTTCACCGAGCCGGTTGAGCACGTTCGGGTTGGAGACGAGCCAGGTGCGCCCGCTGCGCATGTCGGCCTCGCGCACCCCCTCGGATTCCCGGGCGAGGAGCGTGCGCCGGCGCGTGAAGGCGTTCCCACGCTCGTTGCCGGGCCCCATCGGGACGCGTACGGCTTCCTCCTCCTGGACCCGGTTGGTGTTGCCGTCGAGCGCCATGTCCAAGCGGGCGCTGAACAGGTGCTGGTGGAACGGCGCGCCCAGGCCCGGGGCCAGTTCCGAGGCATACGGGTAGCCCTTGCCGGGGAAGGCGCTGGTGAACACGACGCCGGTCGCCTTGGCCTCGAACTCGATCGTGCCGTCGAGGTAGAGGTACCAGTAGAAGCCGTAGTCGTAGTTGCCAACGGTCGTGAAGAAGGAGATCACGAGACGGCGGTTGCGGCGGGTGTATTCGATGCCCGACCAGAGGTCGCTGTGCTTGGCGAGGATGCTCCAGTCCTCCTCGTGCATGCAGATGCCGTTCTTGATCGTGCGCGGGTTGCCGAACCCGTCCGTGATGACCGGGCTCAGGTAGGTGATCTCGCCGAGGCAGTCGCAGCCGAGCTCGAGCGAGTTGGCGTACTGTCCGACCAGGTACTCGCCGGTGTCGAAGTAGTTCTGCCAGGACCGCACGGGAGCGGGGTCGCCGTAGGGAACGACCATCTCCGCGATCGACGCCCGGTTGATGATGGATCGACGGGCTCCGTTGTCGTCGAAGCCGATGTTGTGCAGCACGACGCCCTCGCGCACGTCGAAGCCCACATCCAGGCTCCACTTCTCCCATTCGACGTGGTTGCCGCCGGTCACGGTGAAGCTCGGGCCCTCCGGCTGGGTGATCTCGATCGGTTTGAGGGTCTCCCGCAGTGGCCCGGTCAGTGTCGGATCGGTGTAGTTTCCGTGCTCGGCCGGGATCGGCACGACGCCGTAGTCGATCACCTGGTCGACGCTCTTGCTGACGATGTCGACATACGCGACGAGGCCGTCGATGGGATGCGCCCAGGCGCTGTCTTCGGGGAAATTCTGCACGAAGGCAAGGCCGCGCAGGATGCGCCGTCCCTTTTCCTCCGGGTATTCGAAGACGCCCGCGGACAGCGGCGCCACCCGCACGCTGGCCACGTCGAGGCCGCGGTCGGCGAGGGCCTTCAGCCAGCGTTCGTCGTGGGTGAGGAGCTCCTCGACCGCCGCGAATTCCTCCTCGAGCACGGGAAGCTCTCCGGTCACCGCGGTGTCGAGCACGATCACGGACTCGACCGTCTGCCGGGTGGCGGACACGGTGACGTCCCGGGGCGCGGCGCAGCCCGACACGTCGTGCAGGAACACCCGGAAACGCCGGTCGGGCTCCCCCGTGGCGCCGCGCGGTGGGTCGAGCAGACCGAGGTAGGCCACCCGGATGCTCTCATCGAGCAGCCCGGCGTCGGCCAGGAGGCCGCGCACCGAGAGGATCTCCTCCGCCGACGCCAGGGCGTACGCGGCGGTGACTGCGAGTGAAACGGAAGTCATGGTTCCCCTTTCCAGGGCTATTGGGCGGCGAGACGAAAGCATCCATCCGGATTCTTTTTTCTATGGTTGTAGAACCATAAGCGGTCACTAAGCTCGCTGGCAAGGGCTTTTTTGGCCCGATGCAGCAGGAGGGCAGCATGCCGAAAGTTGTCGACCACGACCAGCGCCGAGTCGAATTGGTCGAGGCGACCTGGCGGATCATCGCCCGGCACGGCATCGAGGGCGCCACCATGCGAGACATCGCCGCCGAGGCCGGCTTCGCCAACGGAGCCCTCAAGCCCTACTTCCCAACCAAGGACGACCTCCTGACCTTTGCGTTCAGCCACGTGTTCAGCCAGACCAGTCGGCGCATGATCGACGCCACGGTGGGCAGGTCGGGACTGGGCGCCCTCCGGGCCTTCTGCCTCGAGATCCTGCCGCTGGACGACATCCGGATCAGCGAGGCGCGCATCGTCATCCCGTTCTGGCAGAAGGCGCTGACGGATGCCGCCAAGGCCGAGCTGCATGCCGCGGCCATGCTGGAGTGGCGCGACACCATCTGCGCGCAGTTGCGCGAAGGCCGGGCCGCAGGCGAACTCCGCACCAGCGCTCCGGACGAGGACATCGCGGGGCTGCTGATGAACCTGGTCTTGGGCGCTCAGATCACGGCAGTGCTCTCCCCGGCCGAGAATTCACCGAACCAGCTCGTTGCCCAACTGGACGCGGCACTTCGACTGATCAGCACGGGAGTCTGACACTCCGGCACCCGCACGGCCTCAAAATCTTTTTTCGACAACCGTGGAAAAATAGTGACAGGTACTCCGATCCTCGGCTAGGTTACTGGGAATATGTGTGTCCGATCACGTCGGCAAAGGAGCCACCCGTGACCATGACAACCGTCCGCCTCCCTTCCAACACGTCCTTCGACCCCGTGCAGCGCGCCCAGGCGAACAGTTTCGTCGAATGGCGCACCCTGGTCTCGGACTCCTTCGTGCCGCTCGAGGTGCGCTCCGATGCGTCGGAGTTCCGGGGGGTCCTGCGCTCGCGGGTGCTCGACGAACTGTCCATCGTCGAGGTCACCGCCAACGGGCACCAGGTACTGCGCACCCCCGCGCTGATCGCGCGCTCCGAGCGGCACTACTTCAAGCTCAATCTCCAGCTCTCCGGTCACGGCATCCTGATCCAGGACAACCGGGAGGCCACCCTGCGGCCGGGCGACCTCGCCGTCTATGACACGCACCGGCCGTACACCCTGGCCTTCGAGCAGGACTTCCGGACCCTGGTGCTGATGTTCCCGCACGACGCCCTCGACCTGCCGGCGGACTCCGTCGCCCAGCTCACCGCCCGCCGGATGGCCGGCGACGAGGGGCTGGGCCGCCTGATCAGCCCCTTCATGGCCCAGCTGGCCGAGAATCTCGACGCACTGTCAGGCACCACCGGACACCGCCTGGCCTACAACGCCGTCGACCTCATCGCCACGATGTTCGAGAACGAACTGAGCATCCGGCGCGATCCGACCACCCCCGGCACGCACGCGGATCTGCTCACCAGCATCCGTCAATACATCGAAGCCGAACTCGGCGACCCCGATCTCTCCCCGGCCGGCATCGCCGCCGCGCACTTCATCTCGACCCGGCAGTTGCACAAGGTCTTCCACGAGGCCGACACGACGGTCTCCAGCTGGATCCGGATGCGCCGGCTCGAACGCTGCCGGCGTGACCTTCGCGACCCGATCCTCGGGGACCGCTCCGTGGGCACCGTGGCCGCACGCTGGGGATTCCTGGATGCCGCGCACTTCAGCCGCATCTTCCGCACCGCATTCGGTGAGCCGCCCAGCACCTACCGGCGGGGCTGAGCGTCGTCAGCGGCGACGAGCCGTCCCGCTCCGGCAAGTTCCGTTCGTTGAAAGACAAGTTCCGGACCCGGCATTCGGCGAGAGTCATCTCACCGGCTCCCCCGCCCGATCGTCAACTCAACGAGGAGTAAACCCATGACGACTACCAGCAGCACCCCCGAGACCGACTCAGCCACCCTGCACAAGGGCCGTCTGGGCGTCATCGGCATCGTCTTCTTCGTGGTCGCGGCCGCGGCACCGCTGGTCGGAATGACCGGCGCCGTTCCGGTCGCAATCGTTCTCGGCAACGGCGCGGCCGCCCCGGGCGCCTACCTCGTGGTGGGCATCACCCTGCTCCTGTTCAGCGTCGGCTACGCGGCGATGAGCCAGCGCGTCACCAATGCCGGAGCCTTCTTCGCCTACATCGGCCGGGGCCTCGGCCGCCATCTCGGCAGCGCGTCCGCCTTCGTCTCGATCCTCGCCTACTTGGCCATCCAGCTGGCCATCTACGGCTTCTTCGGCGGACTGCTCGGCTCCCAGGTCGGGCTGCTGCCCTGGTGGGCCTGGTCACTGCTGGCCTGGGCAACCGTCACCCTGCTCTCGCTGCTCAGCGTGGACGTCGGCGCCAAGGTGCTCGGCGTGCTGATGCTGCTCGAGCTCCTGGCCCTGGTCGTCACCTCGGTCGCCATCCTTGCCGACGGCGGCCCGGAGGGCCTCAACGTCTGGGCCTCGTTCAACCCGGCGGCGATCCTCGCCGGCGGGCTGGCCGGCTCGGCGGGCATCGCCTTCGCCTTCGCGTTCGCGTCCTTCATCGGCTTCGAGGCCACCGCGATCTACGGCGAGGAATCCAAGGACCCGAAGACGGTGGTCCCCCGGGCCACCTACCTGGCGGTCGGAGTGATCACGGTACTGTTCGCCCTGACGGCATTCGCCATGGTCACGGGAATGGGCGCATCCTCGGTCGTCGAGAAGACCGTGGAGCTGTCGACGCTCGACGGTGTGCCCCTGGCCGACCCGGCCGCGGTGCTCTTCTCCCTCGCGACCCAGTACGTGGCGCCGTGGATGGCCACCGTGATGGGCATCCTGGTGGTCTCGAGCCTGTTCGCCGGGCTGCTGGCCTTCCAGAACGCGGCCAGCCGCTACCTGTTCGCCCTCGGCCGCGGCGGTGCGCTGCCCACCCCACTCAGCCACGTCAACGGTCGCGGCGCCCCGAGCACCGCCTCCCTCGCCACGTCGGTGCTCACGGGTCTCGTCATCGTGACCTTCGCCGTCTTCCGGCTCGACCCGGTGCTCAACATGTTCTACTGGTTCAGCGGCCTCGCCGTGGTGGCGATCGTGCTGATCGAGATCCTCGTCTGCATCGCGGTCATCGTGTTCTTCCGCCGGAATGCAGGCAACGAGAACGTGTTCCAGACCATCGTCGCGCCCGTGCTGGCGACCATCGGGCTGGTTCTCGGCGAGTACTTGCTGATGAGCCGCTTCGGGCTGCTGGCCGGCACGGTCGCCGAGGGCGTGGACCCCACGGTGTCGTCGTGGGGGCTGAGCCCGATCGGCTGGGTGCTGGTCGCCCTGCCCTTCGTGCTGCTGCTCGTCGGCTACCTGCACTCGCTGTGGTCGCACACCGAGAACGAGGCTCTGGTCAAGGACGTCCTCTCGTAGCCGGCGAGCCGTGAAACGGGGCGTCGGCCGCGAGGCAGGCGCCCCTTCTCTCTGCCCAGCGGACCGTGATGGGTACGTGATGCCGGGTCAGAGTCCGAACCCGGAGTGACGGATGCCCCAGCGCACAGACCAGGACTCCCCCGGCTCGACCCAGCTCAGGCCCGCGCCCGAGTTGAAGGCGTTCGCGGGGGCTGTCATGGGCTCGATCGCCACCGCCAGCCCCAGGGACGGACCGTCCGGCCCGTCGAAGGGGAAGTTGCGCGGTGTGAAGACCTGCACGTTGCGGATGTTCCGGTCACCCCAGATCGTGACGCTGCGGCCGTCGGGTGCGGTCAACGCGGCCACTCCGGCCACGCCGGCATGCTCGCCGGCCACGCCGGCATGCTCGCCGGCCACGTCGGACCGGTCCTCGACCGACTTGGAGCCCACCCCGCCGAAACCGTCGTCGAGATCGATGTCGCCCACCCGGAGCCCCGCCCGCAGGTCGAACCGGGTGCCGGCGACGGAGGACTCCCCGATGGGGTTCTGACGGTCGTCGACATCGATGTGGGTGTGCGCCGCGATCGTGAGCACGAGATCCTCGGTCGCGACGCCGCCGATCTTCGGGTACGGATGCGCGCCAAGCGCGACCGGGGCCGCGTCCCTGCCCACGTTCCGCACCGTGTGGGTGACCTCGAGACCGTCGTCCGTGAGCGTGTACCGCACGGTCGTGTCGAGCAGAAACGGGTAGCCGGCCTGAGGGAAGACGGTGGCGGCCAGGGTGACCGAGCTCGGGCTGCGCTCGAGCAGGCGATAGGACGAATACCGCAGGAGACCGTGGATGGCGTTGGACAGTTCCGGCTCGGTGAGCGCCAGCCGCTGCACGATGCCCTCGTGCTGCCAAAGACCATCCCGGATGCGGTTGGGCCACGGCATGAGCACGATCCCGGCCCCCCACGGCGGGGTGGACTCGGCCGCGAACGGCTCGACCAGGTCGATGCCGTCCACGGAATACAGTCGGAGCCCGGCGGCCACCTCGGTGATGACCGCCAAGGCGGCCCCACTCGGCGTGACCGACCTCAGCTCATATTGAAAACCCGTTGCAGCGCGCATGATATCAACCTACTCCGGCCGCAGAACGGTCAGGCCGGCCTCGCGGAGGGGCAACAGCACGGCCTCGCCGGCCGCGGCATCCGTCACCAGTGTGTGGAACGCGCGCAGCGGACCGACCTGCCCGAGGTGCACCTGGCCGAGCTTGGAGGCGTCGGCCACGACGACCGCCCGGGTCGCGGCGGCGAGCATGAGCGCCTTGATCCCGGCCTCGGGCAGGTTGATGTTCGTGACACCGCGGCCGGCCTCGACGCCGTTGCAGCCGATGAAGGCGAGGTCGGCGTGCACCTGGCTGAGCACGGTCGCCGCGAGCGGCTCGACCAGCGAGTGCTGCAGCGGGCGGAGTGAGCCGCCCGTGACGATCACGGTGAACCGCGGGATGGCCGGCTCGAGGGCGAGGGCGATGCTGAGCCCGTTCGTGATGATGACCACGTCGGTCAGCTCGGCGCGGGCCAGCAGGGCGTGGGCGATGGAGAGGGTGGTCGTGCCGACGTCGAGGATGATGCTCTGCCCGCTCGTCACGAGGGACGCGGCGAGCGCGCCGATCTGCTGCTTAGGGAGCACGGATGACGCGAGCGCCTCCTCGAAGGAGGACTCCCGCAGCGGACGGCCACTGGCAGGCGCCGCCGGAACCGCCCCGCCGTGCACGCGCTGCAGCGTTCCGGCGGACTCGAGCAGATCGAGGTCGGCCCGAGCCGTGACGCCGGACACCCCGAACGCGTCGCGCAGCTCGCTCACCCGCACGAAGCCGCGCTCCCCGATCAGGCGCTGGATCTGCTCCCGGCGCTGGTGGGCGGGGAGGATGTCCGGATCTGTCCGTTCAGGAGTGGCCATACATAATCTTCACTTAGTTTGCTTTAGTTTTCAATCTGAAAGTTCTGGTTTCATCTGCGAAAATCAGATAGCGTGGTTTTTGCCATGAACACACCAGACTTCGTAGCCGATACCGGCATCATCCGTCACCGCCACACCCTCGCCGACGGTCGGGATCTCATCTACTTCGATGACCCGCAGACCACCCTGCCGCCGGAACGCGCGGCAGACCTGCGCGAACTCGACCCACGCCCCGCCACCGCCCGGATGCGCCAGGACCCGCTCAGCGGCGAGTGGGTCTCGATCGCCGCCGCCCGCCAGAACCGCGTGTTCCTGCCGCCCGCGCACCTGGACCCGCTCGCACCGTCGACGCCGGGCAACCCGTCCGAGGTGCCCAGCAACTACGACGTGGCCGTGTTCGAGAACAAGTCGCCCTCGTTCGGTCCGCTCCTCACCGACGCCGATGCCCCGGCAGGACTCGACGACCTGAACACCATCGGCCTGAACCGCATCCGCACCTCGGTCGGCCGCTGCGAGGTCGTCTGCTTCAGCCCGGAGAACGAGGGCTCTTTTGCCAGCCTGTCGGTCGTGCGCGCCCGCACCGTGATCGAGGCCTGGGCCGAGCGCACGCATGCCCTGTCCCAGCTGCCCGGCGTGGAACAGGTCTTCCCGTTCGAGAACCGCGGCGAAGCCATCGGCGTCACGTTGCACCATCCGCACGGTCAGATCTACTCCTACCCCTACGTCACGCCGCGCACGCAGCGCGTGATCGCCTCCCTCGACCAGTACGGGCCGAACCTGTTCGCCGACATCCTCGCCAGCGAACAGGCCGGGGGCCGGGTCATCCTCACCGGTGAGCACTGGACCGCCTTCGTGCCGTTCGCCGCCCGCTGGCCGATCGAAGTGCACATGCTGCCGCACCGCCACGTTCCCGACTTCGCCGCGACCAGCCTGGCCGAGCGCGATGAGCTCGCCGTGCTCTACCGGCGGCTGCTGCGCGGAATCGACGCCCTCTACGACACCCCGACTCCGTACATCGCGGCCTGGCACCAGGCCCCGGTCTCGGTGCGCCGCGACGAGATCCGGCTGATGCTGCAGGTGACCAGCCCCCGCCGGGCCGAGGACAAGCTCAAGTTCCTGGCCGGGTCGGAGGCCGCCATGGGCGCCTGGATCGGCGATGTCACACCGGAGCAGGCGGCCGACAACATTCGCCGTGCAGTCGAACGCTCCGCCGTGGCGGACGCGGCCGTCGAGCAGGCCGGCGCCGCGGCATCCGTTCCCACTCCCAGCACCACGCTCGAAGGGCAGGCCCGCGCATGACCGATCTCATCCAGACCGTGACGGATGGCTTCACGAGCCGTTTCGACGCGTCCCCGGCCGGACTCTGGTCGGCCCCCGGCCGCGTCAACCTGATCGGCGAGCACACCGACTACAACGACGGCTTCGTGTTCCCCTTCGCGATCAACCGGCGCACGCTCGTCGGGCTCCGCCTGCGCGGCGACCGCCTGCTGAGGGTCGCGAGCTCGTTCGCCACGGAGACCGTGGAGCTGTCCCTCGACGAGCTGACCCCGGAGAACCTGGCGGGCTGGTCGGCCTACCCGCTCGGCGTGGCCTGGGCCCTCGGCGAGTTCGGCGCCGACCTGGCCGTCGTCCCCGGCTTCGACGTGTTCATCGACTCGGACGTGCCGATCGGGGCCGGGCTGTCGTCGTCCGCCGCGATCGAGAGCGCGGTCGCCGTTGCCCTGAACGACCTCTGGGATCTGGGGCTCGACCGGCGCGTGCTCGCCCGGGTGGGCCAGCTGGCCGAGAACCGGGCCGTCGGGGCTCCCACCGGCATCATGGACCAGTCAGCGTCGCTGCTCGGCGAGGCCGACTCGGCCGTGTTCCTGGACTGCCGCACCCTCGAGGCCGAGGTGATCCCGCTCGGCTTCGACGCCGCCGGACTCGAGCTGCTGATCATCGACACCCGGGTGAGCCATGCCCACTCGACCGGAGGGTACGCCTCGCGCCGGGCCTCCTGTGAGCTGGGTGCACGGATGCTGGGGGTCACCTCCCTGCGCGACCTCACCGTGGACGACCTCGGCCCCGCCTCCGACGTGCTCGACGACGAGACGTTCCGCCGGGTGCGGCACGTGGTCACCGAGAATCAGCGCGTGCAGGACACCGTGCGCACCCTGCGCGAGCAGGGACCGACCGCGATCGGCGCCCTCCTGGACGCGTCGCACCTGTCTATGAGGGACGACTTCGAGATCTCGGTG
The DNA here is from genome assembly GCF_004403465.1 of Cryobacterium sinapicolor. Lineage (GTDB taxonomy): Bacteria > Actinomycetota > Actinomycetes > Actinomycetales > Microbacteriaceae > Cryobacterium > Cryobacterium sinapicolor. The sequence continues at coordinate 63,147 of NZ_SOGQ01000019.1, read as the reverse complement.
CCGGAGCTCGACCTCGCGGTGGAGACCGCGCGCGGCGCCGGGTCCATCGGCGCCCGGATGACCGGCGGCGGCTTCGGCGGCGCGGCCATCGCCCTGACTCCGAGCGACCTGATCCCCGCGGTCACGGCCGCGGTCACCGCCGCGTTCGCGGCCCGGGGCTTCGCGGTGCCGGACCTGTTCGTGGTGCGCGCCGCCGATGGGGCCGCCCGGCAGCAGTAGCGCCGGGCTACGCGCTCCGCTCGGCTTAGCTCCGCTCGGCTTAGCTCCGCTCGGCTTAGCTCCGCTCGGCTTGGCTCCGCTCGGCTTGGCTCCGCTCGGCTTGGCTCCGCTCGGCTTGGCTCCGCTCGGCTTGGCTCCGCTCGGCTTGGCTCCGCTCGGCTTGGCTCCGCTCGGCTTGGCTCCGCTTGGCTTAGTGGCTAACTCAGGAGAAACTGACCGGACCGTCGGCAGTACCCGCGGATTACGGGGCCGACGTGACTCGGGACATCCGTATCTCCTGAGTTAGCCACAAAAAAACCCACACCGCGTGCGTTCACGGCGCGACCGCGGTGGGCTCGCCGCCGGTGATCCGCACGAGTTCGTCGAACGTGGTGGGGAACACGGTGTGCGCGTGTCCCGCCGCGGCCCAGACGACGGGGAATTCGGCGAGCGCGACGTCCACCAGGGTACGGAGCGACGACGGATGCCCCAGCGGCGCGACCCCGCCGATGACCTGACCGGTGGCCTGCTCGACGACATCTTTCGAGGCGCGTCCGATCGTGCCGCCCAGCCTGTCCCCCAGCCAGGCCGCGTCGACTCGGTGCGCCCCGGAGGTGAGCACGAGCAGCGGCTCGCCGTCGAGGGTGAAGACGAGCGAATTCGCGATGGCGCCGATCTCGATTCCGAGCGCCTCCGCGGCGGCGGCGGCCGTTGGGGCAGCAGCGTCGAACCAGCGGATCTCCGGGTCTGTTCCGTGGGCGCGAAGAGCCTGCCGAACCCGATCGACGGACGGATGCGCGGTATTCACCATGCCGGAAGCCTAGGGCCTGTGCGAGGCGCGCCCGATAGGCTGACGCGTATGACTGCCGACAGCGCCGCCCGCATCATCATCTTGCCCGACCGACCCGGACCGGTCGTCGCCGAGACCGCCTTCGTCGCCCCGGGGGCCGTGCTCGTCGGCAACGTCACCCTCGCCGAACACGCCAGCATCTGGTACAACGCCGTGCTGCGCGCCGAAGCCGAGCCCATCCGCATCGGCCCCGGCTCCAACCTTCAGGACAACGTCTCCTGTCACGTGGACCACGGCTTCCCGCTGATCGTCGGCCGGAATGTGTCCGTCGGGCACGGAGCCGTGCTGCACGGCTGCACGGTCGAGGACGGCTCGCTGATCGGCATGATGGCCACCGTACTGAACGGCGCCGTCATCGGTTCCGGGTCGCTGGTCGCCGCGGGAGCCGTGGTGCTCGAGGGCACAATCGTGCCGCCGCGGTCGCTGGTCGCCGGCGTTCCCGCCAAGGTGCGGCGCCCCCTGACGGATGACGAGGTGGCCGGCCTCGGCCACAACGCCGAGGAGTACCTGCGCCACTCCGCCCTGCATGCCTCGGTGGCGGCGCCGCCCGAGGACTGAGTCGGAACGGGTCTCGACAGGCTCGACCACCGGCGCAGACTTGGGCTCCCGGCGCGGACTCGGGCTCGCGGCGCAAGTTCTAACGTGCGTCGGTGCCCACGGCGTGCGCTGCGACGGCATCATCATTGGTCCTAGCGGGTCCCGGTCGCCGAGAGACGAGAGACCAGAGACGAGAGACCAGAGACCAGAGACCAGAGACGACGAGCGAGCGTGCCGGATTAGCGGATGAGGGACAGCTCGGCGGCCTTCACCACGTTGCAGAGCAGCATGGCACGGGTCATCGGGCCGACCCCGCGCGGGTTCGGGGAGAGATGACCGGCGACGTTCGCGACATCCGGGTGCACGTCACCGGTCAGAGTGCCCGTGCCGGTGATCGGGTCGGTCACGCGGGTGATTCCCACGTCGAGCACCGCGGCGCCTGGCTTGACCCAGTCGGCCTGGATCAGATGCGGCACGCCGACGGCCGCCACGACGATGTCGGCGCGGCGTACCTCGCCGGGCAAGTCGACCGTGCGGGAGTGAGTCAGGGTGACGGTGGCATCCAGGCCCTTGCGGGTGAACAGCAGGCCGAGCGGGCGCCCGACGGTGAGGCCGCGTCCGACGACGACGACGCGCCGGCCGACGATCGGAACGTCGTATCGGCGCAGCAGCTCGACGATGCCGGCCGGGGTGCATGGCAGTGGCGAGTCCAGCTCGCCCTCGATGCCGAGTACCAGGCGGCCGAGGTTCGTCGGGTGCAGGCCGTCGGCATCCTTCGACGGGTCGATCAATTCGAGCATGGCGTTGTCGTTGTGGCCGACCGGCAGCGGTAGCTGAATGATGTAGCCGGTCACCTCGCGAGCGGAGTTCAGGTCCTTGATCGCGGCGCGCACATCGGCGCTGGTCGCCGACGCGGGCAGGTCGACGCGGATCGATTCGATGCCGACCTCGGCGCAGTCGCGGTGCTTGCCGGCGACGTACGAGCGCGATCCCGGGTCGTCGCCGACCAGGAGCGTGCCGAGCCCGGGCACGATCCCGTGCGCGCGCAGCTCCGCGATCCGGTCGATGAGCTCGGTCTTGACCGTGGAGGCGGTCTTGACTCCGTCGAGGATGATTGCCGTCATTGTGGTTCCATTCAATCGATCGTGCTCAAGTGCCCTGATGCCCTGATGCTCTGATGCTCTGCTGCCCTGATGCCCTGCTGCTCTGATGCCCTGGTGCTCTGGTGCTCTGGTGCTCTGATGCTCTGATGCTCTGGTGCCGGAGGCGCGTGCGAATTCGACGGAGATTTTGGGCGACACGCCGGTGACGGATGCCGCCAGCGGGCTTTCAAGGCACAATCTCCGTCGAATTCGTTTACACGCAGGGCGCTGAGCCCCGGCGCGGCGGGCGCTACTGCTGCAGGCCGGGGTACAGCGGGAAAGCTTCGGTGAGCACCTTGACGCGGGCGCGGAGGCCCTCGACGTCGGCGTCGGGCTTGAGCGCCTCGGCGATGACGTCGGCGACGACCGTGAACTCCTCGTCCCCGAAGCCGCGGGTGGCCAGGGCGGGGGTTCCGATGCGCAATCCGCTGGTGACCATCGGCGGCCGCGGGTCGAACGGCACCGAGTTGCGGTTGACCGTGATGCCGACCGCGTGCAGGGCGTCCTCGGCCTGCTGGCCGTTGATCGGCGAGTTGCGGAGGTCGGCGAGCACGAGGTGCACGTCGGTGCCGCCGGTGAGCACGTCGACACCGCCGGCGCGCGAGTCATCCGCCATCAGACGGTCGGCGAGGATGCTCGCACCGCGCAGGGTGCGCTCCTGACGTTCCTTGAACTCGGGCTCGGCCGCGAGCTTGAACGCGGTCGCCTTGGCTGCGATCACGTGCATCAGCGGGCCGCCCTGCTGGCCGGGGAACACGTTCGAGTTGAGCTTCTTCGCCAGCGCCATGTCGCGCGAGAGGATCAGACCGGACCGGGGACCGGCGAGGGTCTTGTGCACCGTGGTGGACACGACATCCGCGTAGGGAACCGGGGACGGGTGCAGGCCCGCGGCGACGAGTCCGGAGAAGTGGGCCATGTCGACCCAGAGCATGGCGCCGACCTCGTCGGCGATACTGCGGAACGCCTCGAAGTCGAGGTGGCGGGGGTAGGCGGACCAGCCGGCGATGATGACCCGGGGGCGGGACTCGAGCGCCTTCTCACGCACGACGTCCATATCGACGAGGAACGTTGTCGGGTCGACGCCGTAGGCGACGGGGTTGTAGAGCTTACCGGAGAAGTTGAGCTTCATTCCGTGGGTGAGGTGGCCGCCGTGGGCCAGTTCCAGCCCGAGGATGGTGTCGCCGGGCGTCGCGATGGCCGACAGCACGGCGGCGTTCGCGGTGGCGCCGGAGTGGGGCTGCACATTGGCGTAGGCGGCGCCGAAGAGGGACTTGGCCCGGTCGATGGCGAGCTGCTCGGCGACGTCCACGTACTCGCAGCCGCCGTAGTAACGGCGTCCCGGGTAGCCCTCGGCGTACTTGTTGGTGAGCACCGAGCCCTGCGACTGCAGCACTGCACGCGGCACGAAGTTCTCGCTGGCGATCATTTCGAGGTAGTCGCGCTGGCGTCCGAGCTCCTGCTCGAGGACGGCGGCGATCTCGGGGTCGACAACCTCCAGAGGATCGTTGAACGTGGACCGCAGAACGGTGGATGGCACGGAATCGGGCACGGGGGTCTCCTCAGACTTTGTGATTACGACGTGATGATCAATCGTCGTGGCCCAGGCGTGCGGTCACTAACCGTGTCAGTCGCTCCCCGATGGTGACCCATCTTTCGTGCTACGCCAGTCGCGACAGGCTCGATCTTATCAGTCGGGCCGGGTGCCCAGCTCATCGATTATGAGCACGTCGACGCGCACATGGTGCGTGTCATAGGCGGCCCGGCCCACCATGTGCGCGGCCACCGGGGCTGTCAACGCCTGGAACACGACGATCGCAATGACGAGGGTGACGGTGCCCACGGTGAAGTTGTTCAGGGCCACATCGGCCGTGATTGCCATCAGCCCGAAGATCTGCGGCTTGGTAGCGGCGTGCAGCCGCGACAACACGTCGGGGAAACGGATGACGCCGATCCCGGCCGCGAGGCACATCACGGCCCCGGCGAGCACCAGAACCGCCGAGATCACGTCTTGCAGTTCGTCGCTCATTCGCTGTCCTCCACGGGAAGGAAGCGTGCGACGCTGAGCGACCCGAGCACCGCGAAGAGGGCGAGAACGAGCAGCACCGGCAGCGTGTCCGTGTGCCGGTTGAACGCCATCTCAGCGCCCATCGCGCAGATCACGGTCGCGACCAGGACATCCGAGGCGATGACCCGGTCCAGCACGGTCGGGCCGCGCACGATTCGATAGAGGGCGCACAGGGCGCCGGCCCCGAACAGCACCCCGGCAATAACGGCGACGATGAGCATCAGGCGGTTCCTCCCCGCTTTCGTTTCTCGTGCGCATGCTGGTCGCGTGCGCGTTGGTCTTGCACGCTCCTGTCCTCGCCGCGGACCCGGCGGAGGCGTTCCACGTCTTCCCGGGACCCAAGGGCCATCACGATCCGGCGTTCCTCGTCCAGGACGCCGTTCCGGAACCGTTCCACCTGGTCCGGCCGATGCACGTTGAGCACGTGCAGGTACAGGGTCGACCGCACCCGGTCCACATCGACCACGATCGCGCCCGGGACGATCGACGTCGACACCCCGGTCAGCGTCAGGATGAAATCGCTGCGGGTGCGCAGGTGCACGGCGACGATGGCGTTGCTGGGCGTGTAGCGCGGGGAGAGCGCGAGGACGGCCACCTGCAGCGAACCACGTACGATGTCGAAGCCGAGCCGGACCAGGAAGGTGAGCGTGTACCAGAGGTTCAGGCGCAGACCCAGTTCCACCGCGGGCAGGTAGAAGCCCACAGAGACGATGGCGGCCAGCAACATTCCGGTGAGCAGGTTGAGCCAGGAGAAGGAACCCCAGAGCAGCATCCACAGCAGCACGAGCCCGAGGAAGAGAGGCACCTGATTCGCGAACGTGGCGAGGCGCTGCTTCGGGGTGCTCATGGCGTGCCGTTCGGGAAGACGGCGTCGATGTAGGTGGCGGGGGTCTCGATGTCGGCGGCCGCGCGGGTGGTGAGTGCGAAAACCGGCCCGGCGAACACGGTGAGCGAGACGGTCAGCAGCAGCAGCGCAGTCGTCGCAGCGGTCATCAGCGGCGAGATGGTGCGGGTCGTGACCGCGCCCTCGTCGTCGGGATCCTCGAGGAGCGCATCGAGCATCGGCGACTCGTAGTCCTCGACCTCGCCTGCCCCGCGCCAGAACGCGATGTTCCAAACCCGGGCCAGGGCGTAGAGCGTGAGCAGCGAGGTGGCGGCTCCGGCGCCCATCAGGATGTACGTCACCGGTTCGGCGATGTCCGCGCCGGCCTGGAAGAGGGCGATCTTGCCGAGGAAACCGGAGAACGGCGGGATGCCGCCGAGGTTGAGCGCCCCCACGAAGAACAGGAAGGCCACGAACGGCGCCGCTTTCAGCAGCCCGCCCAACCGTGCCAGCGAGGTGGTGCCGCCCACCCGCTCGATCAGCCCCGCGCAGAGGAAGAGGGTCGTCTGAACCGTGATGTGGTGCACGACGTAGAAGATGGTGGCCGCGATCGCCAGGGGCGTGCCCATCGCGATGCCGAAGATCATGTAGCCGATGTGGCTCACCAGAGTGAACGACAGCAGTCTCTTGATGTCCGCCTGCGCGAGCGCCCCGAGGATGCCCACGATCATGGTCAGGAAGGCCACCACCATCAACGGCACCGACAGCACGCTGTCGGGGAAGAGCAGGGTCTGCGTGCGGATGATCGCGTAGATGCCGACCTTCGTGAGCAGACCCGCGAACACCGCCGTGACCGGGGCCGGAGCGGTGGGATACGAGTCGGGCAACCAGAACGACAGCGGGAAGACCGCGGCCTTCACGCAGAAGGCGAGCAGGAGCAGCAAGTTGAGGATCAGCTGCACGTCGGGCGGGAGGTCCGCCACCCGGTCGGCGATCAGCGCCATGGTCACGGTGCCCGTGGCGCCATAGATCAGGGCGATCGCACTGAGGAACAGAATGGAGGAGACCAGGCTCACCACGATGTAGGTGACACCGACCCGGATGCGCGCACCCGTGCCGCCGAGCGTCAGCAGCACGTAACTCGCCGAGAGCAGCATCTCGAACCCGACGTAGAGGTTGAACAGGTCCCCGGCGATGAACGCGTTGAACAACCCGGCCGCCAGCACAAGGTAAGTGGGGTGGAAGATCGAGACGGGGGTTTCCCGGTCGCCGTCGACGATGCCCTGCCCCACGGCGAACAGGAGCACGCCGAGCAGCATCAGCGCCGAGACCAGGAGCATGATCGCGGACAGACGGTCGACGACGAGCACGATGCCCCACGGGGCGTCCCAGCCGCCCACATGAACGACGGCCGTGCCGCCCTGATCGACCTGGATCAGGAGCACGGCGCCGATGACGGCCACCATCGTCAGGGCGAAGACACTCACCGCGATCTGCTGGGGTCGGCGCCGGCCGAAGGCCAGGGTCAGCGCGCTGCCCAGAAGCGGGATCGTGACGACGAGGGGCACGAGAATGTTCGCCGGAAGGTTCATCGGTTCATCCCCTCGCCCGGCGCGTTGGCCGGGTCGCCGCGCTCGCCCGTGTGCCCGTGCTGGTGCTCGTGCTCGGTCCCGCGCTCGCTGGCGTCGAGGTCTTCCTGGCTGGCCGCCTCATCTTCGGTCACCGAGCGGAAGGACTCCTCGGTGCTTGCGAAGGTCTCGGCCGCGTGCTCATCCGTGAGCGTGTCGCCTTCGTCACCCAGACGCGCCAGCCACCAGGACCGGTAGATGAGCGCGAGGATCAGCGCCGTGATACCGAAGTTGATCACGATGGCGGTGAGCATGAGCACCTGCGGCACCGGGTCGGCCATCGCGGCGTCGGCGGCCGTTCCGGTGACGATGGGCGAGTTGCCCGGGCGGCCGCTCATGATGAAGATCAACAGGTTCGTCGCGTTGCCCACCAGCAGGAATCCGATCAGCACCCGGGTGAGGCTGCGCTCCAGCATCACGTAGACCCCGGCGGCGTACATGACCGCCATCACGATCACGAGGGTGAGGGAGACGCTCATGCCGAGGCCTCCGCACCCTGCTGCGACTGCGAGCGGGGCTCGGTCTCGCCGGCTTCCTGCTGGCGGTCGACCTCGCTACCGAGGCTGCGCAGGATGTCCAGCACCAGACCGACCACGACCAGGTACACGCCGACGTCGAAGATCGTCGAGGTGCCGAAGGACAGGGGACCGAGCACGGCCACCGTGGTTTCGAAGTAGGCGGATTCCAACGGGATGCCGCTGAAGAAGAGGGAGACCACGGCCATCCCGACGGCCAGCACGATGCCGAGCCCGAGGATCTTGCCGGGGTGGACGGGCACCGCCTCGCCCAGTTCGTAGCGGCCTCCCGCGAGGTAGCGGGAGACGAGGGCCAGGCCGGCGATCAGTCCGCCGGCGAAACCGCCGCCGGGCGCGTTGTGCCCGGCGATGAGCAGGTAGACCGAGACGATCATGGCCGGGTGGAAGAGCAGGCGAACCAGCACCTCGACCATGATCGAGCGGTCCTTCTCGGCGACCGTGCGACCGGCCAGGAGCCAGGACTGGCGGGTGACGGCATGCCCCTCGGAGGGCGCGGCCGGGTCGGCGACCACCGTGCGCCGGTGCGGCAGAGATCGGAGCTTCCGCGATTCGCGCAGCCGCGGCACGACCGTGTTGCGGCCCGAGACGAACAGCAGGCTGGCGACGCCGGTGGCCACCACGATCAGCACGGAGATCTCGCCCATCGTGTCCCAGGCACGGATGTCCACGAGCATCACATTCACGATGTTGCGTCCGTGCCCCTCCTCGACCGCGAGTCGCGGCAGCTCCGCGGCGATGCTCGGGGCCTGCCGGGCGCCGAGCGCGATCACACCGATGGTGCCCATCACGGCGCCCACCAGCACGCCGATCACCGCGCGCCGCCGCGGGTGAACGGGCCGGTTGCGCTGGGCGATCTTCTGGGGCAGCCGACGCAGCACCAGCACGAAGACGACGATGGTGATGGTTTCCACGAGCGCCTGGGTCAGGGCCAGATCGGGGGCGCCGTGGAACGCGAACAGAGCGACCAGGCCGTAGCCGGTGACTCCGGCCAGCAGCACGGCGGTGATCCGCTCGCCGACGCGCGCGGCCATCACCGCGGCGATGCCCATGGTGAGGGCGATCGCCACCTGGCCGGGGTAGTCCCAGAGCACGACCTGGTCCGGCCAGCTGCGGTTCACGAAGGCCGCGAACCCGAGCGCCAGCACGAAGACGATGAGGATGGTGGACAGGTACTGCGGCAGTCCGCCGATCTGGGCGAAATGGGTGATGCGCGCCGCGGCCCGGTCGATGCTGCGCACGGTGTAGCCGTAGCCCTGCCCGGCGTCGACGTAGGCCGGCACGATGCCCTGCAACCGGGCCACCCCTCGCCGCTTCCAGAACAGTGCGAGGCCGAGAACGACCACCGCGGCGCTCACGGCGAGCGCCGGTTCGAAGCCGTGCCAGAGCGCGAGGTGGTAGTCGCCGACGCCGGGCACGGTGTCGGCATAGGAGGCGAGCACGGGGTCGAGCAGGAAGACGAGTGGGCCGAGCAGGACGGTGGCCACGGCCAGCAGCCCCGGCGCCAGCTGGAAGTCCCAGCGGGCGGGGTGCAGCGCGGTGTCCGCGAGGGTCACCCGGGTTCCGAAGGCACCCCAGAGGAAGCGGGCGCTGTAGGCGACCGTCAGCACCGAGCCGAGCACGGTGCCGATCAGAGCGACCCAGCCCCATCCGTCACCGGCCAGAGCGGCTTCCAGGAACGCCGTGAACACGGCTTCCTTCGCGACGAAGCCGAGCAGCGGCGGGATGCCCGCCATGGAGGCGACCGACACCAGGGCGATCGCGGCCAGCACGGGCGCGTTGCGCCCCACGCCGGAGAGCTGCCGCCAGTCGCGGGTGCCGGCGCGGTGGTCGATGATGCCCACGGTCAGGAACAGCGCCGACTTGTAGAGGGCGTGCGCGAGGAGCAGCGCGACCCCGGCGAGCGCCGCGTCCCGGGTGCCGAAGCCGACGACGACCATCAGGAACCCGAGCTGGCTGACCGTGCCGTAGGCCAGCACCAGCTTGAGGTCGTACTGGCGCAGCGAACGCCACGCACCGACCAGCATGGTGCCGACGCCGAGGGTGACGAGCACCGGCATCCAGCCCGGAGTGTCGGCATAGCCCGGTGCGAGACGGGCGACCAGGTAGAGGCCGGCCTTGACCATCGCCGCCGCGTGCAGGTAGGCGCTGACCGGGGTCGGCGCCGCCATCGCGGCCGGGAGCCAGAAGTGGAAGGGCACGAGCGCGGACTTCGACAGCGCGCCGACCAGGATGAGCAGCACCGCCCAGGTGGTGGCCGGGCCGGTGACAGGGTCGGCGACGATCACGGCCAGCGACGTGGTGCCGGCCTCCACGGTGAGGATGACGACCCCGACCAGCATGATCAAGCCGCCGAAGGTGGTCACCAGCAACGCCTGCAGGGCGGCGCCGCGGCTCGCCCGCTTGAAGGTGTAGTGCCCGATCAGAATGTAGGAGAGCACGCTCGTGATCTCCCAGAAGATGAACATGACAACGATGTCGTCGGATGTCACCAGGCCGTACATTGCCCCGGCGAACGCCAGCAGGCTGGCCGCGAACCGGCCCAGCGCGGGTTCGTCGGCGCTGAAGTAGCGGACGCAATAGACCAGCACGAGGGCGCCGACCCCCGTCACGACCAGGGCGAGCAACCAGGCAAGGGTGTCGACGCGAAACGAGAGCGAGATGCCCAGCGCGGGGATCCACGGGATGCTTTCGGTGATCGCTTCACCTGCCGACACGGCCCGGGTCTGGGTGAGCGTGAAGCCGAAGGCGGCCGCGGGGAGCAGTGCGACGACGTAGAAGACGCGGATGGAGAGCCACCGGGTCAGCAGCGGCGTGAGCGCGGAAAGGGCGGCGAAAGCCAGGAGGATTGTCGCCATGAGGCCTCCCGGCTTTCTCGAAGTCAGAGTGTCAGGGCGAGTCTACCGGAGGCCGTGGACGTCGGCCCCGTCCGAGGGCCGCTAGGGTTGGCCAAAACCCGATAATCGGAAGAGCCCCATGACGCGTGCAAACCGGGGGCCTCAACTCCCCCAGAAACTTGACCACTCCGAGTACCACGGTCGTGGCGTGGAGACGCCGTTCGAGCACATCTCGGATGCCCTGAGCGTTCACGAGGACGAGGGGCTGCACAAGGGACTCAAGGCCCGCCAGGTGCAGATGATCGCCATCGGCGGGGCCATCGGCACCGGCCTGTTCCTCGGGGCCGGCGGACGCCTGGCCACGGCCGGGCCCTCCCTGGTCTTCGTCTATGCGATCTGCGGTTTCTTCGCGTTCCTGATCCTGCGCGCCCTCGGGGAGCTCGTGCTGCACCGCCCGTCGTCGGGCTCGTTCGTCTCCTACGCCCGCGAGTTCTTCGGCGAGAAAACGGCGTTCGTCACGGGCTGGCTCTACTGGCTGAACTGGGTGATGACCGCGATCGTCGACGTCACGGCCGTGGCGATCTACATGAAATTCTTCGCCAAGTACTGGGCCCCATTCGGCGACGTGCCGCAGTGGCTGTACGCCTTCGCTGCCCTTGCCGTCGTCCTTTCCCTGAACCTGCTGTCAGTGAGCGTGTTCGGCGAACTCGAATTCTGGTTCGCCCTGATCAAGGTCCTCGCCATCGTGGCCTTCCTGCTGGTCGGCACCTGGATGGTCATCTTCGGCACTCCGATCCCCGGCCAGGAAGCGGGATTCAGCCTGATCGGGGACAACGGGGGCTGGCTGCCGAACGGCCTGATCGCATCCGTTCTCGTGGTGCAGGGCGTCGTCTTCGCCTACGCCTCGATCGAACTGGTCGGCACGACCGCCGGGGAGACCGAGAATCCGGAGAAGGTGATGCCGAAGGCGATCAACACCGTCATCATTCGCATCGCCGTCTTCTACGTCGGCTCGATCCTTCTACTCTCGCTGCTGCTGCCGTACACCGCGTACAAGGCCGGCGAGAGCCCGTTCGTGACGTTCTTCGGAACCATCGGCGTCGGCGGCGTCGACGTGATCATGAACCTGGTCGTGCTCACGGCGGCCCTGTCCTCGCTCAACGCGGGGCTCTACTCGACCGGGCGCATCCTGCGGTCGATGGCGCTGGCAGGGTCGGCGCCGCGCTTCGCCGGCAAGGTGAGCCGCACGGGTGTGCCGTTCGGCGGCATCCTGCTCACCGGCGTGGTCACCCTGCTCGGCGTCGGCCTGAACGCCGTCGTGCCCGACAAGGCCTTCGAGATCGTGCTGAACATGGCCGCCATCGGCATCATCAGCGCCTGGGGCATGATCGTGCTCTGCCAGCTGCGCCTGCACGCCTGGTCGAAGCTCGGCATCCTGCAGCGTCCCGCGTTCCGGATGTTCGGGGCTCCGTACACGGGCTACGCCAGCCTGGCCTTCCTGGTCGCCGTGCTCGTGCTGATGGCATTCGACTGGCCGGTGGGCACGCTCACGATCAGCTCGCTCGTGATCATCATCCCGCTGCTGATCGTGGGCTGGTACGCCTGCCGCGGCCGCATCCTCGAGATCGCCGCCGCCCGCGAGGGGTTCACCGGCCTGGTGCCGATCCTGCCCAGCCGCCCACTGTCGGACCAGCTGCGCGAGTCCGACCACACGGACACCGACCGCACGGAGTAGCCGCCACGCCACCGATCGCCGTTTCCCCGTGCGGGGAGCCCGGGCGGCTAACATGGCCGATTGATCACTGCGCGGCAGATTGTCTCGCGATTAACGGAGAACACTATGACCACCGAATCGGTGTGGATGCCACCCAGCTCGCTCGCTCTCCTGATCGAGGAACTCGCCGTGCTGGCCAGTCAGCCCAGCCCGGACGCGGCCACGAAGGAGCGGATCCGGGAGCTGCGCAAGACCCTCAGCCAGGCCGAGGCCTCGATCAAACCGGACGACGGCCTGGTCGAGCCCGGGATGCGGATCACAGCGATGCTCTCCGGTGACACCCGGGCGACCGTGTTCCTGCTCGGCGAGCGTGAACTCGTCTCCCTCGACCCTGAGGTGGAAGTCGAGGTGTACTCCCCCTCCTCGCCGATCGGCCAGGCCATCCTCGGATCATACGTCGGCGACACCGTCGCGTACACGACGCCGACGAACGCCCGCATCGAGATCGAGATCCTCGCAGCAGTCCCGTACACCGGCGGTCGTTGAACCGACGAGATTGAGGGGTGCGGATGCGTCCGCACCCCTTTTTTCCGTCGTGTCGGCCGCGTCGGAAGCGCTGAGTCAGGCCGCCCGGCGGCGCACGACCACGTCGCTGACGATCACGAGCACGAAGGCGAGCATCAGGATCCCGACGTAGGCCAGTGGCACGGCCTGCATTCCCGCCGAGCTGAGCAGCGCGGCGCCGAGGAGGGCGCCGCCGCCGATCCCGGCGTTGAACGCGGTCGTGTAGATGGCGCTGGCGGTGTCACGGATGCGGAGTGAGGCGGTGCGCAGCAGCCGCGTCTGCAGCAGCGGCGGCAGCATGCCGAAGGCCAGACCCCAGAGCACGAAGGCGGTCACGGCCACCGGCAGTGTCGCCGCGAAGAGGGCCAGCACGGTCACGCTCAGCGCCGACACTGCGATGCCGATCACCAGTCCGAGCTGCGGCCGGGGACCGAAGACCGTTCCGGAGAGCACCAGGCCGACCGCGCCGGCAATGCCGTAGGCGAACAGGAGTGGGGCGACCGCGGCGGAGTCCACACCCATCTCGTCGATCAGGAACGGTGCGATGTAGGTGTAGAACGTGTAGTGCCCGACCATGGTCAGGCCGGTGATCGTGGAGAGCAGGATCACGGCGCGCATGGTCGGGTCGCGGCGCGGCGGGACCACGGCGGCGCCGTCGGCCCTCCCCGGGGTGGCTGCCGCGGCATCCGTCGCGCGGGCGCCGTAGTGCGACACCGGCGGCAGGAAGCGCCAGACGACGATCGCGCCGACCATCATGAGCGCGGCGAGGGCCAGGAACGACAGTCGCCAGCCGAGCAGATGCCCGGCTGCCGTGGCGATGGGGACCCCGAACACGAAGGCGAGCGTTCCGCCAGAGACGGTGATGGCCACAGCGCGGCCGATCTGCTCCCGCGGAACGAGATGCGCCGTGTAGGCGCCGACGACGGCCCAGAACAGACCGTGGGCCATGCCGCCGATGATGCGCCCGCCCACCATGAAGGCGTAGTTGGGCGCGATGGCGGTGAGCACATTGCTGATCGCGAGCACCACGAGAACGAACACGATCAGGCCGTGCCGCGGGAGGCGACGGGTGAGGTGGGCGAGCGAGGTGCTCGTGAGCACCACGGTGAACGCGAACCAGGATACGAGCAGGCCGACTTGCCCCTCGGTCACGCCGAGCGTCCGGCTCATGTCGGGCAGCAGGCCCGTGGGCAGCATCTCGGACGTGACGGAGAGGAAGACTGCGGCGGCCAGAGCGAGCAGACCCACCCACGGGAAGGGTCGGGCGGCGGCCAAGGGGCTTTCCGGCGCATCCGGCGCGTCCCGCGCGGGCAGGTTGATGGGTGCGGTGAATGACATTGCTCTGTGGCTCACAGACGGGAACAGTGGCAGCGCGGGCATGCCGCGGGGCCGGTCCGGATCGACTGCGCGCCGACGTGCGCGCCCGGGGCCGGCGTGTTGCGCCGACCGTTGCCCAGCCTAGCCGACGGGCGGAGCAGGCGGCAGGGGGCCGGTAATCTAGTCCGATGACTTCTCTCCTTGCTCCGAACCCGCGCCACCACTGGGTGATCACCCTCGTCTGCGTCGACCAGCCGGGTATCGTGCACGCGGTCAGCGGCGCGATCGTGCGGGCGCGCGGCAACATCACCGAGAGCCAGCAGTTCACCAGCGCCGACACCGGCCGGTTCTTCATGCGGCTGCAGGTGGAGTCGCCGGCGACCCAGGCGGAGTTGGCGGACGAGCTCGCCCCGGTCGCGCGCCGGTACGCCATGGACTCCGTCATCGATGTCGTCGGGCGGCCCAAGCGCACCCTGATCCTGGCGTCGACCGCCGGCAACTGCGTCAACGACATGCTCTTCCGCCAGCGCGGCGGCCAGTTGCCGATCGAGGTGCCTCTGGTGCTGAGCAACCACGGCACGCTGCGCGACCTGGTCGGCTTCTACGGGGTGCCGTTCGAGTCGCGCCCGGTGACGGATGCCGCCAGCAAGGCCGCCTTCGAGGCCCGCGTCGTCGACGCCATCACCGAGCACGACATCGAGCTGGTGGTGCTCGCCCGGTACATGCAGATCCTCTCCCCCGCACTCTGCACGCTGCTGGAAGGCCGCGCCATCAATATCCACCATTCCTTCCTGCCCGGGTTCAAGGGCGCCAACCCGTACAAGCAGGCGCACGCCCGCGGCGTGAAGCTGATCGGGGCCACGGCCCACTTCGTCACGGGCGACCTCGACGAGGGTCCGATCATCGAGCAGAACGTCGTGCGGGTGGACCACTCGCGCAGCCCGGCCGAGCTCGTCGCCATCGGACAGGACGAGGAGAGCCGCACCCTGACGCAGGCGGTCACCTGGTTCGCCGAGCACCGCGTGCTGCTCGACGGCGCCCGGACCATCATCTTCCGGTAGCCTCTGGCAGGCTCCGTAGGCTCGGTAGGATGGGGCGAGTGACCGATACGAGCGCGAAGACCAGCCCCAACGACATTCTGCGATTCCTGCTCGAACTGTTCGCGTTCATCAGCTTGGGCATCTGGGGCTTCGCCGCGTGGCCGCTACCGTGGCCGGGCGTGCTTGTGGGCATCCTGGCCCCGGCCTTCGCCATTCTGATCTGGGCGCTGTTCCGCTCGCCCAAGGCGGTCTTCCGCCTCGACCCGTTCGGCAAGGCCATCATCGAGATCAGTGTCTTCGGTGCCGCCGCGTTGGCCTGGTGGGACCTCGGCCTGCCGCTGGTCGCGGTGGTCTTCGCCCTGGTGGCCACGGTCAGCGGCGTCATCTCCGGTCGCGCGGAACTGCGCTAGAACCACCGACGCAGCACTGCCGGCGCACTGCCGATTCGTCCCGGTGGTTGAGCCTGTCGAGACCCGGTGCACCGCCCTCCGAAGGCTCCCACCCCGGTGGTTGAGCCTGTCGAAACCAGGGACCAGAGGCCTGGAACCATGGGCCGCACTCCCTGCCTACAGCTTCGCTCGCTTGCTGGGCAGTGCGATCAGCGTCTGTTCCGGGGCGACCTCGCCCGGTGGCCGGAGCCAGTACTGGGTGCCGGTTCGGATGATGCTCCAGTGCTGGTTGTGCAGCAGTAGATGGTGTGGGTGGCAGAGGAGTATTCCGTCGGCGAGGTTGGTGTGCCCGTTGTCTGTGAGCCATTGGTTGATGTGGTGCGCTTCGCTCCAGGCGGGTGGTCTGTCGCAGTCGATCCAGAGGCATCCGCCGTCGCGAACGGCCATCGCGGCTCGCTGTGCCTCGGTGAAGAGGCGTTCGTCGCGGCCGACGTTGATGATCTGGCCGTTGCCGTCGAACGTGATGCCGCGGGAGCCGGTGTCGCAGAGGAGCCGGTCGATGCTCTCCTGCGAGATCGGGACCGGGCTGCCCTCGATCTGCCCATGCGCGGCCGGTTCGCCCGGCCCGTGGTCGCTGACCTGCCCAGCCTCCCCTGACTGACCCGCCTGACCTGCTCGACCCGGCTGACCCGGCTGACCTGCTCGACCTGCCTGACCTGCCTGACCCGGCTGACCCGGCTGACCCGGCTGATCCGGCTGACCCGGCTGACCTGCCTGACCCGACTGACCCGGCTGACCCGGCTGACCCGGCTGATCCGGCTGGTCCGGCTGACGGTTCGTGAGCGCTTTCTGGGTCATGATGACCCGCACCGACGGACGGCGCCCGCCGAACATCCGGCCCGGGTCGGCCTCGCCGGCGATCTTGAGCAGTTGCACGAGTGAGTCCGCGGCGATCTGCTCGTTGCTGCGGGGGTCGTCCTGCATTTTCTTGGCCCAAGCGGCCCGCTCCGTGTCCACGAAGCGCACCCCGCCACGGCGGGGGCCGGTGATGGAGTCGAAGGTGGAGAGCACGAACTCGCCATCTTCGGGCGAGAACAGCCCATTCAGGCGCACATTGCCGTTATTCAGCCGGTACACGCGCAGGTAACGGTCGTCATAGGCCTGCTTCTCCCGGGCGGCGATACCGGCCTCGTCGAGCGAGTCACGCATCCGCCTCGCACGTTTGAAGACCTGGTCCGCATTCAGCGACGACACCTCGATCAACAGGGCTTCAAGCGCCGCCGCGAGCTTTTCCGCGGTCACCGCGGCATCGATCTGGCCAAGCCCGGCGCGGATCGACTCCGCCGCGTCGACGGAAAGGGTCCCGGCCGTGACGGCCCGGGCGATCGGCGCCTGCCACGGCACCTTCGCGACGAACGCGGCGACCACGGCGGCATCCGTACCGGGCGACGAGACCGCCGCCTCGACCAGTTTCTCCGCCGCCTCCGCATCCGCCATCATCGTGCCGACCGCGACCAGTTTGTACGCGTCGCCCTTCGACGACCCGGTCCACTTCTGGATCAAAGCCTCCGGGGACAGGAACCCCTGCCGCGCCGCCAACCCGGAGTGCCCAAGCTCCGGCCGGGACCGGCGGGCGATGGTGCCCGCCATCCACGCGGCGCGGGTGTCGAGCAGCCGTCGGGCCGACGCGATCTGCCCCTGACCAGCCAACAGGGCGGCATCGGGCAGAGCCTCATAGTCCGTACTCGAGGAGCCCAACAGGGCCACAGCCTCGGCCGCCTGCCTGAGGTCTTCCGCGAGGTTCATCATGTTCCAATTTTAGCCCATGACGCACGTACAGTCGAGAGTTTGTCACTTTTTGTGCAAGTATTTTCGAACCCGAATTCGAGACAATCCCTCGCCCGGACTATGCCGCGCGGGTCTGCCGCGGCATCCGCAGCGCGTAGGCGGAGGTCACGAAGAACAGCAGGGCGCCGACGCCGAAGGCCACCGGATAGGAGACGCTGTCGACGAGAAACCCGGCGGCGAGCGGTCCGACGATGGCACCCAGATCGGAGAACATCGAGAAGACCGACACGGGACGTCCGCCGCCGGCCCCGGCCGCATCACCGACGGACGCGGCCGGAGCGGTGCCCATGAACGCCGAGGCCACGCCGTAGAGGCAGAGAAGTGCGGTGAGCACGATGATGTTCGGCGCGAACGGGACCGCGAGGATCGTGAGGCCGGCGACCAGGAACGCCCCGATGATGGCCGGGCGGCGGCCAACGGTGTCGACGAACCGCGCAGCCGGCGCGAGCGCGACCGTCTGGGCGACGGCCGCGACGGCGAAAGCGATGCCGGTCCAGGCGGTCGGGCCCCGCAGCACCTCGACGATCAACACGGGGATCAGCGCGTTGCGCACGCCGAACGAGTTCCAACCGGTGGCGAAGTTGGCGATGCACGCCGCGCGGAACCGGGTGTCCCGCAGCACCGTTCGGAACGGGATGCGCTCGGGCGGCGGGCCGGACGCGGGGACGACCCCGCCCCGCACCGGGCGCAGAAGCACCAGCCCGAGAATGCCGGCAACGCCAAGCGTGCCGGCATAGAAGAAGAAGGGCGCGGTGAGCGAGATCGTTGCGAGGAGTCCGCCGAGTGCGGGGCCGGCCATCCCGCCGAGCAGGAACCCGCCCTGATAGAACCCGATGGCCCTGGCCCGGAATCCCGGCGCCGTGGAGCCGAGCAGAAGGGTCATGGCTGCCACCGTGAACATGGCCGAACCGACGCCGCCGGCACCGCGCAGGAGCAGCAGCTGCGGATAGTTCTGGGCCACGCCCACCAGCCCACTGGAGACGGCGACGATCCCGATACCGGAGGCCAGGATCATCCGCTCGCCAGCCCAGTCGATCAGGCGCCCGGTGAACGGGCTGGACACGAAGCGCATCAGCGCGAAGGCGGAGACGACGGCACCGATTTCCAGGTAGCCAACCCCGAAGCTGCGCACATAGACGGGCAGCACCGGCACCACGACACCGAAGCCCACCATCACGAAGAACGCGATCACGCCGAGCACGTAGACCTCTCGGGACAGCCGCGGTCGGCTCACGCCGGGGGTCTCGCCGCCTCGGCGGATTCGCACGAATCGCATTACCTCAGGGTAAGCCTTGGCCCGGAGTCCGCCCGCCCCGCGCTCACCCCTGGGCCCCTAACGACTTCGACGGAGATTTTGCCCACAACGACCCGAAAACAGCCCGAAACACGCTTCTGGTCGAAAATCTCCGTCGATTTGGTTCACGGGCAGGCACACCGGACGAGCGGCCCAGCGGGCAGGGGCACCCTCGTCGAGCCGACGACGCGAGGGTGACGGATGCCGCGCATCCGTCACCCTCTGCCGCCGTTCCGAACCCGCCGGCTGCTAGTTCTCCACCGCCACGACCGTCGAGAAGCCGCTGTCGCCGTAGCGCACCAGCCCGAGGTAATCCGAGGCCGCGGCCAGGCCGCTCCACGAGGCCGTGTAGGTCGCCTCGACGCCCTGCACTCCCGGCAGAGGGTTCGGGGCAACGGTGAACGCCCCAGCGCCGGTACCCGGCGCGACCGTGAAAGTG
Organism: Cryobacterium sinapicolor; assembly: GCF_004403465.1. Classification (GTDB taxonomy): domain Bacteria; phylum Actinomycetota; class Actinomycetes; order Actinomycetales; family Microbacteriaceae; genus Cryobacterium; species Cryobacterium sinapicolor. Next base: position 43,929 of record NZ_SOGQ01000019.1, on the reverse strand, counting down.
GTCAGGTCGTACCGGTCGGTGCCGCTGAAGACCGACACGATGATCTGGTAGTACCCGGCCGTCGGGTTCAGCAGGTCGACGTGCTCGTCCGTCGCAGCCGTGGCCGACTGCCACCTTCGAGCGGCGTGCCGCCCTTGCCGCTCAGCCGGTTGACCAGGAGGTCCAGGTCGGCGGCGTCGGCCAGCGAATCGAGGTCGTCACGCTGATGTCGACGGATCCGGCCACACCGGTTACGTCGGCGGCGACCGGCGCCTCGAGCGTGGCGGGCTTGACCGCCACCGGGCTGTGCACGACCGTCGCTCCGCTGGTCCAGTCGAGCGAGCCGGTCGCGAACGTGTCGACGGGCGCATCCGTTCGGGCGAATGTCGCCGTATAGGACTGCGTCTCCCCCGCCGCACCGAAGGTCAGCGTGGAAGGCTCTACGGCCACGTCGATGCCGGCGAGGCCCGACACCGAGGCGTCGACGGAGCCTGCCTGCGTCGATGTCACCGTGCGGGTGATCGTCTCCGGCCGAGTGAGCAAGCCGATGCCGATCGAGGCCAGGTTGAGGTTCGACGGGTCGACCGAGGCCACACCCCCGTCGCCCTCCCAGGTGTAGCCGGCGCCCTTGATGTAGGACCTCCAGTCGCTCTCCCCGTTCAGGTAGACGAGTCCCGGCGTGAAGAACGTCGTCGGATCGACCTGGCCAGCACCCTGAACGAACGGGTCGGTCACGGCAATGCCGGACGCGGTGACCGTGTCGTAGGCGGTGGTCATGAAGGCCGACTTCACTTCGGCCGGGGTGTCCGCAGGCTTCTCGCCCAGGTAGAGGGCGGCGAGCCCTGCGACGTGCGGCGACGACATCGACGTTCCGGACAGGAACTGGTCCGTGCCTGGCGCGCCCGCGGCGTTGGCGCCGCCGGCCAGAATCGCGACCCCGGGTGCCGAGACGTCCGGCTTGATGATGTCACTGCCGTCGGCCAGGACCGGTCCGCGCGAGGAGAAACCGGCGACCTGCGGGGCGGGCGGGGTGGTGCCGAGCGCGTTGCCCGGCGTGAGGGTCACGGTCGCCCGCTTCACCTCGGCGGACTTGGCGACCCGGTCGTAGACGCCGCGCTGGCAGAACACGATAGCGCCGGCCACCTTGGCCGGGTCGAGCGAGTCCGGCCCGCAGAGCAGCGGGTCCGTGCCGCGTCGGGCGGCGACGAGGTCACCGCGCACCAGCGCACCGGTCACGCCGGCCGCAGGGACCGTGATCGAGCCGCCGGCATATGCCGGACCGCTGCCGAGGGTGGCGGTGGCCTCGTAGCTCGGGATCGTGCTGGCCGCCACGGTCGTGATCCACGGCGACGCGTTGTCCAGCGTGGACGCTTCGGGTCCGGAGTTGCCGGCCGAGGCCGCCACGAAGATGCCGGCCGAGGCCGCACCCAGGAAGGCGACCTCGGTGGCGGAGACCGTGGTCTGCGCCGCACCGCCGCCGATCGAGAAGTTGATCACGTCGACACCGTCGGCCGTGGCCTGGTCGATCGCCGACAGGAGGTCGCTGGTGGCGCATCCGTCGTCGTCCTGGCTGACCGGGTCGGGGCCGGACCAGCAGACCTTGTACGCGGCGATCTTCGCCGCGGGCGCGACCCCCGCGATGGTGCCGAAGTCGATGCCGCCGACCGACGCGGCGACGGCGTGGTTGCCGGCCGCGGTGCCACCGGTGTGTGAGCCGTGGCCGTCACCGTCGCGCGGCGAGAGGTACTCGCCGCCGCTCTCGGCGCCGATCCGGGAAGCGTGACCCGACCCAACCGGCGAACGGCACGGACTCAGCGGCTCAGCACCTCGGCGACTCAGCGGCTCAGCAGCTCAGCAGCTCAGGGCGCCGGCTGGAGCCGGCGTGCGGGCCGCGACCCGGGCCTGCACGGCGGCATCCCGGCGGCCGCCGATTGCCCGCAACGCGTTCAGGATCGTGGCCAGGTCGACGAATTCCTGCAGGAGCGCCCCCGCGGTGGCGGGGATGAAGCCGAACGCGGCCAGGAGCATCAGGCCGAGGCTCATCACGATTCCAAGCCAGATGCTCTGCAGCGCGATCCGGATGGTGTCCTGTCCGATCGCGACCGCGCGGGCGGCGCGGGTCAGATCGTCGATCAGGATGACGACGTCGGCCGACTCGCTGGCGGCCGTGGCTCCGCGGGCTCCCATGGCAATGCCGACGTCGGCGACGGCCAGTACGGGCGCGTCGTTCACCCCGTCGCCGACCATGATCACCGGGCGGCGGGCCAGGGCGCGCACCGCATTGACCTTGTCGGCGGGCAGGCAGTCCGCCTGCACCTGCGAGATTCCCACCAGCGCGGCGATGTGCTCGGCGGCCGGCCGGGCATCCCCGGTGAGCATGACCGTGTCCCGCAGTCCGAGGGCCCGGAAGTCGGCCAGTGTCTGCGGTGCGTTCTCCCGCAGTCTGTCGCTGGCGACGATGCTGCCGGCGAAGCGGCCGTCGACGGCGATGTAGATGGCCAGCTCGCCGCCCTCGAGGGGGGCGGCCGCGGCATCCGTCGCCTGCTCCCTGATGAACGACAGCTTGCCGACCGTGACCTCGTGGGAACCCAGCCGGGCCACCACCCCGTGCGCGGGAACCTCGTTCGCGGTCTCCGTACCGGTCAGCTCGAGCCGGCGGGCACGGGCCTCCGCGATGACGGATGCCGCGAGCACGTGCGACGAGTATTGCTCCGCCGATGCGGCGAGCGCGAGCAGCTCGTCCTCGTCGAAGCCGGGTTCGGGAAGCACCCGGGCGATGGTCGGTGTGCCGTGGGTGAGGGTTCCGGTCTTGTCGAAGACGACGGTCCTGGCGCGGGAGAGCATCTCGAGCACACCGCCACCCTTGACGATGATGCCGTTGCGGGCGGCACGACTCATGCCACCCATGAAAGCGACCGGCGCGGAGATCAGCAGCGGGCAGGGGGTGGCGACCACCAGAACCTCGGCGAAACGGGCCGGGTCACCGCTGAGGAGCCAGGCCAGGGCAGCGATCGAGAGCGACACCGCCGTGAACGGCACGGCGTAGCGGTCGGCCAGGCGAACCACCGGCGCCTTGCTGGCCGCGGCCTCCTCGACCAGCGCGATGATCTGCTGGTACTGGCTGTTCGCGGCAGTCGCGGTGGCCCGGATGGTGGCGGCGGCCTGACCGTTGATTGACCCGCTGAGCACGGCGTCCCCGTTCTCGCGCTCCACCGGGAGGCTTTCCCCGGTGAGCGACGACTCATCGAAGGCAGCGCTGACGGAGACGAGTTCTCCGTCGACGGGAACGATCTCGGCCGGGCGCACGAGGAGCAGGTCACCCGGCCGCACCTCGGTGGCGGGCACGTCCTCGACCTCACCGTTACCGTTGCCGGAGCCGGAACCGGTACCGGTACCGGTAACGGCAATGGCAATGGCAATGGCAATGGCGCCTGCAGCGGCGCCGGTGACTGCAGCGGCACCGGTGTCGTCGCTCGGACCGGCACCGTTCGCGGCGACGAGCCGGTGCGCGATCTGCGGGGCCCGCCGGAGCAGGGCGTCGAGTTCGCGCTTGGCGCGGTTCACGGCGAAGTCCTCCAGGGCAGCGCCCCCGGTGAGCATCAATACGATGATGAGGGTGGCGACGTATTCGCCCACCAGGACCGTGGCGACGATGGCCATGATCGCGAGCACGTCGATACCGAGGGTGCCGCGTCGCAGCCGTCGCACCATGCCGATCGTTTCGTAACCGGCGACCAGCAGGCCGAATCCGCTGAACAGCCAGCGCACGGCATCCGTGTGACCGAACGAGACGAGTACCGCGCCGATGAGCCCGATCAGCACGGTCGTGGTGACCAGCGGGTAACGGCGCACGGCGGCAACCAGAGACGACATGGTCATATTCTTGCCTCGCTGGCCGGGCTCCGCCAGCAAGGAAAGCCTCCCCTCAGCGCCCAGAAAAACCCCGGCAACGCGCACAAAAAAGGCGGCACCCTCACCCGAAGGTGAGGCTGCCGCCCCTCTCTGCGGGTTACGCCAGGCGAGCCTGCAGGTTCTCCGCGATGGCCGCGAGGAACTCCTCGGTCGTCTGGAAGGCCTGCTCCGGGCCCACGAGCAGCGCAAGGTCCTTGGTCATCTTGCCGCTCTCGACGGTCGTGATGACCACGTCTTCGAGCGTGTTCGCGAACTCGGCGAGGGCCGGGTTGCCGTCGAGCTTGGCGCGGTGCGCGAGGCCGCGCGTCCACGCGTAGATCGAGGCGATCGGGTTGGTCGAAGTGGGCTTGCCCTGCTGGTGCTGACGGTAGTGGCGCGTCACCGTGCCGTGCGCCGCCTCGGCCTCGACGACCTTGCCGTCGGGCGTGGAGAGCACGCTGGTCATCAGGCCCAGCGAGCCGAAGCCCTGCGCGACGGTGTCGGACTGCACGTCGCCGTCGTAGTTCTTGCAGGCCCAGACGTAGCCACCCTCCCACTTCATGGCCGAAGCGACCATGTCATCGATGAGGCGGTGCTCGTAGGTGAGGCCGGCCGCGTCGTAGCGGGCCTTGAACTCGGCGTCGAAGATCTCCTGGAAGATGTCCTTGAAACGACCGTCGTACGCCTTGAGGATCGTGTTCTTGGTCGACAGGTAGACCGGGTACTTGCGCTCGAGGCCGTAGTTCAGCGAGGCGCGGGCAAAGTCGCGAATGGAGTTGTCGAGGTTGTACATTCCCATGGCGACACCGCTGCCGGGGGCCTGGAAGACCTCGAACTCCTGCGGAGCCGAGCCGTCCTTCGGGGTGAAGGTCATGCTAAGCGTGCCCTCGCCCTCGAAACGGAAGTTGGTGGCCTTGTACTGGTCGCCGAACGCGTGCCGGCCGATGATGATCGGCTTGTTCCAGCCCGGCACCAGGCGCGGGATGTTCGAGATGATGATGGGCTCGCGGAAGATGGTGCCGCCGAGGATGTTGCGGATGGTGCCGTTGGGCGACGCCCACATCTTCTTCAGGCCGAATTCCTCGACGCGCGCCTCGTCGGGCGTGATGGTCGCGCACTTGACGCCGACGCCGTGCTTCTGGATGGCGCGGGCCGAGTCGATGGTGATCTGGTCGTCCGTCTCGTCACGCTTCTGGATCGACAGGTCGTAATATTCGAGGTCGATGTCGAGATACGGGTGGATCAAGGTCTCCTTGATCGCGTGCCAGATGATGCGGGTCATCTCGTCCCCGTCGAGTTCGACGACAGTGCCTTCAACCTTGATCTTCGCCAATGGAAATCTCCTCAGAATATCGGGGGGCAAGAATAGCCACGTCGATTCTAGTGGAGGGTCGCAACTATCTTGACATCGAGACAGTTTCCGGATGTCCCGAATTGCAGCCGCCCGCACGCCGTGTCGTCCGAAAGCCCGACTACCCCACCGGCTCCGGTGCACGTTAGCCTGTTCGCATGGGTGAACTACGACTGGAAGAACTGTCCGCGCGAAACATTGTCGCGGCGAACGGCCTGAGCCTGAAGCCGGGGCAGGAGCAGTTCATCGCCCCCGTGTCCTATGCGGTTGCGGCATCCGTCATCAACCCGGCCACCGCCTGGCAGCGCGTCGTCGTGCTCGATGGAGACGTCGTCGGTTTCATCCACGGCAACTTCGACCCGGACTCACCGCACGAGGAATTCCGCGCCTGCATCTGGCGCATCAACGTGGACGCGGAGGCCCAGGGCCAGGGCGTCGGCAAGTTCGCCGCCGATGCCCTGGCCGACGAGGCCCGCAAGCGCGGCTTCGACCACGTCACGGTGATCTGGGAGCCCGGCGAGGAGGGCCCGGAGTCGTTCTTCCACCACCTCGGCTTCAGCGACATCGGCCAGACCGTCTACGGCGAGACCATCGGCGCACTGCAGCTCTGACTGGGATCCGATGACGGATGCCGCCCGCGAACCAGCGTTCGTCACGCACGTTCTCGGCATCGTGGAGTCGATCCCGCCCGGGCGGGTGATGACCTACGGCGACGTCGCGGCCGTGCTCGGCTCGCGCGGCGCCCGCCTGGTCGGGCAGATCATGGCGCGTCACGGCGCCGACCTGCCGTGGTGGCGGGTGATCCGGGCCGGCGGACACCCGCCGATCGGGCACGAGGAGCGCGCCCTCCCCCGCTACCGGGCGGAGGGCACACCGCTGAAGACTGGGCCGCACGGCTACCGCGTCGACTACACGGCGGCGCGCTGGAGTCCCGCCTGACGCTCTCCGGCTGGGTTGCCCGGAAACCCTAGGTTCCGGGCTGTTCCGGGTGCTAGCGTTTTTCCATGGACAGCGAAAACTCAGCCGCACAGACCTCCCTCGATCCCCTCATCACCGACCCGGGCGCCTACCGAGTACTGCTCGAGAACGACCGCGTTCGCGTGCTCGAGTTCCTCGACGCTCCCGGCGACGCGACCAAGCCCCACGCGCATCCCGACAGCGTCATGATCACGCTCAACGCCTACGCCCGGCGCCTGTCGTCGGAGGGCCGCGAGGTCGACGTCGAGCTGCCGGCCGGCGAGACCCGGTGGCTGCCGGCCCAGGAACACGCCGGCCTGAACATCGGCAGCACGCCGTCGCACGCAATCTTCGTCGAGCTCAAGCAGGCTCCCGTGACCCCCCGGGATCCCAGCGAGCACCCGCTCGGGCCGGTGGCCTCCAACCGCCCCCTGTCGGGCACGCCGCTCTCCGACGCCTCCAGCGACGAGGAGAAGGCCTGGGGGTTCGCCTAACCGCTCACGGTTCCCCCGCCCGGCATCGCCCGGCATCCGTCGCCCGCACCCGCGGGGTCCAGGTGCCGGGCTTTTCCGTTCCGGCGCGGCCGGACATCCGTCGTCGCCGAGGCGCACCCTGCGCCGCGAGCCCTGCGCCGCGTGACGCGGATGCGACCCGCGGCTACACCAGCGAGTCGCGCCAGGCGGCGTGCAGCTGCGCGAACCGTCCGGTGCCGGCGATCAGTTGGTCGGGCGTGCCGTCCTCCACGACGCGCCCATGCTCCATCACGAGCACCCGGTCGGCGATCGCCACGGTCGACAGGCGGTGCGCGATGATGACGGCGGTGCGCCCCCCGAGCAGGGTCTGCAGGGCCTGCTGCACCAGGCGTTCGCTCGGGATATCCAGGCTCGAGGTGGCTTCGTCGAGGATCAGCACCGCGGGGTCGGCCAGGAACGCCCGTGCGAACGAGATCAGCTGCCGCTGCCCGGCGGAAACGCGCCCGCCGCGCTTGTTCACGTCGGTGTCGTACCCGTTCGGCAGCCCCGCGATGAAGTCGTGCGCACCCACCGCCTTCGCCGCCGCCACGATCTCGGCGGGCGTCGCCTCCGGTTTGCCGATCGAGATGTTGTCGGCGACCGAGCCGCTGAACAGGTACGCCTCCTGGGTGACCATCACGATCGCCCGGCGCAGGTCCTTGGGGTGCAGGTCGCGCAGGTCGACGCCGTCGAGGGTCACCTGGCCCGTCGAGGGGTCGTAGAAGCGCGCCATCAGCTTGGCCAGGGTGGACTTGCCGGCTCCGGTCGAACCGACCAGGGCGATGGTCTGCCCGGCCGGAATGGCCAGATCGAACCGCGGCAGAATGACCCGGTCGGCCTGATACTCGAACTGCACGCCCTCGAACGAGACCGCCCCCTGCGACGACCAGAGGTCCACCGGCGTCACCGGGTCCGGCACCCCCGGGTGTTCCTCGAGCACCCCGGAGATCTTCTCCAGCGCCGCGGCGGCCGACTGGTAGGAGTTGTAGAACATCGCCATCTCCTCCATCGGGTCGAAGAACCGGCGGGTGTAGAGCAGCGCAGCGAGCAGCGCGCCGATAGCGAGCTGGCCGTCGACGACGCGGAACCCGCCGACCAGCAGCACGACCGCGACGGCCACGTTGCCGATCAGGACGAGACCCGGGTCGAAGATGCCGAACAGCTGGATGACCCGCGAGTTGACCTTCCGGTAGTCCTCGACCAGTTCGCCGAACACCTTCTCGTTGCGCTTCTCCGCCCGGAAGGCCTTGACCGCACGGATGCCGGTCATGGTCTCCACGAACTGCACGATCAGACTCGCCGACGCCGTTCTCGACCGGCGGAAGAGTGCCTGCGAGCGCACCTGGAACCAGCGGGTGAGCAGGGCCAGCGGCACGATCGAGGCCAACAGCACGAGCCCGCTCGTGCCGTCGAGCAGGAACAGGGCGATCGCGGTGAACACCATGTAGAGCAGCCCCTGCACGAGCTGGTTGATGCCGGAGTCCAGCAGCTCCCGGATGGCGTCGAGGTCGCTGGTCTGCCGCGAGATGATGCGACCCGAGGTGTACGACTCGTGGAATTCGAGGCTGAGCCGCTGGGTGTGCAGGAAGACCCGCTTGCGCAGGTCGATCAGCACCGCCTGGCTGATCCGGGCGGACATGATCGTGTACCAGGCGATCAGGATGGCACCGACGACGCCGGTGGCCAGGTACACCACCCCGGTCGCGGCCAGCGGCACCCAGTCCTGTTCCATCAGCGCGGGGAGACCCTGGTCGATCCCGTAGGCGATCAGGGCCGGGCCGGCCACCTGCGCGGCCGTGGAGACGACCACGATCAGCATCGCGGCGACGACCGGGAGGCGCACCGGGTGCAGCAGCGACCCGAGCAGGCGCAGCGAACGGCGCCGGATCTGCTTGCTCTCCACGGCGCTGAAATTGCTGCGGTCTTCCCCCTCGACACCGGTGACGCTCATCGCGCCACCTCCTCTCGTGCGGACTCTCGTCGTTCTTCGTCTTCCAGGCTCGAGATCACGAACTTGTAGTGTTCGCTCTCGCGGAGCAGGTCGGAGTGGCGCCCGACCGCGGTGACGCGCCCGTTCTCGAGCAGCGCAACCCGGTCGGCCAGCATCACGGTCGACGGCCGGTGCGCCACGATCAGCGCCGTGGTCGCGGAGAGCACCTCGCGCAGGGCGGCCTCGACGAGGGACTCGGTGTCCACGTCGAGGGCCGACAGCGGGTCGTCGAGCACCAGCACGGCCGGCTTGGCCGCCACCGCACGCGCCAGCGCGATCCGCTGCCGCTGGCCGCCGGAGAGGCTCATTCCCTCCTCGCCGACGAGCGTGTCGACACCCTCCGGGAGGTCGTGGGCGAAGCCGGCCTGGGCGACCATCAGCGCTTCCTCGAGTGCGGCATCCGCTTCGGGTGAGCGCTCGGCCCACTCGGGGCGGCCGAGCAGCACGTTGTCGCGCACGGATGCCGAGAACAGCGTCGCATCCTCGAAGGCCATCGACAGGTGCCGGCGCAGCTCCTCGCGGCCGAGGTGGCGCACGTCGACACCGTCCAGGGTCACCTGCCCTGCAGTCACGTCGTAGAGGCGGGTGGTCAGCGCCGTCAGGGTGGACTTGCCGGAGCCGGTCAGGCCGACCAGCGCCATGGTCTCCCCCGGTTCGAGCACGAGGTCCACGCCGTCGAGCAGGTCCGGGAAGCGGCTGGGCGAGTCGGGGTAGCGGAAGTGCACGTCCTCAAACGCCAGCCGGCCACGGGGCGAGTCGATGGTGACCGGATGCTCGGGGTCGGTGATCGCGTTCGGCGCGTCGAGCACGTCGAAGAACCGGTCGGTCGCCGTGCGGGCGTCGAAGGTCATCGAGAGCAGGAACCCGACCGACTCGATCGGCCAGCGCAGCACGGTGGCCGTCGCGAAGAAGGCCACGAGCCCACCCACGCTGAACTCGCCCTGGCTGGCCAACCAGACGCCGGCCACGAGGCAGAGGGCGAAGGCCACGTCCGGGATCATCAGCAGCCACAGCCAGATGCCGGCGATGGCGCGCGCCTTTTCGATCTCGGTGCCGCGCAGGCTCTCGGCCTGGTCGGCGAAGTTCTTCAACGCGAATTTGCCGCGCCCGAAGGCCTTGAGCACTCGGATGCCGTGCACCGACTCCTCGACCGCCGTCGCAAGGTCGCCGGCCTGATCCTGGCTGCGCCGCGCGACGACGGAGTACTTCTCCTCGAACAGGTAGCCGACGATCCACAGCGGAACGGAGCAGACGAGGAAGATGAGGCCGAGGATCCAGTTCATCGACACCAGGATGACGGCGCCGATCACGATGGTCACCACGTTGACGATGAGCAGCACCAGCCCGAACGAGATCCACCGGCGAATCAGGTTGAGGTCGCTGACGGCGCGGGAGAGCAGCTGGCCGCTCGGCCACTTGTCGTGGAACGTGACCGGGAGGTCCTGCAGCCGGGCGTAGAGCGCGTTGCGCATCCGGGCCTCGATGTGGGTGCCGGGGCCGAGCACGAACCAGCGACGCAGCGCGATCAGCACCGCCTCGATCACGCCGAGAGCGAGCACGACGATCACGGCCGGCCAGATCTGCTCGGCATCCTGCCGGGTCAGCGCCCCGTCGACGAGGCGTTGGAGCACCTGCGGGATGGCGAGCGCGACGAGCGCCGCCAGCAGGGCGGCGAGCATGCCGAGCGCGAGCCGCGGCAGGGCCGGCCGGGCGAACGGGTAGAGGCGCAGCAGCACCTGGAGTGTGTTCCGCCGAGGTGCGGGAACCAGGTCGGTTCCCGCGGCGGGGTCGGGATCGGGCGGATGGCTGTGGTCGCTGAGCGTGGTCACGAGTGAGTCCTGAACAGTCTGTTTCCGGGCAACGGCGCCACGGGGCGCCGGGAAGCCGATAACGAACGAGTCGGTCGGCGGGGTGGAAGCTCTCGCTTCCGGTGGGCAGCGGTGCTGCCGGCCTGCGGTCGGCGGGGCGCTGGTTTCAACGGCCAGGCGTCAGGCGCGAGGCGGGGCGAGTGTGCGCGGGAAGGACGCTAGGCGGAACGCCTGAACGGGATGGCTGCGCCAAGGCGGGCGCCGTCGTTCGCAGGCTTTGCGATCGGGTGCGGTGCTGTCTTGGTCATGTCGGCCTCCTGAGCGCGTCGTGTCTGAGCTGTGCCCCCCCTGTTCAGGCAGCCTTTCAGGATACGGCTCCGGAGCCGTGGGCGCAACCGCAAAATTGCGGACATAACACCCTCGCCGCGCAATCAAGGGTGTTTTGTCCGCATCTCGCGGGGGTGGTGGGGGTGTCAGCGCACCCGCACGCTCAGGCAGGTGACGCAGCCCTCGAGCTTCTCGAACTCGGAGATGTCGACGGTGATCACCTGGTAGCCGAGACCCGCGAACAGCGCGGCCGAGCGCGGCGCCGCGCTCGACATCAGCACGGTCCCGGGGTCGAGCACGACGACCGCGGTACCCTCCGGCTCGGGCACCGGCAGGAAGCGCGGGAACACGCTGGGGTCGTCGATCAGCGGCCGGTAGCCGATCACGGTGCCGTCGGGCAGGGCCGTGACGGCGGTCTTGAGGTGCAGCACCTTCGTGATCGGCACGGCGACGACCGTGTAACCGCGGGGTTCGAGGATGGCGCGCAACTGACGGATGCCCTCCGCGTTCGTGCGGAGACTCCGGCCCACGTAGACCGTGCGGCCGACCTTGAGCACATCGCCGCCGTCGAGGGTTCCCGGCAGTTCGAGGCGGTACACGGTGAGGCCCAGGGCCCGCACGGCGGCCTCGGCGGCCTCGGTCTCGCCGCGGCGGCTGAGGGCGCCGGGCTTGGCCACGACGGCCAGGTCGCCGAAGAGGATGACGGCGTCCTCGATGAAGACGGAGTCGGGCAGGTCGGGGGCCGGCTCGACTTCGACCGTGTCCCACCCCGCGGCGGCCAGCGCCGCCACATAGCCCAGCCACTGCTCGTCGGCGCGCGCCAGGTCGATCGGGCTGCGCTCGATATGCGTCAACTGTCCCTCGGCCAGGTTCCGAGCCGGTCGGCGCACCAGCGCGCGCCGCCCCGCGGCATCGGATGCCGGCGCGGAAACGGATGCGGCGGGCAAGGTCTCGGAGTCGGCAGTTTCCATCCCGCCAGTGTAGGGCTCTCCCCCGATCGCCCTCCTGTTGCCGTTCCGGACGAGAGTGTCCATTCCGCCGGTCACTCTCGACCGGAATCGGCACTCTCACGGGCACCGGGATCTGTCGGTCGGCTCGGCGCAGCACGCGCGCGCCGTGACCATCGGCCGGTCAGCGCTCCTCGGCCGACCCCTTCTGCACGGGGATGGTCGCGGTGAACTCGGCCGCCCGCGCCTTGGCGTTCTCGTCGCCGGAGAACAGCCCGATGGGCGCGGTGACGGGGTGCGCCGGCTCGGTGCGGGCGGGCGCCTTCGAGCGCGCGGACTCCCGTCGCAGCTCCATCCGGCCCACCGGCAGCGCCTCCGGGTTATGGGTGTTGAGCCAGTCGATCAGGTTTTCACGCACGAGGCAGCGGAGGTCGAACAGGGTGGGAGCGTCGGCGGCGGAGACCAGCACGCGCACGCGCACGAAGCCGCCCACGGCATCCGTCACCTGGAGCACGACCACGCGTTCGTCCCAGAGCTCGGTCTGTGCGACGATGCGGTCGAGTTCCACGCGCATGCCGGCCGGGTCGACACGCCAGTCGAGGTCGAATTCGACCGCGCCGAGCAGTTCGCTGTTGTGGCGGGTCCAGTTCTGGAACGGGTTGGTCGTGAAGTAGGTCGACGGCAGCACCATGCGCCGGTCGTCCCAGATGTGTACGACCACATAGGTGAGGGTGATCTCCTCGATCTTGCCCCACTCGGTCTCGACGATGACGACGTCGTCGACGCGCAGGGCGTTGTTGAAGGCCAGTTGGATGCCGGCGAACACGTTCGCGAGCGTGGACTGCGCGGCCAGGCCGGCCACGACGCTGAGCAGGCCGGCGGAGGCGAACAGGCTCGCACCCAGGGTCGCCGCGCCGGGGATGCTGAGCAGCACGGCGCCGATCGCGCAGATGATGATCACCACGACGCCGATGCGGCGCAGCATCCGCAGCTGGGTACGCACGCGCCGGGCAACTCGGTTGTCGCGCACGTCGATGCGGTAGCGGGCGGCGGCGACCTCCTCGAAGAAGTAGAGCAGCGCACAGACCAGCCAGGTGGCCGCGCCGATGAAGAGGGCCCGGAAGATGAAGTCGACCAGGCGCTCGATCTCCTCGGACGTCTGCAGGAACAGCGTGTTCACCGTCCAAATCGCGCCCACGAGCAGCGTCAGCCGGAACGGCACCCTGACCAGGCCGACGAGCGTGCGGGCCCAGGCCTCCTTACGGCCGACCACCCGGAAGACCAGGGCGATGATCGCCGTGACGGCCACGGCGGCCACGACCGCGACCGCAAGGGCGATCAGGTAGTCGGTCTGGATGAATCCCTCGAAATCGGGCACGGCGCTCCTTCTGGCCGGGACGGTTCTGGCGAAGCCACGGACCCTTCAATCGTGCCAGAGTCCGTGGCGAATTCAGGAGAAAACGGATGCCGCATGGCTACCGCCCCGGAATTCCGCGGCGGGCGACCAACGGCATCCGCAGATCTCCTGAGTTAGCCACAGGGGCACAGGGCAAGGCACAGGGGCACAGGGGCACAGGGCAAGGCACAGGGGCACAGGGCACCGGGGCGCCTAGTGGAAGAAGTGGCGCTCTCCGGTGAAGTACATGCTGACGCCGGCATCCGCGGCCGCCTGGATGACCTCGGCGTCGCGTACCGAGCCGCCGGGCTGCACGACCGCCGTCACGCCCGCCTCAAGCAGCACCTGCAGGCCGTCCGCGAACGGGAAGAACGCGTCCGAGGCCGCGACCGAGCCGGCTGCACGGTCGCCGGCGCGCAGCACGGCGAGGTGGCAGGAGTCGACCCGGTTGACCTGGCCCATACCCACGCCGACGGATGCCCCGCCGCGCGCCAGCAGGATGGCGTTCGACTTCACGGAGCGGCAGGCCTTCCACGCGAACTCGAGGTCCGCCCGGGTGGCCGCGTCGACCTCGTCGCCGGCCGCGAGGGTCCAGATCGACGAGTCGAGGTTGTCGAACGTGTCGGACTCCTGCACCAGCAGGCCGCCCGAGATCTGGCGCAGCTCGAGCGAGGAGCGGTGGTAGTCGGCCGGCAGTTCCAGCAGGCGGATGTTCTTCTTGGCGCTGAGCAGCTCGAACGCGGCCGGCTCGAAGCCCGGGGCGACGAGCACCTCGGTGAAGATCTGGCTGACGGTCTCGGCCATGCCGAGGGTGACCGTGCGGTTGGCCGCGATGACGCCGCCGAACGCCGAGATCGGGTCGCAGTCGTGCGCGCGGTGGTGCGCGGAGGCGATCGCGTCGGGCGCCTTGGGGTTGGCGACGGCGATGCCGCACGGGTTGGCGTGCTTGATGATGGCCACGGCCGGTTCGGCGAAGTCGAAGGCGGCGCGCACGGCGGCATCCGCGTCGACGTAGTTGTTGTACGACATCTCCTTACCGTGGCGCTGCACGGCCTGCGCGATGCCCTGGCCGCCTTCGCCCAGGTAGAGCGCCGCGGCCTGGTGCGAGTTCTCGCCGTAGCGGAGCACCGCGCTGCGGGTGGCCTCGATGACGAGAGTCTCGGGGAACGGCATCTCGTCGGAGAGGGCATCGCCGATCACGGCGTCGAACTCCTCGAGAATGTCCTCGTCCAGGGCCGCAGCATCGTCCTGCCACTGGTCGTAGACGTTCTCGGTGAACCAGGCCGAGACGCTCAGGTCGTAGCCGGCGGTGTGCTCGAAGGCGAGCGAGGCCAGCTTCTGGCGCAGCTTCAGCGGGGTGCCGCCGGCCTCGACGGCGGCGATGATCTCGTCGTAGTTGTCGGGGTCGACCACGATGGCGACGTTGGCGTGGTTCTTGGCTGCGGCACGCACGAGAGCCGGTCCGCCGATGTCGATCTGCTCGATCACGTCGGCCGGGGCCGCGCCCGACAGGGCGGTCTCGACGAACGGGTACAGGTTCACGACGACGAGCTGGAACGCGTCGATGCCGAGTTCGGCGAGCTGGGCCTCGTGGGCCTCGAGGCGCAGGTCGGCGAGGATGCCGGCGTGCACTCCCGGGTGCAGGGTCTTGACCCGGCCGTCGAGGGATTCGGGGAAGCCGGTGACGGTGGAGACATCCGTCACGTCGTGGCCGGCGGCGCGGATGGTGGCCGCGGTCGAGCCGGTCGACACGATTTCGACGCCGGTCACCGCGAGGGCGGCGGCCAATTCGACCAGACCGGTCTTGTCGCTCACCGAGATGAGGGCACGCCGCACGGGCACGACGTCGCGGTGGCGGTACAGACTCTGGGCGTTGGTGGGACCGCTCATATGTGGGGATGCTCCTTGAGATCGACGTGTCCGTTGGCGATATCGAGCACAGCCTGCACCAGCAGGCGACGCTCGACGATTTTGATGCGGTCGTGCAGGGATGCCTGGGTGTCATCCGGCAGCACCGGCACTCGTTCCTGCGCGATGATCGGTCCGTCGTCGACACCGGTGTCGACCACGATCAGGCTCGCACCGGTTTCGTCGACCCCGGCGGCGAGGGCATCACGCACCCCATGCGCCCCGGGGAATTCGGGCAGGTAGGCCGGATGCGTGTTGAGCAGGTTCGGGGCCAACGCGGCCACGACGCGGGGCGGCAGCAGGCGCATGAAGCCGCTGAGCACGACGAGGTCGGCGTCCCACTGCTGGATCTGCGCGAGGAGCTCGTCGCCCCACGCCTCCCGGGACGGATGCGACGTGAACGGCACCGTGAACGTGCTGATGCCGTATTCCTCGCCGAGCTCGAGCCCGTCGGCGTCGCGGTCGGCGCCGATGGCCACCACGCGGGCCGGGTAGTCAGCATCCCGGCAGGCCTCGAGCAGGGAGCGAAGGTTGGATCCCCCGCCGGAGATCAATACGACCAAGTTCAGCACGGGAGAAGCCTACCGGCGTGGGAGCAGGTCGCGCAGCCGGCCGAGGAGACGTCCGGCACCGTTCGCCCCGCTGCGCACGGCACGCGACACCGCTCCCGGCGTCGTGCCGGTTGTCCTGCTGGGCGTCGCGCTGGGCGTCGCACCGCTCGCGCCGGTGCGCCCGGAGCCGTTGGCGCGCACGGGAGGCGCGGGAGTCAGAAGGCCGAGGCAGGCGGCGAAGCCGACCAGGGCGGCGGCCAGCGCACCGACCAGCAGCGGGTTCGGGCCGACCTGAACGAGGCGGCCCGGGCCGACAGCTCCGCCAGACCACCAGGCCAGCAGCCCGAGCAGCACGCCAGCGACGACTCCGGTGCCGAGGCCGGTGAGCAGGCGTTCGGTGATCGAGGGCGGAGGGACATCCGCTGCCGCCCGCTGCCTCAGGACGACGGTGACGAGGAAGCCGACCAGCAGCGGCACGAGCAGACCGACGAACCCATACGCCAGGCTGCCCTGCGGGAGCACCCCGAGGATCGGTAGACCCGGAACGGTGCCGAGCGAGGTTCCGACCGGGGACACACTGGTGCCCACGCCCACCGCGATGCCGGGGCCGACGAACCAGGACGCGGCCCAGATGACCAGGTTCGGGATCAACGCCAGTTGCAGCAGGGTGAGCGCGATGCCACCCAGAACACCGGCCTGCACGGTCTCGTAGAGCCCGATGATGGTGGCGTAGTGGGTCAGGATCAACACGAACACGGCGATCCCGGCGACGCAGAGGATGCCGGCGGCCGCGGCTGTTCCGCTGCGCACAGCCGCGGAGACGGCCGGGCGCACCGCGATCGGGAGCAGCGCGGCTGCGGTGCTGTCGGTGCTGTTGCTGGTGCTGGTGCTGGTGCTGGTGCTGTTGCTGTTGCTGTTGCTGTTGCTGTTCTTTCCCGGAAGGCGGCCGGACAGGCCGGGGATACGGCCGAGCAGCCGGCCCAGCTGACCCTGACCCGCGCCGATCAGAACCCCGGCCGCGAAGATCAGCGGCGGCAGAAGCAGACCCTGCGCGGCCACGGGGCGCACGGCATCCGTGCCTGCCGACAGCACGAGCAGGGCGGTCAGGAGCGCGTAGCTGACGGTGGCGCCTGTCACCCCGATCCAGCGATGGGGTGTTTCCGCCGCGCGGTGGCCGGTGCGAAGGCCGAAGAGCACGGACATCAACGCGAAGCCCAGCAGCGCGATCGTGATCGGGAACGGGGCGTCCGAGCCGGGAAGGTTCAGGGCCGCGACGAGGGTCGGGTCCAACTGCACGATCAGGTCGACCCCATTGCCGACGAGCCAGACGTCGACCGCGGCACGCCAGAAGACGAGCCAGTTGACGTCCAGGCCGAACTGCGTTGCCCACAGGACCGTGAGCGGAACCAGTGCGATGCCGATCCCGATGGCTACGACAATGAGCGCGTCGAGCGCGGCAAGCAGAGCGGTGGTTATGCGTTTCATCCGATCGGAGCCTACCGTTTCCCGCACCCTCGCTCCCCGGCCCCCGCCGCACACTGACGAATTCGACGGAGATTTTGCTTGGGTCCAGGCTAAAACGGGCGTATCGGGCGGTTGAGAGCAGAATCTCCGTCGAATTCGTTCGGGCACGGATGCCGGCAGCCGGCAACGCACAAGGGCCCGCCTGATGAGGCGGGCCCTTTCGTTCGGTGCCAGTGGCCTCGCTGATCAGCGGCACCACCGTGCAGCGGAGCCGGTTGCAGCGGTGCCGGTTACAGCGCCGCGAGAACCTCGCGCAGCAGGGTGGCGGTCTCGCTCGGCGTCTTGCCGACTTTGACCCCGGCGGCCTCGAGGGCCTCCTTCTTGCCCTGGGCGGTTCCGGCTCCGTTGGAGACGATAGCGCCGGCGTGGCCCATGGTCTTGCCCTCAGGGGCGGTGAAGCCGGCGACGTAGCCGATGACGGGCTTGGTGACGTGGGCCTTGATGTACTCGGCCGCCTTCTCCTCGGCGTCGCCGCCGATCTCGCCGATCATGACGATGGCGAGCGTCTCGGGGTCAGCCTCGAACGCCTCGAGCGCGTCGATGTGCGTGGTGCCGATGATGGGGTCGCCGCCGATGCCGATGGCGGTGGAGAAGCCGAGGTCGCGCAGTTCGTACATCATCTGGTAGGTCAGGGTGCCCGACTTGGAGACGAGGCCGACCGGGCCCTTGCCGGTGATGTTCGCCGGCGTGATGCCTACGAGCGCCTCACCGGGGGTGATGATGCCGGGGCAGTTCGGACCGATGATGCGGGTCTTGTTGCCCTTGGCGATGTTGTAGGCCCAGAACTCGGCCGAGTCCTGCACCGGCACGCCCTCGGTGATGATAACGAGCAGCGGGATGCCGGCGTCGATGGCTTCAATGACGGCGTCCTTGGTGAAGGCCGGCGGCACGAAGGCGATCGAGACATCCGCCCCGGTCTTTTCCATGGCCTCGGCGACCGTGCCGAAGACGGGCAGTTCCGCGTCGCCGTGCAGCACCGTGGTGCCGGCCTTGCGCGCGTTCACGCCACCGACAACCTGGGTGCCGGCCTTGAGCATGAGGGCGGTGTGCTTGGTGCCCTCACCGCCGGTGATGCCCTGCACGATGACCTTGGAGTCCTTGTTGAGGAAGATTGACATGTTCGAAAATCCCTTACTTCGCGGCGTGGGCGAGTTCGGCGGCCTTGGCGGCGCCCTCGTCCATGGTGGCGGCCAGTGTGACGAGCGGGTGGTTGGCCTCGGCGAGAATACGACGGCCTTCCTCGACGTTGTTGCCGTCGAGGCGCACAACGAGCGGCTTGTTCGCTGCGCTGCCGAGTTCGGCGAGCGCACCCACAATGCCCCTGGCGACAGCGTCACAGGCGGTGATGCCGCCGAAGACGTTGACGAACACGGCCTTGACCTGCGGGTCACCGAGGATGACGTCCAGGCCGGCGGCCATGACCTCGGCGGATGCTCCGCCCCCGATGTCGAGGAAGTTGGCCGGCTTGACGCCGCCGTGGTTCTCGCCGGCGTAGGCGACGACGTCCAGGGTACTCATGACGAGTCCGGCACCGTTGCCGATGATGCCCACTTCGCCGTCGAGCTTGACGTAGTTCAGGTCGTTCGCCTTGGCCTTCGCCTCGAGCGGGTCGGCGGCGGCGGCGTCCTCGAGGAGGGCATGCTTCGGGTGGCGGAAGCCGGCGTTCTCGTCGATCGTGACCTTGCCGTCGAGGGCGATGACGTCGCCCTCTTCGGTCAGCACGAGCGGGTTGACCTCGACCAGGGTCGCGTCCTCACCCGTGAACACGTTGTAAAGCTGCACGAAGACGGGGGCGACCTTGTCGACGAGGTCGGCCGGGAACTTCGCGGCGACCGCGATCTGACGGGCCGTGTCCAGATCGATCCCGGCAATCGGGTCGATGGCCGTGTAGGCGAGCGCTTCGGGCTTCTCAACAGCGAGAATCTCGATCTCTACGCCACCTTCGTAGCTCGCGAGCGAGAGGTAGGAGCGGTTGGTGCGGTCCAGCAGCACGGAAAAGTAGAATTCCTGAGCGATGCGGGCTCCACCGGCAACCATGACCCGGTTGACGGTGTGGCCCTTGATGTCGAGTCCGAGGATGGCACGCCCGGCGGCTTCAGCGTCGTCCGGGGTCTTCGCCACCTTCACGCCGCCAGCCTTGCCGCGTCCGCCGACCTTGACCTGGGCCTTGACAACGACAACGCCGCCCAGCTTCTCGGCCGCAGCACGCACCTCCTCCGGAGTGTCCGCGATGATGCCCGGAAGAACCGGAACTCCATACTGTTCAAACAGGTCTCGTGCCTGATATTCGTAAAGATCCACGCTGCTCTTCCAATCCGCTTCGTAGCGTTCCTGCAAGGTCTTGAGGGGCAAGGGGCACGGATGCCCGCGCCGCAGATAGCTCGACATCAAGACATAAGTACCATGTGAAACTCTATCGGTCCCCACCGGCATCGCGAACACGTCGGCATCGCACACACGTCGGCGCCGAGCACACGCCGGCGCCGCGCGTGACGCCATCGGGTCCGGCTGGCGCGCCGCGCATCCGACTGCTTGGATTCAGTCATGACTGAACCCGAGCACGGCGTCGATCCCCATTCCGCCGACCACGCCTCGCGCCTGAACTGGCTGCGGGCCGGAGTGCTCGGAGCCAATGACGGCATCGTGTCGGTGGCGGCCCTGGTGGTCGGCGTCGCGGCGGCGACGACGGATGCCTCGGCGATCCTGATCGCGGGTGTCGCGGCCCTGCTCGCCGGGGCGATCTCGATGGCCCTGGGCGAGTACGTCTCGGTGAGCAGCCAGCGCGACACCGAGCGCGCCCTGATCGCCAAGGAGACCTGGGAACTCGAGACCATGCCCGAGCAGGAGCTCGCCGAACTGGCCGGCCTCTACGAGGCGAAGGGGCTCACCGCGCAGACGGCGAACCAGGTGGCGCTCGAGCTGACCGCGCACGACGCCCTCGGAGCGCACTTGGAGGTGGAACTGCACATCGGCACCGATGAGTTGTCGAACCCGTGGCACGCCGCCTTCGCCTCCGCGATCGCCTTCACGGTCGGCGCGATCCTGCCGCTCCTGGCGGTGCTGCTGCCGCCGCCGGAGTGGCGACTGCCGGCCACCTTCCTCGCCGTCGCGATCGCCCTGGTCATCACCGGCTGGCTGAGCTCCTACCTCGGCGGCAGCCCGAAGGCCCGCGCGATTTCCCGGGTACTGATCGGCGGCCTGCTCGCGCTCGGCGTCACCTGGGCGATCGGTTCCCTGATCGGCACCGCGGTCTGAGCCTGCGGTCCCAGCCCGCGGTCCCAGCCCGCGTTCCCCGCCCGCAGTCCCGCCCTGCGGTCCCAGCCCGCGTTCCCCGCCCGCAGTCCCGCCCTGCGGTCCCAGCCCGCGTTCCCCGCCCGCAGTCCCGCCCTGCGGTCCCAGCCCGCGTTCCCCGCCCGCAGTCCCGCCCTGCGGTCCCAGCCCGCGTTCCCCGCCCGCAGTCCCGCCCTGCGGTCCCAGCCCGCGTTCCCCGCCCGCAGTCCCGCCCTGCGGTCCCAGCCCGCGTTCCCCGCCCGCAGTCCCGCCCTGCGGTCCCAGCCCGCGTTCCCCGCCCGCAGTCCCGCCCTGCGGTCCCAGCCCGCGTTCCCCGCCCGCAGTCCCGCCCTGCGGTCCCAGCCCGCGTTCCCCGCCCGCAGTCCCGCCCTGCGGTCCCAGCCCGCGTTCCCCGCCCGCAGTCCCGCCCTGCGGTCCCAGCCCGCGTTCCCCGCCCGCAGTCCCGCCCTGCGGTCCCAGCCCGCGTTCCCCGCCCGCAGTCCCGCCCTGCGGTCCCAGCCCGCGTTCCCCGCCCGCAGTCCCGCCCTGCGGTCCCAGCCCGCGTTCCCCGCCCGCAGTCCCGCCCTGCGGTCCCAGCCCGCGGTCCCAGCCCGCGGTCCCAGCCCGCAGTCCCGCCCTGCGGTCCCAGCCCGCGTTCCCGGCCTGCGGTCCCAGCGCCGCGACCTCAGCCGCCGGGCCGCCGTGCGACCGGTGACACGTAGGCTGGAATCATGGCAATCCAGCAGAACAGTCGGTCCGGTCTCCTCCTCGCGGCAGTGCTCGATGCCGCCCTGGTGCTGATCTTCGTGCTGATCGGCCGGGCCAGCCACGGCGAGGGGCTCCTCGGCACCTTGCTCACCGGGCTGCCGTTCCTCGGCGGCCTCCTCGTGGGCTGGCTCGTCATGCGCGCCTGGCGCAGCCCGCAGAAAATCGCCTGGACGGGCACCGGCATCTGGCTCTTCTCCGTCGGCGTCGGGATGCTGCTGCGCACCGTGACCGGGCAGGGCACGGAGTTCAGCTTCGTCGTCGTCACGACCGTCGTGCTCGGGGTGTTCCTGCTCGGCTGGCGCGGGATCGCCGTGCTCCTCCGCCGCGGGCAGGCGCGCACCCACGCCGTCGCGTAGCCACGCCAGCACCAGCACCAGCACCAGCACCAGCACCAGCACCAGCATGCGCCTGTCGTGTCCGGGGTTCGCAAGCGCCTCCGTCCCGAACGAATTCGACGGAGATTTTGGCTAAAACAGCCCTGAACACGCCGAAATTGACGATTTTCACGAGAATCTCCGTCGAATTGGTACAACGCCGGGCCCGGTGCTCCGCCCGAGATGAACCGCCTCGGCTATTCCCGAGGCTCGGGCTCGACGGGCTCCTCGGCTTCGCGGTCCTCGTCCTCATCACCCTGTTTGACCGCACGCTGATCGGCGTCGGCCATCCACTCCGGGTCTTCTTCCTCGATGATCGGCGCCTCCTCTTCGAGGGTCAGTTCGATGTCATCGATCGCGCGATTCTCGTCGAGTCCGTCGCTCGCGGCATCCGCTCGACGCGGCCAGAGTCCGTTCGGGTCGCTCGCCATGATGGCACCTCCAGTTCGATGGGAGCCGCCCCTCTGGGCATCCCCGCGGCGGCAACGCTACGCTCCCGGGTCGCAAGCGACAAGGCGATGACGAGGGCGACGGAGACGGAGACGGAGACGGAGACGGAGACGGAGACGGAGACGGAGACGGAGACGGAGACGGAGACGGAGACGGAGACGGAGACGGTGCAGCGTATCTGCAGGGTGTCGGCCAGCCGCATCCGTCGCCGGTATTCGAGGCGAACGCCCAGCGCGGGTGCGGTCCGCCAACGATTCGGGGTGGTGCGGGTGTCGATGCTGATCAGGGGAGCTTGGCGAACGTACCAATCGACCGGCTATCGAGAAGCCGAGAGCAACCTCTGCCGTTCCAATGGGTTCGGTTGCACTGCGTTCGGCTGCACCGCGTTCGGCTGGACCGGGGCGATGAAAGGCACGGCCGAGGCTAGGCGAGCCGGCGCGAACGCCGCCGGGCCAGACCGCGCACCGTGAGCACGATCAGCACCGCGACCACGCCGCCGAGCGCCGTCTCCACTACCCGGTCGACCAGCAGCGTCGGCACGGCCACCGGGTCGGCCAGGTGCGCCACGGTGAGCGCCAGCGGCGTGACGAACAACAGGGCGGCGCCATAGTGCT
The DNA here is from genome assembly GCF_004403465.1 of Cryobacterium sinapicolor. GTDB lineage: Bacteria > Actinomycetota > Actinomycetes > Actinomycetales > Microbacteriaceae > Cryobacterium > Cryobacterium sinapicolor. Next base: position 21,312 of record NZ_SOGQ01000019.1, on the reverse strand, counting down.
TGCCGATCAGGATTTCCGCACCGAACTGGCCGATCGCGATCACCAGGATCAGCACCCAGACGGATGGCCCGGGCAGCAGCACCAGCGCGGTCACCGCCACCCCGAGCACGGTTCCGACGATGCGGTGCCCGGCCCGGGAGAGGGAGTGCGCGGCGCGGGGCGGCGGCAGCACCGCGACCACGCTCACCACGGCCCAGTACGGGTGCCCGATTCCCACGGAGAGGGCGAGGCCGCCGGCCAGCAGCACGCCGACCAGGTTCTGCAGAATGGTGAACCACACCTGGGCGTCGCGGAAGGCGGCCGGGCGCAGCAGCGGCATGCGGGGCAGTTGCTTGAACAGGTCGCCGAAGCGGTCGCCGGCCAGGCGCCGAGCTGCCCAGCCGGACATGGTGAGAAGCCAGGCCAGAGCGGCGCTCGCGACGGCCACCAACAGTCGCGGCAGCAGCTCGTGGGCCGGTGCGGGCACCTGCGCGCAAACCAGGTAGGCGAACACGAAGAAGATCGGCGTGCCGGGGAACAGGCCGAACGTCGACGCCAGCAGGATCCCCGCCGTGATCACGAGCATCAGCCCGAGCACCAGGACCGGCAGAGAGGCCCCGGTCACGCTCAGTGCGAGCCCCGCCGCGACGCTGACCAGCAGGAAGGCCGCGGCGACGCTGACCGTGCGGGCGCGCAGCCGGTAGGGCTCATTCCGGCCGTAGAGCGACGCCATCGCCCCGAACGACGCGTAAGCCGCCCAGTCGATCCGGCCCACCAGCACGAGCACCACCAGCGGCACGACGACGGCGATGCTGGCCCGGGATGCCACCTCGAGGTCAAGGGCGCGCAACGACTTCAGCCGTTCGAGCAGGGTCTCCGGCCGGCTTGCCGGGCCCGCCACTAGATCTTCTCGATCGGCGCGATCTTGATCAATAGCTTCTTTGCGCCCGCCGTGTCGAATTGCACGTGCGCGATGCGCTTGGTGCCGTCACCGGTGACCTGGTTGACGCGACCGTCGCCGAAATCGACGTGACGGATGCGGTCGCCCGCTTCGACGGTGAGGTCGCCGTTGTCGCGCACCTGGCTCGGCACCCGGCTGGCCCACTCGGTCTTCTTCTTCGGCGCGGGTGGCAGCGCCTGCACCTCACCGCGCTTGGCGAAGCCGCCACCGAAGCCGTCACGTCTCGCGTTCAAGGCCCGGGGTTGGGTGCCGCCGCGGGAGTTCGCCATGCCCGGGGACTGCTTCCAGTCGATCAGGTCGGCGGGGATCTCCTGCAGGTAGCGGCTCGGCATGGCCACGTTGATGTCGCCGAACTGGGCCCGGGTCATCGCCAGCGAGAGGTAGAGCCTCTGCCGGGCACGGGTGATGCCCACGTAGAACAGGCGCCGCTCCTCGGCCGGACCGCCGGGCTCGTTAGCCGACATCTGGTGAGGCAGCAGCCCCTCCTCGACGCCGGTCAGGAACACGGCCTCGTATTCGAGACCCTTCGCCGTGTGCAGCGTCATCAGCGACACCGTGCCGGAGGCGTCGTCGAGGTCGTCGGCGGCGGCCACCAGCGACACCTGGGTGAGGAAGTCGACCAACCCCGAGTCGGGGTTCTCCTTGTTGAAGTCCTTGGTCTGGGCGACGAGCTCCTCGATATTCTCGGCGCGCGCCTCGTCCTGCGGGTCTCGGCTGTTCCGCAGCAGGGTGAGCAGCCCGCTGCCGTCGAGCAGGAAGGTCAGCAGCTCGGACACGTTCGCCGTGCCGGCCGGGTTGTCCGGCACGAGCCTCAGCGCCGCCTCGTCGAGCAGGGTGGCCAGCTTCAGGATCGCCCCGGTCACCTTCGGGCCCAGCCCGAGCGACGCGGAATCGCGCATGGCCTGCCGGAAGCTGATCTGGTTCGCCTCCGCGAAGCCGGCCAACGCCGTTTCGGTGGCCGGGCCGATCCCGCGCTTGGGGGTGTTCAGGATGCGCCGCAGGGCCAGCTCGTCGTTCGGGTTGGCGACGGATATCAGGTACGCCAGCGCATCCTTGATTTCGGCCCGCTCGTAGAACTTGGTGCCGCCGACGACCCGGTAGGGCACCGCGGACCGCACCAGGATCTCTTCCAGCGCACGCGTCTGCGCGTTAGTGCGGTAGAACACCGCCATGTCGCGGTAGGCCATGCCGGCCCGGTGCAGCACCTCGATCTCGTCGGACACGAACTGGGCCTCATCGTGGCCGGAGTAGGCCGTGTAGCCCACGATCTTCTCGCCATCACCGCCAGCGCTCCACAGTTTCTTGTCTTTGCGGTCGAAGTTGTGGCCGATCACGGCGTTGGCGGCCGAGAGGATGTTCTGGGTCGAGCGGTAGTTCTGCTCGAGCAGGATCACCCGGGTGCCCGGGAAGTCGCGTTCGAACTCGCTGATGTTGCGGGTGTCGGCGCCGCGGAAGGCGTAGATCGATTGGTCGGAGTCGCCGACCACGGTGAGCGAGGCACCCGGGATGCCGCCGGTCGCGTCACGCAGATTGCGCACGTGCACGCCGGTCGCCTCCATCTCCTCGGCCAGATCGGCCTCGACGGGACGGGTCAGCTCACGCACGAGCGAGTACTGCGCGTGGTTGGTGTCCTGGTATTCGTCGACCAGGATGTGGCGGAACCGGCGCCGGTAGAGCGCCGCGACCTTGGGGAACGCGCGGAACAGGTAGACCGTCTCCCCGATCAGGTCGTCGAAGTCAAGGGCGTTGGCCGCGCGCAGGCGGTGGGTGTACTGCCGGAAGATCTCGACGAACATGACCTCCTGCGGGTCGCTCATGTTCGCGTTGCGGGCGTAGGAGTCGGCATCCGCGAGCTCGTTCTTGAGCTTGGAGATCTTCGCAGACGCGTTGCCGGGCGTGAAGCCGAGCGTGTCGGCGTCGAGGGCCTTGATGATGCGCTTGAGCGTGACCTTGGAATCGGCCGAGTCGTAGATGCTGAACGTGGCGGAGAGGCCGGCGCTTTCCGCCTCGCGGCGCAGGATCCGCACGCAGGAGGAGTGGAAGGTGGAGATCCACATGCCGTCGGCCCCCTGGCCGAGGATGGCCCGCACCCGCTCGCGCATCTCCGCCGCGGCCTTGTTGGTGAAGGTGATGGCGAGGATCTGACTCGGCCAGGCCTCGCGGCTTTCCAGCAGGCTGGCGATCCGGCGGGTGAGCACGCTGGTCTTGCCGGACCCTGCGCCCGCGATGATCAGCAGCGCCGGGCCGCGGTAGAGCACGGCCTCCCGTTGCTGCGGGTTGAGCCCTTCCAGCAGCGGGCTCTCACGGTCGCCCGAAGCCTGACCGTCGAGGATGATGGGCACCATGGAGGGAACCTGGCGGGCGGGCGTGTGATCCGGGTCGAAGAGGGTCGTCATATCGCTCACAATTCTAGGTGCTGCGTCTGACAGGGCCTCGGCGCGGCCCGGCACGACCCGACACGACCCGGCACGGCGCGGCGCGGCACGGCCCTACCCGGCACGGCGCGGCACGGCCCTACCCGGCCCTACCCGGCACGGCGCGGCACGGCCCTACCGGGCACGACCTAGCACGGCGCGGCACGGCGCGGCACGGCCCTACCCGGCCCGGCGTGCCGGCCGAGGGCGCAGGTCAGTCCTCGGCGGCCAGCTCGTCCCGCACGAGCACCGCCAGGTCGGGGTGGTCGGCGAAGACCCCGTCGATCCCGGTTCCGAGGATGGTGCGGAACTCGGCCTGCCAGTCGCCGAAGTCGGCCCGCAGCCGCCCGCGGCGGAACGTCTTCGCGAGATACCGGTTCTCAGGGCGCAGGGTCCAGCAGTAGATCTCCAGGTCCGCGGCGTGGGCGGCGTCGACCAGGTCGGAGGCGCCGGACACGTGACCGTCGGCATCCGTGGCCAGGATCAACGATTTGGGCACGCTGATCCCGTCGACCTTGCCGCTGAGCCCGTAGAGCCCGGTGTCGGAGAGGTAGTCGGCGTAGTGGGGCGCTTTCGGCCCGAGGAGCGCGACCTCGTCGTAGGGTTTCCCGCGCGCCTCGAGCAGGAAGATGCGCTTGCCGTAGATGCCGCGCGCGTAGACCTTGTCAAGCAGGCTGCGCTCGAAGCTCTCGATGGTGAGGCGGCCGTCGCCGGCGTTCCAGCCGGCGTCGTTGACCTCGGCAGTGAACAGCTCGTCGAGCGGCAGTCCGATCGACTCGAAGTAGGTGGCGTGTTTGAGCTCGGCGACGACGCCGATGGGCCGGCGCGCCCGCCCGGAGAGCCGGTCCATCAGCTTGAACACGTCCCGCAGACGCAGCAGGGGGAACCGGTCATCGAAGGTCGCGCTCGCCTTGCGCACCTCGGGCAGGCGTTCCCGGGCCCGCAGGGTGCGCAGCTCGGCCCACGTGAAGTCCTCGGTGAACCAGCCGGTCAGACGGATGCCGTCGATCACCTTGCTGGTCCGGCGGCCGGCGAACTCGGGGTGCGCCGCGACATCCGTGGTCGCCCCGATCTCGTTCTCGTGGCGCACCACCAGAACGCCGTCGCGGGTGGCGACGATGTCGGGCTCGACGGCATCCGCCCCGAGGGCGACGGCCAGCTCGTAGGCGGAACGGGTGTGCTCTGGACGGTAACCGCTCGCCCCGCGGTGACCGATCACGATCGGCTGCATTTCCCAACCCTACGCGTGCAACTGCCAGAATCGAGGCGATGACACCCTGGACCGTTCCCCCGACCCGCCTGCACCGGTGGGGCAGCTACCGCGCCCGCTACGTCGCCGGGCTGACCCTGGTCGTGCTCGGCGTGCTCGCCACGAACTTCACCAGCACCTACAGCCTCTTCTTCCTGGCCATCGGACCGCCCCTGCACGTGCTGGGCTGGCTGATCCTGCCCGGGGTGCTGTGGCGGCGGCTCACGGTTCTGGTACCGGCCTTACTCTGCAGCATCCTGCTGCTGGGCGGCGCCGATTTCAACGGGGTCTTCGCGGCCCTGCTGGCCTGCTGGCTGCTCGTGCGGCACCGCCCGCTTCTGAGCTACCTGGCCCTGATCCCGCCGATCGCGATGAGTTTCCTGCTCAAGGACGCACTGAACAATTACGACCAGAACTGGGTCGGCTACCTGGTCGGCTTCCTCACCACGGTGGCCGCGTCCTGGCTCGCCTGGTGGCTGGCCGGCTGGTCCGCGGGGCACCGTCCTCGGTCACCGCGGGTCGCAACCGGAATACGGCGGATCCCCAGCAGATCTGAATAGAATCTAGGAACTGTCCAGCACTTACCGGTGCTGGCTCCGCTACCTACCCACGTGATTGTGAGCTACGGCACCCATGGCATCCTCCAACCCCGCATTCTCCCGAAACGCCGCGTTCGGCGCTCCCGGCGCCACTGCAGGTGGCAAGGTGCTCTCCGACAGCGACCTGCAGGGCATGTTCAACGCGCCCTCCGCCGGTTCGCAGGACACCGACCGCATGAGCTACGACGACACCATCCGCAAGACGGTGCTCAGCTTCGCCCTGCTGCTGGTCACCGCGGCCATCGGCTGGATCGTCACCCCGGTGACGATCCTGCCGCTGATCGTCGGCGCGATCGCGGGTCTGGTCCTCGGACTGGTCAACGCGTTCAAGAAGGAGCCGTCGCCGCCCCTTATCCTCGCCTACGCCGCGGCCCAGGGTCTCTTCGTCGGTGGCATCTCGATCGTCTTCGAGCAGATCTACCCGGGTGTCGTCACCCAGGCCGTGCTGGCCACGCTCGTCGTCGTCGGAGTCACCCTGGCCCTCTTCGCCAACGGCAAGATCCGTGCCTCGGCTAAGGCCACCAAGGTCTTCATGATCGCCATGGTCGGCTACGCCGTGTTCTCCCTAGTCAACTTCGGCATGATGGTCTTCGGCGCGACCGACAACGCTTTCGGCCTCCGCAGCGCCGAGATCTTCGGCATCCCGATCGGCCTCCTGATCGGCGTCCTCGCCGTGATCATGGCCGCGTACTCGCTGGTGCTCGACTTCGACTTCATCCAGCGCGGCGTCAACAACCGGGCCCCCCGCAAGTACGGCTGGACCGGTGCCTTCGGCATCATGCTGACCGTCGTTTGGCTGTACGTCGAGATGCTCCGCATCTTCGCCATCGCCCGCGAGTAGCACCCCCGCACCACCGCACGATAGAAGGGCCGCCCCATCGGGGCGGCCCTTCTGTCGTCCTCCCCGCCCCGCGCTCGCCCACTCCCCGCGAATGAAAAACACCCCCGACCAAGTCGAGGGTGTTTTCTTTCACAACATGGAGGAGCGCGCAGCGCCTACTCCCATTCGATCGTCCCCGGCGGCTTGGAAGTCACGTCGAGCACGACGCGGTTCACCCCGTCCACCTCGTTCGTGATCCGGTTCGAGATCCGTGCCAGCAGGTCGTAGGGCAGACGGGTCCAGTCGGCCGTCATCGCATCTTCCGACGACACCGGACGCAGCACGATCGGGTGCCCGTAGGTTCGGCCGTCGCCCTGCACTCCCACGGAGCGCACGTCGGCGAGCAGCACCACCGGGCACTGCCAGATCTCACGGTCGAGTCCGGCGGCGGTCAGCTCGGCGCGCACGATCGCATCTGCGTGGCGCAGCAGGTCAAGCCGGTCCTGGGTGATCGAGCCCACGATACGGATGCCGAGGCCGGGTCCGGGGAACGGCTGGCGCTGCACGATCTCGGCCGGCAGCCCCAATTCGGCGCCGATCGCGCGCACCTCGTCCTTGAACAGTGTGCGCAGCGGTTCGATCAGTTCGAACTGCAGATCTTCCGGCAGGCCGCCGACGTTGTGGTGGCTCTTGATGTTGGCCGTGCCGCTACCGCCGCCGGACTCGACCACGTCCGGGTACAGGGTGCCCTGCACAAGGAAGCGGATCGGGTCGCCATCCGTCGCCGCCGCTTCCCTGATCAGCTCCGCCTGGGCCTGCTCGAAGGTGCGGATGAACTCGCGGCCGATGATCTTGCGCTTGGTCTCCGGGTCGCTGACGCCCTCGAGGGCCGTCAGGAACTGCTCCCGCACGTCGACGGTGACCAACCGCACGCCGGTGGCCTTGACATAGTCTTCCTCCACCTGGCGGCGCTCGTCCTGGCGCAGCAGGCCGTGGTCGACGAACACGCAGACGAGCTGGTCGCCGATGGCCTTGTGCACGAGGGCGGCGGCCACGGCGGAGTCGACTCCGCCGGAGAGCCCGCAGATGACCTTTCCGGTGCCGACCTGGGCCTGGATGCGGGCCACCTGTTCGGCGATGACGTTGCCGCTGTTCCAGTCGGCGGGGATGCCCGCGGCGCGGTGCAGGAAGTTCTCGAGCACGTTCTGGCCGAATTCGGAGTGCTTGACCTCGGGGTGCCATTGCACGCCGTAGAGCCGGCGCTCGTCGTTCGCGAACGCGGCGACGGGCGTGGACTCGGAGGAGGCCAGCACGGTGAAGCCCGCGGGGGCCTTCGACACGGAGTCGCCGTGGCTCATCCACGCGGTCTGCTCGGCCGGCTGGCCGGCCAGGAGCGCGTTGCCGCTGTCGGTGACGCTGACCGGGGTCGCGCCGTACTCACTCAGTCCGGTGCGGGCCACCTCGCCGCCGAGAGTCGTGGCCATCACCTGGAAGCCATAGCAGATGCCCAGGATCGGGATGCCGAGATCGAAGATGGCCGGATCGAAGGTGGGCGCACCCTCGGCGTAGACGCTGGACGGCCCGCCACTGAGCACGATTCCGAGCGGGTTCTTCTCCGCGACCTCGGCCGCGGAGATCGAGTGGGCCACGATCTCCGAGTAGACGGATGCCTCACGCACCCGGCGCGCGATCAGCTGCGCGTACTGGGCGCCGAAGTCGACCACCAGAACGGGGCGGGCCCCGGTCTGCGCGCTCACCGCGGCGCTCACGGGCGGGCCTCGGCCGACGCGGCAGTCGAGTCTACGGCGGCGTGCGTCGCCAGGAAGGCGTTGACCTCGCGCGCGACGCGCACCTCGAGGAAGAAGGACAGAGTAGGAATGATGCCTCCGAGTGCGATCAGCAGGAACCTGGGGAATGACCAGCGCATCAGGCTCCACAGCTGGAAGTCGCTGAACAGGTAGAGCACGTACAGCCAGCCGTGCACGATCAGGATGCCGGTGCTCAGGTTGAAGGCGGTCACCGAGTCCCGCGCCACGAGGGCGATGATCCCGTTCGGGCCGCCGACTTCGATTTCGAGCTGAAGCACGAACTTCAGGAAGACCTCGACGCAGAGCAGCAGGAGGAAGACACCGGTGATCACCGAGGAGATCTTGTAAAGCCGGAGCGCGCCGGGGATTTTGGGGATGTCGGCAGGCTTGGGGTCAAGTGGCATAGGCCAATTCTAGACGGCCTCCGCCGCGTCGATGGCGGCCTGCTCCTGGTGGCGCTCCCAGTCGTCCCGGACCAGGCGGTACCAGAGGAACACCGCGAACCCGGCGAAGACGGCCCACTCGAGGGCGTAGAAGATGTTCAGCCAGTTGACCGACGCGTCGTTGCCGGGCACCGGCGAGTCGATCACGGTCAGGCCCGCGACGGCATCCGTGTCGACGATGTAGCCGGCGTAGACGGACTGGTCGGTGAAGTCAGTCCACTGGTTGATCAAAGCGGCGGTGGAGACCGTGGCCTGGGTGCGCGGGTCCAGCTCCGAGTCCGGCACGGCCGGGGCCTCGGAGGGTACGAACCGGCCGGTCACGGTCTGCTGCTGCCCGGCGGCCTGGGCCGCGAGCTCGTCGATCGCCGCCTGGACCTCCGCCTCCGTGGCGGACCAGCCGCGAGCCACGGCGATGGTGGAGACGGGCACGGATGCCGTTGCCACCGTCTCGAACCGGCTCACCATCCAGAAACCGCGCTCGCCCCCGTTGAGGCGTTCGCTGATCAGCACGTCGTCCCCCGGCACGAAGGAGCCGTCCACGGTGACCAGCTGACCGGTCGCGGCCTCGCGCGGCGGACCGTCTGGTGAGACGGCGTCACTGAGCGGCAGCACGGTCTCGGTGCTGCGCTCCACGACCTCGCCAGACGCGATGGCGCGTTCCAGCTGCCACCGGCCGAGCAGCGCGAAGGCCGCGGCTATCGCGAGCGCCAGCAACAGCGCGAGCAGCCAGCGCGGGCGGAGCATGGTCTTGATCATGAGTAGTCCCCTGAAGCGGTGTCACGCGCCGGCTTGTCGGCCGGGCCGGTTTCGGCCGTACGCCGGCCGGAGATGAAGTCGAGCATCGAGTCGCTGGCCGCGGACCCCGGCTCGTCGGAGTCGGAGTCGGCGTCGGAGTTCGCGTCCGCGTCGGCACCCGGCACGCCGACCGGCGCTGCCGCAGGCGTCGTGGCAGGCCGAGCGGCAGGCGCGGCGGAGGCCGGGCGTTTGCGGTGGTCGGCGAGGAGGCGGTCGGCGGCCCGCTGGGCATCCGTTCCGGTTCCGGCGGCGGTGGCCGCGTCGACCAGGGCGATTTCCTCGGCCAGCATCACGTCGTGGGCGCGTTTCCGCGCCGGAACGGCATTCTGGTGCCGCCGCAGGGCCGAGCCGATCTTCTCCGAGTTCGCCGCGAAGAGCGGTCCCACGATCGCCATGGTGAGCACGTAGAGCCCGGCGAAGGACTGCAGCCGCTGATCGAGACCCGCGGTCACCGACAGGGTCGCCAGGATCAGGGTGAATTCGCCGCGGTTGACGAAGATGGCCGCGGTGTTGAGTCCCTCCCGCGGGCCCATCCCGTGCAGCCGCGCCATCAGCATGCCGGAGATCAGGCTGAGAACGAAGGTCATCCCCACGGCCGCGACGACGATGGTGATCACCGACCCGAATTCGGCCACGTTCAGCGCGAGTCCGAAGTTGAGGAAGAAGAACGCCCCGAACACGTCGCGGAGCGGCACGGCGACGCGTTCGATCCGGCCGCGGTATGTACTCGCGCCAAGCACCACCCCGATCAGGAAGGCACCGATCGCATCCGTCACGCCGATGATCTCGCCGATCCCGGCGAACAGCACGGCGAGCCCGAAGAAGAGGATGGTGAACAGCTCGTCGTCCTTGGTGCGCATCAGCCGGGACACGACTTTGGCTCCCCAGCGGGCCACGGAGAACATCACGACCAGGAAGAGGAAGGCGATGCTCAGTTGCAGCACGATCGGCCAGACCTCGGTCTTGCCGCTGAGAACGACGGAGACGATCGCCAGATAGACGGCGATGAAGATGTCGCCGACGACGGTCACGCCGAGGATCATCGGGGTTTCCTTGTTGGCCAGCCGGCGCAGTTCGATCAGGAGCTTGGTGATGATGGCGCTCGAGGAGGTGCCGGTCATGCCGGCGATCACGAGGGCCTCCCGGCTGCCCCAGCCGACCATCAGACCGAACGCGAAGCCGGCGCCCATGTTGATCAGAACGTAGGATCCGCCGGAGATCAGGAGTTTTCCGGCGTCGCCGAAGAACGCCTCCTGGTCGAATTCGAGGCCCAGGCTGAACAGAAGCAGGATCAGGCCGAAGATGGCGATCAGTTCGATGTCTGCCGACTGGAAGTCCAGCGGGAACCAGCCGGTGTTCGGGCTGGCGAGGAGCCCGACGATCATGTAAAGCGGGATGGACGGCAGCCCGATCAACTTTCCGGCGCGGCCGAGGAGGTAGGCAACGACGAGCAGGATGCCAAGAGTGATGAGGTCTTCGCCGAGATGCATGGACTACCCCCCGGGCGGCGCGTCGACGGACTTGGCCTTAACCTCGCCGGTGCGGAAGAACGCGAAAGCCTTCGCTACCTTCTCGGGAGAGCCGGCGACGACGAGCGTGTCACCGGGGAAAACGCGGAAGTCGTGGGCGGGTGCCGGGTTGGCGGACTCTCCGCGCACGACGGCCACGACGGTCAGGCCGGCGATGCCGCGGTCGGCGGGGTTGCCCAACGCCTGGCCGGCGATGTGGTCCTCGTAGTCCACGGTGAACCAGTCGATGCTCAGGCCCGGGATCTGGTCGAGCGCCGTGAGCGACTCGGTGATCTGGGTGCCGCCGAGGAGCTCGGCGAGGGTATGCGCCTCGTCCTCGCTCAGGCGTAGGGACACCTTGGCGGCATCGGGGCCACCCTCGTCGTCCGCGAAGGTGATGAGGTCGCTGTGCCCCGAGCGGTGGGCGATGACGCCCACTTTGCCGCCGTCATCCGTGATGAAGGTGTGCAGCACTCCCACCCCGGGAAGTTTGACCCGCCGAACGTCAACCATGGTGCGACTCCTGAGGTTTATGGGCAGTCAGCCCAGTCTACCGGAGCGAGTTCGGGTGCCCCCTGCCCGCAGCGCCCGCACCGGGTGGGATGCTTCCGCTGCGGCACCTCCTTCGGGTGTCGTGGCGAACTCAGGAGATCCGACCGCCCGGGCCGGGCATCCGCACGTGCTGCGCACTCGTTCGTGGCGGCCCGGTTACCCCTGCAATGGATGTCCTGAGTTAGCCACGCGCGCGCCGAGCGAATGTGACGGATGCCGGCCGGCGGCTGCTACTTCGTGGCGACGATGTCCGGAGCCTCGAGCCGCACGCGGTCGGCGGACTCGTCGTCGGGCTGCTGCTGCGACGCGAGTTCCGCCGCCACCCGCTTGAGGTAGTGGCCCACCTCACGTTCTTCCCTGGCCTCGTCCCAGCCGAGCACCCCGGCCATCAGCCGGGCGGCCACGGGCGCCGCCGAGACGCCGCGGTCCCAGGCCTCGATCGAGATGCGGGTGCGGCGGGCCAGCACGTCCTCGAGGTGCAGGGCACCCAGATGCGAGGCCGCGTAGACGACCTCCGCCTCGATGTAGTCGTCGGCCCCCGGCAACGGGTCCGCGAGCGACGGGGTCGTGCGGATCAGGTCGAGCAACTCGTCGGTCAGAGTGCCGTACCGGTTGAGCAGGTGCTCGATGCGAACGGTGTGCAGACCGAACGCCCGGGCGATCCGGCCGCGCTTGTTCCAGGCGGCCTGATAGCCCTCGGCGCCGAGCAGTGGGATGTCCGCCGTGGTGGAGGCCGGGACCCGTTCGTCGAAGGCGTCGACGGCCGCATCGATCGCATCCTTCGCCATCACCCGATAGGTGGTCCATTTGCCGCCCGCGATCACCACGAGTCCGGGCACGGAATGACCCACGAGGTGTTCGCGGGACAGCTTCGACGTGCTTTCCGACTCGCCGGCCAGGAGCGGCCGGAGACCCGCGTAGACCCCCTCGACGTCCTCCCTGGTCAGCGGCACCCGCAGCACGGCGTTCACATGCTCGAGCAGGTAGTCGATGTCCGCGGCGGTGGCGGCAGGGTGGGCCTTGTCGAGGTGCCAGTCGGTGTCGGTCGTGCCGATCAGCCAGTGCCGTCCCCAGGGGATCACGAACAGTACGCTCTTCTCGGTGCGCAGCAGCAGCCCCATGGCCGACTGGAACCGGTCCCGCGGCACGACCAGGTGGATGCCCTTCGACGCCCGCACCTTGAACGTGCCGCGTTCACCGACCATGCGCTGCGTGTCGTCTGTCCAGACTCCGGTCGCGTTCACGACCTGCCGGGCCCGCACCTCGAACCGCTCGCCGGTCTGCAGGTCGTGGGCGTGCACGCCGACCACCCGCTCGCCGACCTTGATGAATCCCTCGACCCGCACCCGGCTGGCCGCGTGCGCGCCGTAGAACGAGGCCGTGCGCACGAGCGAGGCGACGTAGAGCGCGTCGTCGACCTGGCCGTCGTAGTAGGTGATGCCGCCGACGATCGTGTCGGTGTTCAGGCTCGGCAGGAGCCCCTTCACCTGCCGCTTGGACAGGTGGCGGTGGTGCGGCACACCGGGGCCGCGCCCGCCGGTGTAGGAGAAGAGGTCGTAGAGCAGCATGCCGGCGCCCACGTAGAAACGCTCGGTGACGCGCTTCCGGAGCGGGTAGAGGAACCGCACCGGCTTCACCAGGTGCGGGGCGATGCGCTGCAGGAGCAGGCCACGCTCGGTCAGAGCCTCGCGCACCAGCCGGAAGTCGGCTTGCTCCAGATATCGGATGCCGCCGTGCACCAGCTTGGACGACCGGCTCGACGTTCCCGAGGCCCAGTCCCTGGCCTCGAGGATGCCCACGCTCAGGCCGCGGGTGACCGCGTCCAGGGCGGCCCCGGTGCCGACGATGCCGCCACCGACCACCAGGATGTCGAGCTCCTTGCCCTTCAGCCGTTCGAGGGCCGCGGCCCGTTCTTCCGGACCCAGTTTCGTGGATCGCGACGCAGAGTTGCCAGTTGCCATGTGCTCACTCCCATTTCGGATGGTGTGGTGTGTACACAGACGCTAGTTCACTCGGTGCGGCGCGACAACCGCCTAATTCACCCGGTACGGGGCGACGACCACCTCGACGCGCTGGAATTCCTTCAGGTCGGAGTAGCCGGTGGTGGCCATCGAGCGGCGCAGCGCGCCGACGAGGTTCGCGGTGCCGTCTGCGATCGGAGTCGGACCGTAGAGGATGGTCTCGAGCGGCGCCAGGGCGCCCACCTCGACCCGCTTGCCGCGGGGCAGCTTCGAGTGGTGCACCTCGGCACCCCAGTGGAAGCCGCCGCCGGGGGCATCCGTCGCCCGGGCCAGCGCGGTGCCGAGCATGACGGCGTCGGCGCCGCAGGCGATGGCCTTGACGATGTCACCGGAGGTGTTGAGGCCGCCGTCGGCGATGACGTGCACGTAGCGTCCGCCGGACTCGTCCATGTAGTCCCGCCGCGCGCCGGCGACATCGGCCACGGCCGTGGCCATGGGCGCGTGGATGCCGAGGGAGGCGCGCGTGGTCGAGGCCGCGCCGCCGCCGAAGCCTACGAGCACGCCGGCCGCACCGGTGCGCATGAGGTGCAGGGCCGCGGTGTAGGTCGCCGCCCCGCCCACGATCACGGGCACGTCGAGTTCATAGATGAACTTCTTGAGGTTGAGGGGTTCCTGGTTCTGCGAGACGTGCTCGGCCGAAACGGTGGTGCCGCGGATGATGAACAGGTCGACGCCGGCGGCGACGACGGTCTCGTACAGCTCCTGCGTGCGCTGCGGCGACAGGGCGCCGGCCACGGTCACGCCGGCCGCGCGGATCTCCGCGAGGCGCGCCGTGACGAGCTCGGGCTTGATCGGCTCGGAGTACATCTCCTGCATCCGGGCGGTGGCCCGGTCGGCGGGCAACTCGCGGATCTCCGCGAGAAGCGGCTCAGGGTCGTCGTAGCGGGTCCAGAGACCCTCGAGGTCGAGCACACCGACGCCGCCGAGCTGGCCCATCATGATGGCCGTCTTCGGGGACACCACGGAGTCCATCGGAGCCGCGAGGAACGGGATCGAGAACTGGTACGCGTCGATGGTCCAGTTGACCGACACATCCTCCGGGTCGCGGGTGCGCCGGCTGGGCACAATCGCGATGTCGTCGAAGGCATATACGCGGCGGGCGCGCTTGGAGCGGCCGATCTCGATTTCCATGGTTCCAGTTTAGGTGCCGCGAGGCTCCTCGACGACGGATGCCGCGGGGTGCATCCTGAGGTGATGGACGTCACCGCCGACCCACTGTCCCTCCTGCGCGAGCGCACCAGCAGGAAATGGCGCAGTTTCCCCGCCGATGTACTGCCGCTCTTCGTCGCCGAGTCCGATTTCCCGCTCGCCGAACCCGTCCGGGAGGCGCTCGCCGCGGCAGTGCGCCACGGCGACACCGGCTATGTCGCACCCGACACCGAGCTGGGCGCCGCCTTCGCGGGTTTCGCCGGCCGCCGCTGGGACTGGCCGGTCGACCCCGAGCAGGTGACCACCACGACCGATGTCAGCGTGGCGATCGTGGAGACCCTGCGGATGCTGATCAGGCCCGGCGACCGGGTGGTGATCACTCCCCCGGTCTACCCGCCGTTCTTCGACCTCGTACCCGAGGCGGGCGGGGTGGTGCACGCCGTGCCGCTCCTCGACGGCCAGACCGGCTGGACCCTCGACCTGGACGGCCTCGAACGCGCCTTTGCGGCCGGAGTGCGCTGCGTGCTGCTCTGCAACCCGCACAACCCGATCGGTCATCCGCACACCGTCGAGGACCTGGCGGCGCTGGCCGGGCTCGCCGCCCGCTACGGCGTCACCGTCGTCAGCGATGAGGTGCACGCCCCGCTGACCTACTCCGACGCCGCCTTCACGCCCTACCTGACCGTCTCCCCCGAGGCCGCCGACCACGGCGTCTGCGTGACGAGCGCGAGCAAGGCCTGGAACCTGGCCGGCCTCAAATGCGCGCTAATCGTCACCGCCGGCGAGAGGATGCGCGGCGGGCTCGCCGCCCTGCCCCAGGAGGTGTCCTGGCGCACAAGCCAGTTCGGGCTGATCGCCGGCATCGCGGCGTTCCGCGACGGGGAGCCGTGGTTGGACGGGGTGCTCGAATCTCTCGACGGCAACCGCCACCGGCTCACCGCACTGCTCGACGCGCAGCTGCCCGGAGTCGGCTACCGGCCGCCCGAGGCCGGCTATCTGGCCTGGCTCGACCTGCGGAGCCTGGACTGGGGTGACGACCCGGCCCTGGTCGCACTCGAGCGGGCGCGGGTCGCGCTCAGCCCCGGCCCGATGTTCGGCGAACCCGGCCGGGGCTTCGCGCGCCTCAACTTCGGCTGTTCACCCGAGGTACTCGCGGAAGCCGTCTCCCGGCTGGCCGCAGCGCGCTAACGGCGGTAGTTGGGAGCCTCGACCACGATCTGCACGTCGTGCGGGTGCGACTCCTTCAGCCCGGCGGCGGTGATCCGAACGAACTTGCCCTTCTGCTTGAGCTCGTCGATCGTGCGCGCGCCCACATAGAACATGGACTGGCGCAGGCCGCCGATCAATTGGTAAGCCACGGCGGACACCGGTCCGCGATACGGCACCTGGCCCTCGATGCCCTCCGGGATGAGCTTGTCGTCGGAGGGGACATCCGACTGGAAGTAGCGGTCCTTGGAGTAGGAAGTCTTCGTGCCGCGGCTCTGCAACGCGCCGAGCGAACCCATGCCGCGGTAGGTCTTGAACTGCTTGCCGTTGACGAAGACGAGCTCGCCGGGGCTCTCGTCACAACCGGCGAGCAGGGAACCGAGCATGACGGTGTCCGCGCCGGCGACCAGTGCCTTGGCGATGTCGCCCGAGTACTGCAGCCCGCCGTCGGCGATCACCGGGATGCCGGTCTCTCTGGCCGCAAGCGACGCCTGGTAGACGGCGGTGACCTGCGGCACGCCCACGCCGGCGACGATGCGGGTGGTGCAGATCGAGCCGGGGCCGACGCCGACCTTGATCGCGTCCGCGCCCGCGTCGATGAGGGCCTGGGCGCCGGAGCGGGTGGCCACGTTGCCGCCGATCACGTCGACCGCCTCGAACGCGGGGTCGGACTTCAGGCGACGGATGATCTCGAGCACCCCGGCGCTGTCGCCGTTGGCGGTGTCGACCACGAGAACGTCGACGCCCGCGTCCAGCAGTGCGGTGGCGCGCTGCCAGGCGTCGCCGAAGAAGCCGATGGCCGCGCCGACGCGCAGACGTCCGGCGTCGTCCTTGGTGGCGAAGGGGTATTCCTCGCTCTTGTCGAAGTCCTTGACCGTGATCAGGCCGGTGAGGCGGCCGTGGTCGTCGACGAGGGGAAGCTTCTCGATCTTGTGGGTGGCGAAGATGGCGACGGCGTCCATCGGCGCCATGCCGACCTTGCCCGTGATCAGAGGGCCTTTCGTCATCACCTCGCGCACGAGCGTCGTGTGCTTTTTGATGTTGGAAACGAACCGCATGTCCCGGTTGGTGATGATTCCCACGAGCACGCCGTCGGCGTCGATGACCGGAAGACCGCTGATGCGGTACTGCCCGCAGAGGGCGTCGACCTCCGCAACAGTGGCGTCGGGCGAAGTTGTTACCGGATTGGTAATCATGCCGGATTCGCTGCGTTTGACGAGGTCGACCTGCTCGGCCTGGTCGACTATCGAGAGGTTGCGGTGCAGCACGCCGAGGCCGCCCTCACGGGCCATCGCGATGGCCATCCGGGTCTCCGTGACGGTGTCCATCGCGCTGGACAGCAGCGGCGTGGCCACGCTGATTCGGCGCGTCAACCGAGACAGGGTCTCGGCTTCACTGGGAATGACGTCGGTATGCCCCGGAAGAAGCAGGACGTCGTCGTAGGTGAGCCCGGTGAAACCGAACGGATCTGGCTGATCCATGAAACCCCTTTTACAGATGCAGGAAAGTGGAGAAAATCCGGCAATCCAAGTCGATCACCGGTCTTGTCAATGTTAAGCGACGTCGCGCTCCACGCATTCCTCGGAAGAGAATCTGGGCAGTTCCGACCGCCGTCGTCACATATGGGACATAATCGTCACTTACTGTCAACAAAGATGTTGGTAGGTGAGACCCGGGGCACGCTCGGTGACAGACCCAACGGTGCCCCCATGGAGGTGCAGTGAATTCCCCTGAAGCTGTTCGCAGATTCTCACCCAGAATGCTGGTGATCTTCCTCGGCCTGCTCTTCGCAGCCTTGACGATGTCCACGTTCGCCACAGTCTCCGCCGGTCCGGCTCACGCCGACGAGGTCGGAACCGACGAGTACGAGTTCGTGCTCACTGGCAACGTGCAGTTCGACCAGAAACCGCTCGACAACGTGCTGATCACCGTCGAAGGCGGCGGTTATGAGGCATCCGTGGAAACGGACGCCGAGGGCAAGTGGAAAGTCGGCGTGCCCGAGAAGGCCACGTACACGGTCAGCCTCGATGAGGAGACCCTTCCGAAGGGTGTCGTCGTTGCCAAGGGCGGCAACGTGATTGAGGCGGAGTTCGCGCTCACGAAGGTGAAGTCGGTGAACTTCTTCCTCGGCGAGGGCACGCGCACCACGGTCAGCTTCTTCGACCAGTTCGTCAACCGCTTCGTCAACGGGCTGAACTTCGGCCTGCTCTTGGCCCTCGCGGCGATCGGGTTGTCCCTGATCTTCGGCACCACCGGGCTGAGCAACTTCGCCCATGCCGAGATGATCACCTTCGGCGCGCTGATGGCCCTGCTCTTCTCGGTCACGCTGGGCGTGCCGATCTGGCTGGCGATCATCATCGCCGTCGTGCTGAGCGCAGGTCTCGGCTGGAGCCTCGACGCGGTGATCTGGAAACCGCTGCGCCGCAAGGGCGTGGGTCTGATCCCGCTGATGATCGTGAGCATCGGGCTCTCGCTCGCCCTGCGGTACGTGTTCCAGATCTTCGTCGGCGGCGGAACGAGCCAGCTTCCGGGCTCCGGCCTGGCTGACATGAAGCTGGGACCGATCCGGCTCTCGATGATCGACCTGGCCAGCATGGGCATCAGCATCGTGGTGCTGTTGGCCGTCTCCTACTTCCTGCTGCGCACCCGCATCGGCAAGGCCACCCGCGCGGTCTCCGACAATCCCAGCCTGGCCTCCGCCAGCGGGATCGACGTCGACGGCGTCATCCGGATCGTCTGGGTGGTCGGTGGAGCCCTCGCCGGCCTCAGCGGCATCCTGTGGGCCTACTTCCGGCCGGGTGTCAGCTGGGACATGGGTTTCCAGATCCTGCTGCTCGTCTTCGCGGCCGTGACCCTCGGCGGTCTCGGCACCGCCTTCGGCGCCCTGATCGGTTCGATCATCGTCGGCCTGTTCGTCGAACTGTCGACGCTGTGGCTTCCCTCCGACCTTAAATACGTCGGTGCACTTGTCGTGTTGATCCTGGTGCTGCTGCTTCGGCCGCAAGGCATCCTGGGTCGCAAAGAGAGAATTGGCTAGAAGGGCATCCGATGATCGACTGGGGAGCAATCTTTAGCAACGCAGCCGTCGAGCTGATCAGCCCGACCACCGCCGCCTACGCCCTCGCGGCGCTCGGGCTGGCGATCCACTTCGGATACACCGGCCTCCTGAACTTCGGCCAGGCCGGCTTCATGGCCCTGGGCGCCTACGGCTTCGCCATCTCCACCCT
Organism: Cryobacterium sinapicolor; assembly: GCF_004403465.1. GTDB lineage: Bacteria > Actinomycetota > Actinomycetes > Actinomycetales > Microbacteriaceae > Cryobacterium > Cryobacterium sinapicolor. The sequence continues at coordinate 2,581 of NZ_SOGQ01000019.1, read as the reverse complement.
CAGCTTCGGCTTCCCCGTCTGGGGTGCCGTGCTGGTGGGGATCGGCGCATCCGTCATCTTCGCCCTGATCCTGGGTATACCGACCCTGCGCCTCCGGGCGGACTACCTCGCGATCGTGACGATCGCGGCGGCCGAGATCGTGCGCCTCCTGTTCACGACCAACACGTTCCAGTCCTTCACCGGCTCCGCGAACGGGCTGAGCGGGTATAAGGGCGGTTTTGCGGGCCTCAACCCGATCCCGGAGGGGCGCTACGGCTTCGGCCCGTTCGAGTACAACGAGTACGACTGGTGGCTGCGGATCGTGGCCTGGTCGATCGTGGCCCTCGCCTGCCTGTTCACGTGGCAGATCATGCGCAGCCCCTGGGGTCGCGTGATCAAGGGAATCCGTGAAGACGAGGATGCCGTGCGCGCGCTCGGCAAGAACGTCTACTCCTACAAGATGCAGTCTCTGATTCTCGGCGGCGCATTCGGCACGATCGCGGGCATGATCTTCGTGCTCCCCCGTGCCGTGGTTCCGTCGAACTACCAGACGTCACTGACGTTCTTCATCTACGCGATACTCCTCCTCGGCGGCGCGTCCACGATCCTCGGGCCGGTCATCGGCTCGATGGTCTTCTGGGTTCTGCTGTCCTTCTTCTCCGGGTTCATCGCCCGTGCGGTGGAGGCAGGCTGGATTCCGTTCATCACCAGCATCCAGGCGGGCCAGCTGCGCTTCATCCTGGTGGGAGTGGCGATCATGCTTATAGTCATCTTCAGACCGCAAGGCATCTTCGGAAACAAGAAGGAGTTGGCCTTTGTCAAATAACACAGTTCCCAGCAACAAGCCGGTCAAGTCGACCGACCTGCACATCGGCGAGGCCGCACCGGGCTGCAAGAAGCGCGATCCGATCCTGGTCGCGGACGGCGTGAGCCGCACCTTCGGCGGTCTCAAGGCCGTCGACGTCGACCACGTCGAGATCCCGCGCGGCGCCATCACGGCGCTGATCGGGCCCAACGGAGCCGGCAAAACCACCCTGTTCAACCTGCTGACGGGCTTCGATAAGCCCGACACCGGGTCATGGACCTTCGAGGGCCGCCCTCTGTCGGGGATGCCCGCGTTCAAGGTGGCACGGATGGGCCAGGTGCGCACCTTCCAGCTCACCAAGGCGCTCGGCCTGCTGACCGTCATGGACAACATGCTGCTCGGCGCCAAGGGCCAGGCCGGCGAGAACCTGTTCCGGGCGGTCTTCCCCTTCTTCTGGAGCAAGCAGGAGGAGGCGAACAGGGTGCGGGCCCTCGATATCCTCGAACGGTTCAAGCTCGACTCCAAGAAGGACGACTACGCCGCCAGCCTCTCCGGCGGGCAGCGCAAGCTTCTCGAGATGGCACGGGCGCTGATGAGCGAGCCGAGCCTGGTGATGCTCGACGAGCCGATGGCCGGGGTGAACCCGGCGCTGACGCAGTCGCTGCTGGACCACATCCTGAACCTGAAGGCGGAGGGCATGACGGTTCTCTTCGTGGAACACGACATGCACATGGTGCGCCACATCGCCGACTGGGTCATCGTGATGGCCGAGGGCCGCGTGGTCGCCGAGGGTGACCCGCACGAGGTGATGCGCAACCCCGCCGTGATCGACGCCTACCTGGGCCAGCACCACGACGAGGACCTCGGCGAGGATCCGGCCGCCGAAGAAGAACGTGTCGAAGCCATTAAGGAGCTGCTCGATTGACGAACACTAGCCCTGCCGCCGCGCCGGCCTACACCCCCAGCGGGCAGCCCGTCGTCGAGGTCAAGACGGTGACGGCCGGCTACCTGCCGGGCGTCAACATTCTCAACGCCTGCTCCCTGACCGCCTACGACGGCGAACTGATCGGGATCATCGGCCCGAACGGCGCCGGCAAGTCCACGTTGCTCAAGTCGATCTTCGGCCAGGTCAAGGTGAGGGAAGGTGAGATCCTGCTTCGCGGCGAGAACATCACCAACCTCAAGGCCAACAAGCTCGTGGCCAAGGGCGTCGGTTTCGTGCCTCAGACGAACAACGTCTTCCCCACGCTCACGATCCAGGAGAACCTGGAGATGGGCATGTTCCTGAAACCGAAGGGCCTGGACGAGCGGCTGCAGTTCGTCACGGAGATCTTCCCGGAGCTCGGGAAGCGGCTCCAGCAGCGCGCCGGATCGCTGTCCGGCGGCGAACGCCAGATGGTGGCCATGTCGCGGGCGCTGATGATGGGCCCGCACGTGCTGCTGCTCGACGAGCCGAGTGCCGGCCTCTCCCCCGTGCGCCAGGACGAGGCGTTCCTGCGGGTCAAGGAGATCAACAAGGCCGGTGTGACCACGATCATGGTGGAGCAGAACGCCCGCCGCTGCCTGCAGATCTGCGACCGCGGCTACGTGCTCGACCAGGGCCGCGACGCCTACACGGGCACCGGCCGCGAGCTGCTGAACGACCCCAAGGTGATCGGCCTCTACCTCGGCACCCTCGGCCAGGACGACTAGCTGTAACTCCCAGAGACCTTGTGAACGCGGTTGATGGGTGGGGTGTTTCCGATGCCGCTGTGGGGTCTGTGGTGATTGTAGTCATGGACCCACTGCTGGTAGGTG
>NZ_SOGQ01000042.1 GCF_004403465.1 Cryobacterium sinapicolor | reverse complement strand
CCGCATTGAGAACGGCGACACTCGATCGGAGATGGGCAGGAACCACCCCTGGCGCGGCCAAATCGAACGTTTGCATCTTATGCGAAACATTCGCATAAAATGCGAATCCATGTCAAGCAGGAATAGGAAACCCCAGTTCAACTGCCACATCGGGCGACATCACCACCCAAGTCATGCACGACTGCACCACTTTGCCAGCACTCCAGTTCCATCCTGCCGACGGATAGATCCGCGCCGCGAGGGGGAGGTCGACCGAACCGGCGTATTCGCGTCCAATGCGAAGATGTCGGCTACAAACTGACATAATGTGCATTATCGGTCATATTCAGAAGGGGTCTGGACGGGGTTGGCAGCGTCGACTATCGTGTGCCGCACACGGTCATCGCAGGTCGTCGGTCACGCAACTCCCGACAGACACAGGTAGACGAACAGACACTCCACTTAAAAGCGAGAGGCGGCTGAAATGCCCAGCACCGTTACGACCTATGATCTCTCGCTCGATTCGAGAACGCTCAACGAATCCGAGATCAGCGGTGTGCGTCTGGCCATCGCCGGGACCGGCCTGCTCGCCCTCGTAGTCGGCATCCTGATCCTGGTCTGGCCGGACACCACTGTCGCCATCCTCGGAGTCCTGTTCGGCCTGTACTTCCTGATCAGCGGGATCGTTCATGTGGCCCGAGGATTGCTCACGAAAGGTGCTGCGGGGGGCAGTCGGGTATTGAACATCCTGCTCGGTGTGCTCCTGATCGTCGGCGGTATCGTGGCGATCCGGAACCCGCTGGACTCCCTGGCCGTTCTCGGGATGCTCATCGGCATCTCCTGGATCGTGGAAGGTGTGGCCGGGCTGGTTGAAACGGCACCGGACTCAAGCCGTTGGTTCGGCACACTTTTCGGGGCCATCGCCGTCGTCGCCGGCGTCGTGGTGCTCTTCTCCCCCGTCGAGTCGGTCACGATCCTGGTCGTGATCGGCGGGGTGTTCCTAGTTCTGTCCGGGATCGTCCAGCTGGTGCAGGCGTTCATGTTCGGCCGAGGCCGGCGGGCCACGCCCGACACGGCGTAGCGTACGGCTTACCTGCCCAGGCCGGGTGTCGGCCGCGTTCAGTTCTGGCTGGCGGCTTCGCCGACGTAGTCCGCGATGTCTCCGACGTACCGGGTGTTGTTCTCCGGAACCCCCTCGACGGCCGCCAGCGCCACCTCGGCGCCGAATTCGCTGACGTTGTACAGCCGGCCGGCGGCATCCTTGCGGGCGTTCATGGTGCCCGGGCTGGCACGCTCGAGCAGAACAGCGGTGACCGTTCCCTCGATGATGTCGCCGGATACGACGACGAATCCGATCCCGGCCTCCGCGAGTTCGGGGATGAGGGCGCGCAGGGCGTCCTCCCCGGCGCGCTTGCTGCGGGCGACCGGCTCGTATTCGGCCATGGTCGTCGTGGTCTCGACGAAGTGTGCCTGGTGGCTGGTGACGAACACCACTCGGGAACCCGGAGCCAGCAACGGCCGAGCAGCGTTGAGCAGGTTGACCTGGGCGTCCCGGTTCAGCTGCATGGCGTAATCCTCGGCCATGCCGCTCTCCATGCCGCCGGAAGCGTTCATGACGAGGATGTCGAGGCCGCCGAACTCCGCACGGATGATTTCGAACATGGCCGCGACGGATGCACCATCCGTCAGGTCTGCTCCGACCGTGACCGCCGTACCGCCTGCGGCACGAATGGCATCGGCAACCTTGATCGCCCGTGCCTCCTTGTTACGAAAGTTGATGGCTACGCTGGCGCCCGCCTCGGCGAAGAGGCCGACCGTGGCCGCTCCGACGCCACGGGACGACCCGGTGACAAGGGCGCGTTTACCGGTGAGAGAGCCGGCGTCGAGGGGATTTTTGGGTGCAGTGCTCACGACACGCAAGCCTAGCAACATGCGCGGCCCGCTTCGCCCGCGGCCTGCCTTGGCTTCCGCCGCCGACCAGGTGATAGCTTCGGAAGGGAAACGTCACGTGAGAGGTTCCAAAACTGATGGCTGACCTGACCGACTACCTGTGGATCGTGTGGCTCGTCTTCATTCTCGTCTGTGTGATCATCGAGTTGTTGTCCCTGGAATTCACCTTTCTGATGATCGCCGTCGGCAGCCTCGCCGGCTTGGGAGCGAACCTACTGGGAGCCGTGTGGTGGCTCCAGATCGTCACTGCCGCCGTGGTTTCAGTGCTGCTCATCCTGCTCATCCGCCCGTTTCTGTTGCGGGTGATGAGACAGGGTGCCGATCACACCCCCAGCAACGTGGCCGCACTGCTCGGAATGACGGCGCAGGTGCTGTCCACCGTTCGTCCTTCGGGCGGGATGGTCAAACTGGCCAACGGCGAGACGTGGACCGCCCGCCTCTCCCCCGACACCGATTCGCAGTCCGCCGAACCCGGTGAGATTGTTCGCGTTGCCGCGATCGAAGGCTCCACCGCCGTCGTTCTCCCCTCGGAAAGGAACATCACATAGTGCTCTCCACCGGTGAATTCATTGGGCAGATCTTCATTGCCGCCCTGCTCCTGGTGCTGGGGGTGTTCGTTGTCGTCGTTTTGATTCGGGCGATCAAGATCATCCCTCAGGCCAATGCCGGCGTCGTCGAGCGTCTGGGAAAGTATCACAAGACGCTCGAGCCGGGCCTGAACATTCTGGTCCCCTTCATCGATCGGGTGCGCCCGCTTCTCGACATGCGCGAGCAAGTCGTCTCGTTCCCCCCACAGCCGGTGATCACCGAGGACAATCTCGTGGTCTCCATCGACACAGTGGTGTACTTCCAGGTCACTGATGCCCGAGCCGCCACCTACGAGATCGCGAACTACCTGGGCGCGGTCGAGCAGCTCACCACGACGACGCTGCGCAACGTGGTCGGCGGCCTCAACCTCGAAGAGGCGCTGACCAGCCGCGACAACATCAACGGTCAGTTGCGGATTGTGCTGGACGAGGCGACCGGCAAGTGGGGCATCCGAGTCGGCCGGGTGGAGTTGAAAGCGATCGACCCGCCCCTGTCCATCCAGGATTCAATGGAGAAGCAGATGCGAGCCGAGCGCGACCGGCGCGCGGTCATCCTGACCGCTGAGGGCACGAAGCAGTCAGCGATTCTGACCGCCGAAGGGGCCCGGCAGGCGGCCATTCTGTCGGCGGAAGGTGACGCGAAGGCGGCGGTGCTGCGCGCGCAGGGTGAGGCCGAGGCGATCACCACGGTGTTCAAGGCGATCCATGACGGCGACCCGGATCCCAAGCTGCTGGCGTACCAGTACCTGCTGACGCTCCCCAAGCTGGCGGAGGGCAGCGCGAACAAACTGTGGATCGTGCCCAGCGAACTCACCGCGGCGATGAACGGCATCGGTGCAGCGTTCGGCCACGCCGCGGGTGGCTCCGTCCCGACTACCCCCGGCCAGTCCCCCGCCACCACGGAGCCGTAGGCGGCGATGTACCTCGAGGGGGTCGGGCCGCGTGTCTTCGCTCATCGCGGCCTCTGCCTCGAGGCCCCGGAGAACACCCTGTTGGCCTTCGAGCATGCGCTGGCCGCCGGTGCAACCCACCTCGAGACGGATGTCCATGCCACGGATGACGGGATCGCGGTGCTCAGCCACGACGCCGAGCATGACGTGGCGGGGACCCGCATCCGCCTGGACCAGCTCACCATGACCGAGCTGCGTCGGATCGGTGTCGGCAGGGGGCAGTCCTTCGCCTCACTGCGTGAGGGACTCGACGCTTTTCCGGAGGCCCGGTTCAACATCGACGTGAAGTCGACGGCAGCGATCGAGCCCACGGCCGCAGCGGTCCATGACGCCGGTGCCATCGATCGCGTCCTGATCACCTCCTTCTCCGAGACCCGCCGGCGTCGAACGAAGGCACTGCTCCCCGGGGTAGCCACATCGGCTTCCGCCTCGGTCCTGCTGCGTGCCGCCCTGGCCGCCGAATTGGGCGGGTCGGCTCCCCTGCGGCACACCCTGAGGGGCTGTGCCGCCGTGCAGGTGCCGGAGTCGGTGCGGTTTCTTCGTATTCTCACGCCCCGCTTCATCCGCGGCATGCACGCGGCCGGGGTCGAGGTCCACGTCTGGACCATCAACGAGCCAGAGTCCATGATCCGGCTCCTGGACCTGGGCGTCGACGGGCTCGTCACCGACCGGTGCGACCTGGCAGCGGCCATCATCAACGCGCGAACCTGAGAGTTGTCTCCGAGAAGTCAGATAACGGAAAGATAACGTCCAGCTTGATGGTTTATACCTGAGAGTTGCATCGCGAGAGGAGACCACACGATGGCGGATCGCAGTTTGCGTGGCATGAGGTTAGGCGCACAAAGCCTTCAAAGCGAAGAGGGCGTGACCTTTTCACCACGAGTTAGCCACACGTATTTGTGTGCAACGTGCGCACGGGAGACGGTCATGATCTTCTCGGCAGAGGCGGAAGCCCCTGACGAATGGGAGTGTCGTTTCTGTTCACAGACAGCAACCCGGCTGGTTGACTCCAAGCCGGTGACGGTCGACCACTCCGACGAGAAAGTACCCCGTACGCACTGGGACATGCTTCTGGAGCGTCGCACGCGAGCCGAGCTCGAGGAACTCCTCGAAGAACGGCTGACGTTCCTGCGGGAGCGTCGCGGACAGCAGAAGATCGGGGCCTGACCGGCCGCCTCTCTCGCCCAGAACTGATCACAATCACGCACTACGCGCCCGATTCCGTCGGGCGCGTAGTGCGTTAACGGAGCACAGCACCAGCCCCGCCAGGCCCATGCCGGACACCAGCCACTCGAGTGACCGCCCCGCCGCCATTGCCGGGGTGACCGTGTCGCTCAGCGGAACCGTTTGCACCATCGCCCCGGGCAACCAGGTCGGCAGGCTGTCGAGGGTGGCTCCGTCCGGGGTGATGATGGCGCTGGTGCCCACGGTCGAGATGTTGACGACCGTGCGCCCGGCCTCGATGGCCCGGAGCCGGGCGATGGCCAGCTGCTGAACGCTTTCGTCGGTACGGCCGAAATCAGCGTTGTTCGTCTGGGCGAGAATGATCTCTGCCCTGTCATCCACCATCTCCTGCACGAGCTGGTCGTCGGCAATGTCGAAGCAGATTGCGATCCCCGCTCTGATCTCGTTGATATCGAAGACATTGTCCCGGGTTCCGATGGAGTAGTCGCGCGCGATCAAATCGATCAGTTCGGGGGCGAACGGCCGCCAGAACGCCCGGTCCGGCATGTACTCAGCGAAGGGAACCGGGTGCACCTTGTCGTAGATGTCGACGGCGCCCTCCCCCTCCTGCCACAGTAGGGAACTGTTGTAGAACTTGTTGTCGCGCTGCGTGATCGTGCCCGCGATGATCGGCACGCCCATTTCGCGGCTGAGGAAGTCAAGGTTCCTCGCGGCATCCGCCGACCGAAGCGGGTCGATGTCGCTGGCGTTCTCCGGCCACACGACGAAGTCGACGTCCTCGTCGATCACGGCCAGGGTCGCCGACGTGTGATCCGCCAGAATCTGCCCCGGCGAGTAGCGTGCGAACAGACCGGCATCGGACGCCCCCTGGACGGCCGCCAGACGTGCCTCGCCCGTCTGAACCATGGGCCAGGCCGGGACGACCAGCAGGGCCGCGATCGCCCCCGCGGCGATGCCCGCCCGCACGGTGAACCGAACCGGGGTTTCGCGAAGCAGCTGCAAGGCCAGGGCGCAGAGCCAGACCAGGACGAAGCTGAGCCCCGACATGCCGACCCACGCCACGAGCGAATTGAACGGGCTCTCGGACTGGGAGATGGCCATCCGGCCCCAGGCGAAACCGCCGTACGGCCACACGGAGGCGAGAGCCTCCCGCGCCGTCCACATCCCGGCCACGACCACCGGCACCACGCCGAGGCGGCCCAGGGTGGTCGGCCACACCCGCGGCCCCACTTCGAGCACGACGCCGATCAGCGCCAGGCTGATGCCGAAGAAAATTGACTGAAGACCGGCCAGCGCCAACCACGGCACGGGCCCGAGATAGAGCGTCAGCCAGCTGATATGGATCAACCAGAACGACGCTCCGGCCACCATCCCGATCAGCAGGCCGGACCAGAAACCACGCCCCAGCAGGGCCAAGAGCATGAGGAAGACCCCGACCGGGGCCAGGATCCACCACGAGCGATCGGGGAACCCGGCGTCCAGGATGGCCCCGGCCAAGGCCGCGAGCAAAACAGCGGCCGGCAACGGGAGGGCCGGCGGCCGGAGGGTCCCCGAAATCACGTCAACAGCCTAAGCGACCGATGAGTAGGCCACGATCCCACGACGGATCGCATCCATGGCCTTACGAGCCATGCGGCCGACCGGGTCGTCGGCCACGACGGAGAGTTGATCCAGCAGGTCAATGGTCTGCTTGGTCCACCGCACGAAGTCGCCAGCCGCCATTTCGGCCTCATCCAGGACGTCGATGAGCGAGCCGTCTCGCGCCCACTTCCACATCGCCAGGCTGAGTCCCACCGCGAGGGGGTTACTGCCGGGAAGCTTGTGGTCGCGTTCGAGGTCGTCGAGGCGACTCCACAACTCCTGGGTCTCGCGCAGGGCCTCACGGAAGGCACCCTTGGGCAGGTATCGTTCGTCGATCAGACCCTCCTCGCGGCGGGGCTCGAACACGAGAGCGCAGGCCATGGCGGCCAGACCCGCTGGATCGAGGTCGTTCCACAGGCCCCGGCGCAGCGATTCCGCCACGAGCAGGTCGCGGTCCGCGTAGATGCGCCGAAGCATGAGGCCGCTCGAACTGAGCGTGACGGTGCCGTCGGGACCCGCGAGGAGATAGCCGTAGCCCACGAGGACTTCGGTCACGCGGTCGAAGACGCGAGCCACGGCACCGGTGCGCGTCGTGATCTGCTGGGTCAGGGCATCCGTGTCGCGTTTCAGCTTCCACCAGCGCTGCGCCCACCGTGCGTGCTGCTCGCGCTCCGGGCAGCTATGGCAGGGGTGCTCGCGCATGCGGCGGCGCAGGCTGCCGAGCTCGCGCTGGCGGCGTTCTCGCGCCGCACGAGCGCCGGTCTCCCCCGCCGCATTCTGGCGCTCGACATCGGTAAGGTTCCGGCGTATGGCGGAATACTCGATGAAATCACCCAGGTGGCAGACCATGGACAGAGAGAACCCGGCCAGGGATTCCTCCTGCTGGCGTACCTTACGGGCCAGATCGACGACGGCCCGATCGGCCTGGAACTGGGCGAACGAGGACTCGAGCACCTCACGCGTGCGTTCCCGACCGAACTGGTCGATCAGGTTGACGGTCATGTTGTAGGTCGGTTTGAAGCTGGAGTTGAGCGGATAGGTACGCCGGGAGGCAAGGGACGCGACCGTCTGAGGGTCGAGTCCGGATGCCCACTGGATCACCGAGTGGCCCTCGATGTCGATGCCGCGGCGCCCGGCCCGTCCGGTCAACTGGGTGTACTCCCCCGGGGTGATCGGCACTCTGGCCTCACCGTTGAACTTCTCGAGCTTGTCGAGCACCACCGTGCGGGCCGGCATGTTGATGCCCAGCGCCAGGGTCTCCGTCGCGAAGACAGCCTTCACGAGCTTCTTCTGGAACAGCTCCTCCACGACCTCCTTGAACGCAGGCAGCAGGCCGGCGTGGTGGGCGGCGACGCCCCGCTCGAGGCCGTCGAGCCATTCGAAATAGCCGAGCACACCGAGGTCCTCGTCGAGCAGCGTCCGGCAGCGCTCATCGACGATCTGACGGATCTCCTCGCGCTCCCGCGCATCGGTCAGACGCACGCCGGCCCGCAGCACCTGGCGGACCGCCTGGTCGCAGCCGACGCGACTGAAGATGAAGAAGATCGCCGGGAGGAGGTGCTTGCCCTCGAGCAGACGCACGATCTCGGAGCGATCCATCCGGCCCGGTTCGAAACCGCCGCGCGGCTGGGTTCCCCGGCCGCGATCACGGTCTCCGTCGCGTCCGCCGCCCCGACGCCCGTTCGCCGAGCGGGGTGCTGGTGCGCGCCCGCCCGATTGGGCCAGCCGCACCAGCTCCGGGTTCACGCGGTGAGTCCCGGCCAGCCCGGCCGCGTCGAAGAGGTCGAGCATTTTGCTCTTGACCAGTGCATGCTGTTCGAGCGGAACCGGTCGCTCCTCGGACACGATGACATCCGTCTCGCCGCGGACGGCCTGCAGCCAGTCGCCGAATTCTTCGGCGTTGGAGACCGTGGCGCTGAGCGAGACCATGCGCACATCCTGGGGCAGGTGGATGATGACCTCTTCCCAGACGGCGCCGCGGAATTTGTCGGCGAGGAAGTGGACCTCGTCCAGCACGACGAAGGCGAGGTTCGTGAGCAGGTCCGAATCGGCGTAGAGCATGTTGCGCAGCACTTCGGTCGTCATGACCACGATGCGGGCCTGAGGATTCACGTTTGTATCACCGGTGAGTAGGCCCACGGCATCCGCACCGTATTCCGCGACGAGCTCCTGGAACTTCTGGTTGCTCAGCGCCTTCATCGGGGCGGTGTAGAAGACCTTCTTCCGGGAGCTCTGCATCGCCAGGTGGATCGCGAACTCCGCGATCAGGGTCTTGCCGGCGCCCGTGGGCGCGGCGACCAGGACACTGTTGCCGTCTTCGAGGGACGCGCAGGCGGCCAGCTGGAACGGATCCAATTCGAAGCGGAGCCCGGCGCGGAATGACTCCAGGCGGGGCCGGCCGGCGCGGGCTCGAGAGGCGGCATAGCGTTCCGCGGGCGATTCAAGATAGGTCATCGGATGCGCTCAGAGCGCCAGCTCCTGTTCGAGGGCACGGGCACGCCGGGCGGCACGCCGATCGTGGAGGTACGCGATCCCATAGGCGGCGAAGTAGAGCACCACCATCGGGATGGCAAGCAGGAACATCGAGATCACGTCGGCCGCGGGGGTGGCGATCGCGGTGAACAGGGTGATCAGCAGCACGGCGATTCGCCACGATTTGATGATCGACTGGGCGCTGATCACGCCAGCCAGGTTGAGCAGAACGATGAAGACGGGCAGCACGAAGGCGACGCCGATCGCGATCATGAGCTTCAACACGAAATCGAGGTAGCTCTGCGCGACGATGAGCGCGGCGTCTTCCTTGGGCGCGAACCCCGTCATCAGCCCGACGATGTTCGGGAGGACGAACCAGCCGGCGGCGCAGCCCGCCAGAAAAAGCGGAATGGCGGTGAACAGGAAGCCGAAGGTGTACTGCTTCTCGACGCGGGTGAGGCCCGGAACCAGGAAGGCGAAGATCTGATAGAGCCAGACCGGGCTGGACACGACGAGACCCACGTAGAAGGCGATCTTCAACTTCAGGTCGAAAGCGCTGGTGATGTCCGGGTAGTTCAGCTGGGCCTTGCGGTCCTGCGCCTCGATGATGGCGTAAATGGGTTCGCGCAGGGCGTCCCACACGAAATCGGAGAGGAACCAGCCGACGATCGCTCCGACCAGGATTCCGGCCGCGGCAAGAAAAAGCCGCTTGCGCAGCTCCAGCAGATGTTGCCCCAGCGACATTTTTCCATCAGTTGCCGTGCGCCGAGGGGTTCGCCCCGCCACGGGACTTACGACTTCGTGGTCGGGTCGGCTGTGCCGGCGGCCTTCGAAGAGTCGTCAGCGCTGCCAGTCGTCTCGGCATCTTCTTTATCGCTCTTGATCTCGTTCTTGAAAATCTTCATCGACTGTCCGAGGCTGCGGGCGAGAGCCGGAAGCTTGGGCGCACCGAACAGAAGCAGAACGATGACGAGGATGATCAGGAAGTGCCATCCGGTCAGGTTGTTAAGCATCAGTATCTGTCCTCTGGGTCAATGGGCGAGTTGTGACTAGTTTACCTCTGGCGATCAAGGAATCCCGCCGACGCTGCCGACGCTGCCCACGATCGCGCTGAACCAGCTCGAGAGCGAAGTAGAGGTCTGCGAGGTCCGTGAAGATGGCCGGTCGGAATCGGTCCGGAGCCGGAGCCTCCTGCCCCCCAGTGACGTCCGAGACCAGATCGCCGAGTTCCTGGAGGGCTCTCACCGTCCCCCGGACCTTCTTGAACAGGGCGAACCCGAACCAGGCCAGCATAGCGAGCAGGCCGAGCACGAGGCCGGTCCAGATCAGAACCCACGACCACCAGGGCATCGTCTACTTCCCCACGTCAGTCGGTTCGGCCTCGTCATAGCGGGCTGCCCCGGCGGCGGCCCAGTCGCGGACGACCACGCGGGCGTCGGCAGGGGCAACCACTTCCACGACTCCGGCGAGGCCGGAGACGAGACGTTTGAGGCCGTGGAAGTGCGCCACCCGCAGTGTTCGGCGCACGCGGTCCCCCGGCGCACCGGCGGCACCGTGCGGGGCGTAGTCGGCGAGCAGCGGCACGGCCGACGTCGGAAGCTCGACCGTCACGTCGAGGTCGGAGGCGGAGCCCTCGAAGAGGGACTCGCTCGGCCCAGCGTCGGCAGACCGGAGGCTGGTCGGCACGTCGGTCGCGTGCAGATCACTCATCCGGTCGAGGCGGAAGGTGCGCGCCGCTTCGCGAAGATGGCACCAGCCGCGCAGGTACCAGTCACTGTCGACGGACTGGATGCGCCATGGGTCGACCAGGCGACGCTCATGCTCGCCACGGGCATTCAGGTAGTCGAACTCGATCTGGACTCCGTCGCGGACTGCGGCCTGTACGACCGTGATGCTGCTGCGGGCATCCGTTCCGGACACGGCAACCTGGCTGGGAGCGGCCGAGGCACTGCGGGTGAGTTTCGCCATCAGCGAGGCGATCGCGTCGACGTCGGCGTTCTCCGGAAGCGACGACAGGTACTGCAGACCGGCGATCAGCGCGGCGGCCTCCCGGGCGGAGAAGCGAGGCGAGTCGTCGATCGCCACGAGATGGGTGAGCACGATGACGTCGTTGGCTTCGAACTCGTCCCAGTGGATATCGAACAGGTCGCCGTGCAGATATTGCCGGGTCTCCCCCGGGATGCCGGAGACCGCGATAAGGTTGACCGCGTCGCGCACCCGGTCGGGTGCCACCCCGAAGTGCTCGGAGACCTCGGTCACGCTGATGCGGTCATGGTCCATCAGGAAGGGAACCAGCGCCAGCAGGAAGGTCAGCTTGTCGGATGCTCCGAGTGCCTGACCGCCGATCATGCGCCGGCCTCCGTCGACGCGTCCGGGTGCGGATTCACATCGGAATCGGAATCGGTGTGGGCATCCCGCACGCTGATCAGTCTCGACCGCACCGCCGCGCGTAGGAGTGCGGGCGAGTGCACCAGAACCTCCGGGCCGTAGCCGGCGAGCTCATCGGCGAGCACGTTGAGGTCGGTGTAGTTCAGATGCAGGGCGGATGCGTCCGCGTTCGCCGGGATTTCTCCCGGCGCGTGTCGCTTCGCCAGTCGCAACGCGGCATCGCTCCCCGGCCGGGCGGAGATCACGGCGACGTTGGCGATCCACAGCGCCTCGAGCTCGCTGAGGGCAGTCTGCCCCTGGCCTTCTCCGTGGGCTTCGAATGACGCGCCGGGAACGGTCACCACCGGCCCGACGATGCGGGAGAGCAGGTAGGTGCGGGTGGCCGCGGCATCCTGGTCGGTGCCGAACAGGTGCCAGCGTCCGTCATGCAGCACCATGGCGCGAGGCTCGACCTGGCGGCGGCGGGCGGCCGCCTCGCCGGGCTTCAGATAGAGGAAGGCGACAACCTGACCACGATCCATTGCTTTGCTGAGCGGTTCGAAGGACGCTTCTCGCACGCGGAGGGACGGCGAGTAGCCGAGCACGGGATCACTCGAGTCGATGCCCAGCGCGTGCAGTTTCGTCATGGCCCGCCGGGACTCCGCTGACAGGGAGCCCTCCCGCCAGACCGTCGCGGCCAGCTTCAGCAGCATCAGCTCGTCCGGGCTGAATACCACGTCCATCGGCAGCTCGTAGAGACCCTTGGGAATGCGGTATCGCAGGTGGTGGTTGCTTCCGGGATCGTCCGGTGGCTCCACCACCTCAAGGGGAATGCCCAGTTCGCGGATGTCGTCTTTGTCGCGCTCGAACTGCCGCTCCAGACTGGAGTTGTCGCCGCCGGGGAGGTAGCGCTGGCGGTACCCCTGGACTGTGGACAGAATATCGGCCTTGGTCAACCCGATTTCCGTTGCGATGAGCGCAAGTACAAGGCTGAACAGGCGTTCTTCTACCGAAACGCGGCTGTTCTTCTGAGTGGTGGACGACACGCTGCGAGTCTAACCGCCGCTTCGACGCCGAGGCTCAGTTCACGCCGAGGATATCGACGACGAACACGAGCGTCGAACCCGCAGGGATTGTCTGCGATGCTTCGTCTCCGTAGGCCTGATCGGGTGGGATGACGGCGATGACCTGCGAACCGACGGTCTGGCCGATGACGGCCTGGGCGAACCCGGGGATCAGCCCGCCCTCGGTCTTGGATCCGTCCGCGATCAGGAACTCGGCTGGTTTCCCGGCCTGCCAGCTGGAGTCGAAGACGGTCTTCTCGTTCCAGAGCACGCCCGTGTAGTGCAGAGTCGCGGTGTCGCCTTCCTCGATCTCCTCGCCGGCGCCCTTCTTGAGAACGCCGATCTTGAGATCGGTCGGTGGCTCGCTCGACGGAATCGTGAGGCCGGGGGTTCCGTCGGTCGCCAGGACAACGGAGGGAAGACCGCTCGCGACCGGCTGGTTGGCACCGTCGGCCCGAAGCAGGTTGGCTCGTACGACGTCGATCACGAAGACCAGGGAGTCGTCGGCACCGATACCGCTGTTGGCGTCTCCGCCGGCCGGGCCGAGCCCGTCGTCCGGAGAGACGATGAGGGCCAGCCGGGATCCGACCTGGGCGCATTCGAGGCCCGACGCCAGCCCCGGGAGGGTCTGCTCGTCGTCGAGGACGATGCTGGCCTGGTTGGCACCGTCGTATTCGCCCTCACTGATCAGCGCGCCCGTTGTGCCGTTGTACAGGCTGAGGTCGAGCTTGACCAGTTGTTCCGGGACGAGGCCGATTCCCGTACCGGCGATGACCTCGCTGACCTGAGTCGTGTCCGTCTTCAACGGCGTCGGAAAGTCCACCGTCGGCGCGGAGCCGAATTCACCCGACGCCGACACGAGCTTCGACGCCGCCCCCTCCGAGACCGAAGCCTCGCAGTCCGCGGCGTCGACGGGGGTGCTGCAGCCGGTCAGGACCGCGACCAGCAGGCCAGCGGAGGCGATGAGTGCAGGAGCTCTACGCACGGGATCTCATTTCAGTGTGGGGCAAGTGATTGTGCGGGACAGGGGCGAATTCGAGGCCAGTGGCAGGCCGACATCATCCTAACGGGCGTCGGGTGCGAGGTCGTCGGGTTCCCCCGCGTCGAGATCGCGAGCCTTGGAGATGGCTGCGCCGGTCTCCGCGATCCGGACGCGCTTGCGCATGACCTTCGAGCTGACACTCCGTTCACCGAGGGCGCCCGGAGTCCAGGCCTCCACATCGGCATCGGAGAAGTCGGTCTTCGACGGCCGTCGCTTCAGCTCCGGCAGGATCGTGTCCGGGGCGAGACGGCGGGCTGTGATCAGGAAGCCCGTGTGTCCGATCATCCGGTGATCGGGCCGCACGGCAAGACCCTCGACGTGCCAGCCACGAACCATGGTCTCGTTCGAGTCCGGATTCGTGTACAGACCGGTCGCACGGATGGCCTCGGCCACCCGCGAGAGCTGGGTCACCGTGGCCACGTAGCAGAGCAGCACTCCCCCGGGCTTGAGCGCGTCCGAGACGGATCCCAGGCATTCCCAGGGTGCGAGCATGTCGAGCACGACCCGGTCGACGCTCTGGGCCGGCATGGTGTCGGGCAGCGTGTCCGCGAGGTCGCCGAGCGTGATGCTCCAGTTGGCGGGATCGAACCCGAGGAAGGTCGCGATGTTGTCGCGGGCGACATCCGCGAATTCGCTGCGACGTTCGAAGGAGGCCAGCCGTCCGGCAGGGCCGATGGCGCGAAGCAGCCAGAGCGACAGGGCACCGGATCCGACGCCGGCCTCCACCACGGTCGCCCCCGGGAAGATGTCCGCCTGGGCGATGATCTGGGCTGCGTCCTTGGGATAGATGATGGCAGCACCGCGGGGCATCGACATCACGAAGTCGTTGAGCAGCGGGCGCAGGGCGAGGTGTTCCACGCCGACGTTGTTCGTGACGACCGAGCCGTCGGGGAGGCCGATGATGTCGTCGTGGGCAAGGATGCCCCGGTGGGTGTGGAAGACCTTGCCTGGTTCGAGCGTGATCGTGTTCAGTTTGTTCTTGGGTCCGGTCAGCTGCACCCGGTCGCCGATCCGGAAGGGTCCGCTGTTCTGGATGACCTGGTTGTCGCTCATGCGTGGGTTACGTCCTTGTTCTCGGGTCATTCGGAGTCGGTCAGGGCCGGGGAGCTTTCGACGGAGCCGCGTCGGGCGGTATAAAGCGCGGTGACGCCATCCAGGGTTCGACCGGCGAGGGTCGGCCACAGGTCGTAATGCGCGCTCTCGGGCAGGGACACCATGTGCGGGACGCCGATGACGACGGCCCCGGATGCCACGGCGGCCGCGATCCCCGGAATGGAGTCCTCGACCGCGATGCACTGCTCTGGGTTGACTCCAAGCAGCCCGGCAGCCGTCAGGTACGCCTCCGGGTGCGGCTTGCTGTGCGTGACCATATCGCCGGCGATGATGGTGTCGAAGGCGGTGAATCCGACGAGTTCGGCGATCTGGCGTGCCATCCGTTGCTGCGACATGGTGACCAGCGCCATGGGAACGCCGGCGGTCTTGAGCTGCGCGAGCAGTTCGAGGGCGCCGGGCCGCCACGGGGCGCCATGGGTGCTGAGGAGTTCCTGGACACGACTGGTGAGTCGGTGCACGATGACGTTGCCGGACAGGTCGACGCCCCGATTCTGCAAGATGACGGCGGAGCCCTCGAGGCCGGAGCCGACCAGCAGCATGGCGTCGCTGTGCGACCAGACGCCGCCGAAGGACTCGACCAATTCCGTCTCGGCGCGCATCCAGTAGGGCTCGGAGTCCACGATGGTGCCGTCCATGTCCCAAAGCACGGCCGCGGGCAGGGGGGAATTGACTCGGATCGCGTTCACGGAGTTCAAGTGTAGAGGGCACCGCCTATCCTTGATGGATGGTGCGCCACGTGGGGCACCCCGTCGAAAGAGGTTTCAGACAGTGACAGAGGCTAATGGGTTCCTCAACGGGCGCCTCCTGGTGGTGGCGTTCGAGGGCTGGAATGACGCCGGTGAGGCGGCAACCGGCGCCGTGGGCACCCTGAAGGACCTGCTGGATGTCTCCCCGATCGCGGAAATCGACCCCGAGATCTACTTCGATTACCAGTTCAACCGGCCGACCATTTCGGCCGGCGGCGAGGACGGCCGACGCAAGCTCGAGTGGCCGGGCGCCATACTCTACGGCCCGACGACCCCCGCTGGGGCGGGAGTTCCCCTCGCCGTCGACGCGCAGCTGCGGGTCAGCGGCACGAACGCCGGAAACATCTATCTGCTTCTCGGAACGGAACCGTCCCGCAGTTGGAAGGGATTCGCCGCGGAGATCCTCGACGCCGCACTGGCAGCGGACGTCGGCGGGATCGTGTTCCTCGGAGCGATGCTGGCCGATGTCCCCCACACTCGCCCGATCTCCATCTTCGTGTCCAGTGACAACCCGCAGGTGCGCGCCGAACTGCAGATCGAGCGCAGCACCTACGAAGGCCCCGTCGGTATCCTGAGCGTGCTCGCGATCGCCGCGGAAGAGGTCGGCATCCCGACCCTGTCGATCTGGGCATCCGTTCCCCACTACGTGCACAACGCGCCGTCGCCGAAGGCGATGCTCGCCCTGATCGACAAGCTTGAAGAGATCATCGACGTCGTCATCCCGCGCGGCGACCTGGTCACCGAGGCCGAGGACTGGCAGAGCGGCATCGACACGCTGGCCGCCGAGGACGACGAGATGGCAGCCTATATCGGACAGCTNCACGCTGGCCGCCGAGGACGACGAGATGGCAGCCTATATCGGACAGCTCGAACAGGCCCGGGACACGGTCGACTCCCCGGAGGCCAGCGGTGAGGCGATCGCGCAGGAATTCGAGAAATACCTGCGCAAGCGGGGCGATGGGCGGGACGGCCCCGGCGAGGGCCGGGCGGGGCCCGACGGGCCCCGCCCGGCCTAGAGAGCTACGCCGAGCAGCGCGTCGACGGCCAGGGCGACCAACGGCGGGTCGTCGACCCCTGCGTGCGCGGCGGCGTCCACAACCGCCAGTGACGCGGGTGTGTCGAGGTCCGCGGCCAGAGCAGCCCTCAGCTGGGCGACGACCTCGTGGGCTGTCCCGGTGCCGGCCGGGGCGGCTGCACCGAACGCGCCGGTCCAGGCAGCGAGACGGGACTCCGCCGCTCGGAGGTGGGCGTCTGTCCACTCCCAGTCGGTGCGGTAGTGCTGGTCGAGCAGGGCGAGGCGGATGGCTCGCGGGTCGGTTCCCTCGGCGCGCAGTGTGGACACGAGCACGAGGTTGCCGAGCGACTTGCTCATCTTCTCGCCCTGGTAGGCGACCATGCCGGTATGGCTGTAGACGCCGGCCAGCGGATGCCCGGACAGGGCTGCCGCGTGCCCCGCACTCATATCGTGGTGCGGGAAGATCAGGTCGCTGCCGCCGCCCTGCACCGTGAAGTCCGTGCCGAGTTCCTTCAGGGCGATGACCGAACACTCGATGTGCCAGCCTGGGCGGCCGGAACCGACGCGCGACGCCCAGGTCGGCTCTCCCGGGCGGGCCGTGCGCCAGAGCAGCGGGTCGAGCACGTCCCGCTTGCCCGGGCGGTCCGGATCTCCGCCGCGTTCGGAGAACAGGGTGAGCATGGCGTCCGAATTGAGATTGCTCTCGTCGCCGAGCGTCCACGAGCTCGCACGCTGGGCGGCCTCGATGTCGAAATAGATGTCGGACCCGGCAGGATCCGTCGGCTCGGGTGCGCCCTCGGCGGCCGGTTCCACGGGGACCGGGTAGGCGAGGCCAGCGTCCCAGAGCTGGGCCACGGCAACCGCGATCTCGTCGATGACCTCGGTGACGGCGACATAGTCGTTCGGCGGGATGATCGCCAGAGCCTCCATGTCGGTACGGAACAGGTCCACCTGCGACTCGGCGAGAGCTTTCCAGTTGACGCCGGTGGCCGCCGCTCGCTCGAGGAGCGGGTCGTCGACATCCGTCACGTTCTGCGCGTAGTGCACGCGGTAACCGGCATCCAGCCAGACCCGCTGCAGAGTGTCGAACGCCAGGTAGGTGGCCGCGTGGCCGAGGTGCGTGGCGTCGTAGGGGGTGATCCCGCACACGTACAGGCGGGCGACGTCGTTGGGCCGGGCCTCGATCAGGGCCGCGGTGGCGGTGTCGTGCAGCCAGGGGGGGCCCGACTGTCCGGGGAGTCGCGGAACTTCGGGTCGTTTCCAGGCACGCATCGTCCTAGCCTAACTAGGCGGAGATGGTGTTTGTCACCAGTAGGACCATCAGCACGAGGCCGAGCGCGATGCGGTAGATCACGAACGGGAGGAAGCTGTGCTTGGAAATGTAGCCCATGAAGAACTTGATCACGAAGAGGGCCACCACGAAGGCGACGACCGTGGCCGCCAGGGTGTCCCACGGCCCGAAGATCTCCGGCGTGCAGTTGGTCGCGCCGTCCAGGCACGGCTTCGCGATCGCCTTGTACATCTGGTAGAACCCACTGCCCAGGACTGCCGGGATCGCCAGCAGGAAGGCATAGCGTGCCGCGGCGGCACGCTCGTAGCCCATGAAGAGGCCGGCGGTGATGGTGCCGCCCGAGCGGGAAACGCCGGGGATCAGCGCGAGCGCCTGGGCGAAGCCGTAGACGACGCCGTGCGGCACGGTGAGGTCGCCCAGCCGGCGGCGCTTGGCCCCGACGTAGTCGGCGATGCCGAGCAGAACGCCGAAGCCGATCAGCACGCTGGCGGTGATCCACAGGTTGCGCAGGGATGACTCGATCTGATCCTGGAAGAGCAGGCCGAGCACCACGATGGGCAGAGACCCGAGAATGATCAGCCAGCCCATTCGCGCATCCGGGTCGGCGCGCGGAACCTTGCCGACAAGGGACTTGGACCACTGGCCGATGATGCGCACGATGTCTCGCCAGAAGAAGATCACCACGGCGACCTCGGTGCCGATCTGGATGATGGCGGTGAAACGGGCTCCCGGGTCGCCGCCGGTACCCAGGAATTCCCCGATGATGCGGATGTGGGCGCTGGAGGAGACCGGGAGGAATTCGGTCAGTCCCTGCACGAGTCCCAAGATGAGTGCGTCGATGAAGTTCACAAAAAGCCCTTTTGCTGATCAGTAGTTCGAGAGCAGGTCGGTCAGGACCCGCCTGCCAAACACTAATGCGTCGAGAGGCACCCGCTCGTCGACCCCGTGGAACATCGCCGGGAAATCAAGGTCGGCGGGGAGCTTGAGCGGGGCGAAGCCGTAGCCTTTGATCCCGAGGGTGCTGAGGGCCTTGTTGTCCGTGCCGGCGGAGAGCAGGTAGGGCAGCACGGGGGCGCCCGGATCGTGCCGGCCGAGGGTCTCGACGACGGCGTCGACGAGGGGCCCGCCGAACTCTGTCTCGAGGCCGATGTCGCGGTGCATGATCACGATCTCGATGTCGGGGCCGACCAGCGCGGCCACTTCGGCGAGCACGGCGTCCTCGTCTCCGGGCAGGGTGCGGATGTCGATGAGCGCCTCGGCCCGGTCCGGGATGACGTTGTGCTTGTACCCGGCCTGCAGAACGGTGGGATTGGTCGTGGTGCGCAGGCTCGCCTGGATGAAGCCGGAGGCCGTGCCGGTGGCGAGGGCCAGTTCGTCGGGACCGACACGTTGCGGGTCGACGCCGAGCACCCGGGCCAGCTCCGTCAGCAGCTGCGTGGTGGTGTCGGTCAGTCGGATGGGCCACTCGCGCCGACCGACCTTGGCGACCGCCTCGGCCAGCCGGGTCACGGCGTTGTTGTGGATCAGCCGGGATCCGTGGGCTGCGTCGCCCCGCGCCACCAGCTTGATCCAGATCAGGGCCTTCTCGCCCGTCTGCAGCAGGTAGGCGCGCTGGCCGCCGAGCGTGATCGAATACCCGCCGACCTCGCTGATGGCCTCGGTGGCACCATGGAAGAGCTCCGGGTGGGTGTCGACGAGGTAGTGCGAGCCGAGCACTCCCCCGGCCTCCTCGTCGGCGAAGAACGCCACGACCAGGTCCCGGGCCGGTTCCTGGTGGGAACCGAGGATGTCTTGGAGCGACGCGAGCATCATGGCATCCATGTTCTTCATGTCCACGGCTCCGCGGCCCCACAGCAGTCCGTCCTTGATCACGCCGGCGAACGGGTCCACCGACCAGGCGTCCGGGTCGGCGGGGACGACGTCGAGGTGGCCGTGGACCACGAGCGCGCCGCGGCTGCTGTCGCGACCCGGTACGCGCACGACGACACTCGTGCGCCCCGGTTCGGAATCGAACAGCCGCGGGGCCAGGCCCAGAGCCCGCAGGTTCGCCTCGACGTACTCGGCGGCATCCGTTTCACCGTTCGAACGGCCCTCACCATAATTCGTTGTGTCGAAACGGATGAGATCGCGGGCGATCGTGGCCGTGAGGTCCAGTGCATCGTCGGCCGGGGTGTTGTCAGCAGTGGAAAGCATGCCTGTCACGCTACCGGGCCTCTTCGCCGAACGGTGACGATGGGCGCGGCGGGAGGGCCGCAAAATCCGTGCTAGATTATCTATTCGGCGGCCGGGAACGACTGCTGAAACACCCGGCCCGGGTGGCGGAATGGCAGACGCGCTAGCTTGAGGTGCTAGTGCCCTTATGGGCGTGGGGGTTCAAGTCCCCCCTCGGGCACACAATAACAAAACCGGTTGATCTCCGGATTTCGCACGGTGAATAGGCCACACAATCGGTTTCGATTGTGTGGCCTATTTTATTGCCCAAACTGGAATGAACCACAGGTTGCGCAGCCTATTCCTCGAACTCCACGTTGCCGCGGCAGGCTACGCCCGGGCTGGGCACCAGGTCTTTGAAGCCGTGGCTGACGTACCGCCCGTAACTCTGGACGCGCCCGTCCGTGACGAAGTCGTCGTTGAATTCGGGCGGCTGGTTCTCTTGCGCGTCGGGGAGGTCTCGGCCCGAATAGGCGCAGGCCGAACTGGCTTTCCCTGCACCGGGCACCGGACTGCCGTTGCCACTGGTCTCTCCAGCCTGAACTGAAGTGGCGCCCACGAAGATGAGTCCGATGGCGACAACGCACCCAAGCACTATGCGTTTCATGAGTCTTCCTTTCAACAAGGGACGGCCCGACTGGCATCGGGTGAGCCAGCATCCCGCCCCGCCTCTGAAGAAAGTACTCCTCGGCTCCCATCGGGACAACGGACGTCGAACACACGGAGAGAAACGGCCAAAGTCGTGCCGGAGCACGCGACCTGAACGTGGCCAGACGTAAACACCGTCAACTAGGGCGTCCACCACGGTCGCAGCGGTAGATCGCCGGCATCGCCATCTGCTTCAGGCTTGACCGCCAGGATCTGATGCAGCTGGATCCCTCCCGTCTCGAACGCGAGTCGTGACCCGGCCATGTACAGCCCCCACACCTTTGCGGTGTGCAGCCCCACGTCGGCGACGGCCTCATCCCAGTGCTCGACGAGATTGCCGCACCAGTCGCGCAGGGTCAGCGCGTAGTGCAGGCGCAGATTCTCGTCGTGCACCACCTCCAGGCCGACGTCCTGTGCCGAGCTGATGACGCGGCCCGAGCCGGCAAGCTCCCCGTCGGGGAAGACGTAGCGGTCGATGAACCCGCGCGTGGACGGTTCGGAGCGGTTGTCCGGCCGGGTGATGCAGTGGTTGAGCAGCAATCCGCCGGGGCGCAGCCGGGATTGCAGGAAGCCGAAGTACGACGGATAGTTGCGCACTCCGATGTGCTCAAGCAGCCCGATCGACGACACGGCATCGAAACCTGTCTCTGCGACGTCGCGGTAGTCGCCGTGGCGCACCTGGGCCAGGGCGGTCAGACCCTCCTCGACGATTTCCTGCCGGGCCCACGCGGCCTGCTGTTCCGACAGCGTCACGCCGGTGGCCGCGACTCCGCGGCGGGCTGCGTAGCGCACCATGCCGCCCCAGCCGCATCCGACGTCGAGCAGCCGGTCGCCCGGCCCGAGCCGCAGCTTCTCGAACACCAGCCGGTACTTGTTCTCCTGTGCCTCGTTGAGCGACACCTCGGGGTCCGGGTAGCACGCACAGGTGTAGGTCATCGACGGCCCGAGAACCCATTCGTAGAAGCTGTTCGACACGTCGTAGTGGTGATGGATCGCTTCCGCGTCTCGGATCTTGCTGTGCCGGAGTCCCCCGACGGCGCGGCGCCAGCGCGGCGACCCCTCCTGCGGCGGCGGCGCGATGGGGCGGAGGTGCCGGGCGCCGATGGAGCGGAGGATGCTGGCCGTCACTCGCGGCGAGGGCAGCGTGAAGACCAGTTCGCCGGCGAGAGCCTTCAACAGCTCGTAGGGGTCGCCGGGGTGCACCCCGTGCACTGCAAGGTCGCCGGCGATGTAGGCGCGAGCCAGACCCAGATCGCCGCGGCCCGTGGCCAAATAGGTCGTGCCGCGCGGCGTCTTCAACTCGAGCCCCAGCGGTGCGTCCATCGGACCGGCCGAACTGCCGTCGTAGGCGGTGACTCTGAGCGGGAGGCGTCCGCCGGCAAGGATCTCCAGGATCTGGGCAAGTGTGAGCTTTCCCGGTGTGACCGACCTCCCTGCCGTTTCCGCTTTCTCCGGCGGATGTCCCTTGTACGTGGTCATCGTCGTTGCACCGCCTTCGCGAAGAGGTCGAGGAGTCGTGAATCGGGGTCATACCGCCTCTTCACGGTGCGATAGGTTTCACCGCCATAGAGTTCGTCGAATTCTTCCGAAGAATAGTAGGACTCGGAATACAGCGATTTGTGCCCGTGAAAGTTGCTGACCGTGCGTTCGATCAGACGGTTCGTCTCCCCGTCGGAGGACCCCAGCGGCACCGTGGACCAGAAACCGATGTTGACGTAGGTCTGCTGCGGCGCCATCGGATAGAGCGGCCAGCTATCCCCCTGCAGCCGCAGCGGGCACAGCCAGATCGGCGCGATCGGCACCGTGGCGAGGAACCAGTCCAGGAAATCCGCGCACCCCTCGATCGGCACCTCGACGTCCTGCACGACGCGTTCGCGGGGTGGACGGCCGCGTAGTCGTTCGATGCGATCCCCGATCCGGAATCGCCGCTCGAAGCGCATCAACTTCCAATAGAAGCTGCTGCGCCGAAACGTTTGCGGCCAGAGTCGGCGGATCCACGGACGCTGAGCGCCGAACGCCTCCGAGCACCAGAACCAGTCCGTGTCCCACCGCCACAGGTAGTCGTGGATCGTGAGCCGGTCGTGCGTGATGCCGTCATCGTGCCGAATGGAGCGAAAGTAGATCTGTTGTCCGGTGTAGTCGCTCACCGGGCCGGATGTCGTGGTCTGGGTACCCACAGTCAGGTAGCTCTCGTCGGCACTGAACACCACGCCGTCAAGGTAGTCCACGCGCTCACCGTCCCCTGCGCCGGTCACGGTGAGGCGATCAATCGCCGCGACCAGGTCGGTGAGCGAGTGGAACCGCAGATGCCGAAGCGCGACAAAAGGATGTACCGGTTCCAGTTCAATGCATAGGCGCACCGCATAGCCGAGCGTGCCGTACGAGTTGGGGAAGGCGCGGTAGAGGTCTTCGTGCTCGACGGGCGAGGCGGTGACCACCTCTCCCGCCCCGGTGAGGATGTCCAATTCCAGTACCGACTCGTGCGGCAGACCGTTACGGAAGGACGTCGACTCGATGCCGAGGCCGGTGACCGCGCCGCCCAGGGTGATCGTCTTCAGTTGCGGCACCACCAGCGGTGTCAAACCGTGGGGCAGCGTCGCGGCCACCAGATCTTCGTAGGTGCACATGCCGCCCACGTCCGCGGTGCGCGCTGTCGGATCGACGGCGATCACACGAGTCAGACCCGACACGTCCAGGCCAACGGCGTGCGCCTGCGCCCGGGAGCGGAACAAATTAGAAGTGCGCTTGGCGAGCCGCACGGAGGCCGACGGCGGCACCGCCCGATAGCTGTCGAGGAGGCGCTCCACGCCGGCCGCGTGCGCGGTGCGGAGATCGATCGCGGGAGGGGACACGCCAACAAACTAGTACTCGGTCACCACGACCGCACTGGCCGGCGGCGACGCATCCGATCCCCGCGGACAACCGTGCAGGGCTACACCGCTTCGGTGAGGGCTCCGGAGAGGACTTCGTCCAAGGCCAGGACGGTGTCCTCCGGTGATGTTCCCAGCGCCAGTGCCAGCTCGGACTCCAACAGCTGACGTGACTTGGCGAGCATCCGCTTCTCACCGGCGGACACGCCGCCGTCCTGTTCACGGCGCCACAGGTCCCGGACGACTTCGGCGACGCGGGTCACGCTGTCACTCGCCATTTTTTCCTGGTTGGCCTTGAACCGGCGGCTCCAGTTCGTGGCTTCCTCGGTGAACGGCTCACGCAGAACCTTGTAGACCTCTTCCAGCCCCGCGGCATCGATGACGTCACGCACTCCGACGAGACCCGCATTCGCGATGGGAAGCTGGATGGTGAGCTGCGACGAATGCACGCGCAGCGTCATCGCCGGCTGCTCGACGCCCTTCAGGGTTATGGTGGAGAGCTCGGTAAGGGTGACCGCACCGTGGTGCGGGTAGACGAGGGTTTCCCCAACAATGAACTTCAAACTCACTCGATTCAGATCGTGCTGCATGCGGCGTCCCGGTGGCGCCGACTAGCCGAATTCCCGATGGCCAACCTGTCAATCGTGCCACAGTCCCCTGAATGTTCACCTTGCGGCCATCATCGTGGTGCGGCGTGCTGTGGCGTGGTGTGCAATCCGGCCGACGGCTGCTGCTGGGTGATGCAGTGGATGCCCCCGCCTCGCTCGAACAATGGCCGCGCCTCGACCGACACGACCGTTCGGCCTGGGTACGCCCTGGCCAGAATTTCCCGCGCGGCCTGGTCGGCCCGCTCCTCGCCGAAACCGCAGGCGATCACGCCGCCGTTGACGACGAGGTGGTTGACGTAGTTGTAGTCCACGAAGCCATCCTTGTCCGTCAGCGCGGCCGGGGCCGGCAGGTCGACGATGGTTACGGCACGGCCCGTGGCATCCGTCGCCTCGGCGAGCACGGCGCGGAGCTGCCGGGTCACGGCATAGTCGGGGTGGGCCGGGTCGTCCTGGGTGTGCATCAACACGGTTCCCGGTGAGGGGAGGACGGCCACCATGTCGACATGGCCGCGGGTGCCGTAGCGCTGCTGGTCGCGGGTCAGGCCGCGGGGCAGCCAGAGAACGCGGGTGGCGCCGAGGGTGCGGGCGAATTCGGCCTCGACCCTGGCCTGGTCGACGTAGGGGTTTCGACCCGGATCCAACTGAACGGTGTGGGTGGCCAGCACAGTCCCCCTGCCGTCCACGTGGATTCCGCCGCCCTCGTTCACCAGAACCGAGGAGATCCCCGTCGCGCCGGAGGCGGCGGTGACGATCCTGCCGATCTCCGCGTCCCTGCCCCAGCGCGCCCAGTCCTGGGCACCCCAGCCGTTGAACGTCCAGTCCACCGCCCCCAACTGCCCGTCGTCGCCCAGAACGAAGGTCGGGCCGATATCGCGCATCCAGGCGTCGTCGAGCGGCGCCTCGATGACCTCGATTTCCGCGGACAGGTACCGACGAGCCATCCCCATCTCGGCCGGGTCGACGACCATGGTGACGGGTTCGAAATCGAGGGCCGCGTGAGCGACCGCAGCCCAGGTGCGGCGCGCTTCGTCAGCGGAATCCGCGTCCGTGCCCAGGGTGTAGCCGGCCACCGGGAACGCCATCCACACCCGATCCTGCGGCGCGGACTCCGCCGGCATCAACCAGGTCACGACTCCCCCGCCGTCACGGTCGAGCCGAACGGTTGAGTCGGGTCGACCGGCGCGGTCAGGCCCGCGTAGCTGTCCGGACGCCGGGTGGCGAGGAAGGGGAACAACGTGAGCCACTCCTGCCGCTGCGCCAGGTCGAGGTCGGCGACCAGCACCGCGGACTCGTCACGGGGCGCCTGTACGAGCACACGACCATAGGGGTCTGAGATGAAGGAGGAGCCGTAGAAGGTCAGATCACCCTCGTCGCCGTGACGGTTGGGTACCACCATGAACAGGCCGCTGGTGATGCCGTTGGCCACGATCACCTGCCGCCACAGGGGCTCGGTGTCGAAGGTCGGAAAGCCGGGCTCCGAGCCGATCGCCGTGGGATAGACCAGCAGCTGGGCGCCGCCAAGGCCGTACAGTCGCGACACCTCGGGGAACCATTCGTCCCAGCAGGTGGGCAGCCCGATCCGGGCACCGCCCAGTTCCGCCGGGGCGTACACGGGGTACGCGTCCTCGGCCGGGCCCGACCGGAACCAGGTGTCTTCGTAGTAGCCCTCGGTCACCGGGATGTGAATTTTGCGGGTTCGCCCGAGCAGTCGCCCGGTCGGCGACACCATGACGGCCGTGTTGTAACCGCGCGGGTCCTCCGGGGCGTCGTCGGCGTGCGGCCGCTCATAGAGGGAGGCGTGCACGACGACGCCGTGCTTGCGGGCCTGCTCGGCCGCGAAGGTGAAGGTCGGTCCGGTGAGCAGGTCCTCGGCCGTCTCCTTCGGCGCACCCTGGGCGCGCTCGTTGGCCGGGTATTTCCGCAGGGTCAGCTCGGGCAGGAAGACGACGCGGGCACCCTGGTCGGCGGCCAGGCGGATGCCGTCGGCCAGCTCCGCGCGCAGCGTTTCCTGATCGGCGTGCCAGCGGTGCTGCACTAGGCCGACCCGGATCAGCGGCCCGGCCTCGCCCGCCGTGCGGGTCAGTGGTTCGGCGATGCCGGGGGCGTGGATCACAAGCATGAGGAGGCCTTCCCGCGAATTAATTGATCAAGTGATCAATAACAGATGATTAAAGATATATAGACTCAGGTTCCATGTCAACCGATCCGAGCGCATCCCGGCGCAAGGCACCGATCGAACGGGCCGCGGAAATCGCCCGCAGGTCCCAGGAGATCGCCCTCGACGAGGGTCTGTCCGCCCTGACGCTGCGCGCGGTTGCTTCCCGCGTCGGGGTGACCCCTGCCCTGGTCAGTCACTACCAGCCGAGCATGGACGCGCTGGTGGCGCAAACGTTCGGGGCGATCGTCGCGGCCGAGATCAGCGAGGTGGCCGAGGAATTGGCACCCTGCGAGACATCTGTGGCGGCCCTGAAGACCCTGATCGACTCGCTGCTCGGACCCGAGCGCAGCGCGGTCACCGCCGTCTGGCTCGATGCCTGGAGCCTCGGCCGACGCCACCCTGCACTCGCGGTGGAGGTAGGCGCGCAGATGGACGCCTGGCAGGCGTTCCTCGCCGAGTTACTGAAAACGGGGTGCGTACGCGGCGAATTCCGGGCGATCGACCCGGATGCGGTCGCCTGGCAACTTCTGGCGATCATCGACGGGCTGAACGCGCACGCCGTCGTGCGCTATGGTCATGCGCAGCGGCTGCGCGGTCTCGTGCGCACTGTCGCCGAACACGAGTTGGGCCTGCCCCCGGGTGCCCTCGACTCCGGGGACAACCCAGAACCCTGATCCGAACGGCGCCGGCCCCGGCACCGGATGCCGGCCCTGTAGGCTGACACACAGACTTCCGGTCACAGTTCTGCTGCGACCGGACGAGCACTGGTTGAGACAGTGCAAGAGGCTCTGGCGATTCGTCGCCGGGGCCTTTCTCGTTTCCGGGCCGTCTTCCGAGCCTGGTGGGTATGACGAGCCGGGCGATCGTCTCCGCGGTGGCCCGGAGCCGCACCGATTCGCGTTGACAACCTGAGGGCCCCGGAGCACTATGTGTCACAATTCCGTGCCCCGTCGCTGCCGCCGGGCACCTTTTCGAGGTGGAGGCCCCTGTGCAGATTCCAGCTTCCTTCGACTATGTGCGCGCCAGCACCGTCGACGATGCGATCAGTCTTCTCGAGCGCCACGGGCCGGAGTCCCGGGTCGTAGCGGGCGGGCACAGCCTTCTGCCGATGATGAAGCTCCGGCTGGCCAGACCCGAATGGCTGATCGACATCAACGAGCTCTTCGAACTGGACTTCGTGCTCCGGGACGCCAATACGCTGCGGGTCGGTGCGATGACGCGCCACGCCACGCTGCTGGAGTCTCCCGAGATTGCCCGGCTGTTTCCGATCGTCGCCGATGCGGAGCGGGTGATCGCCGATCCCACGGTGCGGAACCGCGGAACCATCGGCGGGTCCCTGTGCCAGGCCGACCCCGCCGAAGATCTTTCCACGGTCTGCAAGGTTCTGCGGGCGGAGGCGGTCATCCGCGGGCCCGGCGGCGAGCGCGTGCTCAGCATGCACGACTTTCACAAGGGGCCCTATGAGACCGCCGTGGCTCACAACGAACTCCTCGTCGAGGTGCGCTTCCCGATCCGCCCCCACTCGGGCAGCGCCTACGAGAAGGTCGAACGTCGCGTCGGTGACTGGGCCGTTGTCGCGGCGGGAGCAGCGGTGTCCCTGGCCTCTGACGGCACGATCGACGACGTCACCATCGGTCTGACCGCCGTTGGCATCGAAGGGACGGTGACCGAGGCCGAGACCCTGCTGCGCGGCCACCGGCCGGGGGAAGAACTGTTCGTAGCGGCCGGGCGGCTCGCCGCGTTGGCGAGCGACCCGGTCGCCGACCAGCGGGGTCCAGTCGACTACAAGCGGCACCTTGCCGACGAACTCACCCGGCGGGTGCTGCGGCGCGCTGCCGCCCGCGCCGGCGAAGCTCAGGAAGGCTAAGTCCATGCAGATCAGCATGACCATCAACGGCACTGACATCACCGAGGAGATCGAACCCCGGGTGTTGCTCGTTCACTTCATCCGCGACCAGCTGCGGCTGACCGGGACGCACTGGGGGTGTGACACCTCGAACTGCGGAACCTGCGTCGTGCTGATGGACGGCCGGCCGGTCAAATCCTGCACGGTGCTCGCGGCGATGGCCGACGGCCATTCCATCACCACGGTCGAGGGTCTCGCCACCGGGGCCACGCTCGATCCCGTGCAGCAGGGGTTCATGGAGGAACACGGCCTGCAGTGCGGGTTCTGCACGCCGGGGATGATGCTCACCGCCCGGGCACTGCTGGACCACAACCCGCACCCGGACGACGGGGAGATCCGCGAGGCGATCTCCGGCCAGATGTGTCGGTGCACCGGCTACGCGACCATCGTGCGCTCGGTGCAGTGGGCGGCGGCCCACCCCGCGGGGCAGGACCGAATGGACGAGATGGAAGAGAACGCAGGAGAAGAGGTGACGGCATGACCATCATCGAGGAGCGGGCGGCGAATCCGGCAGCCGGAGACGAGAACCGCCCGATCGGTTACGGCCGCATCCAGCGCAAGGAAGACCCCCGCTTCGTGCGGGGCAAGGGGCACTACGTCGATGACATCGTGCTGCCCGGGATGCTGCACGGCGCCATCCTGCGCTCCCCCGTGGCGCACGCCCGCCTGGTGTCGATCGACACCAGCGCCGCGCTCGCCCACCCGGGCGTGGTGGCCGTGATCACCGGCCAGGACCTGCTCGGCCTCAAGCTTGCCTGGGCTCCGACCCTGTCCGCCGACGTGCAGGCGGTGCTCGCCACCGACAAGGTGCGATTCCAGGGGCAGGAGGTCGCCTTCGTGATCGCCGAGGATCGGTACGCAGCGCGCGACGCACTCGAGCTGATCGAGGTCGACTACGACGTGCTGCCGCCGGTCATCGACGTGCGCACGGCCCTCGACCCCGGCGCCCCCGTCATCCGCGATGACCTTGAGGGCCGCACCGACAACCACATCTTCGACTGGGAGGCCGGCAACTCGGCCGAGACCGACGCGGTCTTCGCCTCCGCGGACGTCGTCGTGTCCCAAGAGGTGGTCTACCCCCGCGTGCACCCGGCACCGATGGAGACCTGCGGGGCCGTCGCCGACTTCGAACCGATCGAAGGCGCGCTGACCCTGTACGAGACGAGTCAGGCGCCACACGCGCACCGAACCCTGTTCGCGATCGTGTCGGGCATCCCCGAGCACAAGATCCGCATCGTCTCCCCCGATATCGGCGGTGGCTTCGGCAACAAGGTCGGGATCTACCCCGGCTATATCCTCGCCGTCGTCGGGTCGATCGTGACCGGACGGCCGGTGAAGTGGATGGAGGACCGGTCCGAGAACCTGATGAGCACCTCCTTCGCCCGCGACTACATCATGCAGGGCGAGATCGCCGCCACGAAGGACGGCAAGATTCTCGCCGTGCGGTCGACCGTGCTCGCGGACCACGGCGCCTTCAACGCCACCGCCCAGCCAACGAAGTACCCGGCCGGTTTCTTCCACATCTTCACCGGCAGCTACGATCTTCAGGCCGCGCACTGCAAGGTGACCGGCGTGTACACGAACAAGGCGCCGGGCGGCGTCGCCTATGCCTGTTCCTTCAGGGTCACCGAGGCGGTCTACCTGGTCGAACGGCTCGTGGACATGCTCGCACACAAGCTGGAGATGGACCCCGCGAAACTGCGGTTGATGAACCTGATCAAGCCCGAGCAGTTCCCGTACAAGAACAAGACCGGGTGGGAGTACGACTCGGGCAACTACGAGCAGGCGCTGCGCAAGTCGATGGAGATGGCCGGCTACGACGACCTGCGGCGCGAACAGCAGGAGAAGCGCGCTCGCGGCGAGCTGATGGGGATCGGAATCTCCTTCTTCACCGAGACCGTGGGCGCCGGGCCGCGCAAGCATATGGACATCGTCGGCCTGGGCATGGCGGATGGAGCCGAGCTGCGCATCCATCCCACCGGAAAGGCCGTCGTTCGCATCTCGGTGCAGAGCCAGGGGCAGGGCCATGAGACGACCTTCGCCCAGATCGTAGCCGAGGAGATCGGCATCCCCCCGGAAGACATCGACGTCGTGCACGGGGACACTGACCAGACCCCGTTCGGTCTAGGCACCTACGGCAGCCGGTCGACCCCCGTCAGTGGCGCAGCCGTGGCTCTGGTCGCACGAAAGGTGCGGGAGAAGGCCAAGTTCATCGCGGCCGCGATGCTGGAGGCCCGGCCCGAAGACCTCGAATGGGAGAAGGGCCGCTGGTTCGTCAAGGGCGACCCAAGCGTCGGCAAGACCATGGCGGAGATCGCGATGGGCGCGCATGGCACGGTCACCCTGCCGGAAGGGATCGACGGCAACCTCGATGCCGAGGTCACCTACGATCCGCCGAACCTGACCTTCCCCTTCGGCGCCTACATCTGCGTGGTGGACGTCGACCCCGGTACCGGTCACGTCACGGTGCGCCGGTTCATCGCCGTCGACGACTGCGGCACCCGGATCAACCCGATGATCATCGAGGGGCAGGTGCACGGCGGCCTCACCGACGGGGTCGGCATGGCCCTGATGCAGTTCATCGAGTTCGACAAGGAGGGCAACAACCTCGGCGGCACCTTCATGGACTACCTCATCCCCACGGCTCTGGAGGTGCCGGACTGGGAGACCGGGTTCACCGTGACCCCGTCGCCGCACCACCCGATCGGAGCGAAAGGCATCGGCGAGTCCGCCACCGTCGGGTCGCCACCGGCCATCGTCAACGCGGTGGTCGACGCCCTCGCGCCCTTCGGCATCACGCACATGGATATGCCGTGCACCCCCGCCCGGGTCTGGGAGGCCATGCAGGGCCGGCCACGCCCGCCGATCTGATCCGCGGGTCGCCATGACGGAAATGAGAGACGCCCTCGCGGAGAGGGCTCGGGCACTGGCAGTAAACCGGGAGCCGTTCGTGCGCGCCACCGTGGTGCGCGCCCAGCATCCCACGAGCGCCCGGGCCGGGGACACCGGCCTGCTGCTGGCCGACGGCACGCTCGAGGGATTCGTCGGCGGCGCCTGTGTGGAAGCGTCGGTGCGGGAATACGGTCTGAAGAGTCTGGCCGCCCACGAGCCCCTCCTGCTGCGCGTTGTGGCGGGCGAACCATCCCAGGTGCGCGAGGAGGGAGCCGTGCAGGTGTCGAACCCGTGCCTCAGCGGCGGCGCCGTCGAGATCTTCCTCGAGCCGTCCGTGCCCGCGCCACGGGTGCTGGTCATCGGAACGACGCCGGTGGCACAGGCCCTCGTGGCCCTGGGGCGCCCGCTGGGTCTGGAGATGCACCGCACGGTGGGAGCCGATGCGTTGCCTCGGACAGACGACGCGGCGTTGATCGTGGCGTCGCACGGGCGTGACGAGGAGCCCGTCCTCGAGGCCGCCCTGAACGCCGAGGTGCCCTACATCGCCCTGGTCGCCAGCCAGGCCCGGGGCGCCGCCGTGCTGGCCTCCCTCAACGTCACGGAGGAACAGCGGGCGCTCGTACACAGCCCGGCCGGGCTGCAGCTCGGTGCCCGCTCCCCCGCCGAGATCGCGCTGTCCATCCTGGCCCAGCTCGTCGCCGAGCGGGCCAAGTGGCCGGCGGCACAGGCACCTTCCCCGGACACGGTTCCCGTCGTCGTCGACCCGGTGTGCGGCATGTCCGTCACCCTCGGGGATTCGACGCCGCGGGCACCGCACGACGGGGAAACCGTCTACTTCTGTTCCGAGTCCTGCCGCCGCAGCTTCCTCGCCGATCCGGTGCGGTATGTCGTCGCCACATGAACCACGCATTGCCGGGCTGATCCTGGCCGCCGGGGAGTCACGTCGGTTGGGCCGACCCAAACAGCTCCTCCCCTACGGCGACGGGGTGCTCCTGGATGCGGTTCTCGCAATCGCACGGGCAAGCGGCTTCGACCAGATCCTGCTGGCCCTGGGCGGAGCGGAGCACGCCGTCCGGCAGAGCGTGGACACCGACGGCTGCGACGTCGTCATCAATCCCGCGTCCGGTGCCGGTTGCTCCTCATCGATCGCGGCCGCCATCCAGGCACTTCACCCGGACACCGACGTGCTGGTGCTTCTGCTGGGCGACCAGCCCGGTGTGCGCCCGGAGACCGTGCAACGCCTGCTGGAGGGCCGGGGCGATTCTCACCTCGCCGTGTGCCGCTACGTCGACGGCGTGGGACATCCGTTCGCCTTCGACCGATCGGTGCACCCGGACCTGGCCGCGCTCCACGGTGACAAGGCGGTCTGGGCGCTCCTGGAGCAGCGTGCCGCCGAGGTGTGCGAAGTCGTCGTGGCGGGACCGATCCCCCTGGACATCGACACCGAGGCGGACTATCAGCGGGCGCTCGCCGAATCGGGGCAGGCACGGTCGGGACCGGCGCAGTCAGGACAGAAACAATGACCGGTGCCGCTCGCACGGGAGCCGAGGACGAGGTTCGCCGGATGATCCCCGACGTGCCTGCCCTGCTGGACGCCCTGGACGCGGTCGACTATCTGGGCGACGAGGGCCTCGCCACCGCGATGTTCCTGGCGGTGCGCCTGCCGCAGCCTATCCTGCTGGAGGGTGAGCCCGGCGTCGGCAAGACTGAGGCCGCCAAGGCGCTGGCCCGGGTGCTGGATACGCCCCTGTTCCGGCTGCAATGTTACGAGGGCATCGACGCGGGCGAGGCGCTCTACGAGTGGAACTACCCGCGCCAGCTGCTGGGCATCAGGCTGGCCGAGGCCCGCCAGGCCAACCTAGCCGAGACGGAACTGTTCGGCCCGGAGTATCTGCTGCGCCGCCCACTCCTGCAGGCCATCGAGCACCGCGGGCCCCGGCCGGCGGTGCTCCTCCTCGACGAGATCGACCGGGCCGATGCCGAATTTGAGGCCTTCACCTTTGAGCTGCTGGCCGAGGCGGCCGTGACGATCCCCGAGCTGGGCACGGTGCGGGCCACGCATCCGCCGATCGTGATCCTGACCTCCAACCGCACCCGTGACCTGCACGATGCCCTGACCCGGCGGTGCCTGTACCACTGGATCGACTATCCGACGCCGCAGCGGATCGCCGAGATCGTGCGCCGCCGGGTGCCGGACAGCGCCGCACCGATCGCCCTGCAGGCGGCGTCGGCCATCACCCGGCTGCGCTCCCTGGACCTGGCGAAGCCACCGGGGATCGCCGAGGCCATCGACTGGGTCTCGGCCCTGAGCGTGCTCGGCGTCGGCCAGCTCGACGCCGAAGGCGTGGATCAGACCTGGGGATCGATTCTGAAGAACCGCGACGACCTCGATCTGGCGCTCGGCCGCGGGGCCGCGTGGCTGGTGGGCGACCATGGCTGACCTGGCTTCGCCGGGCCTCGTCGACCGGTCCGGGGCCGGCCGGACCAGCGTCGAAGCGGCCGCACTGGCGGTCGGGTTCAGCGCGGCGCTGCGCCGCGCGGGCGTCCCGAGTTCCCCGGACCGTGCCGCCCGGCTGGCGGAGGCCCTCCGGTTGGTTCCGCCGCATGCGCGCGACCCGCTGTACTGGACGTGCCGGGTGGTCCTGGTCTCGTCCCGGGAGCAGGTGCCCGTATTCGACGCGGTCTTCGACGCCGTGTTCGCCGGCACCCTCGACCCGGCGGATTTCCGCGGCGACCAGAACGCGCCGCCGTCGATCGGCGCCGAACCCCGCACCCGGCCGACCGCGTCGGACAACCGGCCGGCGGTCGCTGCGGAACCGGTGCTGCTGCCCCAGCCGCCGGCCCTGACCCCGGGCGGGGACGGCTCGATTGACCCGGATGCGCCGGAGCGGGACACGATCCTGGTGACGGCGGCCGCCGAGGAGCGCCTGCACCAGAAATCCTTTGCAGATCTGGCCCCGGACGAGGTCGCCCGGATGCGTCAGCTCGTGCGCCGGATCGCCCTCGCCACGCCGGAACGCGTCAGCCGCCGCACCAGGAAGACCATCTGGAGCGCCCCGAGACTGGACCTGCGCCGAACGGCACGGGCGGCGCAGCACACCGGTGGGGAGCCGGTGCGCCTGGTCTACCGGCGCCGGCGCACGCGATTGCGCCGCCTGATTCTGCTGTGTGACGTATCCGGATCGATGGAGCCGTATACGCGGGTGTTCCTGTCGCTCCTGCAGGGCGCAGTCGCCGCGGCCGAGGCGGAGGCCTTCATCTTCTCGACCGGATTGACACGGCTGACTCGTCAGCTCGCGGTGCGCGACCCGGACCAGGCTCTGGCCCGGGCGGCCGCCAGCACCCAGGACTGGGCGGGCGGCACGCGGCTGGCGGAGAGCATCCGTCATTTCACGGATACCTGGGGTCGGCGCGGCCTCGCCCGCGGGGCGGTCATCGTGATCATCTCGGACGGGTGGGCCCTGGACGACCCGGATTCGGTGCGTACCCAGATGGCCCGCCTGCGTCGCCTGGCCTACCGCATCGTCTGGGTCAACCCGAGGAAGGTCGCCCTCGACTACCAGCCGGTGGTGGGCGGCATGGCGGCCGCGTTGCCGTTTGTGGACGCATTCGTCAGCGGCCACAGTTATGCGGCCCTGGCTGAAGTGGCGGCGGCGATTCGCGCCGACCGTTCGGACACACACGAGAATACGAGGACCCGATAATGGACATCAACAGCACGTTCTCCGTCGCCGCACCGATCGACGAGGTGTGGAAGACTCTGATGGACTTCGAACGTGTCGCCGGCTGCGTGCCGGGGGCACAGGTGCTGAACAAGCTTTCGGACGACGCCTATCAGGTCGGAATGAAAGTGAAACTGGGTCCGGTGACCATGCAATACAGAGGCCAGATGACCGTTCTCGAGCGGGATGGCGACGCGCATCGCGCCGTGTTCGAGGGGCGCGCTCAGGAGACCCGCGGTCAGGGCACGGCGCAGGGAACGGCCACCCTCACCCTCGTCGAGGCGGAGGGTCGAACCCTGGGCACGGTCAGTGCCGACGTGGGCCTCTCCGGCAAGGTAGCCGCGATGGGGCGCAGCATCATCGGCAGCGTCACGGACCAGATGATGTCCCTCTTCGCCGAGAACCTGCAGGCTATGGTCGCGGGTCCGGCTCCGGACCAGGCGGAGCCCGCAGCCGGGCAGGTCGCCGGAGCGGGCACCGACACGACGGAATCGGCGGCCGCCGCACCACCGGCACCGCCGATCACGACGACTCCCGCACCGCGCCCGCCCCAAGCGGCCGCCGCCGCCGAGACCAGCCTGAACGCGTTCGAACTGGCTAAGGGCATCGTCCTGGACCAGCTCAGCAGCCTGCCGAAGCTTCTCTGCGTGATCGCCGCGGTTGCGTTCGTCGCCTATCGCCTCGGCCGCCGCGCCGGCGGCCGGTAGGCCCGGATGAGCGTAACCGGAAGGGTCAGTCCCCGTGCGTGAGGTCCTGAATCCGTTACTGACGGGATGGCAGTCCGGCGGCGTCGCCGGACTAGCCACCGTCGTGCGCACCTTCCAGTCCGCCCCCAGACCGGCGGGAGCGTCGATGCTGGTGACCGCGGACGGCGCCGTGGTCGGATCGGTCTCCGGCGGCTGCGTCGAGGGTGCCGTCTACGACCTCGCGACCGAGGTCATCGAGGGCGGGCGGCCGGTGCTCGTGCGCTACGGCATCAGTGACGACGACGCCTTCTCCGTGGGTCTGACCTGCGGCGGAATCCTCGACGTCTTCGTGGAGCCCGTCAGCCGGGTGAGCTTCCCGGAGCTGGCCGCCGTGGAGCAGGACATCGCCGATTCGGTTCCGGTGGGGGTCGCGACCGTGATCGAGCACCCTGATCCCAGCCGGCTGGGCCGGCACCTGGTCATCCGGCCGCACGGCTCCACCGGCGACCTGGGCTCGGACCGCGCCAACCGGGCGGTCAGCGACGACGCCCGCGGGCTGCTCGCCGCCGGGCGCAACAGCACCCTCACCTACGGTCCCGACGGCGAGCGACGTGGTGCGGGCATGCAGGTCTTCGTTAACAGCTATGCCCCGCGCCCACGGATGCTGGTGTTCGGCGCCATCGATTTCGCCGCCGCTCTGGCCCGGCTGGCTTCCTTCCTCGGCTATCGCGTCACCGTGTGTGACGCCCGGGAGGTCTTCGCCACTTCGGCCCGCTTCCCGGACGCCGACGAAGTCGTCGTCGGCTGGCCGCACCGCTACCTGACCGAGCAGGTCGAGGCCGGGCTCCTGGACGAGCGCAGTGTCGTCTGCGTGCTCACCCACGACCCGAAATTCGACGTGCCGCTCCTCGAGGTGGCCCTGACCCATGGCCCGTTCGCCTACATCGGAGCGATGGGCTCGCGGCGCACCCACGAGGACCGGCTGGCCCGGCTTCGCGAGGCCGGTCTGGGCGAGACGGACCTGGCGAGGCTGCACAGCCCGATCGGGCTGGACCTCGGCTCCCGCACTCCGGAGGAGACGGCCGTGTCCATCGCCGCGGAGATCATCGCCCGGCAGTGGGGCGGCAGCGGCGAGCCGCTGGGCAGCCTGGCCGACCGGATCCATCACGACGACGTGGACGAACCGGCCCCGGTGTAGTGGCAGCCGGCTCCCGCGACTTCTCCCGCATCCCGAAGCGAGCGTGGATCGGATGCATCCACCGGGGCGCCCACCACAGTCCCTTCTCGAGTGCGGTCATCACGGCGGGCACCACGATGGTGCGCACGAGGGTCGCATCCAGAAGCACGGCCACGGCCAGGGCGACTCCGATCTGTTTCATCTGCAGCAGGTTGCCGGTGGCGAACCCGGCGAAGACGATCACGATGATCAGGGCCGCGGAGGAGATGATCCGGCCCGAGCTCTGCAGACCCGTCACGATCGCCAAGCGCGTGCTCTCCCCGGCGTCGTGGTGCTCCTTGATCCGGGCGAGGAGGAACATCTCGTAGTCCATGGCCAGACCGAAGCCGAAGGTGAGCACGAGGGTCAGGACCAGAGGGTCCACGCCGGCGATCGTGTCGGCGTCGAAGTCGAGCAGCCCGGCGAGATTTCCCTCCTGGAATCCCCAGACCAGGATGCCCACGGAGGCGCCGAGCGAGATGACGCTGATCACGAGGGCGGTGAGCGGGACCACCACGGAACCGGTCATCAGGAAGAGCAGCAGGAACGTGGCGCCGGCGATGATCAGGGCAGCCCAGGGGGCGCTGACGACCAGGGAGTCGACGTAGTCGACCGACGCGGCATCCGTGCCACCGACCCAGTTTTCGAAGTCGGGCCGGTCGTCCCGGATCTCCCGCACGACGGCCGGACCTTCGTTCTGCTCGACGCCGACCCGCGACACCCAGTAGCCGTTGACTTCCACCGGCGGTGTCGTGCCCGTGACGTTCGGCAGCGTCGCCACCGCCGAGGCCCAGGCCGCGGCGGATCCCTCGTCGGTGTCCGAGACGAGTTGCACGAGCGGGGCGGTGGCGAGGGGGAAGTAGTGGTTCAGCGCCGCGACGAACCCGTACTGGGTCGAGGCCTTCGGGATGGCGTCGGCGCCGCCGCTGGCCACGGTGATGTTCAGGGCGGGGCTCCCGAGCAGGAGGAGCAGGGCGATGCCGCCCAGCGACACGAGCACGGGCGCCCGTTGCACCCGGCGGGTCAGCCGGGAGAAGACGCCTTCCCGGGGGGCGACGTCGCCAAAGCGGGTCAGGAGGGGGCCGAGACCGGGGACGCGGGTCAGCAGGCCCGGCTTCACGAGTCGTTCGCCGAAATACCCGAGCAGCGCCGGCACGAGCACGAGCGCCGTCAGGATCGCGATCAGCACCACGGAGACTGCGCCGATGGCGATGGCCCGGATGATCGTCGGTTCGAAGACCAGCAGGCCCACCGTGGCTATGGCGAAGGTCAGGCCGGAGTAGAGCACCGTGCGGCCGGCCGTGTCGACCGTCACGCCCACGGCCTGAAGCATACGCTCGTGCCGTTCCGAGCGGGCCTCACTATCGCCGGCCCGTTCCACGAGGGCCCGGAATTCCTCCCGGAACCGGCTGACGATCAGCAGCCCGTAGTCGATGGAGAGTCCCAGCCCGATCACGGTGATGACGTTGAGCACCGTGGTGTCGATCTCCATCAGGTAGCTGAAGACGTAGAGGGCCCCGAGAGCCCCGGCGATCGACGCCAGCGCCCCGATCAGGGGAATGCCGGCCGCCAGGAAACCGCCGAAGATGATCAGCATCACCAGCAGGGCGATGGGTAACGCGATCAGTTCGCCCTTCCGCAGGTCGGCCTCGGCGACCGCCACCAGGGATTCCACCAGCAGCGGGGTTCCGCCGACCTCCACGGTGGCTCCCGGCTCGATCTGCCGCACGTCGACGGCCGCCACGGCCAGCCGGTCCTCCACCTCCCCCAGCAGCTCACCGCTGAGATCACCGTCGGGTGCCTCCATCTGGACGTTCAGCAGCAGTCCGGTGCCGTCTGGTGCCAGGAGGGGCACCGCAGCCGGGTTCGGCGCGCCGTCCGGGAGCGGCGGGACGGCGAGCGGATCAGCGACGCCGGACACCCCGTCGATCTCGGTCAGGTCGGTCGTGGCCGCAGTGAGGATTGCGGCCAGATCCGGCGCGGACAGGTCGACCCCGTGGACGAGCAGGGACAGGGACACCGTGTCTTCGCCGTCGTTGCCCTGCAGCAGGTCGGCGGCCTGGCTCGCGTCACCCTCGACGGTGGGACCGGCACTGGAGAGCCGCTGGAACAGGCTCTCACCGGTTATCCCGAACAGTGCGGTCGCCACGCACGCGGCGATCGTGCACGCCCAGACCAGCAGGGAGGTAAACCGGTGACGGGCGATGAAAACACCCAGGGTGCGCAGCATGGTCAGAAGTCCTCCGGTCTCAGGCGGCTACCGCCAAATTACCCCGGCTGAGCGGGCTGACCGACACCAGCCGGGTGCACGGGGACGCACCCGGCGAGGTGTACTCTCCCCTCACGAATTCGACGGAGATTTTGCGCCAGACACCGCATTTCGGCTCAAAACCGGGTGTTTGAGCCAAAATCTCCGTCGAATTGGTTCCAGCCCGGCCTAGGGTGCCTCGTCGACGACTCCGATGAAGGCGTTGCCGATACCGTCGACCTCGGAGCGGCTGAGTCCGACCGCAGCATCCGGCAATTCCTCGGAGCCGTGGTAGTCGCAGGTCAAGTAGGTGAAGGCGGGCCACCACTTCTTGGGCCGAGCGGCCTCGGTGAAGCCGCAGACGTCGCAGCGGAGTTCCACCCAGACCGGCTTCTTGCCGGTGCGGTTGGCCCGGGACTGCACGAGCCATGGCGGCGGGTTGCGCTCGATCTCGACCAGTTCGGCCTCCGACATCCGGGAGGGCAGTTCGTGGCGCTGCGCCATCTCGATCGGGATATCAAGGCGCAGGGCCGCCATTCGTCGCGTAATCATCGTGTTCAAGAATAGGCGTTCCCTGGCCGGGTATCCTCGTCGGCAGCGGCACGCCCCTCGCCGCTCGACCGTTTGGAGGCCCGCGATGACCGAGACGCCGCTCCCGCCGCACGCACAACCACTCGCGCAGCCGCCCACCCGGCCGCCGTCCGGCACGCGGATGTCCTCGGGCAGCCGAACCGCGCTGATCGTGACGCTGTCCGTGGTCGCCGTGGCGATCGTGGTCGGTGTGGTCGTGATCGGGACAGTCCTGCGCGGGGGAAGCCTCGGCGGGACCTACGCGGATACCCAGATTGTCGACGCCGGCCCGCGGGTTCTTGCCACGGTGCCCAACGCATCCGTCGACCTGCGGCCCAGCCCGGACGATCGGGTGTACGTCGAGGCTCGCGGCACCTATGTCGGCGCGGCACCGTCGCTGCGGGTCACCACCGAGGCCGGCGTCACCAGCATCTCCGGCGGCTGCCCCGGTCGGTGGTTCGGTTTCTGCTCGGTCGAGCTGACAGTGCGCCTCCCCACAGCGTTGCCGCTGAACGTCGTCGCCCGGAACGGACGTCTCACCGCGACCGGCCTGACCGGGGCCCTGACCCTGGAAACGACGAATGGAGCCATCACGACCGACGGCAGCCGGGGCGACCTCGAACTTCGAACGACCAACGGGGCGATCGACGTGCGCGACTCCGGCTCCCGACGGGTGGCCGCCACGACTACCAATGGCGGGGTCGCGCTCGACTTCCTCGACCCGCCTTCCACGGTTCAGGCCCGGAGCACCAACGGCGCGATCACGGTGCGGCTGCCGGCGGACGGGGTGACGTACCGGGTGGACGCCCGCACGACCAACGGCGAGATCGACAGCAGATCGGTCCCGAGCGACCCGTCCTCCCGGCGATCCGTCACCGCGGCGACCACCAACGGGAAGGTGACGGTCGGAGTCCGCTGACCGGTCAGAGTGTGCGCCCGTGAAACACTGGGGTATGCGCGAAACACCCTCTCCCCTTGGCCTGCTGCTCGACGTGGACGGGCCGATCGCCAGTCCGGTGACCCGAACCATTGCCACGCCCAGCATCATCACGGACCTGATCAGCCTGGCCGGAGCCAACGTTCCGATCGCGTTCATCACCGGGCGCTCGTCGACCTTCATCCGCGAGCAGGTCGTCGCGCCCCTTCGCGCGGCCGGCCTGCCCGAGTCGATGCGGATGTACGGGGTCTGCGAGAAGGGGGCCGTCTGGTTCCCGATCACGGCCGCGGGGATGGGCGAGATCGTCGTCGACGACAGCGTGGCCCTGCCGGCCGTCGCCGTCGACCGGCTCCGCAACCTCGTGGTCGACCGGTTCGACGACACGATGTTCTTCGACGAGACCAAGCAGGCCATGGTCTCGGTCGAGCAGCGCACGGATGCCGACCACGGCCGCTACCAGGGCGCCGCGGCGGTGTTCAACGAGGCCGCATTCTCGGTGATGGTGGAACTCGGCCTGGGAATCCGTTTCGGTGATCGAGTGGTGCCGGACCAGGCCGGCACTGTGGGATTCCGGATCGACCCGACGATCATCTCGACCGACATCGAGTCGGTCACCCTGGACAAGGACCGCGGCGCGGAGCGGGCGCTGGCCTTCTTCTCCGAATCGGGGGAC
The DNA here is from genome assembly GCF_004403465.1 of Cryobacterium sinapicolor. GTDB lineage: Bacteria > Actinomycetota > Actinomycetes > Actinomycetales > Microbacteriaceae > Cryobacterium > Cryobacterium sinapicolor. The sequence goes on along the minus strand of NZ_SOGQ01000042.1, from coordinate 29,016 downwards.
CTCCCCCGTGTCTGGCGATCGGTCGGGGACTCGCGCAGTGACTACCTGATGGCCGACCACCTGCATGCAGCCGGCTACGACGTCTCGCATGTGGACGTGCGACCCTCCGACGGCATTCTCGAGCGCCCCTACCCCGTGATCGTGGAGGGTTCCCTGATCCACGACGCGGCCGGAGCGGAATTCCTGGGGTATTGGGTCGACAAGCTGGGCCTGCGCTGAGGGGCTAGTCCGAAATGAAGCGGATGCCGTCCTGCAGGCGGCTCCGCAGCTCGAACACCTTCTCAAAACTGCCGCGGTCGATTCCGGGCAGCCCACTGCGCAGCACTCCGATCAACCGGGACCGAGGCAGCGTGATCACGGTCGGGCGCCGGCCGCGGCCGGGGACCGTCAGCAGATCCGTCAGGGCCTCGTCGGGCAGCACGATCAACACGGCAGTGAACCGAACCCGAAGTGACTTCGCCAGAGCCCGAACGGCACCCTCGACGTCTTCGATCGGGCGGTCATCCGAACCGAGCGCATCACCGACGAGCTCCCCGCGGCGCAGTTGCACCGGCCCACCCCAGTCCTCGGACAGGACCGCGAAGAGACCGGCCGGACCGAGAACCACGTGATCGACCTTGCCTCCGTGCGCGCCGGCCGCCACGTCATGCCAGGCCGTGAAGCCGATCCCGAGGGCGGAGACGAGCTGCGCGGTCGATTCCTCGGCCAGGGCCTTCGCCAGCCAGTGCCGGATCTCCCGTGGCGCCGAACGGATGAGCGCGGGGGCAAACGGGTCCTCGATGGAGGTTCCCCGCCCGGCCCACTCCCGGAGCAGATCGAGGTAGCGCTGGCGTGCCTCACCGCCCGGATGGCCGTACATGCGCGCCCGTGGCCCCGCCTGCGCGGCCTGTCCTCGGCCGGCCCCTGAGGCATAGGCAGGGCGTTCGGGCTCGGGGTCCGAGTCCGGATACCGCCGGCGGTCGTAGTCGGCGCGATCGGCCGGGGTTCCCACCCGTTCCCACGCGATCTGCACGGTGTGGAAGGCGGCGGCGTCTCCGCCGACATCCGGATGCGTGTGGCGCAGCAGGCGACGGTAGGCGCGACGAAGTTCCTCGTCACTCGTCGACGGGCTGACGCCGAGCACCTCGTAGGGCGACGCCGCGGCCGGGCTATCTGACATCCAGCGGTCTCTTTCAGCGTTAGTGCGGCCGGCGGTGGAGCAGCCGGCCAATCGTTACAACACCCTACCGACCCTGGCTGGCATCTCGCCGGACACGCTTCGTGCCTCGGACCGGCGGCACCTGAATTCATGGCACGATCGGCATATGACCACGCGCAGCCGACGGCTCCACCGTTCGAGTACCCGACTCCTCGGCATGCTGACTGCGGGTGTCCTTGCCGCAGCCCTGGTCGGCACGGCCGCGAACTGGACACTGGCGCCTGTCGCAGGCTGGGCGGCGGCGTGCGTGACGTATGTAACCTGGGTATGGCTCATCATCGGCCCCATGAATGTGGAGAACACGGCCAGCCATGCCACTCAGGAAGATCCGTCCCGAGGCGCGGCCGACATCCTGATTCTTCTGAGCAGCCTGGGCAGCCTCGGCGCCCTGGTCTTCCTCCTGGTGGAGACCCCTGCCACGTCCGGCACCGAACGGGGGATCATGGCCGCGGCCGCGGTGCTCAGCGTCGGGCTCTCCTGGATTCTGGTGCACACACTGTTTACGCTCCGCTATGCCTCGTTGTATTACTCCGGTCCTGACGGAGGGGTCGATTTCAATCAGGCCTCGCCTCCCCGCTACGGTGATTTCGCCTATCTGGCCTTCACCATCGGGATGACGTTCCAAGTGTCCGACACCAGCCTGCAGTCGCACGCGATCCGGATGACGGCGCTGCGCCACAGCCTGCTCTCGTACCTGTTCGGTTCGTTCATCTTGGCGACCCTGATCAACCTGGTAGCCGGTCTGCTTCGGTGATGTGTCGTTTCAGCCGGCAAACTCCCGCACCGGGCGACCGGCGACGCCGACCTCGGCCATGAACAGCGACCCGGCCAGCGGGTCCTGATCGGGGCCCCGATTCTCCCGCGAGGTGGTGATGAAAAGCTGCTTCAGCTCCGGACCGCCGAAGGTGCACGCGGTCACGTTGGTGGCGCCGACCTCGACGATCGCATCGAGTCGGCCGTCGGGCATGTAGCGGCGCACGGCGCTCCCGCCGTAGAGGGCTACCCACACGCAACCCTGGCTGTCCACCGTCAGCCCGTCGGGGTAGCCCGCCTCGGCCGGAATCTCGACGAAGGGTCGCAGGCCGGTCAGGCCGAACTCCCGGCTGTAGTCGAGCACGGCGATGCGGCCGGTCGGCGTGTCGTTGAAGTAGGCCAGGGAGCCGTCCGGGCTCCATTCCAGCCCGTTCGAGATGGTGAGGTTCTCGAGGACCGTCGTCACGGTGCCGTCCGGATCCAGCCGGTAAAGGCTTCCCGCCCCCGGAGCCTGGTCGTAGGCCATGGAACCGCAGTAGAAGCGGCCGTCCGGGTCACAGCCACCTTCGTTCATCCTCAGTCCGGGGTCGTCCCAGAGCGCGCTCAGCTCGATGATGTTGCCCGTGGAGTCCTCGAGTGCGAATCCGTGTTCGAGTGCGATGACGGCGCCGCCGGCGCTCCGGGGCGGAAGCGCCGCGGCGAGCGTGCCGACGTGGCGCCGGCTCACGGTGTCCCCGTGCAGGGAGAGTATGTCGCCAGTGAACATGTCCACCCAGCGCAGCCCACCCCACTGCTGGGACCAGACGGGGCCCTCGGCGTGGAAGGCCACGGGATCTGTCCTCTGGCTGGCACGCACGGTGCGCCCTCCGGAGCCGGTGTGTGCGTGCTAGTCGCGAAGGATCTGCACCGGAATGGCCACGGCGAGGGAGACGCAGAGGATGCCGCCGAGGAAGATCGGCAGCTGATACGCCGTCACCTCGAACGCGAACCCGAACAGCCAGAGACCGAAGACGAAGATGGCCATTGCGACGGTGAAGGCGACGGCGTTCATGGTGCGATCCTTTCGAGCGGTGCCCGCACTGGTCGCCGGGCCGATGAAACGAGCGTACCCGGTCGAACGTCAGACCGACGACGGCGCCCCGACCGGTTCGATGAGTTCCGGGCCGTCACCCCGCACCGGGGCGACCTCGTGGAATCGCAGGCTCTCGTCCGCCTCCCGGGAGGCGGCCACCGCGGCGTCGATCAGCGACTGGTCCCCCCTGGTGTGAGGGTCGAGCCACTGGTCCCACCATTCCTCGGCCAGGATCACGGGCATCCGATCGTGGAGGTCGGCCACCGGGCCCTCGGCGTCCTGGGTCAGAATCGTCGCCGACAACACCCACCGCGCCGGGTCGTCATCAGCCAGGGCCGGGTTGCGCCACCAGGCATAGAGTCCGGCGAAGGCCAGCGGCAGGCCGTCGTCGGAATAGATGAAGTACGGGGTCTTCATGCCGCCGACCGTGCGCCACTCGTAGTAACCGGTGGCCGGCACAAGCGCGCGCCGTGAGACGACCGAACTCTTGAAGGTGGGCTTCTCCGCCGCCGTTTCGGCGCGTGCGTTGAATGTGGGGAAAGATGCCTGCAGCTCCGTCGCGAAGGAGGGGACCAGGGACCAGCGCGCGGCCTCGAGCCGGCGCACGACCGGCCCGGCCTTAGCGGACTCGAGCACGATCGGGATCTGTTCGGTGGGTTTGATGTTCCAGGACGGCTCGGGCAGGTTCACGCCCTCGTGCTCGACGTCGAACATCGCGGCGAGATCGGACGCCGTATCCGTGATGATGAATCGACCGCACATGGGGACAGGCTACTACCGGCCGCCGACACCACCGGTCTGGGAGCGGCGCCCGAACCGGGCATCCGCTAGCGTCGATTCCGGCGTCGGCGAGGCGCAGGAGCGAGGAAACCGATAATGAACGAACGGAACATGCAGGATCGGTACAGCGCGGACGTGCTCTCCCCCGGCTGGCGCGACGCCGGCCGGACGGTGATTCCGACCCGGGAGGCCACGCCGGACCTGGTCGTCGAAGAGGTCGCGACCGGTTTCTGTGGCGCCGTGGTGCGAATCGAGAAGAAGATCGTCACCCTGGAGGACCGCCACGGCAAACTGCGCCTGTTCCCGCTCGGCGGCGGATTCCTGATCGACGGCGAACCGGTGGTGCTCGTCGTCCCGGCCCGGGCTGCGTCGCAGGGCCGCGCCCGTACCGCGTCGGGATCGATGGCGGTGCGGGATGCCCCGGCTCGGGTGGCCCGTGCCAGCCGCATCTTCGTCGAGGGCCGGCACGACGCCGAACTCGTCGAAAAGGTCTGGGGAGCCGACCTGCGGATCGAGGGGGTCGTCGTCGAATTCATCGAGGGCGTCGACAACCTCGAGGAGCTCCTCAAGGAATTCCGCCCGGGACCGACCCGCCGGGTCGGGGTGCTGGTCGATCATCTGGTGCGCGGATCGAAGGAGAGCCGGATCGCGGAAGCCGTGGCGCGCGGTCCGCACGGCCGGAATGTGCTCGTGGTCGGGCATCCGTACATCGACGTGTGGCAGTCCGTGAAGCCGAACCGCCTCGGACTCACCGAGTGGCCTGCGATTGCGCGAAGCGTCGAATGGAAGCACGGGATCTGTGAGGCCCTCGGCTGGCCCCATGAGGACCAGGCCGACATCGCCCGGGCCTGGCAGCGGATCCTGGGCCGGGTGCGCACCTTCGCCGACCTGGAGCCGCAGTTGCTGGGCCGGGTGGAGCAACTGATCGACTTTGTCACGACCGAGTAGTGCAGGTGCACCCGGATTGGATCATCACCTGCAATATACGTAACACTTTGGAACCGAATTGCCGCCGAATCCGGACGCACCACGGCGATGTGGGCTAGGGTTATCTCAGTAGTTGTAGTGCTTGCACGTCTTAAAACGCGGAGACTCCGGTCACCGCGGCGTATTCCTTTCGGAAGCGGACGACGAATACCGCGACGAACGGCCTCGAAAGTCGGGGCCTTTCTAACACTCCTGGAGGAGTTTCATAATGGCAACAGGTACCGTGAAATGGTTCAACGCTGAAAAGGGCTTCGGCTTCATCGCTCCCGACGACGGAAGCGCCGACGTGTTCGCGCACTACTCCGCGATCGCTTCGAACGGCTACAAGTCGCTCGACGAGAACCAGAAGGTCGAGTTCGAGGTAACCCAGGGCCCGAAGGGTCCTCAGGCCGAGAACATCCGCGCCCTCTAAATTGCGCAACTGCTCAACCAGCGAGGCGGCTTTCCGAGCCGCGTAGCTCACGAGCTTCGACAGCGCCCCTGCTTCGGCAGGGGCGCTGTCTGCGTTAAGCGAACTATTTGACCAGGTCCTGCCAGCCGTCACCGTCGACGTACTCGAAGATGAGGTTGGTCTCGGTGTGTGCCACCGCCGGATGCTCCGCCAGGTGCTGCAGGACGAAATCGCGCAGGTCCGACGCGTCGGCCGCGGCCACGTGCAGCAGGTAATCGTCGGCGCCGGCGGTGTGGAACAGGCCGATCACCCCGGGCCAGTGCGGCGCCGCCGCCCGGAACTCGTCGATCTGCACGCGAGCGTGCTTGACCAGGCGAACCGAGATCAGCGCCTGCAGGGACGCGCCCAGCGCGGCGAGGTCGATGTTCGCACGATAGCCGCGAATGTGTCCCAGCTGCTGCAGGCGGCGCAGCCGCAGAGACACGGTCGACTCGGCGACGCCGATCTCCGCGGCCAGCGCCGCTCCGGAGGCGCGGGCGTTGACGGACAGTGCTCGCAGGAGCGCCCGGTCGACCCGGTCGATTTCGGTTTTCTTCGGTTCCATTGCCACACTCTTTCTTCCGTGAGCAGTTTATGCGAAAGCAACCGCTGATTCGGAAGGGTCTGCACCATGGATTGCGTCGCGCCACAGAATCTGCTTTTGTCTGTGCATGACGCCACCGATGCCACTGCTGCCACCGCTGCCACAGCACGAACCGATTCAGCGGGCGCCTGCCCTACACCCTGATACCGTCGCCGTCCACGGCGGGATGGCCGGGGTGACCGCTTCCGGGTCGCACGTGCCCGTGATCGACCTCTCCACGACGAATCCGCTGGCCGGTGTCGAATGCGGTGGCGACTCCTACGAGAACCTGGCCACCGGAGGAACGATCCGTGACGGTGACTCCGCGGTGTACCAGCGGCTCTGGCAGCCCGGGGTCGCCCGCTTCGAAACGGCGCTCTCCGCGCTGGAAGGCACCGGGGGAACCGTCGCCTTCGCGAGCGGAATGGCCGCACTGGCGGCCGTGCTGATCGCATCCGTCGCCGCCGGCACGCCCCACGTGGTGGCGCTTCGGCCGATCTACGGCGGAACCGACCATGTGCTCGCCACCGGGCTGCTCGGCACGAGCGTGACCTGGGTCGACGCCGACGGGGTCGCCGACGCGATCCGGCCGAACACGGGGCTGGTCATCCTGGAGTCCCCCGCCAACCCGACTCTGGCACTGACCGACATCCGGGCCGTGGTCGCGGCGGCCGGCGGCGTACCGGTTCTGGTCGACAACACGTTCGCCACCCCTGTGCTGCAGCGCCCGGTCGAATCGGGCGCCACCCTGGTGCTGCACAGTGCGACCAAGTTCCTGGGCGGCCACGGGGACGTGATGGGCGGTACGGTCTCTGGCACCGAGCAATGGATGGTCCGCCTGCGGCAGGTTCGGGCCCTGACCGGGGGGATCCTGCATCCGTTCGCGGCGTATCTGCTGCATCGGGGGCTACGCACCCTGCCGGTACGGGTGCGCGCCCAGCAGGCCACGGCCGGCATGGTCGCGGAGGGCCTTGTAGGCCATCCCGCCCTGACCCGGGTGCTGTACCCGGGGCTGCCCGGGCAGGACCCGCAGCGGCTCCTGGGCCGCCAGGCGAGCGGGGCCGGTTCGATCATCGCCCTCGAGCTCGCGGGCGGCTTCGAGACGGCCGTGCGGTTCACGGAGGCCTGCGCGCTGATCACGCATGCCGTCTCCCTCGGCGGCGTCGACTCGCTCGTGCAGCATCCGGCATCGCTGACCCACCGCCCGGTCGAGGCCGGCGCCCGGCCCGGCGCCGGGATCGTGCGGCTCTCGATCGGCCTCGAGCACGTCGACGACCTGCTCGCCGACATCCTCACGGCCCTGGACGTGGCCATGGATGTCGGGTCGAACGCGGCAATGGACGGCGCGGCCGGCGAGCCCCGGCAGGCCGTCGCCTGAGTGCCCGTTCCGATCGAGAGTGGCCGTTGCGCGGGTCACTCTCGACCGGAACGGGCACTCTCGCCGGTCAGCTGCGGCCGAGCCGGCGGCGGAGCAGGTCGATCCGGTTCTGCAGCTGCGTGACGCTGGCCTGCGCCACCGCGGGGCCGCCGCACTCCCGCCGCAGTTCGGCGTGCACCATGCCGTGGGGCTCACCGGCGAGCTTCGACCACATTCCCACCAGGCTCGCCAGCAGGGTTCGTTGCTCCTTGAGGGTGCGATACAGCGGCGGCGGTTCCACCGGAGCGACCTCGCCCGTGATCGGGTCCTTGCGACGGTCGGTGGAGCGTTTGGCCTGCCGGTGCTGGCGCTGCCGCAGCAGTTCGGAGACCTGCTCCGGCTCGAGCAGCCCGGGGATGCCGATGAAGTCGAATTCCTCGTCGGTGCCCGGTTCCGCCAGTTCGCCGAACTCGTCGCCGTTGAACATCACCATGTCGAAGGTGGCCTGGGAGTCGATGGCCTGCCAGGTGAACTCCTCGCCGAGGTCGTCGGAGGCCTTCTCCGACTTGTTGGCGTCGGCGACCATGGCGTCTTCGGGGTTGTACATGCCGTCGTCGCCGTCATCGCGGTTGCTCCGGTCGAGGGCGTGGTCGCGTTCCAGTTCGAGCGCGTTCGCCAGGCTGAGCAGGCTGGGCACATTGGGCAGGAAGATCGACGCCGTCTCGCCGCGGCGGCGGGCCCGCACGAACCGGCCGATGGCCTGCGCGAAGAAGAGCGGCGTGGAGGCGCTGGTCGCGTAGACACCCACGGCGAGGCGCGGCACGTCGACTCCCTCCGAGACCATCCGCACCGCGACCATCCAACGCGAGGTGTTGTGCGCGAATTCGTCGATCCGGTCGCTCGACTCCTTCTCGTCGGAGAGCACGACGGTCACCGACTCCCCCGAGATCTCCTGCAGGATGGCCGCGTAGGCCCGCGCCATGGTCTGGTCGGTGGCGATGACGAGGCCACCGGCATCCGGGATGCCGTGGCGCACCTGGGTGAGACGCGAGTCGGCCGCGCGAAGAACCGCGGGGATCCACTGCCCGGTGGGTTCCAGGGCGGTGCGCCACGCCTGGGAGGTGATGTCCTTGGTGTTCCCCTCGCCGAGTTTGGCCTCCATCTCGTCGCCGGCGCGGGTGCGCCACTTCATGTGGCCGGCGTAGACCATGAACATCACCGGGCGCACGACACCGTCTTCGAGTGCGCGGCCATAACCGTAGCTGTAGTCGCTCTGGGACAGACGGATGCCGTGCTCGTCCGGCAGGTAGCTCACGAACGGGATCGGTGAGGTGTCCGAACGGAACGGGGTGCCGGTGAGCGAGAGGCGGCGGGTGGCCGGCTCGAAGGCCTCCCGGATCGCGTCGCCCCAGCTCAGCGCGTCCCCGCCGTGGTGCACCTCGTCCAGGATCACCAGGGTGCGGCTGGACTGGGTGAGTTGCCGGTGCAGGGCCGCCCGGCTGGCCACCTGGGCGTAGGTGACGGCGATGCCGTGGTAGTGGTTGCCGTAGCGGCCGTTGGCGTTCTTGAAGTTCGGGTCCAGCCGGATGCCCGCCCGAGCAGCGGCATCCGCCCACTGGCGCTTGAGGTGCTCGGTGGGTGCGACAACCGTGATGCTGTCGATCAACCGGCGGGCCTTCAGCTCGGCGGCGAGCCGCAGGGCGAACGTGGTCTTGCCGGCGCCCGGGGTTGCAGCGGCGAGGAAATCCCGCGGCTGGTGCACGAAGTACGCTTCCAGCGCCTCGGCCTGCCACGCCCGCAGCTTGCCGGCAGTACCCCACGCGGCACGCTCCGGAAACGAGGGTGAAAGGTGCTCGGCTGCACTCGTCCCCTGGGCAGGACCGAAAGGGGGTGGAGTATTCACTTCATAAGAACTTACCCGTTGAACGGACGGCTGTGGTGCGGGGGAGAATGGAGTAATGACGACGCCGATGCATCCGTGGTCCCGCTATGTCGCCCTCGGCGACTCCTTCACCGAGGGTCTGGGTGATCCGGAGCCGACGAGCCCGGGTGGGAACCGGGGCTGGTCGGACCGGTTCGCCGAGGTGCTCAGCCAGGGCACGCCGGACTTCGCCTACGCGAACCTCGCCGTGCGCGGCAAGCTGATACACCAGATCAGCGAAGGGCAAGTGGACACGGCGCTCGCGCTGCATCCGGACCTGATCACCTTCTCCGGGGGCGGAAACGACGTGCTCCGACCGGGTTCCGACCCCGACCTGATCGCCGCCCAGGTCGAGAAGGAGATCAGCCGGCTCAGCCGCGACAACGCCACCATCGTCCTGTTCACGGGCGCCGATGTGGGCTTCTCCCCCATGTTCCGCGGGATCCGAGGCAAGATCGCCATCTACAACGAGAACCTGCGCGCGGTCGCGACGAAATACGACTGTGTCGTCGCCGACCTCTGGTCGCTGACCGAGATCCAGGATGCCCGTATGTGGTCTCAGGACCGGCTGCACCTGAACGCGCTCGGCCACCACACCGTCGCCCGGATGGTGCTGTCCGTGCTCGACGTTCCCAATGCACTCGAACCGCAGAAACCCGAACCCGCGCCGGGTCGCACCTTCCGGGAGGCTCGCACGGAGGACATGCAGTGGGCGCGGGAGTACCTGCTGCCCTGGGCGCTGCGCCGAATCCGGCACCAGTCCTCCGGCGACAATATGCTGCCCAAGCGCCCCGACGCCGGGCCGTTCAGCCAGCCCCGGCGCTAGGGCCGGCCCGCCCGATCCGAGTTGCGTTTAGCCGGCAGCCAGCTCGCCCGGGTGTGTGAACCGCCAGGCGGGCCCCGGGTCGGTGAGCTCACCGTCGAGCACCAGCGGCACGCTCACCGTGCTCTCCCCCACCTGGAAGTCGATCGCGCCGGCCGAGTCGCCGACCTTCCCCAGGGTGACCGGTCGCGCCGAGGGAACAGCGGTGATCGGCGTGTCCGACCAGACCACGGCGGATGCCCCCTCTGCGGCGACCGCCCGGCTCGTCTGCCCCCACTGGGTACCGTAGGACGCGTAGGCGGTGCCCTTGTCGGCCAGGTTGACCTCGCGGAAGCCGGGCTCGACGCTGTCGAGCAGGTCCACGATCGACGCGTTCAGCGCACTGTGCGTGTCGCCGCCGAGCATGACGCCGACCACGGTGATGGTCTCGCCGCCGACCGAGAACTCGGCCGAGTACAGCAGACAGGCGCCGGCCTCATCCGTGGTTCCGGTCTTCATCCCGGTGACACCGTTGGAGCCGAGGAGCTTGTTGGTGTTGCTGACCGTGCCGATGATGGGCAGGTCGGAGGTCTCCATGGACACGATCTCGGCCAGGACGGGATCGGCCAGAACGAGTTTGCCGAGCCTTACCAGGTCGGCGGGGCTGCTCACGCTGGCCGGCGACAACCCGCTGGTGTCCGCCACCGTTGTGTCGGTCAGGCCGTTGTCGGTCAGCCAAGCTTCGGCCTCAGCCAGGTAGGCGTCCACGGAGCCGAACGCCCAGATGGCCAGGGAGATGCTGTAGTTGTTCGCGGAGGGCAGGAGCATGGCCTCGAAGGCCTCCCGCTGGCTGAGCACCATGCCGGCGGACACGGGCGCGACCGAACCGTCCTCGGCCAGTACGTCGTAGTAGATGTCGACGTCGTCGTCGGTGAATCGGATGTCCGGGCCGGGTTCCTTGCCGTTCAGGGGCTTCTCTTCGAGCAGCACGAGCGCGGTGACCATCTTCGTGATACTAGCGATCGGCATGGACCCCTGATCGCCGGTGGACCCGAGCAGTCCCGGGTAGCCGACGGCGCCGATGGAGCCCGCGCCGTCATCCGGCCAGACCAGCTCGGCGGCCGGCTGGGTGAGCGTCGCCGGTTCGATCAGCTCGACCGCCGCGGCCGGAACCGGCGCCAGCCCCGTGCCGGCCAGATAGCCGACACCACCGAGGGTGAGAGCCAGAGCCGCCACGACGGCGATCCGACGGCGGAGGAACGTTTGGCGTCGGGTCAGGGGCATCCGACGACTCTATCAAGCGCTCGTGTTCAGACGCGCAGAGCGTACAGCGCCACCGCGCTGGCCGAGGCCACGTTGAGCGAGTCGACTCCGTGCAGCATGGGGATCGTCACGACGGTGTCGGCGGCAGCGAGAGCCTGGGTGCTGAGGCCGTCGCCCTCGGCGCCGAGGATCAGGGCCAGGCGTTCCGGCGTGTTCCCGGCGAACCGGTCGAGGCTGACGGCGTCGTCCGCCAGCGCGAGGGCCGCGAGGTGGAAACCGGCGTCGTGAAGCATCGGGGCGGCCTCGTTCCATTCCGGCAGCCGGGTCCACGGCACCTGCAGCACCGTGCCCATGCTCACCCGCACGCTGCGTCGGTACAGCGGGTCGGCGCAGCGGGGCGTGATCAACACGGCGTCTGCGCCGAGTCCGGCGACCGAACGGAAGATGGCGCCGACGTTGGTGTGGTCCACGATGTCCTCGAGGATCACGATGCGCCGCGCATCCTTGATCACCTCGTGCACCGAAGCCAGGTCCGGGCGGTGCATCGCCGCCAGCGCACCGCGGTGCAGGTTGTAGCCGGTGAGCCGTTCGAGCACGGATGCTGCGCCGACGTACACGGGCACGTCCGGCCAGTCCGCGAGCAGCGGCAGCACGTCGGGCAGCCACTGCTCCTGCAGCAGCACGGACCGCGGGCGGTGGCCGGCGGCGAGGGCCCGGGTGATGACCTTGCTGGACTCGGCGATGTACAGCCCGCCGGCGGGTTCGGAGACGCGGCGGAGCGCGACATCCGTCAGTCGCGAAAAGTCGGCGAGACCAGGCAGGTCAAGGTTTTCGATGGGAACGATCTGCACAGCGGGGGCGCCTTTCACGGAGATGATCCGTCCAGCCTGCCAGGAACGTCTCCAAGTCGAAAACTCGCGAGTTTAGACTCGGTGTACACAGGATGGAGCTGCATGACCACCGAAACGCTTCCGGTCGCCGTCGGCGGCGCCGCCGACGCGCTGGACGCCGTGGCCGAGCTACTCCGCGGCCGCCACACCGCGGTCTTGACCGGAGCCGGTCTGAGCACCGATTCGGGCATTCCCGACTACCGCGGGAAGGGTGCCCCCGTGCGCACCCCGATGAACTACCTGACCTTCGTCGGCGACGAGCGCGCCCGCAAACGCTACTGGGCCGGCAGCCACCTCGGCTGGCACCGGTTCCGCTCCGCGGAGCCCAACGACGGGCACCGCGCCCTGGCCCGGCTGGAGCACGCCGGTCTGATCAGCGGCGTCATCACGCAGAATGTGGACGGCCTGCACACCCGGGCCGGGTCACGGCACGTCGTGGACCTGCACGGGTCGCTGGACCTCGTCGTCTGCCTGGACTGCGGTCAGGCGTACGGCCGCGACAGCGTCGCCGCACGCCTCGAAGCGGCCAACCCGACCCTGATGACACCGGATGACGTGCGCACCGCCCCCGACGGCGATGCCGACGTGTCCGACGTCGACGGTTTCACGATCCCAGACTGCACGGTCTGCGGCGGCATGCTCAAGCCCAACGTCGTCTTCTTCGGTGAGCTGGTGCCGACGGTGAAGTTCACCGAGGCCACGGCGCTCGTCTCCGGTGCGGAGGCCCTGATCATCGCCGGATCGTCCCTGTTCGTGAACTCGGGTATCCGTCTGCTGGAACAGGCCCGGCGCCGCAAACTTCCGATCGTCGTCATCAACCGTGGCGAGACCAAGGGGGACGGCCGGGCTCTGATCAAACTGGAAGCCGGCACGTCGGAGTCCCTGACGGGGCTGGCCGACCGTCTCGCCGGGACACCGGCGTGAATCAGACCTTTTCGACCACCACCCCCGGCGACAACGGAAACGGCAGGATGACCAGACTTTCGATCGTGCGACACGGACAGACCGAGTGGAACCTGCACACCCGGATCCAGGGCAGCACGGACATCCCCCTCAACTCGACCGGCCGGGCGCAGGCCGCTGAGGCAGGCCTGCGGTTGCGCTCCCGGAACTGGGACACGATCGTCACGAGCCCGCTCGACCGTGCCCACGAGACGGCCCGGATCATCGCCGGCGAGCTCGGACTGCCGAGACCGGAGGTCATCCCGGAGCTCACCGAGCGGCATCACGGCCAGATCGAGGGACTGACGTTCGCCGAGAGGCAGCTCCGCTTTCCCAACGGCGTCTCCGTTCCCGGCCTCGAGACGCGCCAGGAGGTGCTCGACCGGGTGCTGCCTGCCTTCGGGCTGCTGGCCGCCGCGCGACCCGACCAGTCAGTGCTGGTCGTCTGCCACGGCGGGGTGATCGGTACCCTGCTGCGCCACAGCACGGCCGGCGAACGGCCGCGCCAGAACGAACTCATCGCGAACGGGTCGGTGCACGACTTCGTCTGGCGGGACGGCCGGCTCGAGCTGACACATTTCGACGCCACCCTCCGCGGCCGGGCCGAGAACACGCATTACACCGGCTGAACCGGCTCCGCAGCGGTAAGCAGTTCCAGCAGCCGCTGGGCCGAATCCCGCCAGGTGAATCGTTCCGCCTCGCCCACGGATGCCGTGGAACGCGCCGCCCACTCCCCCGCGCCCAGCCTCCGCACCGCCGCGACGAGCGCATCGGTGCTGGCCGGGTCGAAGTACAGGGCCGCGTCGCCGCCGATCTCGCGGAAGATCGGGATGTCGCTCACCACGACGGGGATTCCGAGGCTCATCGCCTCGACCAGGGGGATGCCGAAGCCCTCGTCCAGGGACGCCGTGACCAGCGCGGTCGCCGATCGCAGCACCCGAACGTAGTCCTCGTCGGTGACTCCGTTGTGGAACACCAGCGTCGCCTGCGGCGCCAGGGCGGCCAGGCGCTCCCGTTCGGGCTCGCTCACCCGGCTCATCAAGTGCAGCTCGTACCCCGTTAGCTCCGCGGCGGCACGCACGAGGGTGTCCACATTCTTGTACGGCATGAAGGAGCCCATGTAGACCAGGCGACTCGTCTCCGGGTGGGGACGACCGGCGGGCGGCGTCGACAGCGTGTCGGCGGCGTTGTGGATGACCGTGACCGGCCGCCGCGTCAGACGGTTGTCCCGGATCAGGTTCCGGGTGGTCTCGGAGACGGTCACGACCCCGTCGGCCCGGTTCAGCAGCATCCGTTGCGGCCACCACGACAGGTGGTACAACCGCCAGGCGAGACGCACCAGGGCGGGCAGGTCCCGCGGCGGGGTGCGGTTGCGATAGTAGATCAGGTCGTGCACGGTCAGGAGCAGGCGGTAACGCCGGCCCCAGGAGCCCATCGTCTGCATCGGGGTGAACACGACGTCGGGCTTCAGCTGGTTGATCTGCCGGGCGATGAACGGTTCCCGGATGCTGGTGGGCGCGCTGACGAGCTGCCAGGGCAGGTCGGGAAGCAGCTCGAGCTGCCGGTGGTCGTTGATCAGCATGGTGACAGGGTGGAGCTTGCCCAGCTCCGTGACCAGCCCGGTCGTGTACCGGCTGATGCCGTCATGCCGGTCGAACCGGGTGTACCGGCAGTCGAAGACGATTCTCATGTCGTCACCGCCTCGCCGAGGAAGCGACGCAGGGCGTCGGCCGCCTGGGCGGGGACCTCGTAGTGGATCAGGTGTCCCACATCGGGGATCACCTGCAGGGTGGCATCGGGGAACAGCTTCTGCAGCCGGTGCTGGGCTGCGACAGGCGTGATGTCGTCTTTCTCCGCCGCGATCAGCAGCGTGCGCTGCGGGATGCGGCCGGCGTACTCGCTGACGTCGGAGCCGACCGATGCGGTGAAGGCCTCCAGCACGACCCTGCGGTCCGCGAAGGCGGAGAAGTAGCGGTCGTGCTGGTTGTGGATCCACCGGCGCAGCCCGGGATCCCCCGTCTTGGCCATGGTCACGCTCATCACCCGCACGATCACCCGGTTGCGCAGCAGGGCGAAGCCGAGCCGCTCCGGCAGGCGCGCGGCCGCCCAGTAGTAGAACACGGCCAGGCGGGTCAGGATGCCGCGCGGCCCGGCCAGGGCGGGCGCGGCGATGGGGTTCACCAGAACCACGTCGTCGGCGTGCAGGCCTCCCGCCACGGAGGCGGCGACGATGATCGACCCGAACGAGTGCCCGAGCACCACCACGCGGCCGGTCAGACCCAGCGCCGCCACGAACTCCGCCAGCCACCGGCCGTAGCCCGCGATGTCGTGCCGGTCGCCCCGGAGTACCCCGGACTCTCCGAAGCCGGGGAGGTCCGGTGAGATCATCCGGAATCCGCGGAGCTGGGCGACCACGGGCTCCAGGCCGTGGTGGTCGCCGCGGAATCCGTGCACCATGACGACGGTCGTGCTCGCGGCCGGATCGCCGTACTCCCAATACCGCGTTACGCTGCCCAGCACCGGGACGTCCCGGACCCTCACAGGGATCTGGGCGAGCAGTGCGTCGTAGGGCGAAGGAACATTCATCATCCCAAGTTTAGGGCGGCCGACGGTTGAGCACTCGACGCCCCACGGGCCGGAAGGAACGCAATGAGCTTCACCGCCCCGATCCAGCTTCCGGGCCTCACCCTGGATCCGCGCTGGTACCGGCGCGCCGTGTTCTACGAGGTGATGGTGCGCTCCTTCGTGGACAGCAACGGAGATGGGACCGGTGACCTCGCCGGACTCATCTCCAAACTGGATTACCTGCAGTGGCTCGGCATCGACGCGCTCTGGACTCCGCCGTTCTTCCGATCGCCGCTCAAGGACGGCGGCTACGACGTCACCGACTACCGTTCGATCCTGCCCGAGTTCGGTACCCTCGAGTTGTTCAAGGAGCTGGTGACCAAGGCGCACGAACGCAATATGCGCATCATCATCGACCTGCCGCTGAACCACACCTCGGACCAACACGACTGGTTCCAGCAGTCCCGGGAGCACCCGGAGGGGCCCTACGGCGACTACTACGTGTGGAGCGACACGGACGAGAAGTACCCGGACATCCGCATCATCTTCACCGACACGGAGGACTCGAACTGGGCCTTCGACTCCGAACGGCGCCAGTTCTATTTCCACCGGTTCTTCTCGCACCAGCCGGACCTCAACTACGACAACCCGCAGGTGCACGAGGCCATCTTCGAGGTCGTGCGGTTCTGGCTCGACCTGGGCGTCGACGGTTTCCGGCTCGATGCCGTCCCCTACCTGTACGAGTCCGACGAGGGCAACGGCGAGGGCGAGCCGCCCACCCACGAGTTCGTCCGAAAGCTGCGAACGCTGGTGGACCGCGACTATCCCGGCCGGGTCCTGATCGCCGAGGCGAACCAGTGGCCCCGCGAGGTGGCAGCCTACTTCGGCTCCGAATCCGAACCCGAGTGCCACATGGCCTTCGACTTCCCGGTCATGCCCCGCATCTTCTACTCACTACGCTCCCAACGGGCCGATGAACTCGTGCGGGTGCTTTCGGAAACGACCGACATCCCCGCTGCGGCCGGGTGGGCCGTCTTCCTCCGCAACCACGACGAGCTGACGCTCGAGATGGTGAGCGAGGAGTACCGCCAGGCGATGTACGGCTGGTATGCGTACGATCCACGGATGCGGGCGAACGTCGGCATCCGCCGTCGCCTCGCGCCCCTGCTGGACAATTCGCGGTCGGAACTCGAACTGGCCAACGCCCTGCTCTTCGCGCTGCCCGGCAGCCCGTTTCTCTACTACGGGGACGAGATCGGCATGGGCGACAACATCTGGCTGCCCGACCGGGACAGCTCCCGCACGCCCATGCAATGGACACCGGACCGGAACGCCGGATTCTCGGCTGCGGACCCCGGAAAGCTTTTCCTGCCGGTCGTGCAGTCCCTGGTCTTCAATTACACCCAGACGAACGTGGAGTCGAACCTGGCGCAGTCCAGTTCGCTGCTGCACTGGGTGCGCAACGTGATCCACGTGCGCAAGAATCATCCGGTCTTCGGGCTCGGCGCTCTCCGGGTCTTAGCGACCGACCACGAATCGGTGCTCGCCTTCACCCGCGAATACGCCGGATCGGGCACGAGTTTCGGCGATCAGCCGGAGACTGTGCTGTGCGTCTTCAGTTTCTCCCACAACCCGATCGCCTGCCGGATCGAAGACCCGTCGCTGTCCGGCCTCCGCCTCTACGACGTCTTCGGCGGGTCGGTGTTCCCCAGCTTTGACGCCGAGGGCACGCTGACCCTGACCCTGGGAGCGCAGAGCTTCTACTGGCTGCATTGCGGCTGAACGTCGGTCACGGCGGATCGTCGGCCCACGTCCCGGGCCCCCGGGTGCCCGAGGATGACGGTGGTCGGCCCTAGGCTTTCCCCATGAGCAACTGGAGTGACAACCTCGCCGTTTTCGACCTCGAGACGACCGGCATCGACGTGGAGACGAGCCGCATCGTGTCGGCCACCGTCGCGATCATCGATGTGACCGGGGAGGTGCTCGAGCGCGTGGACTGGCTCCTCGATCCCGGCATCGAGATCCCGGCACAGGCGACCAACGTGCACGGCATCACGACCGAGCACGCCGCCCAAAACGGCCGGGGCGCCGCCGACGGCGTAGCCGAGATCGTCGCCACGATCCGCAAGCACCTCGCCCGGGGTCTGCCTCTGGTGGCATACAACGCCCCCTACGACCTCACCCTGCTCAACCGCGAGTCGATCCGCTACGGGGTCGCACCACTGGTGTCACCGTCGCCGGTGGTCGACCCGCTGGTGATCGACAAGGCCGTCGACCGGTACCGCAAGGGCAAGCGCACCCTCGAAGTGACCAGTGCGTTCTACGGGGTCCGGCTCGACGACGCGCACGACTCCGGTGCTGATGCGATCGCCGCCGGCCGGGTCGCCCAGGCCATCGCCCGGGCGCACGAGAAGGCCCTGCCGGTCACCGTCGGTGAGCTGCACGTGCTGCAGGCGCAGTGGTCCCTCCAGCAGGCGGAAAGCTTCCAGACCTACATGCGGCGCGAACGCGACCCGGAGTTCGTCGCGGCCGGCGGCTGGCCGGAGCGCTGACCCGGGGCCACCCGCACGACAACGCCTCCGATCCCGCCGACCTGCGCTGAACCCCAAAAACACAGGGCGGCCAGCCGAAGCTGGTCGCCCTGTGTTATCGCCCTGTCTTGAACAGGGTGCTGCAGAGTGCGGCGGGGTTACTTGCCGAAGCCTTTGTAACGGGAGTTGAACTTCTCGACGCGGCCGGCGGAGTCCATGATCCGCTGCTTGCCGGTGTAGAACGGGTGCGATTCCGACGAGATTTCAACGTCGATGACCGGGTACGTGGTTCCGTCGGTCCACTCGATGGTCTTGGGGCTGGAGACCGTCGAACGGGTAAGGAACGTCGCACCCGACGCGAGGTCGCGGAAAACCACGGGAGCGTACGTGGGGTGAATGTCAGACTTCATGAAGACTTCCTTATTGCTGTTCGATTGGTGAGTTGCGCTTCGATTAGCGAGTTCAGACTCGCCCGGTGCGGCAGAAAAGATGTGCGGTCCAAGGACCGACTATGGAGTTTAGCAGAATCCGGTGGCGGTGACTGCCATCCGGCAGGGTCAGATCGCGCGGGCGCTGAAACGTCCGTCGGTCTCGCTCAACTCGATCGACAGGCCGAACGTCTCGGTCAGTGACTCCGCGGTCAAAGCCTCGCCGATGGGTCCGGCACTGACGACGCGGCCGCCGGACAGAAGCAGCACGTGGGTGAACCCGAGCGGGATTTCCTCAACGTGGTGGGTGACCATGATGATCGCCGGAGACCCGGACTCGCTGGCGTACCCGCCGAGGAGCTGCAGCAGTTCCTCCCGCGCGCCGAGGTCGAGGCTGGCGGCCGGTTCGTCCAGGAGCAGGACCTCAGGGTCGGTCATGATCGACCGGGCGATCTGCACCCGCTTCTGCTCGCCGTCGCTCAGCGTGCCGAACTTGCGACCGGCCAGCGTGTCGAGCTTCCACTCCCCCAGCACCCGCTGGGCGCGTCGCTCGTCGATGGCCTCGTATTCCTCGGTCCAGCGACCGGTGACCGAGTACGCGGCCGTCATCACGACGTCGAGGACCTTCTCGTTCGCGGGGACCCGGCGCGCCATCGCCGTGGAGGCGAACCCGATCCGCGGCCGCAGCTCGAACAGGTCGGTGCGTCCGATCGGTTCGTCGAGAACCACGGCACTCCCGCTGGACGGGTGAATGAGCGCGGCGGCGATCTGCAGCAGTGTGGTCTTGCCGGCGCCGTTCGGACCCAGGATGACCCAGCGCTGGTCGTCATCAACACTCCAATTCACTGAGTCGAGAATGGGGGTGCCATCCCGGACGACGGAGACGCCGGTGAATTGGAGAACGTTGACCATACGACCATGTTATCTGCCGAGGCAGAGCGACCGACACGCGAAACGGGTGCCGCGCATTCCTGCGGCACCCGTTTGGGCGGTTATTCAGACCCTGATTCAGAGCAGCGAGGCGTAGATCTCCCGGGTGCGGGTGGCGATCTGGGTCCAGCTGAACATCTGCTCGGCCCTGACCCGGCCGGCCCTGCCCATCTCCGCGGCCTTGGCGGGGTCGGCGAGGACCTCGATCAGGGTGCGCGTCAGGTCGGCGACGAAGAGGTCCGCGTCGATGGGGGTTCCGGTTCCGTCGGTGGCCTGGTCGATCGGCACGAGCCGGCCGGTCACCCCGTCGGCGACGACCTCGGGGATGCCTCCGGTAGCCGTTCCGACGACCGGCAGTCCGCAGGCCATGGCCTCCAGGTTGACGATGCCGAGAGGTTCGTACACCGACGGGCAGACGAAGACGGTGCCGGCGGTGAGTACCGCGGACAGGTCGTGCTGCGAGAGGAGCCGGTCGATCCACACCACGCCGGAACGTTCGCGCTGGAGGGCCTCGACCCCGGCCGTGACCTCCGCCAGGATGCCCGGGGTGTCGGGGGCTCCTGCGCAGAGCACCAGTTGAACCTCCGGCGGCAGCAGGGCTGCGGCGCGA
This sequence comes from Cryobacterium sinapicolor, assembly GCF_004403465.1. Lineage (GTDB taxonomy): Bacteria > Actinomycetota > Actinomycetes > Actinomycetales > Microbacteriaceae > Cryobacterium > Cryobacterium sinapicolor. The sequence goes on along the minus strand of NZ_SOGQ01000042.1, from coordinate 8,974 downwards.
AGCAGGTAGGGCAGTCCCTTCTGCCTGGTGATGCGGCCCACGAAGACCACGGCCGGGCGGTCCGGGTCGATGCCCAGGGCCCGCACGGTGTCCAGGTCGACGGTGGGCTTCCACCGCTCGAGGTCGATGCCGTTGTAGACGACGTGCACCCGCGACGCGTCCAGCGCCGGGTAGCTGCGGAGGATGTCACGGCGCATTCCGCCGCTGACGGCGATGACGGCATCCGCCGCTTCGAAGGCGGTGCGCTCGATCCAGCTGGAGACACGGTAGCCCCCGCCGAGCTGCTCGGCCTTCCAGGGGCGGAGCGGCTCAAGGCTGTGCGCGGTCACCACGTGCGGGACCCCGTGCAGCAGCTTCGCGAGGTGGCCGGCCCCGTTGGCGTACCAGGTGTGCGAGTGCACGATGTCGGCACCCTGCACGTCCTGTGCCATTTGAAGGTCGACACCGAGCGTGGCCAGCGTCGCATTCGCGTCGGCCAGCTCCGTCGGCGCCTCGTAGGTGTAGGTGTCGACGGCTTCGCGGGGCGCGCCGAAGCACCGCACCGAGACGTCGATGTCGGTGCGGAGGGCCTTCACAAGCTCCGCCACATGTACGCCTGCCCCGCCGTAAATCTCCGGGGGGTATTCCTTTGTCAATAGATCCACTCGCATGAGGCAAAGCTAGCGCAGGCAGGCCACGGACACACCCATCCGTGCTGGATCGACGTGATGAATGGCCCTACTGTAAAGACATGCAGTCAAAGAAGATCTTCGGAATCGTGCTCGCCGGCGGAGAAGGAAAACGGCTCATGCCGTTGACGGAGGACCGTGCGAAACCGGCGGTGCCCTTCGGGGGTCATTACCGGTTGATCGACTTCGCTTTGTCGAATCTGATCAACTCCGGACTCACCCAGCTTGTGGTGCTCACCCAGTACAAGTCGCACAGCCTCGACCGTCACGTCTCCCAGACGTGGCACGTTTCCGGCGGCCTGTTCAACTCTTATATCGCATCGGTGCCTGCACAGCAGCGGCTCGGCAAACGCTGGTTCAGTGGTTCCGCCGACGCGATCCTGCAGAGCCTCAACCTGATCCATGACGAGAAGCCCGACATCGTCGTCGTCGTCGGAGCCGACCACGTGTATCGGATGGACTTCAGCCAGATGATCGAGGCCCACATCGCCTCCGGAGCCGCCGCGACCGTCGCGGCAATCCGTCAGCCGATCGGCCTGGCCGACCAGTTCGGCGTCATCGAGGTCGATGCGGCGACGCCGGACCGCATCAGTGATTTCCGCGAGAAGCCGAAGGACGCCGTCGGCCTGGCCGATGCCCCGCACGAGGTCTTCGCCTCCATGGGAAACTACGTTTTCAACACGGACGCGCTGATCGAGGCCGTTCTCCGCGACGGTGAACGCGCCGATTCCAGCCACGACATGGGCGGCGACATCATCCCCGACTTCGTGTCCCGCGGCGAGGCCGGCGTCTACGACCTCAAGCTCAATGACGTCCCCGGCTCCACGGACCGTGACCGGGACTACTGGCGCGACGTCGGTACCATCGACTCGTTCTTCGAGGCGCACCAGGACCTGATCAGCGCGCTGCCCGTGTTCAACCTCTACAACCAGAAGTGGCCGATCTTCAGCCAGCAGCTGAACTCCCCGCCGGCGAAGTTCGTTCGCGACGGACGGGGCTTCCTGGGGACGATGATCGACTCGATCGTCTCCCTCGGCTGCGTCATCTCGGGAGCGCACATCGAACGCAGCGTTCTCGGTCCCTGGGTCGCCATCGACTCCGGCGCCCAGGTGGTGGACGCGATCGTCTTCGACCGGGTGCAGATCAAGCCGGGAGCGACCGTGCGTCGGGCGATCCTGGACAAAGACGTGGTTGTCGCCGCCGGAGCGGAAGTCGGCGTCGATCGCGAGCGGGACCTCGCGCGGGGCTTCAGCGTGACCGAGTCCGGCATCACCGTGGTCGGCAAGGGAGTGCACGTCCACCCGTGACCGCACCCGTTCGTTTCCTCGTCGTCCTGGACGCCGATTCCACCCTGATCGAAGACGAGGTCATCGAGTTGCTCGCGGATGCGGCCGGCTCGCTGGCCCTCGTCGCCCAGGTGACCGAGCAGGCAATGCTCGGTGAGATCGACTTCGCGGAAAGCCTGCGATTGCGGGTGGAGACCCTGGCCGGATTGTCCACGGACGTGTTCGCGGAGGTCGGGCGGCTCATCCGTCCGACCCCCGGGGTGCGGGAGCTGATCGATGGCCTCCACGCCCACGGCAGCCGCATCGGGGTGGTCTCGGGAGGCTTCCATGAGGTGCTCGACCCCCTTGCCGCCGCCTTCGGTCTGGACCACTGGCGGGCGAACCGGCTCGGGGTGGCGGACGGCCGCCTCACCGGCGGCCTGGTCGGACCCATCATCGACGCCGCGGCCAAGGCCGCAGCGCTCCGGGAATGGGCTGCCCTCGAAGGCGTGGCTCTCCCCCAGACCGTCGCCGTCGGCGACGGCGCCAACGACCTGACCATGATGCGGGCTGCCGGGTTGGGGATCGCCTTCAACGCGAAGCCGATCGTGAAGGCCCAGGCGGACCTGGCCGTCGATGCCCGCGACCTCAGCCAGGTCCTCCCGATGCTCGGCCTGCGCGGTTAGTGTCCCATCCCCAGACCCCCGTCCACGGGGATGACGGCGCCGGAGATGTACCCGGCGTCGTCGCCGGCAAGCCAGGTGACGACCCGGGCCACCTCGACCGGGGTGGCGAAGCGTCCCGCCGGGATGCTCTTCTTGTAATCGGCCTGCTGTGATTCGGAGAGCTTGGCGGTCATATCGGTTTCGATGAAGCCGGGGGCGACGACGTTGGCCGTGATGCCTCGGGCGCCCAGCTCACGGGTCACCGAGCGGGCCAGGCCGACCAGGCCGCTCTTCGACGCCGAGTAATTGGCCTGCCCGGCCGAGCCGTAGAGGCCGACCACGCTGGAAATCAACACGATGCGCCCGAACCGTGCTTTGAGCATCCCCTTGGAGGCGCGTTTCACGACTCGGAAGGCGCCGTTCAGGTTGGTGTCGACGACCGAGGTGAAGTCGTCCTCACTCATCCGCATCAACAGCATGTCCCGGGTGATACCCGCGTTGGCGACCACAACCTCGACCGGGCCGAGCGCAGCCTCGATCTCGGTGAACGCTGCGTCGATGGATGCGGCGTCCGTCACATCGGCGCGCACGGTCAGGCTACCGGTGGGGCCAACACCTGCGCGGGCGGTGACCGCGACACGGTGGCCCTGCCGGATGAACTCCTCGGCAATCGAAAATCCGATGCCGCGGTTTCCGCCGGTGACAAGGACAGTTCTGCCAGTCGTCATGCTGGGTCCAATCTCTTTTTCTCAGCGAACGAACAGTCGCACGCACGTATATTTCAGTTTAGGGTGTCTGAGTTCAGCCCTCACGAGACGTAGAATTTACAGGGAGATTCTTCCCCGACTGACCGAATCGATGGCACCCATGAAGCAGCAGTCGATCACCTCGCTCCCACCCTCGCCCGAGGATGAGCGACGTACCCGGATGATCAAATACTCGATCGCCATGGGCATCCGGATGGTCTGCATCGTGCTCATGCTCTTCGTCCAGGGCTGGTGGCTTCTCGTCTGCGCCATCGGAGCGATCGCCCTCCCCTATGTCGCGGTCGTCTTCGCGAATGTGCAGGGCAGCGCCGTGGCCTCCACGGTCGTTCGCCCGGGCGCCGTACAGGTGTCCCGTGCGCCGCGCCGCGGACCGGGCAACGATGAGAGCGGAACGTGATCGGCCTCGGCGCCGAACTCGAAACGACGAACTGCTCTCGCGCCGGCTGCCGTGAGAGCGCCGGCTGGCGGTTGGACTGGCGCAATCCCCGAATTCATGCTGACGACCGCGTGAAGACCTGGCTCGCCTGCGACCTGCACGTGGACTTCCTCCGCGGCTTCCTGGTCAGCCGAGACTTCCCGCTGGCCGTGTCCCCGCTGGTTACGAAATCGGAAGCAGGACCGGCGTGATCGGTTGGAAATTCGCGTTCACCCGGCGCTGGGCGGGGTACCTTGCCCTCACCATCCTCTTCGCAGCCGTCTGCTCCGGTCTGGGCCTGTGGCAACTCGCGCGCCGCGCCGACGCTCTCACCGAGATGGGCAAGGTCGAGACCAACTACGCGGCGGCACCGGTTCCGCTGGCCGAGGCCCTACCGGGTCTGGAGACGTTCTCCGAGGCCCAGAAGTGGCTGCCCGTTGTCATGAGCGGCACATATCTGACCAACGATGAGCTGATCGTGCGAAATCGCCCGCTGCAGATCAACCCGGGATTCGAGGTTCTCACTCCCCTGCTGCTCGCCGATGGCTCGGTCTTCATCGTCAACCGGGGCTGGCTGCCAACGGGGCAGACAGCCGACGCCCCGGCATCCGTTCCGGCTGCCCCCTCGGGTACCGTCACCGTCGTCGCCCGGCTCAAAGCCGGTGAGCCCCTACTGCCCGGCCGGTCGGCCACGGGCAATCAGATCGCCACCATCAACCTGGACGACGTTGCCTCCCGGCTGGATCTCCCGACGTACACCGGCGCGTACGGCCTGATGGCGTCGGAGGACCCGGCACCAGACGAACGCCCCGTGGCCGTCACCCGCCCCGTCAAGGACGAGGGACCGCACCTGTCCTACGCGTTCCAGTGGTTCGTGTTCGCACTGATGGGCTTCGTCGGTCTCGGCTGGGCCATCCGGCAGGAATACCGCACCGTGAATTTCGACGATCCGGACGAGCGCGTTCGCGCTGCCGAGCGGGCCCGCCGTCTGGCGGCCAGACCGCGCAGTGATTCGGAGATCGAAGACGAACTCATCGACCGCCGCTGATCGCCACGCAGCCGCAGACAGACGAAAGCGCCCGGACCAGCAGGTACGGGCGTCTTTCGTGTCGTGTCCGCGAGGGTGATCAGGCCAGCATGATCAGATCGAGATAGTCCTTGTTCCAATGGTCCTCTGTGCCGTCGGGCATGATCAGCACACGCTCGGGGTTGAGCGCCTCGACGGCCCCCTCATCGTGGCTGACGAGAACGACAGCGCCGGCGTAGTGCGCCAGGGCGTCGAGGATCTCCTCGCGGCTGGCCGGGTCGAGGTTGTTAGTCGGTTCGTCGAGCAGCAGCACGTTGGCACCGGACACCACGATCATGGCCAGGGCCAGCCGGGTCTTCTCGCCACCGGACAGGACCCCGGCCGGCTTGTGCGAGTCGTCACCGGTGAAAAGGAACGAGCCCAGAACCCGGCGCGCCTCCATCTCGGTGATGTTGGGCGAGGAGGACACCATGTTCTCGAGCACACTGCGCTTGACATCGATCGTCTCGTGCTCCTGCGCGTAGTAGCCGATCCGCAAGCCGTGGCCGGGAACGATCTCTCCGGTGTCCGGCTTGTCCACGCCGGCCAGCATGCGCAGCAGGGTGGTCTTGCCCGCACCGTTGAGGCCGAGAATGACGACCTTCGAGCCGCGGTCGATGGCCAGGTCCACGGCCGCGAAGATCTCGAGAGAGCCGTAGCTCTTCGAGAGGTCGGTGGCCATCAGCGGGGTACGTCCACAGGGAGCCGGCTCGGGGAAGCGCAGCTTGGCGACGCGATCGACTGCCCGCACGGCGTCCAGTCCAGACAGGAGCTTCTCGGCGCGCGCCACCATCTGGTGGGCGGCGGCGGCCTTGCTCGCCTTGGCGCCGAACTTCGCGGCCTGCAGTTGCAGAGTCGACGCCTTCTTCTCGGCGTTGGCGCGCTCCTTCTTGCGACGGTCCGCGTCGGCGACGCGCTGCCTCTGGTAGTTCTTCCAGTTCATGTTGTAGATGTCGATGACCATGCGGTTGGCGTCGAGGTAGAACACACGGTTCACGGTGTCACCGACCAGCTCGATGTCGTGGCTGATGATGATGCAACCGCCGCGATAATTCTTGACGAACTCCCGCAGCCAGACCACGGAGTCAGCGTCGAGGTGGTTCGTGGGCTCATCGAGGATCATCGTTTCCGCCGCCGAGAACAGGATGCGGGCGAGCTCGATACGGCGGCGCTGTCCACCGGACAGTGTGCGTAACTGCTGGTCGAGGATGCGGTCGGGGAGGTTCAGGTTGCTGGCGATCGACGCGGCTTCCGCCTCGGCCGCATAGCCGCCGAGCGCGTTGAACTCGTCGGTGAGATTACCGTAGATGCGCATGGCCTTGGCGCTGACCTTGGGGTCGTCACTGCCCATGTCGACGCCGGCCTGGGCGAGTCCCAGCGAGATCGTGCCGAGGCCGCGCGCATCCAGGATGCGGGTGCGGGCGAGCATCTCCGGGTCGCCCGAGCGGGGGTCCTGGGGCAGGTAGCCGATGTCACCGGTGCGGTTGATGGAACCGTTGGTTGGAACAGTCTCGCCTGCGAGGGTCTTCGTCAGCGTCGTCTTGCCGGCACCGTTGCGGCCGACCAGGCCGATCTTGTCGCCAGCGGAAACGCGGAAACTCACGTCTTCCATGAGCACGCGCGCCCCAACTCGGATTTCGAGATTTTGCACACTCAGCACAGCAACAGTCCGTTCAGGGGAGTCGTAGGATTTTTTTTGGGCCGAAGCGGACCAACTCTCCACTATATTTGATCGCCTGCGTCTCCGAGTGCGCCGGGAAGCGAAAGCGCCCCCCGGAGCGCCTTCCCCAGCCAGCTCCGGTAGGCATCATCGGACCAGCCGAGGTCGAGCACCAGAGATCTGTACGCCTGCGGATGCCCGAGCGCCCAGACCGTTGCCGCCGCCTCGTGGTCGCTGACTCCGCCGCGCAGACTGTGGCGTGAGCGCAGCGCGGACGCCACCTCTCCGAACTGGATGAGTCGTTGGGCGGACCGCCGGGTCTCCAACTCGGCGATGTCCGCGTCGACGCCGGCCGCCTGGGCGATCACCCGGTGCACCCCGGACGTCAGCACGTTCAGGTCGGCGATCCAATCGGTCAGGATTCGGACGATCTCAGCGGCCGTGCGCGCCTCGGCGACCCGGTTGCGCAGTGGTGCAGGATGGGCATCCGCTTCTCCGGGGTGTGCGGCCGCGAGGTCGAGCACGGCGGAGAGGACGGCGGACTTACCGCCCACCGAGTTGTAGATTGTCTGCACCGCCACGCCTGCCTCGGTGGCAATGGCCCCGAGAGTGGTGCACATGTACCCACGCTGAAGCATCAGGCGCAGCGCGGCGCGGACGATCAGGGTACGGGTCTCCAGCGTCTGCGCTTCACGCCGGGATTTCGCATTTATCAGGACTTCAACCATAAACTTAGAATAGCATTCCACTCACTGTAATGGCATTCTAATAGGCCTGAGCCAATCCGGGTGGCATCCCGCCGGCCGGCCTCCATGACGTTGTGTGACCAGGCGGGGCATCCAAGCCGCACTCGGCTTCTATGGTTACGGCATGACACTCTTGCAGCCGCCTGCCTCCCTCTCCCCCCTGGCCGACGATCGGGCCGGCCGCCTCACCGCCGCCGGAATCTCCTGGACTGAACGCATCCGGGCTGACGCCACGAAGGCGCAACTCATCTACCGGGTCACGGCCACGGGAGAGGGGTCGGTCGCGACCCGCGTCACGGCCGGCAGACACGTCTTCCTCGTGGACGAACCCGGCGCCCTCGCCGGTGACGACGGCGCGGCCAGCCCCGTGGAGATCGCGCTCGGCGCCTTGCTCTCGTGCCAGGTAGTCGTCTATCGCCTCTACGCCCAGGCGCTCGGTATCCAGGTCGACGAGATCGACATCGTCGCGGAAGGGGACCTCGACGTGCGGAAGCTGTTCGGCCTCGACGAGGACGTGCGGGCCGGCTTCTCCGCGATCCGCTTGAACATCACCCTCAGCGGTCCGGAACGGGATGAGCGTTACCAGGAGCTCCGGGCCACCGTCGACGCGCACTGCCCCGTGCTCGACCTGTTTGCGAACCCCACCCCGGTGACCGTCACCGTCACGAAGGCCTAGCCGATACCTTCCACCGGCCGTCGGTCGAGCCGCGGGAACCAAATGGGTTCCCGATCTAGCGGCGGGGAGGGCTGAGGCCTACCGTCGGTTGCAGCCGCAGCGGTCGCTGCGCGATTGCGAGGAGGTCGACGATGGACAGGAATTCAGCCACACCACCCCCAGCGAACCAGAGCGGGCCCCCGCAGGACGAGCCTGACGAGAAACAGGAATCCACCAGCCCGGTGGGTGACATGTTCGAGGAGGGCGAGACCGATGTCGGGCCGCACCCGTCCCTGATCAACCTGGAGAACTGGGAGCCGTCCGAACTGGCGTCCTCGGCAGGCACAGAGGAAACGGGCGCTGCGGACACCAAGACGGACGAGTGACGCCGGTGCGGAGCGCGGACCGGAACAGAGAATGGGGCACCGGCCAGATGGCCGGTGCCCCATTCTCGTGGGCACAGGGAGGCACGTGGATCAGATGGAGAAGCCGAGGGCCCTCATCATGTCCCGACCGTCGTCGGTGATTTTCTCGGGACCCCACGGCGGCATCCAGACCCAGTTGATGCGGAACTGGTCGACGACGCCGTCCAACGCCTCGGCGGTCTGTTCCTCGAGCACGTCGGTCAGCGGGCAGCCGGCCGAGGTCAGGGTCATGTGGATGATCAGGGCATCGTTCTCATCGTCCCAGCCCAGGTCGTAGATGAGCCCGAGGTCGACGACGTTGATGCCGAGTTCCGGGTCCATGACGTCTTTGAGCGCCTCCTCGATTTCATCGAAACGCGCCGGGGTCAGCGTGGAAACCATGAATCTAGCCTACGTTCGATTCCGTGAGAAAGCGATCGTAGCCCTCGTCTTCGAGGCGGTCGGCGAGCTCGGGGCCGCCCTGCTCTGCGATGCGGCCGTCGACGAAGACGTGCACGAAGTCCGGCTTGATGTAGCGCAGGATGCGGGTGTAATGCGTGATCAGGAGCAGGCCCAGGCCGGTATTCTCCTTGGCCCGGTTCACGCCCTCCGACACGATCTTGAGCGCGTCGACGTCGAGGCCGGAGTCGGTCTCGTCGAGCA
>NZ_SOGQ01000066.1 GCF_004403465.1 Cryobacterium sinapicolor | reverse complement strand
GCCCCCGCTGCCCCCGCTGCCCCCGCTGCCCCGCTGCCCCCGCTGCCCGCGCTGCCCGCGCTGCCCGCGCGGCTCCGCGCGGCGGACCCGCGGACCCGGCGGCAAGTGTTGCCGTTCCGGACGACTGTTGCCGGTACACGGGCAACAGTCGTCCGGAACGGCAACAGTCAGCCGCGGGCTCGAGGGACGGGGCCCCGAGGTTCGGCCGGGTCAACCACTGACAGGGACGCGCGGGTGGCTTCGCTCCCCCGCCGAGGTGCCGCACCGCGAGCGGGGGCGGCTGGTGGCATCCGTCGACACGTGACTGAGGAGAAAGTCGCGACACGCCGGGTTCCGCGGCCGCTCGAGCGGTGTTTCTCGAAAGACTCCGGCGTTAGCGACGGTGACGGATGCCCGCGGGCCGGGTCGCAGGTCAAGTCACCGGGTTTCGACAAGCTCAACCACCGGCGGGGCCAGGTCGCAGGTCAAGTCACCGGGTTTCGACAAGCTCAACCACCGGCGGGCCAGGTCGCAGGTCAGGTCACCGGGTTTCGACAAGCTCAACCACCGGCGGGCCGCTCAACCACCGGGCGGCGGCTCGACCGGCGGGGCGGAACGAGAAACCCGCGCCCGGGGATGCGCGGTCGTGTACATGTCGCGGAGGGTGTCAGCGGTGACGAGAGTGTAGATCTGGGTGGTGGCCACCGAGGAGTGTCCGAGCAGCTCCTGCACCACGCGCACATCGGCCCCGCCCTCGAGCAGGTGCGTCGCGAAGGAGTGCCGCAGTGTGTGCGGCGACACGTGACCGTCGAGGCCGGCACGTTCGGCAGCCGCCCGGATGATCAGCCACGCGTTCTGCCGGCTGAGCCGTTTGCCGCGCAGACCCAGGAACAGGGCCGGCGTCGCCGGTCCGCGGGCGGAGAGCAGCGGCCTCCCCCGCACCAGGAATGTGTCGATGGCCGTGCGCGCGTAACTGCCGACGGGCACGATGCGCTGCTTGTCGCCCTTGCCGGTGAGGCGCACCACCTCGGGATCGAGCACGTCGTCCACGTTGAGGTTGACCACCTCAGAGACGCGGGCGCCCGTGGCGTAGAGCAGCTCGAGCAGAGCCTTGTCGCGCAGGTTCGCCACGTCGTCGCCGTCGGTCGCCGCGAGCAACAGGGTGACCTGCTCGATCGAGATGGCCTTGGGCAGCCGGGTGCCGAGCTTCGGCGGCTTGGACTCGTGCGCGACATCCGTGTCGACCACGCCTTCCTCGAGCAGGAAGCGGTGGAACCCGCGCACCGTCGAGAGGATGCGCGCGATCGACGCCGCGGTCAGCGGCGACTCCTCGCGGGAGCCCAGGAACCGCACGTAGTCGGAGATGTGCTGCCGGGTCACGTCGGCCAGCCCGGTCAGGTGCGCGTCCGCCAGCCACCGGCTGTAGATCGCCAGGTCCCGCCGGTAGGCGGCCACCGTGTTGGTGCTCAGGCCGCGTTCGATCGCCACATGCCGCAGATACGAGTCCACGGCCGCAGCAACGGCCGCACCTGCCGCGTCCCGCGACGCCGGTACGCTCGCACCAGCGCTGCCCCTGGCAGGAGTTGCCCCACCATCGGCAGCATCAGGCACACCGTGGCCGGAACCGCTCACATCGATGGGCGAGGCCAACCGGTCACACCGTGTGGTCCCAATTGACCGGATGCCGCGGCCACGGCGCATCCGCTGACCCGAGGGTGCTCCACCCGCGGGACCGGGCCGTCTGGGCGGCAAGCGCGCCGATCACCAGCGACGGGTTCTGCACCCGGCTGGCCAGCACGGCGTCGACGCAGTCGTCCAGCGGAACCCAGCGCACCTCGATGTCGGCTTCCTCCTCGGTGCGCTCGAAGACCTCCCGGGCCGCGGAGAGGCCGCGAGCCAGGTAGATTCGGATGACCTCGTTGCTGCCGCCGGGTGAGGTGTAGAACTCACCGAGCATGTTCCACTCGGTGGCGACCAGGTCGGCCTCCTCGGCCAGCTCCCGCTGCGCGCCGACGAGGGGGTGCTCGCCGGCTTCGTCGAGCAGCCCGGCCGGCAGCTCCCAGTCGCGCACGCGCACGGGGTGCCGGTACTGCTTGATCAGCAGCACGCGGTCCTGCTCGTCGAGGGCGAGGATCGCCACGGCGCCCGGGTGGTCCAGGTACTCGCGCACGATGCCGGAACCGTTGTAGCCGAAGGTGTCCCGGCGGACATCCCAGACCTTGCCGTCGAAGACGATCGCGCTGGCCGAGACCGGCGCGAACGCCGGCTCATCCGCCAATGGGGCGGAGGCGGACTCGGCGGACTTCTCGGCGGTCACACTGTCAGCGGATGCAGAGGTCACGACTCAGGCTTCTTCCTTGGTTTCGACCTCGAACAGGCGGCTGGCCTGCTGACGGTCCAGGGCCGCGCTGATCAGGCCTCGGAACAACGGATGCGCGTGACTGGGCCGGCTGCGCAGCTCCGGGTGAGCCTGCGTGCCCACGTAGAACGGGTGCTCCTCGCGCTTCAGCTCGACGTACTCGACCAGGTGGCCGTCGGGTGACGTTCCGGAGAACCAGAGGCCGGCATCCGCGATCTGAGAGCGGAACGCGTTGTTGACCTCGTAGCGGTGACGGTGACGCTCGGACGCCTCGGAGGCGCCATAGAGCTCGGCCACGAGGGATCCCTCGGCCAGGGCGGCCGGGTAGAGGCCCAGTCGCATGGTGCCGCCCAGGTCGCCGCCGGCGATGATCTCGACCTGCTCTTCCATGGTCGCGACCACGGGGAACTCGGTGTCCTCGTCGAACTCCGACGAGGATGCACCGGTGAGGCCGGCCTTGTTACGGGCGTATTCGATCACCATGCACTGCAGGCCGAGGCAGAGGCCGAGCACGGGGATGCCGTTCTCGCGGGCGAACTTGAGGGCGCCGAGCTTGCCCTCGATGCCGCGCACGCCGAAGCCGCCGGGAACGCAGATGCCGTCGAGCTCGCCGAGCAGGCGGTTCGCGCCCTCCTCGGTCTCGCAATCGTCGGAGGCTATCCAGGTGACTTGGACCTTCGTCTGGTTCGCGAACCCGCCGGCGCGGAGCGCCTCGGTGACGGACAGGTAGGCGTCGGGCAGGTCGATGTACTTGCCGACCAGGCCGATGGTGACGGTGTGCTGGGGCTCGCGCACGGCGTCGAGCACCTTTTGCCAGCCGGACCAGTCCACGCTGGTGACGGGCAGGTCCAGGTGGTCGGTGATGTACTTGTCGAGGCCCTGCTCGTGCAGCATGGTGGGGATCTCGTAGATGCTCGGCACGTCGACCGCGTTGACCACGGCGTCTTCGTCGACGTCGCACATCAGCGCGATCTTGCGCTTGTTCGAGTCGGAGACGGGACGGTCGCTGCGCAGCACGAGCGCATCCGGCTGGATGCCGATGGAACGCAGGGCGGCAACCGAATGCTGGGTGGGCTTGGTCTTCTGCTCCCCCGCGGCGCCGAGGAACGGCACCAGGGAGACATGCACGAAGAAGACGTTGTTTCGGCCGAGTTCGTGGCGCACCTGGCGGGCGGCCTCGAGGAACGGCTGGGACTCGATGTCGCCGACCGTGCCGCCGATCTCGGAGATGATCACGTCGGGGCGCAGTTCGTCGCTGGCCTGCAGGCGCATGCGGCGTTTGATCTCGTCGGTGATGTGCGGGATGACCTGCACGGTGTCGCCGAGGTACTCGCCGCGGCGTTCCCGGGCGATCACCTGCGAGTAGACCTGACCGGTCGTGACGTTCGCGGCCTGGTTCAGGTTGATGTCGAGGAACCGCTCGTAGTGCCCGATGTCCAGGTCGGTCTCGGCGCCGTCGTCGGTCACGAAGACCTCGCCGTGCTGGAACGGGTTCATCGTGCCCGGGTCGACGTTGAGGTAGGGGTCGAGCTTCTGCATGACCACGCGGAGACCGCTGGCCGTAAGTAGATTGCCGAGGCTGGCCGCCGTCAGGCCCTTGCCCAAAGAAGAAACGACACCACCGGTCACAAAGATGTGCCGCGTCGTGTCGTTGCGTACTGATTCGTCCGTGCTTTTATTTTCCACCACGGGCTTCGACTCTAGCAGTGCGGGCAGACCTAACGGTTGGCGCGGGCAAGGTTCATGAGCTCCCGGGCGTGTTCGAGTCCGCTCGCGGAATCGGGCAGACCGGAGAGCAGGCGGGCCATTTCCGCGGCGCGCTCGTCGCCCTGCAGCTGGCGCACGCTGCTGGCCGTGACGGAACCGTCGCTGTCCTTCACGACGCTGAGGTGGTTGCCGGCGAACGCGGCCACCTGGGCGAGGTGGGTGACCACGATTACCTGGGCCGTCTCGGCGAGCCTGGCCAGGCGGCGGCCGATCTCGATGGCTGCGGCGCCGCCCACGCCGGCGTCGACCTCGTCGAAGACGAAGGTCGGCACCGGGTCGGCCTGGTTGATGACGACCTCGATCGCCAGCATCACCCGGGACAGTTCGCCACCGGATGCCCCGCGCGCCAACGACCGGGGCTCGGCTCCCGCGTGCGGACGCAGCAGGATCTTCACGAGGTCGCGTCCGGTGGCGGTGATCTCGGCCCGGTCGTCGACCTCGACCAGCAGCGACGCGTTCGGCATGGCCAGGGCCGCCAGTTCGACGGTGACGGCTGCTCCGAGGGCCTCTGCGGCAGCGCGACGGATGCCGGTGAGTCGGTCGGCGAGGTCGTCGGCGGTCTGGCGCGCGGCATCCGTTTCGGTGCGGAGCAAGTCGATGCGGTCGGAGTCGCTGTCGAGCTCGAGCAGTCGGGCGCTGCCGGTGTCGAGGAAGTCGATGGCCTCGTCGAGGCCGCCGGCGTACTTGCGGGCCAGCCCGGTGAGCACGGCGCGACGCTCCTGCACCACCTCGAGTTCACGGGCGCCGTCGGCGTCGAGGGCAGCCAGGTAGCTGGAGAGCTGCGCGGCGATGTCGGCGATCAGGAAGCCGGCGTTCGCGAGGGCCTCGGCCAGTGGCGGCAGGGCCGGGTCGTGCTCGCCGGCCCGTTCGAGCTGGCGCCGGGCGGAGTCGAGCAGCGCCACGGCGTCGGGCAGGTCGTCGGGGTTCTCCTCGGCGGAGAGCAGTTCCCGGGCCTGGGCGGCCGCGACGCGCAGCTGCTCGAGGTTGCCGAGACGTTCGGCGCGTTCGCCGAGGGCATCGTCCTCGCCGCGCTGCGGGGCGACGAGTTCGATCTCGTCGATCGCGGCACGCAGCTCGTCGGCCTCGCGGGCCCGCTGGTCCTGCTCGTCGACGAGTCGTTCGAGGTCGGCTTGGTGACCCTGCCAGCGGTGGTACTCCGCCTGGAACAGGTCGAGGGTGTCGGCGAGCGTCGGCCCCGCGAAACGGTCGAGGGCGGCGGCTTGGGCGACGGCCGAGCGCAGGCGCACCTGGTCGGACTGGCCGTGCACGACAACGAGGTCGCCGCCGAGGTCGCTGAGCACCCCGGCGGGGGCGCTGCGCCCGCCGACCACGGCCCGGCTGCGGCCCTCCGCGGAGACGGAGCGGCTGAGGATGAGTTCGGGTCCGTCGAGGTCTCCCCCGGCGTCGCGCACGCGGGTGGCGACGGTGCCGTCGGCGGGGATCAGCCAGCGGCCCTCGACCCAGCTCTGCGGCTGGCCCTGGCGCACCAGACCGGGGTCGGCGCGCTGGCCGAGCAGTAGCCCGAGCGCGGTGACGACCATGGTCTTGCCGGCGCCGGTCTCGCCCGTCACGGCGGTGAAGCCGGGGCCGAGCGGGAGGGTGGCTTCGGCAATGACGCCGAGGTCACGGATGACGAGTTCCTCGATCATGCGGACCGCCTATTCACGGCCGACCGGGCCTCTCCAGCCCGTGACGGGCAGGTTGAACTTGTTGACCAGACGGTCGGTGAACGGGCCGCTGTGCAGGCGGGCCAGACGCACCGGAATCGGTGACCGGCGCACGATCACGCGCGAGCCAGGTGGCAGGTCGCGCACGCGGCGGCCGTCGGCGCAGAGCACCGCGGCCCCGCCGGTGCGGGCGAGCACCTCCACGGCGAGCGAGGAGTCCGGGCCCACCACGAGCGGGCGGGCGAAGAGGGCGTGGGCGCTGAGCGGCACGAGCAGCAGCGCGTCGAGCGTCGGCCAGACGATCGGGCCGCCGCCCGAGAAGGCGTAGGCGGTGGAGCCCGTGGGCGTGGACATCACCACTCCGTCGCAACCGAAGGAGGAGAGCGGGCGGCCGTCAACCTCGATGACGACCTCCAGCATCCGTTCCCGGCTGGATTTCTCGACCGTGGCCTCGTTCAGCGCCCAGCTCTCGTAGATCACCTCGTCGCCGAGCTTGACCCGAACGGCGAGGGACATGCGCTCCTCGACCAGGTAGTCGCGCAGCAGAGCGCGGCGGACCGCCTCGCCCAGGTCGTCGCGTTCGCTCTCGGCGAGGAAGCCGACGTGGCCGAGGTTGATGCCCAGCAGCGGGGCGGAGCAGCCGCGCACGATTTCGGCGGCGCGCAGGATGGTGCCGTCGCCGCCGAGCACGATCACAAGTTCGAGTTCGGTGGTCGCGATGCTCTCGTGCAGGATCGCGAGCCGGTCGTCGAGGTCGGGGCAGTGCGCGAGCAGATCGGCGCGCTCGTTGCGGGCCAGGACCGGCACGGCTCCGGCGGCCAGCAGCTGCTGGCAGACGGTGACCGCGGCCTCGAGGGAGTCCGTGCGGCCGGTGTGCGCGACGACGAGGATGTTGCGTGCTGCTGCACTCATTTAGTCACTCCCACCAGCGCCGTTGTGCGTTCGATCCATTCTGTCGGATTGCTGCCGACCGCGCTCGACAGCCAGCACAGGTACTCGCGGTTTCCGGCGCCGCCGGCGATCGGCGAGGCGATCAGGCCGTTCGTCCTGAGGCCGAGGTCCCAGGCCGCCCAGAGCACGCCGGCGATCGCGTCGGCGCGCAGGCCGGGATCGTGAACGATGCCCTCACGGATGCTGCCCTTGCCGACCTCGAATTGCGGCTTGATCAGCAGCACAAAATCGGCCCCCTCGGCGGCGGTCGCCACCAGGGCCGGCAGCACGGTGGGCAGGGAGATGAAGGACAGGTCCCCCACGACCAGGTCGGCCCGCTGCGGCACGCCGGAGGCGGCCGCGATCTTCTCGGCCGTGGCGTAGCGCAGGTTGAACCCCTCGACGAGCACGAGCCGCGGCTCGGCCGCCAGCTGCGGGGCCAGTTGCCCATGCCCGACGTCGACCGCGATGACCTGGTCGGCGCCGCGTTCGAGCAGCACCTGGCTGAAGCCGCCCGTGGACGCGCCGGCGTCGAGCACCGTGCGGCCCTCCACCGGAATGGCGAAGGCGTCGAGGGCGGCGATGAGTTTGTGGGCGCCGCGGCTGACGTAGTGGTCGGTGGCCGCCACCTCGATCAGCTGGGTGTCCCGCACCTTGGCGGATGCCTTCACAACGGGTCGGCCGTCGACCGTGACCAGTCCGGCCACGATCAGCTGCGCGGCCACGGTGCGGGAGCGGGCCAGGCCGCGCTCGGCGAGGGCCGAATCGAGGCGCTGGTCGGGCATCCGGTCACCGGTGACACTGGGGTCGGGCGCGCTCGTGTCTGCGGGGCCGTCAATCGGGGTTGCAGGGCCGTCGTCGGGGCCGTCGTTCGGGGTTGCGTCGAATTCCGTCATGAGTGGCTCGCCCGGGGAACGTCTCCGCCTTCGAGGTGGTCCCGCAGCCCGTCGTGCTCACGCGCGTACGCCGCGGCGCGCTCCTCGAGGGGCAGGTCTTCGATCGCGGTGAGCCGCGGGGGAAGATCCCGGGTCACGTCGTCCGTCGTCATTCGGGGCTGATTCACCCTCTCCACGTTACCGTCCGAGATACAGTCGCTCCGGAACATTGAGTCCGTAGATGGGCCGACCGGATGCCCAAATCACGGCGCAGGCGGCGCGGAGCAGGTTGATCGCCCCGTCACCCTCGGCCACGATCGTGACGTCGGTGCCGACGATGCGCACCGTCGCCCCGCTGACCGTGGCGGAGGAGCCATCCTTGGAGAACACCGTCTCGGGATAGGGCTCATGCAGCTGGCGCAGGTCGTCGAGGAGGTAGGTCGGCCGCGACTTGGCGTCGGCGGCCAGCGCCTGCTTGGCCTTGTCGATGCCGGTGAGCACGAGCACGGCCGGGATGCCGGCGCGATTCGCGCCAAGGATGTCGGTGTCGAGGCGGTCTCCGATGAACAGGGGCGCATGGGCCGCGAACCGGGTGATGGCCTCGGTGAAGATGGCCACCTCGGGCTTGCCGGCCACGATGGGCAGGCGTCCGACGGCGATGTGCACGGCGGAGACGAGGGTGCCGTTTCCGGGCGCGATCCCCCGGGCCACCGGGATGGTCCAGTCGGTGTTCGTGGCGATCCAGGGGATCTCCACGCCGTCGTCGTTCGGGTGCAGGGCGAACGCGGCCTCGGCCAGGTCCTTCCAGCCGAGATCGGGCGAGAAACCCTGGATCACGGCCGCCGGAGCATCGTCGGCCGAGCGGGTGACGACGAAGCCGCCCTTTTCGACCTCGGTCAGGAGACCTTCGCCTCCGATCACGAGGATGCGCGAGCCGGCCGGCACCTCATCCGCAAGCAGCCGCACGGCGGCCTGCGGCGAGGTCACGACATCCGTCGCCACGGTGTGCAGGCCCAGCTCGGAGAGGTGGTCCGCCACGGACTGGTCGGTGCGGGACGCGTTGTTGGTGAGGTAGCCCACCCGCACGGTTTCGGCCGCGCGATTCAGGCTCTCGACCGCGAACGGGATGGCCGACGGACCGGCGTAGACCACGCCGTCCAGGTCGGCCAGCACCACGTCGACGCCGGTCAGCGGGGTGACCGACTCACCCACGCGGCGACGCCTCAGCATCGTGCTCCGCCTCGTCGTCGGTAGAGACGGCGGCGTCGTCTTCGTCGGCGCCAGCGGCGTCGTCAGCGGCGTCGTCGGCGGCGGCATCTTCGTCGGCGTCAGCGGCGTCGTCGTCTTCGTCTTCGTCTTCGTCAGCAGCATCGTCGTCAGGGGCGTCGTCGGCGGCCTGGCCCGCGAACTCATCGTCGGAGACATCGGTCGCGTCGTCGTCGAAGTCGATATCGTGTTGGTCGTCTTCCTCGTCGGACTCTTCCTCGTCGATCTCGAGGATCTCCATGGTCTCGTCGAACGCGGTCTCGCCAGAGACGGCGGCGTCGGCCCGTTCGGCCCGCTCGTTCCACAGTTCGGCCTCGTCGTCGCGGCCCAGCTCGCCGAGAACCTCGGCGTAGGCGGCGAAAAGCTCGGCGCTGTAGGAGAACGCGGTCTTCGGGTTCAGCTGCGGGATCTCGAGCTCGCTGAGAGCGGCCTCGGTCTCGCCGAGGTCCAGTCGGGCACCCGACATGGCGATCGCCAGGGCAACCTGAACGGATGCCGGCAGTGAGGCGCGCTCGACGGAACGTCCCAGCTCGAGCGCCCGGTCCGGGCGGCCCACGCCGCGTTCACTGTCCACCATCAGCGCGAGCTGATCGTTGGAACCGGAGATGCGGCGGTAGGTGCGCAGTTCCCGCAGCGCCAGGGCGAAGTCGCCCGTGGCGTACGCGGTGATCGCGAGGCTCTCGCGTACCACGGCGATGCGGCCGGCGCGCCGGGCGGCGCTCATGACGTGACGGTGTGCCAGCTCGGGGTCTTCCTCGATGACGCGGGCTGCCATGGCCAGGTGGCGGCCGACGGCTTCGGCGTTGTCCTTGCTGAGGGTCTTGAGCTCGTTGCGGGCGATCCGGTCGAGGTCCTGCGACGTGATGTCGTCGGGCAGTTCCGGGTCGTCGTGGCGCGGGCGCACCGACCGGAGCTCGCGCTGCATGCGTTGCTCTTCGGTCATCTCCTCTTCGACGACACGGGCATCGCGGTCACCGCGGGCCGGGGCACCGTCACGAGTCCACAGCTTCTTTCCGGCGTCACCACGCGGGGCGCCGGCGCGGTTCGGCGAACCGCCGCGCTGAGTCCACGGCTTGTCGCCGCCCTGCTGCGGGCGGTCGCTGCGCTCGGGACGGGTGCCGTCCTTGGCCCAGGGCTTGCGCTCGCCGTCGCCGGAGGGACGGTCAGTGTTACCCCGGTACGGAGGGCGCTCCCCACCCTGCTGCGGACGCTCAGAGTTACCCCGGTACCCACCGGTGGAGGGGCGCTCGGAGCCGCCGCGGTACGGAGGGCGCTCTCCACCCTGCTGCGGACGGTCCGAATTGCCACGGTATCCCCCGGCGGCGGGACGGTCCGAATTGCCANCGGAGGGCGCTCTCCACCCTGCTGCGGACGGTCCGAATTGCCACGGTATCCCCCGGCGGCGGGACGGTCCGAATTGCCACGGTACGGAGGACGCTCACCATCACGCTGCGGACGCTCGGAGTTACCGCGGTAACCGCCAGTGGACGGGCGGTCGGAGTTGCCACGGTACGGAGGACGCTCTCCATCCTGCTGCGGGCGGTCCGAATTGCCCCGGTATCCCCCGGCGGCGGGACGGTCCGAATTGCCCCGGTACGGAGGACGCTCACCATCACGCTGCGGACGCTCGGAGTTACCGCGGTAACCGCCAGTGGACGGGCGGTCGGAGTTGCCACGGTACGGAGG
>NZ_SOGQ01000009.1 GCF_004403465.1 Cryobacterium sinapicolor | reverse complement strand
TGTTCGGCCCCAACAACGAAGTCCTCACCCTCAGCACCGAGAAACGCTTCTTCACCCGGGCCCAACGCCGCGCCATCGCCGCCCGCGATGGGGGTTGCACCATCCCCGGGTGCACCATCCCCGCGGCCTGGTGCGAGGTACACCACGTGATCCCCTGGCACCTCGGCGGGAAAACCAACATCGACAACGGGGTACTCCTCTGCTGGTACCACCACCACAGCATCGACACCTCCGGCTGGCAGATCCGCATGGTGAAAGGCAAACCCGAGGTCAGGGCACCACTCTGCTACGACCCAACCCAAACCTGGCGGACCACGGGCAACCACCGGGCGAGGCCACCAGGGTCTCGACAGGCTCGACCACCGGGTGCGTGAGTCCCCGGGAGACAGGCCACCAGGGTCTCGACAGGCTCGACCACCGGGTGCGTAGTCCCCGAAAACAGGGCACCAGGGTCTCGACAAGCTCGACCACCGGATGCATAGTCCCCGGGAGACAGGCCACCAGGGTCTCGACGGGCTCGACCACCGGGTGCGTAGTCCCCGAAAACAGGGCACCAGGGTCTCGACAAGCTCGACCACCGGGTGTTGGCTCGACCACCGGGTGATGACCCGACTGCCGGCGGCCCGCTCGAGACCGTCTACGCGCGGAGCTTGGTGATCTGCAGCAGCCCGTCGCCGACGGGGGAGAGGGCGCTGATGACGGCGGTGGACGAGGCGATGACCGTCAGCAGGGTGCGGAAGCCGGTGGCCACATCGTCGCGCTGGGCCGGGTTGGCCACGCGGCCGCGCCAAAGCGCGTGGGCCACGAGAACGGTTCCGCCCGGGCGGGCCAGGCGCAAGGCGTGCTCGACGTACTCGATCACGGACTGCGGGTCGGCGTCGACGAACACGATGTCGTAGGAGTTCTCGTTCATGCGCGGCAGCACGTCCGCGGCCCGGCCCGTGATCAGGCGCACCCGGTTCGCGGGGATGCTGGCTTCGGCGAAATTGGCTTTGGCGTGTTGCTGGTGGTCGACCTCGGTGTCGATCGAGGTGAGGGTGGCGCCGGGCGCCCCGGTGAGCAGCCAGATGCCGGAAACGCCGGCACCGGTGCCGACCTCGAGGATGCTCCGGGCGCCGGTGGCAGCCGCGATCACCGCCGATTGGGCGCCAACCGCCGGCGAAATTGCGTCGATTCCGAGTTCGAGGGACTGCTGTCTGGCCCGCGCCACAGCGTCGGACTCCACGACTGAGTCGTCGGAGAATTTCCAGTTCAGATCTTTGTCAGACACAGTGCAACTCCAGTAGGTGAATGGGTCAAGCCTAGGGGCGGCCGGGCATGGTCCGGGGAGGCCTCGCCGGGGGTTATTCTGGGGGAATGTTCGGTTTGACGCTCGAGAAGATATTGCTGATCGGCATCATCGCCGTCTTCCTGCTCGGACCCGAACGGCTTCCCCACTACGCAGCCCAGCTGGCCCGCCTCGTGAAGCAGCTCCGGGACCTGGCCAACGGGGCCAAAGACCGGATGCGGGACGAGATGGGCCCGGACTTCGACGACGTCGACTGGAAGAAACTCGACCCGCGTCAGTATGACCCGCGCCGCATCATCCGTGAAGCCCTCACTGACGAAGACGAGCTCAAAGGCCAGTCGGCGACCGTGTCCCGGGCCGTGCCGAACCCTGACGGCGCCTATCTGCAACGCAAGCGCGCCAAGGAGGCCGCCACGCTGCCGGCGCCCTTCGACTCCGAAGCCACGTAGCTGCATTCGGCCAGGCCGATTCAGCCGCCGTGTGCCGGGCCGACACGCCGGGACGGGCGAGGTGCTCGCGCTACGCTGAAATCACGTATCTGAGGAGTGTGACCGTGTCGAAATCGTCGAAGACCCGCGCAAAGCCCAAGCGGGTGCCGCTGCCCGTCTATTCCGCCGAATTGCGGAACCTGCAGACCGAGTTGGTCGCCATGCAGGAATGGGTCAAGGAGTCCGGTGCCCGGATTGTCGTGATCTTCGAGGGCCGGGACGCGGCCGGTAAGGGATCAGCGATCAAGCGGGTCACCGAGTTCCTCAATCCTCGCGTCGCCCGGATCGTCGCCCTGCCGGTGCCGACCGAGCGCGAGCGCGGCCAGTGGTACTTCCAGCGCTATATCGAGCACCTGCCCTCCACGGGCGAGATCGTGCTGATGGACCGGTCCTGGTACAACCGGGCCGGCGTCGAACACGTGATGGGCTACTGCACCCCCGACGAGTACCGCCGGTTCCTGCACCAGGCGCCCCTGTTCGAACGGATGCTGGTCGAAGACGGCATCCTGCTCGTCAAGTATTGGTTCTCGGTGTCCGACACCGAGCAGGAGAGGCGGTTCCGGTCGCGGCTGAACGACCCCATGCGCCGCTGGAAGCTGTCCGGGACGGACCTGTTCTCGATCACGAAGTGGGTCGATTACTCCCGCGCCAAAGACGAGATGTTCGTGCACACCGACCTGCCGGAGGCCCCGTGGTGGGTGGTCGAGAGCGAGGACAAACGGGCCGCGCGGCTCAATATGATCAGCCACCTGCTGTCGATCGTTCCCTACACGCACCGGGAGCCGCCGCTCGTGACCATCCCGGCACGTCCCGAGGGCGCGGAGTATGAGCGCCCACCGCGTGAGTTGAACCGCCCCGTACCGGACATCACGGCCACACTGGGCGAGCCCACGGCGAAGCCGAAGGGCAAGGCCCGGATCAAGAAGAAGGCGAAGAAGAAGGCGAAGGCGGAGGCCAAGGCGGAGGCCGCGAAGCTGGCGCCGGAGAAGGCGGCCAAACAGGAAGCCAAACAGAAGGCGGCGGAAGCCAAGCTGACCGTGTGAGCCGGCTCACCTGACCGGCTCGGCTGGCCGGCTCGGCTGGCCGGCTCGGCTGGCCGGCTCACCTGACCGGCTCACCTGACCGGCTCGGCTGACCGGCTCACCTGGCCGGCTCACCTGGCCGGCTCGGCTGGCCGGCTCGGCTAACCGGCTCAGCGGCGGCGGATGCCCTTCAGCACCGCCGCCAGCAGCAGCATCGGCGCGGCCAGCCGCTCGAAGTCGCGGCCGCTGCGCGGCAGCGGAATGAGACCCGTCGCCCGGGCGATGGTGATGGCGTCCACGAACCGGAGCAGTCCCTCCGGACCGTTGCGTCGGCCGAGGCCGGACTGCTTCAGACCTCCCATCGGGGCCGCCACCGAGGAGAACGACCCGCGATAGCCCTCGTTGATGTTCACGCTGCCGGCCTCGAGGGCGCCGCTCACGCGCAGGGCCCGCCGTACCGACCCGGAGAACACCGACGCGTTCAACCCGTAGTCGCTGTCGTTGGCGGCGAGGATCGCCTCCTGCTCCGAATCGAACACCGTGACCGCGACCACGGGTCCGAAGGTCTCGCCGGCGAAGCACTCCATCGTCGCGGTGACCCCGGTCAGCACGGTGGGCTCGTAGAAGAACGGACCCAGGTCAGGCCGGGCCCGGCCCCCGACTTCGATCGTGGCACCGAGGGCGACCGCATCGGCAACCTGCGCGCTCACCCGGTCCAGCTGCGCCTGTGAGGTGAGGCAACCGACATCCGTCGAGTAGTCGTAGGCGGCACCCAGCTTGAGCGAGCGGGTGACGGCCACGAATTCGCGCAGGAACGCGTCGGCCACCCCCCGCTGCACGAAGATGCGCTCGATCGATACGCAGAGCTGGCCCATCGCCGTGAAGCAGGCCGGGGCGGCATCGGCGGCCGCACGGGCCGGGTCGACGTCGTCGAGCACGATCAGGGGGTTCTTGCCGCCCAACTCGAGCGAGACGCCGGTCAGGTTGCCGGCCGCCTGCGCCGCAACCCGCTTGCCGGTCGCGGTCGACCCGGTGAAGCAGACGTAGTCGGCCTCCTCGGTGACCGCCCCACCGATCTCGGCGCCGTCGCCGGCGACCACGGCCCAGAGTTGCTCGGGCACGCCGGCGTCGATGAACGCCTGACGCAGTGAGAGGATGCTCAGCGCACCCTGGTCGTCGGCCTTCTGCACCACGCCGCAGCCGGCGGCGAGGGCAGGCACGACGTCCATCGCGGCGAGGCTGAGCGGGTAGTTCCACGGGGTGATCACCCCCGCGACGCCCTTCGGCCGGTAGCTCACGGCGGCCGTGATGACGAGCGGGATCGCGGAGCGGCGGCGTCCGCCGCGCAGCACGCCGCGGGCGGCGAGGGCGTTGAACCGGGTGACGCCGGCGGCCTGGAAGACCTCCTCGAAGGCCTGGCCACGGGTCTTGCCGGTCTCCGCCTGAACGGTGTCCTGCAGCAGCCCGGTACGTTCCAGGATCAGGTCGTGCGCGCGCAGCAGGATCGCGCGGCGCCGGGCGAACCCGGCCCGCGCCCAGGCCAGCTGGGCCAGGCGGGCCTGCGCGTAGGACTCCTGCACATCGGTCACCCCGCTGACGGGCAGCTCGTGCAGCACCTCGCCGGTGAAGGGTGCGATCACGGTTACCGTCGCCCCCGTCGTGGAACGGATGGACCGGGTCAGGTTGGTGATCACGGCAGGGTCGAGGGGAGAGGCAGGCATTCTCGAAGTCTAGGTGGCGGCGGCTCCGGCGCAGGTGCGGCGGCGCTACTTCGGGGAGATGCCGAGGCTCATCCCGGAAAGGCCGCGTGCCCGGGTGGCGAGCCGGTCGGCGACCAGACGGATGGCCACGGCCGCCGGGTCTGCCGGGTCACCGCGCACCACGGGCACCCCCGAGTCCCCGCCGCTGCGGAGCGGCACGCTCAACGGAACCTGGGCGAGCAGCGGCACCGGGGACTCCTGCCCGGCGCCCAGCCGGCGGGCGACCTCGGCCCCGCCCCCGGAGCCGAACAGCTCGAGCACCGTGCCGTCGGGCTGCACGATCCCGGCCATGTTCTCGATCACGCCGTAGATGGTCTGACCGGTCTGCCGAGCCACGACACCGCTGCGCTCGGCGATGTCGGCTGCGGCCGGCTGCGGGGTGGTGACGACGATGACCTCGGCCTGAGGCAGCAGCTGCCCGACCGAGATGGCCACATCACCCGTGCCCGGCGGCAGGTCCAGCAGCAGGATGTCCAGGTCACCGAAATACACATCGGTGAGGAACTGGGTGATCGTGCGGTGCAGCATCGGCCCGCGCCAGGCGACCGCGACGGACCCGTCCTCCACGAACATGCCGATCGAGATGACCTTCACGTCGAAGGCGATCGGCGGCAGGATCATCTCGCCGACCTGGGTCGGCTTGACCGCGGCGGACTTGCCCGTCTCGGGGGACGGAGCGGTGACCAGGCCGAGGAGCCCGGGGATGGAGAACCCGTAGACATCCGCGTCGACGATGCCGACCCGCAGTCCGCGCTCGGCCAGGGCCACGGCCAGGTTCGCGGTGATCGTGGATTTGCCGACCCCGCCCTTGCCGCTGGTGATGGCGTAGACGCGGGTGAGAGACTCGGGGCCGAACTGGTTGCTGCGGGCTTCCGTGCCGCCGCGCAGCTTCTCCGTCATCGCGCGGCGCTGCTCGCGGGTCATCACGTCGACGGAGACGGAGACGTTGCCCGGGCCGGCGACGGACTCGGCGGCGCGGAGCACATCGCGCTCGATCTGGCGGGCGGCCGGGCAGCCGGCGATGGTGAGACGGATACCCACCAGGGCGCGGCCGTCGACGATCTCCACCCCGGCGACCATGTCGAGGTCGGTGATCGGCTTGCGGATCTCCGGGTCGATCACCCGGGCCAGGGCGGTGAGCACCTGATCCGAGGTGACGAGCGGGTCAGGCACTGGGCGAACGTTCTTCCCGGTCGCGGTCCCGCTCGCCCTTGCGGAGGCGTTTCCGGGTCTGCTTGTCCTGGTCTTCGCGCTCTTCCAGGTTCTCGAGCAGGGCACGAAGTTCGGACCGGAGGAAGTCGCGCGAGGCTAGGTCCTTCATACCGAGGCGCAGCGCCACCACCTCGCGGGCGAGGTATTCGGTGTCGGCCAGGTTACGTTCGGCACGCTGCCGGTCCTGTTCGAACTGCACCCGGTCGCGGTCGTCCTGGCGGTTCTGCGCCAGCAGGATCATCGGGGCCGCGTAGGAGGCCTGCATCGACAGAACCAGGGTCAGCGCGATGAAGCCGAGCGACACGGAGTCGAAGCGCCACTGCACCGGTGCGAGCGTGTTCCAGGCGATCCAGCTGACGGCGAAGAACGTCAGACCGAGCAGGAACCACGGCGTGCCCATGCCGCGCGCGATGGCCTCGGTGAACCGGCCGAAGCGGTCGCGGCTGGGGCGGTCACGGTTGCGCCGGCGCTTGCGGCCGAGGGCAGGGGTGCGCAGGCCCTTGGGGGAGTCGAGGCGGAGATCCGATCGGTTAGCTCGGGCCATTGCCGGTCCTCCGTCCGTGGTGCAGCGGGATGCTTCCCGTGGTCAGTTCGGTGCGGGCCTCGGCCCGGCGGCGCACGTCGTCGTTTCCGTCATGGCTGCGCCAGTCGTCGGGCAGCAGGTAGTCGAGGACGTCGTCAACCGTCACCACGCCGACGAGTCGGTGGTTCTCGTCGACCACGGGCACGGAGACGAGGTCGTAGCTGGCGAGGATGCGGGTGACCTCCGCTGCCGAGGTGTCGGCGGTGACGGGATCGAGACCCTGGTCCAGCAGCGTGCCGAGCCGTTCGTGGGGCGGGTAGCGCAGCATCCGCTGGAAATGCACCATGCCGAGGAAGCGGCCGGTGGGCGGCTCGTAGGGCGGCAGGGTGACGCAGATGGCCGCGCCGAGCGCCGGCGCGAGGTCGTGGCGACGGATGAGCGCGAGCCCCTCCGCGACCGTGGCGTCGGCCGAGACGATGATCGGCTCGGTCGTCATCAGGCCGCCGGCGGTGTCCGGGGCGTAGGTGAGCAGGAAGCGCACGTCGTCCGCTTCCTCCGGCTCCATCAGGTCCAGCAGCTGTTCGCCGAGCTCCTCCGGCAGCTGCGCGATCAGGTCGGCGGCATCGTCGGGCTGCATGTGGTCGAGCACGTCGGCGGCGCGCGCGTCGCCGAGCCGGGTCAGGATGCTGACCTGCTCGCTTTCCGGCATCTCCTCGAGGGCATCGGCGAGGCGGCCGTCGGGGAGCTCGCCCGCAACCTCGTGCATGCGCTCCGGCGGCAGGTCGAGCAGGGTGTTCGCCAGGTCGGCGGGCTTGAGGTCGGAGTAGGTGGCGATGAGCTGCTCGGCCGACTGGGCCTGACCCTCGGTGGTCTGCTCGCGCACCCCTCCCCAGTCGGTGAAGGTCGTGGCGCCCTTCGCAAAGAGCGACAGGCTGGTCTTGGGACGGCGCACGAAGAGCTGGCTGATCGCCCAGCCGCCCTGCGGCAGCTCCTCGATCGAGACGTCCTCGATGGTCGCCTCACCGGAAGCGTCGTTGAAGACGACCGTGCGGCCGAGCATCTCGGCGATGACGCGCACCTCGCCGCCGCGCTGCTCGAAGCGGCGAACATTGATCAGGCCGGTGGTGATGATCTGGCCCGATCCGATGCTGGTGACGCGTCCGATGGACACGAAAACGCGTCGCTTGCCCGGGATCTCAACGATCAGGCCGACGACGAGGGGCGGGTCGTTTTTTCGATAGACCACCAGCACGTCGCGCACCTTGCCCACGCGGTCTCCCGCGGGGTCGAAAACGGTACACCCGGCCAAACGGGCAACGAAGACTCTGGTGGCAGACACAGTACAAATCTAGGCCACCTTCAGGGCAGATCGGTCCTGTGAAAGAATGGGCGCATGAGCAATCAGAGCCCCTTCGGCGGGCGCAGGGCCGCATTGTTCCCCGTTCTACCCAAGGGGGAAGTGCTCGCGACCTACGCCACCTATGGTGAGGCGCAGGAAGCCGTGGACACGCTGGCGACGTCCGACTTCCCCGTGAAGCAGGTCTCCATCCTCGGCAACGACCTCAAGACGGTCGAGCGGGTCACCGGCAAACTCACCTGGGGGCGCGTCGCGCTGGCCGGTGCGGCCTCCGGCGCCTGGCTCGGCGTGTTCTTCGGGCTGCTGTTCTTCATCTTCTCGCCGGATGGCGCGGGCCTGCCGTTCGTCTTCGCCGCCGTCATGATCGGTGCCGGGTTCGGCATGCTGTTCGGGGTTGTCAGCGCCGCGCTCAATCGCCGCCGCCGCGACTTCACATCGACCATGCAGGTGATTGCCAGCAACTATCAGGTGATCGTCGACGGCGCTCTGGTCAATCGGGCCCGCAACCTGCTCGCGGGGCGCGCCGAGGCCGAGCTGGCGGTGCCAGCCCCGCCGCATCCGTCGGAGCCGCCGCGTGCTCAGGAGCCGCCCGCGGCTTCGCCGGCTGCCCCGCAGCCGCCCGCCGCTTCGCCGGCTGCCCCGCAGCCGCCCGCCGCGCCGCCTGCGTAACCGCTTCCGAGCTCACCCACACACCGCCTCCAAACGGCGCCTCCAAACACCGCCTCCAAACGGCCGCGCGTGCGGGTAAATAGTCGGTATGAGTTGCTCAAACCGGCGATTCGCCCGCACTCGCGTGCGGGGTTCTCGGCCGTCAGGCGGTGAGGGCGGCGATCCAGGCCTCGACGGCCTCGGAGGTGCGGGGGATGCCGGCCGACAGGTTCTCGGGGCCGTCCGCGGTGATCAGGATGTCGTCTTCGATTCGCACGCCGATGCCGCGGAATTCCGCCGGCACCGTCAGGTCGTCGGGCTGGAAGTAGAGGCCGGGCTCGATCGTGAACACCATCCCGGGCTCGATCACGCCGTCCATGTACATCTCGCGGCGTGCCTGCGCGCAGTCGTGCACGTCGAGGCCGAGGTGGTGGCTGGTGCCGTGCACCATGTAGCGGCGGTGGTGGCCATTGTCGGGCAGCAGGGCCTCCTCGGCGGTGACGGGGAGCATGCCCCATTCGGCCGTGCGGCGGGCGATGACCGCCATCGCGGCGGCATGCACGTCGCGGAACACGGCGCCGGGCACGGCCACGGCGAAAGCGGCATCCGCTGCCTCGCGCACGGCATCGTAGACACGGCGCTGCACGTCGGTGAAGGTTCCGTCCACCGGGAGGGTGCGGGTGATGTCGGCGGTGTAGTAGCTGTCGACCTCGACGCCGGCGTCGATCAGGATCAGGTCGCCGGGCACGACGGCGCCGTCGTTGCGGGTCCAATGCAGGATGCAGGCGTGCGGGCCGGACGCGGCGATCGTGTCGTAGCCGACCGCGTTGCCGTCGGACCGGGCCCGGGTGTTGAACACGCCCTCGACAAGACGCTCGCCGCGATGGTGGGTGCTCGAGCGGGGCAGATCCCGGATGACGTCCTCGAAACCACGGCCGGTGGCCGCGACGGCGAGGCGCATCTGGGCGATCTCGTAGGAGTCTTTGATCAGGCGCAGCTCCGACAGGCCCCGGGCGAACTGCTCGTCGGCGGCATGGTCGCCGTTGATCTCGAGGCTGAACGGGGAGTCGGATGCGTCGGTCGTGAGCACCTTCTCGGCAGCGAAGCGGAGGCGGGCCTCGTCGACCTCGGTGGTGAAGAGCGGGTCGGCCTCCCGCAGCACGAGGGTCTCGTTGTCGATCGTGTCCATCACGAGGATGAGGTCGGCGATGCCGCGAACCGGGAGACCGAGGTCTCCGCCGACCTGGGAAATCGAGGGTCGGGGGCCGATCCAGAATTCGCCGATGTCGGGGTTCGCGTAGAACTCGTCCGAGTCGCGGCCGGCCCGCTCTCGGAAGTAGAGGGTGGCGTCGTGGCCGGTCGCGGTGGGCTCGAGCACCAGCACGGCGCCGGGCTCGGCGTCGCTACCCCAGCCGGTGAGGTGGGCGAAGGCCGAGTGCGCGCGGAACGCGTAGTCGGTGTCGTTGGAGCGCTGCTTGAGGCGGCCGGCGGGGATGATCAGGCGCTGACCGGGGTGCATCGCGGAGAGGAGCTCGCGACGGGCGGCCGCGAAGGGCGCCTGCTCGCGGGCGGGCGGCAGCACCTCGACGCGCTCGGCCCAATCGCTGGAGATGTACGCCTTGAAGCCGGCCGAGCCGGGGGTGGTGGAGCGGTTCTCATTCGATCGGGGAGCGGGGGTGATCGCGGTTTCGCTGGAATTGGCCATGGGCCATTGTCCCATTGCTCCCCGAAGAGTGTCCGTTCCGGTCGAGAGTGACCGGCGGAACGGGCGCTCTCGACCGGAACGGGCGCGCTAGGAGGTCGGGGTGAGGGTGGCGACAATCGGGCGGTGGTCGCTGCCCGCGTCGTCTTCCGACTCGATCACGCGCATGCTCCGCACCTGCCAGTTCGCGGTGGCCAGGACGTGGTCGATCGGCGAGCCGAGCAGTGCAGGCGCGAAGGTCGGCCAGGTGCCCACGGCCCCCGCGCCGGTGGCCAGTCCCGCGTCCCGGCAGTCGCCGAGAACGGCGCCGGCGGATGTCTCGCGGCCGCTCAGGTGGTCGACCGTCGCGTTGAAATCGCCGGCCATGATCACGTTCTCTCCGGCGCACTGCTCGGCGAGCCAGTCCAGGTCGGAACGCCAGTTCGACATCTCGAAGCGGATGGGCGCAACGGCGTGCACCGCGATTATGGTGGGGCCGTTCCCGTCGACGGGCGCGGCGACGACGGTCGGCAGCACGTTCGTGTTGCCGGGAGGCCCGGAGCCGGCCTCGTTGCTCACCGAGTAGTCGCCGAGGTCGGGGCTGATCAGCAGGGTCGTGGAGCGCGCCTTGGAGATCTGGTCGAAGGCCAGGGTGTGCACCCACATCGGCCGTCCGCCCGCGCGCATGGCCTCGGCGACGGCCTCCCCGGTGGCCTCGGTGGTTTCCGGCAGGGTGACGACGTCGGCATTCTGGTCGAGGGCGAGCCGGGCGATGGCGGCGGCGCCCGGCTCGTCGCCGAGCGTGTTCCAACTGAGCACGGTGACGGCATCCGTCGTCTCGGCCAGGGCTGGTGTGCCGGCCGGGTCGCCGAGGCCGCGGGTGACCAGCAGGCCGGCGTTTCCGATGCCGAAGAGGAGCAGGAGCACGATGAGCCCGCC
The DNA here is from genome assembly GCF_004403465.1 of Cryobacterium sinapicolor. Lineage (GTDB taxonomy): Bacteria > Actinomycetota > Actinomycetes > Actinomycetales > Microbacteriaceae > Cryobacterium > Cryobacterium sinapicolor. The sequence goes on along the minus strand of NZ_SOGQ01000009.1, from coordinate 170,737 downwards.
GGCCAGCGGGCGGAGTGGCCGGATCGCAACGAGCAGCACCAGGAGCACGCCGATCAGCAGGGCCGATCCGGCCACGGCGAGACCGCGAAGGGAGACTGCGTGCGCGGCCACCCACGTGTTCTGCAGGCCGAAGAGCTGCGGCCAGCCAAACACGAGCAGTAGTGCGGCGGTCGCGCCGAGGAACAGGGTGCGCAGGAGTCGATTCAGCATGTCCGGTCAACGGTAGACGAGCAGGCTGGGAACCGTGCGGACGGCCCCGGTCCGCCGCACAACTAGCATGGGGGAATGCCTGGTGCTCGACGATTCAGCGGTCCGATCGACCTGCACACGCATTCGAGTGTGTCGGATGGCACGGAAACCCCGGCGCAGCTCGTGCGGGCCGCCGCCGCCGCCGGCCTCGGCACTCTCGCGCTGACCGACCACGATTCGACCGCCGGCTGGGCCGAGGCCAGTGCCGCCGCCCGCACGGCCGGGCTCACGCTCATCCCCGGCATGGAGTTCAGCACCCGGGTGGGCTTCGCCAGCGTGCACCTGCTCGCGTACCTGTTCGACCCGTCCAACGCGGGCATCGTGGCCGAAACCGCCCGGGTGCGGCAGGCCCGGCTGGTGCGCGCCGAACAGATGGTGGCACGCATCGGCGTCGACTACGCCCTGACCTGGGCGGACGTCCTCGAGCAGACCACACCGGATGCGACGGTCGGACGCCCGCACATCGCCGACGCCTTGGTGGCCCGCGGGTTGGCGCTCACCCGGAGCGAGGCATTCGCGGGAATCCTGCACTGGGAGGCGGGCTACTACCAGCCGCACTACGCGCCGGACCCGCTGCGGGCCATCACCCTCGTGCGTGCGGCCGGTGGGGTGCCGGTCATCGCGCATCCGGCGACGCGCGGGGCGATGGACGTCATCCCGGAGGCGAAATTGGCCCGGCTTGCCGAGGCCGGCCTCTTCGGCCTCGAGCTCGAGCACCGCGAGAACAAGCCCGAGGCGAAGGCCCGCCTCTACGCGCTCGCCGAGAAGTACGGGCTTTTCGTCACCGGGTCCAGCGATTACCACGGCGAGGGCAAGCCGAACCGCCTGGCCGAGAACACGACGGCGCCCGAGGTGCTGGAGCGCATCATCGAGCAGGGAATCGGCTCGGCACCCGTCTACGGCTGACGCCACGAGCCGCGAGCCCGCAAACGAAAGCGCCCCCGCCGAAGCGGGGGCGCTGCCTGGCAGGGACCGCCTTAGCTGGGGGCGCCGGCCTGCGGGGCGTGGCGTCGCGTGCGGCTGCGCCGACGCGGGGCGCTATTGCCGTCGTGGTGCTCGGCGCCGCCTCCATCGTGCGTGCCGGCGGCCGGGGTGGCGACCGGGGCGTCCGGGTTGGTGGTCGGGCTGACCCGGGTGCGTGAGCGCGGCGGGCGACCGCCGGCCTGATCACCGGAGTGGCCGGCACCGGAGTGGCCGGCACCGGACCGGCCGGAGCCGGACCGCGCGGAGTCGCCACCCGTGCGGCCCCCGCCGGACCGGCCTGCGCCACCCGTGCGGGCGGCCGAGGCGGCGGTCTCGCGGATCGGCGACGCGCGGAGGCGACCCTTCGACCCGGCCGGGATGTTCAAGTCGGTGTAGAGGTGCGGCGACGACGAGTAGGTCTCCATTGGAACCGGCGTCCCGAAGTCCAGCGCGTTGTTGATCAGCGTCCACTTGTGCATGTCGTCCCAGTCGACGAACGTGACCGCGATCCCGGTCTTGCCCGCGCGGCCGGTGCGTCCCACGCGGTGCAGGTACGCCTTCTCGTCCTCGGGGATGGTGTGGTTGATCACGTGGGTGACGTCGTCGACGTCGATGCCGCGCGCGGCGACATCCGTGGCGATCAGGATGTCCTTCTTGCCGGCCTTGAACGAGGCCATGGCGCGTTCGCGCTGTTCCTGGTTGAGGTCGCCGTGCACGGCCGTGGCGTTGAACCCGCGGTCGCCGAGTTCCTCGACCAGCTTGGCGGCGGCGCGCTTGGTGCGGGTGAAGATCACGGTCTTGCCGCGGCCGTCGGCCATCAGGATGCGGCCGATCACCTCGTCCTTGTCCATGTTGTGAGCGCGGTAGACGAGGTGCTCGATGTTGGCCTGCATCAGACCCTCGTCGGGGTCGGTCGCCCGGATGTGGATCGGGCGGTTCATGAACCGGCGCGCCAGGGCGACGATCGGGCCCGGCATCGTGGCCGAGAACAGCATGGTGTGGCGGGTGGACGGCGTCTGCGAGAACAGCTTCTCGATGTCGGCGAGGAAACCGAGGTCGAGCATCTTGTCGGCTTCGTCGAGCACCATCTCGCTCACGTTGGCGAGGCTGAGCAGGCGCTGGCTCGCGAGGTCGAGAAGACGGCCGGGGGTGCCGACGACGATCTGCGCGCCGGCCTTGAGAGCCTCGATCTGGCCCTCGTAGGCCTTGCCGCCGTAGATGGAGACGACCTTGGTGTTGCGGTTGCTCGAGGCCATCTCGAGGTCTTCGGAGACCTGCACGCACAGCTCGCGGGTCGGAACGACGACGAGAACCTGCACGCCCGGCGCGGGATCGAGCCCGAGGCGCTGAATGATCGGAAGGCCGAAGCCGAGGGTCTTGCCGGTGCCGGTCTTGGCCTGGCCGATGATGTCCTGGCCGCTCAGGGCGAGGGGGATGGTCTGCACCTGGATGGGGAAGGGCTCGATGATGCCTTTATCAGCGAGAGCCTGAACCATGTCCTGGTCGATATTGAGTTCGGAGAAAGTCACGAATTATTGCCTTGTCATTAGCTGGAAGCGGGATGCGCCCGTCTTTTGCTTCGGGCACCTAACCACCGATCCATGCCGATGGCGTGGTCCCACCTTATCGGGCGGCCCTGGGAAGTCTCTTATACCGCACCGCGGCGTGCCGATTCGCGCCGGCGGGGCCGGAACCCGCGGTGCGGGCGCGGCACTGTCCTAAGCTGAGCGTGTGATCATGTGGACTGATCGGCGCGGGAAGCGCGTGGAGGCACCCCGGCAACCGACGCGGCGGGTACGTCAGTCGACCACGAAAGTCGACATTGCCGGCTTCACCCCGGAGCTGCTGCCCTACCTCGGCCAGGCGGCCTACTTCCAACTCGGCATGTTCGAGAACCTTGCCCTGGCCATCTCGTTGTCTCCGGACCTCACCGCGAAGGAGCAGCTGAGCGTCGCCGCCGGCCGGGCCCTCGCCAAGCACCAGGGGCTCGTGGCCGAGATCCGTCGCCGCGGCGGTGAGCCGTCCGAGGTGATGGAGCCGTTCGCGCCCCGCCTCGACACGTTCCGCGGGCAGACGGCCGGCGCCGACTGGTACGAGCTCCTGCTCAGCTGCTATCTCGCCGGGGGGTTGCTCGACGACTTCTTCATCCGGCTGTCCGACGGGCTGCCCGGCGACGTGGGCCCGCGGGTGGCGCACCTGCTCGGCCAGGACGCCGGAACCGAGGTTCTCGTCACCCATCTGAAGGCCGCCATCGGCGCCGCGCCCGCGCTCGGGTCGCACCTGGCCCTGTGGGGACGCCGCCTGGTCGGGGACACCCTGCTGGTCGCCCGCTCGGCCCTGCCGATGGAGGGCATCACCGCCGACGAGTCCCGGATCGAACCGGTGTTCACCGAGCTCATCGCCGCGCACACGCGGCGCATGGACGGGCTCGGCCTGACAGCCTGACCCGTTCGCCCGCCTGCCCTGCCCGCTTCGCTGCGCTGGACATCCCCTCGGGCATGCCGAAAAGGCGGCCGGCGCCGAAGCACCGGCCGCCTTCGGGGGTCACCGTCAGGCGCCGGTCGGGTGCCCGTCGCGCAGCAGGGTGTGCAGCATCAGCTCGTCACCTGCGGTGCGCGTGCGCACCAGGGCCAGGTCGGCGGCAACGGATGCCAACGCGGTCACCCCGAGGGTGACCCACCAGATCCAGCCTTCATTCCAGGGCAGACCGAGCCAGGTCAGCGCCACCCAGACGGTGGACGCGACCGCCGTGCCGATGGCCGGCACGAGGACCGCGCCGTGCGTCATGCGGCCCGGCAGGGCATACCGCGCGGCGATCCCCAGAACCGCACCGCCGAGGGCGATGAAGAGGAGTTCCACGGTTGCTTAGGCGACGAAGCCGACGCGGCGGGACTCCTCGGAGCCCAGCTCCACGTACGCGAGCCCGACGGTCGGAACGATGTAGACCTTGCCCTTGCTGTCGGAGAGCTTCAGGTACCCGCTCTGCCCGGCGAGGGCGGCAGCAACCGTCTCCTCGACCTCGTTAGCGGGCTGTGAAGTCTCGAAGCCAATCTCACGGGGAGAATTGAAGATGCCAATGCGGATATCCACCAGATGCGCCTTTCGTTGCCTAAGCGCCCAGATTACGACAGAACCGTGCACCGGCCCGACACCGTTCACTGTCGGCGCAACCCGGTAGCTTTGAAAACGTGACAACCCTGGGAATCCCGCTCCGTACCGACCCCGATTCGGTGGTCCTCGACGACTCGCAGCGCGCCGTTCTGGCGCTGGTCGCAGAGCCGCCCCTGACCGTCGGGACCCGCCACCCCGCGGCGGGAGTCAGCGGCGCCGTGATCGGCGCCCCCGGCACCGGCAAGACCACCACGCTGGTGGAACTCGTCGCCGAGTGCGTCCTCGGCCAGGGGTATTCGCCCAGCGAGGTTCTGGTGCTCGTGCCGACCCGTACGGGCGCGACGGCCCTCCGTGACCGGCTCGCACTGCGGCTCGGCGTGCCCACCAACGGGCCGCTGGCCCGCACCGCGAATTCGGTCGCGTTCCAGATCGTGCGGGATGCCGTGGCCCGGGCGGGTGGCCCGGCACCCACCCTGCTCACCGGCGGCGAACAGGACCAGATCATCGCCGAGCTGCTCGAGGGGCACCGGCAGGACCAGGCCGAGGCCGCGCAGGGCGAGGCGCAGGCTCCGCTTCAGCGCACCGCACCGGACTGGCCCGACACCCTCGGCGCCGACGTGCGCAGCCTGCGCGGGTTCCGCACCCAGCTGCGCGACCTGATGATGCGCGCGGTCGAATACGGCGTGACCCCGCAAGCGCTCCTCGACCTCGGCCGCAGCGAGCAGCGCCCGGAATGGGTGGCCGCGGCCGAGTTCATCCGCGGCTACGAAGACGTGAAGGACCAGTCCCGGCCCGGCCAGTACGACTCCACCGAACTGGCCCAGTTCGCCGCGGCCGTCGTGGCCGGGGCGCCGGCCGGTTCCGCGGCGCTCGGCTCCCTCGGCGGCCTGCGCCTGATCGTGCTCGACGACGCGCAGGAACTCACCCAGGCCAACCTGACCCTGCTCGCGCAGTTCGCGGCACGCGGCGTGGGAGTCATCGCGTTCGGCGACCCCGACATCAGCACCGGCTCGTTCCACGGCGCCCACCCGGATGCCCTCGGCCGGCTGGGCACGTACCTCTCCGGCACCGTGCTGCCGACCCTCGTGCTCGACACGGTGTACCGGCACGACGCGGCTATCCGCGGGGTGGTGCGGGGGATCACTCACCGCATCGGGGCCGCGTCCGCCGGCACCCAGCGGTTCGCCGCCAGCGTTCCGGTCGCCGAGCCTGCCCGACCGGTGGCGCCCGCCGAGCCTCTGCAGGAGCCGAACCCCGTGCAGGCCATGCTCGCGGACAGCCCCGCCGACCAGCTGGCCGTGATCGCCCGCCGACTGCGGGAACGGCACGTGCTCGGCGGCATCCCGTGGGGGGAGATGGCCGTCGTCGTACGCAGCGGCTCGCTCGTGCCCTCCCTGTCCAAGGGCCTCGCCGCGCTCGAGGTGCCCACCCAGGTGTCGAGCGCGCAGACCGCGCTGCGCGACGACTTCGCCGTGCGGGCCTTCATCCTCGCGCTCGAGGTGACTCTGGGCCGCAAGCCGCTCGGGCCAGAGGAGGCGACCCTGCTGCTCCGCGGCCCGCTCGGCGGCCTCGACCCGATCACCCTGCGGCGCCTGCGTGCGGCGCTGCGCCTGCAGGAGCTGAACGCCGACCGCAACCGCTCCGCCGACGAACTCCTGGTGGAGGCACTCACCAACCCGGGCCTGCTGTCCGCCATCGACAACCGCACGGCCCGCCGCGCCGCCGGCTGCGGCGAAAGCCTCCGGGCCGCCGCCGTGGAATACGCGGCCGGCGCAACGATCGAGGAACTGCTCTGGGGTCTCTGGCAGCGCAGCGGCCTCGCCCGTGAGTGGAAGGAACAGTCCGCAGGCACGGGCATCGTCGCCGATGAGGCCAACCACAACCTCGACGCCGTGGTGGCCCTCTTCTCCGCCGCGCAGCGCTATGTGGAGCGCACCCCGGCCGCCCCGCCGGTCCTGTTCCTCGAGCACCTCGTCGACACCGACGTGCCCGAGGACACCCTCGCCCCGCGCGCGCTCGGCGACGCGGTCGTGGTGTCCACCCCGAGCGGCCTGATCGGCCGCGAATTCGCCGTCGTCGTGATCGCCGGGGTGCAGGAGAACGTCTGGCCCGACCTGCGCATCCGTGGTTCCCTGCTCGGAGCCGACGACCTGGCCGCGCTCGCCGCCGGCCGCCGCCCGGAGGAGGCCGGTGCCCGCACGGCCGTGCTGCACGATGAGCTGCGCATGTTCGCCCAGGCGGCCAGTCGCGCCCGCACCGAACTGCTGGTGACGGCCATCGACAATGAGGAGAACCAGCCCTCGGTCTTCCTGAGGCTATTGCCGAAGCCCGCGCCGCGAACGGCGGGGGAGCCCGGTGACATCAGCCGCTACCCGCTCTCCCTGCGCGGACTGGTGGGCCGGCTCCGCCGCGACCTGACCCGGGGGACCGCGGCCCAGGGCGACGAGGCCGTGAGCCGGGCCACGGATGCCGCCGCGACCCTGGCCCGGCTGGCCCGGGAGAACGTGGCCGGCGCCGCCCCCGAGCAGTGGTACGGCCTGAACGAACCCAGCTCCGTGCGCCCGCTCAACGACCCGGAGGCCGGCGATGCCCCGGTGCGCGTCTCACCGTCGCGGATGGCCGCCTTCGAGACCTGCCCGCTGCACTGGGTGATCGGGCAGGTCGGCGGCGGCACCTCCAACACCGCCGCGAACCTCGGCACGATCATCCACAAGGTGATGGAGGACTCCACCGACCGCACCCCCGACGCGCTCTGGGCCGGGGTGGAGGCGCGCTGGGGCGAACTGCAATTCGACGCCGACTGGCAGTCCCGCGTGCAGAAGGTCGAGGCGCGCACGCTGACCGACCGGCTCGCGTCCTACCTGCTCGACTTCGACCGCGGCGGCGGCAGCCTGCTCAGCGCGGAGGGAACCTTCCAGCTCGACGTCGACGGCGCCGTGCTCTCCGGCACGGTCGACCGGGTCGAACGGCTCGGCGACGGGCGGGCGGTCATCGTCGACCTGAAGACGGGTCGCGGCGACCCGATCAGCGACGCCGGGGTGGCCGAACATCCTCAGCTCGGTGCCTACCAGCTCGCATTCAACGAGGGGGCGATCGAGGGCATCCCCGCCGAGATGCCGCTCGCCGGAGCACGCCTCCTGATCGTGTCCAGCGGCACCGTCAAGCAGAACTACCGTAATCCCACCCAGCCCACCTTCACCCCGGAGGAGCTCGCGGCCTTCCGCACCCGGGTCGGCCGGGACGCCGCCGGCATGGGCGGCGCCACCTTCCTCGCCGAAATCAGTTCCCACTGCCTCGACCCGCGCTCGCACGGGTCTTGCCGAATCCACGTCATCAAGCAGGTCAGCTCATGAACCAGTCCGTCGCCCTGCTCCCGATCTCGGCCCTCCAGATCGCGGCGGCGCTGGGCATGTTCCCGCCGACGCCTGAACAGCAGGCCGTGATCGAGGCGCCGCTGGCACCCACCCTGGTGGTGGCCGGCGCCGGCAGCGGCAAGACCGAGACCATGGCCAACCGGGTGCTCTGGCTGCTCGCGAACGGGCACGCCCGGCCCGATCAGATCCTCGGCCTCACCTTCACCCGCAAGGCAGCCGGCGAACTGTCCGAGCGCATCCGTGACCGCATCGACCAGCTCGACGCGGAGGGGCTGCTGCCGAAACCGCCGGAGCCCGCGGCGGGCGCGGTCACGATCGATTCCGCCGACCTGTTCGACGCGCCCACCGTGTCGACCTACAACTCGTTCGCCAGCCGCCTGTTCACCGACAACGCGCTGCTCCTCGGGCGCGAACCCGAGTCGGTGCTGCTCAGCGAGACCAGCGCCTGGCTGCTGGCGCGGCGGGTGGTGATCGAGCACGGCGACAACCGGCTCGTGCCCTTCGGCAAGAAGCTCGACGCGGTGACGGATGCCGTGCTTGCCTTCAGCCGCTCCCTCGCCGAGAACCCCCCGCGTTTCGTCCCCGGCGATCCGGCCGCGCCCCACGACCTGGCCGGCCTCGCCGCGGGCTTCGGCTACCTGCGGGACCTGCCCTACGGCAACCCGCGCAAGAAGATCCCGTACGCCTCGGTCGCCGAGTCACTCGCGGCCGTGGAGCCGTTGCCCGTTCTGTGGGAGCTCGCCGAGCGCTACGCCCTGGAGAAGCGCCGGCTCGGGCTGATCGAGTTCTCCGACCAGGTGGCCCTCGCCCTGCAGGTCTGCCAGAAGGTGGAACAGGTCGTCACGCGCTACCGCGACCAGTACCGGGTGGTGCTGCTCGACGAGTACCAGGACACCTCCGTGCTGCAGACCGAGCTGCTGCACACGCTCTTCAGCCGGCATCCGGTGATGGCCGTCGGCGACCCGCACCAGTCCATCTACGGCTGGCGCGGGGCCAGTTCAGCGAACCTGCTGGGCTTCTCGCAGAGCTTCGCCGGCCTCTCCAACCGCGAGTCGCCGTCGATGAGCCTCTCCGTCACCTGGCGTAACCCGGTCACGGTGCTCGACACCGCAAACACGCTGGTGTCTCCGCTGAGCGTCGCGCTCCGGGCCCGGCCAGACGGCATCCAGGTCGACACCCTCACGGTTCCGGCCGGAAAGGCGAACGGCCGGGTCGAGGCGTCGATGCAGGAGACCATCGCCGACGAGGCCCGGGTGGTGGCGGACTGGTTCGCCGAACGCCTCACCCCGGGCAGTGAGAAGACCGGCGCGATGCTGTTCCGGGCCCGGCGCGAGATGGAGTTCTTCGCCGAGACGCTGCGGGAACGCGGTGTGCGCGCCCACGTGCTCGGTCTCGGCGGGCTGCTGTCCACCCCGGAGGTCACCGACGTGGTCTGCGTGCTGCGGGTCGTGCATGATCCCGCCGCCGGCAGCGAACTGGTGCGCCTGCTCGCCAGCGGCCGCTACCGGGTCGGCCCCCGCGACCTGCAGCACCTCGCGGCCGTGGCGCGCTGGCTGGCGGCACACGACTGGGCCCAGCAGGCGGTGACGCAGGAACTCAAGGAGAAGATGCGGGCATCCGTCGCCGTCGACGAGGGTGCCTCGCTCGTGGACGCCCTCGACTTCGTGGCTGCCGCCCCCGAGACCCACGGGCAGCTCACCGGCTTCAGCGACGCCGGCCGGGCCCGGGTGCGGGCCGCCGGCCGCCAGCTGGCCTGGCTGCGTGCGCGGGCCGGCCTGCCGCTGCTCGACTTCGTGCGGCTGATCGAGCAGGAGCTCCTACTCGACGTCGAACTCGTCGCCAACGAAGCCAACAGCCTGGGTCTGGCCAACCTCTACGCGTTCCACGACACCGTCTCCGCGTTCCTCGCCAGCGACGAGGTCGGCAGCCTGGCCGGCTTCCTGCGCTGGCTGAGCCGGGCCGCAGCCTTCGACGACATGGGCCCGCGGGTCGAGCCGGGCGAGAGCGGCACCGTGCAGCTGCTCACCATCCACGGGGCCAAGGGGCTCGAATGGGACTACGTGGCCATCCCCAACCTGACCGAGAAGAGCCTGCCGGCACAGACCCGGGAGGGGGCCGGCTGGCTGAAGTTCGGCGAGCTGCCCTACCCGTTCCGCGGCGACCGGGCCGAACTGCCCGAGCTGGCCTGGCAGGAGCACGAGACCCAGCTGTCGTTCGACACCGAATTCCAGGCCTACAAGGAGCAGCTCGCCGCGCGCCACGACGACGAGGAGCGGCGCCTGATCTATGTGGCCACGACCCGGGCGCAGCGGGAGTTGCTGCTCACCGGCTCGTACTGGGGCGGCGGCAGCACCGTGCGCACGCCCAGCCGCTACCTCGAGGAGCTCGCCGAGGCCGGCCTGATCGACGCACTGCCGGAAAGCAGCGCGCACGACGAGAAGCCCGCCGCCGGCGCGGGCGCCGAGGAGCACTGGCCCTTCGACCCACTCGGCACCCGCCGGCCCCTCGTCGAGGGGGCGGCCGCCCGGGTGCGCGGCGAGGCCGAGACCGAACGCGTCACCCGGTGGTCCGACGCGGTCACCCTGCTGCTCGAGGAACGGATGCTGCGCCTCGCCGGCGCGGGTACCACCCCGCTGCCCACGCGCATCCCGGCGTCCCGGTTCAAGGACTACATCGACGACCCGGTGGGGGTGGCCGACGCTCTCCGCCGGCCCATGCCCGAACGGCCCTACCGGGCCACCCGGCTGGGCACCCTGTTCCACTCCTGGGTAGAGCAGCGCGCCGGCGGAGCGTCGGGCGGTGACCTGATCGACGCGGGCGAGAACGAACTGGACCTCGGCGACCAGGACCCCGATGCGTTCGACCTCGACCTCGATCAGAACCAGCCGCTGGAGCAGGCGCAGCTCGAACGGCTTCAGCGCACCTTCGAGCAGTCGCCGTGGGCGGCGCGGCAGCCCGAAGAGGTCGAGATCGAGATCCACCACGTGCTGGCCGGGCAGGTCTTCGTCTGCAAGCTCGACGCGGTCTATCGCACCGAGACGGGGTACCAGGTGGTCGATTGGAAGACCGGCCGGGCACCGTCGAGCGCGGCGGACCTCGAACTCAAGCAGACCCAGCTGGCCCTCTACCGGCTCGCCTACGCACGCTGGAAGGGCATCGACCCGGAGACCGTCGACGCGGTGTTCTACTTCGTGGCGGACGACACGCTCGTCGCGCCCGACCGGCTCTACTCCGAGGAGGACCTGGTGCGGGCCTGGTCATCCGTTCGGCTGACGGCGGAGTCACCCACGATCTCGATCGCACCGGTGGCGGCATCGTCGGGCGATGACGATGACGAGGACGAGCCCGAGCCGGTCGCGTCGTCGTCCTCGAAGTCGCTGCCGAACTCCGAGAGGTTGTAGGCGTCGGTGTGCATGGCCCCGCCCAGGTCGCGGCGGGGGATGCCGCGCGGCGTGGACTTGAGCATGCTCTCCACCCCGGCGACGTCGAGGACAGGGCCGGTGGGCGGTGACAATGGATGCGACGTGGACTGGTGCACGTTGTCCACCAGTCCGTCGAGCATGGCCACGGCGTCGTCGACGATGCCCTGGTTGCGGGTGTCCGTGCCGTGCAGCAGCCAGCGGGCCAGTTCCAGCTCCGCATAGAGCATCGCCCGCTGCGTGATCCTCGGGTCGTTGCCCTGGCGGGCCGACGCATACGACGCGACGGCGGTTTCGCCGGCCGCCCCGCGGGAGGCGAGCAGCCAGTGCAGGTCGCGGGCCGGGTCACCCACGCTCAGGGCGGACCAGCCGAGAACCCCGGAGACGGAGTCGTCGGCGATCAGGAAGGAGTCGGCCGACAGCGACCCGTGCACCACGCAGGGCGCGAACTGCCAGAGCCCGTCGTCGTCGGTGGCCTGTTCCCAGCGGCGCAGGATCGCGGCGGGCAGGTAGCCCGTGGCGGCCGCCCGGTCGATCAGGGCGATGGTGCCGGTGCGGCATTCCTGGGCGCTCTGCTGCGGCAGTCCGGCGGTGCCGACGAAGGCGGTCGGCAGGGAGTGCACCGCGGCGATGGCCCGCCCGATCGAACCGGACACGCCCGCGTGGCCGGTGAGGGCATCCGCGCCGAACGAATCGCCCTCCAGGAACTCGTAGACGACGGCCCGGGTGCCGCTGAGCGGCGCCTGGCCCACGAACTGCGGCACGTCGAAGGGGAGGCGGCTGCGGTTGCCGACAGTGAGCGCCCGCAGCGCCACCAGGTCGGCGGACTGCTCGGTCTCGGCGGCCTGCGAGGCGGGAACCCGGATGATGAGGGCACGGTCGTCGCGGTCGATCAGCAGCGCGGAATCGAACGCGCCGTTGGCTCCATGGGAACGCGCGACGGAGCCGTGCAGGCGTACCTGGACGACGTCGAGATCGGGAACGGCGGCAGTGGCCAGCGCGGCTAGAGTGAGAGGGGATCTGACCATACCTTCTAGGTTAGGTCGACTTCCCCTCGGCGCGGTTGTTCGCCACGCCTCGACACAACTTCGGCAGTCTGTCCGAGACCGAGGAGCACCATGTCGTTTGCGTTCACATCCCGGCTGCCGCTTTCCCGACACGCGACCGACCGCGACGGTGAGGCGCGCTCCACCCCTGGCCTGCTCGACACGCTGCAGGCGGATGCCGGAACGCGCGTGCTCGCACTCCGGCGAGGCTCCGCTCTGATGGCAGCCACGGGCCCTGTCCGACTGCGCCTGCTGGCGCCCGACCGGGTCCCCGCCGGCGAGTTCCGGCTCTACCTCGGCCGTTCCCTCGCCGAGCAGGTGGCCGAGCCCGTGGGCACCCCGCTGGTCGCGGCCGTGCTGACCGATCAGGAGGCGATGGCGCTCGAACCCGACGAGTCCCTCTGGGCTCCGCTCCGCCAGGTGGCGACCACCCTGTCCGACCGCGACGCGGGACTGTTCACCGAGACGGTCGGCGTCGTGAACTGGCACGCCTCGCACGCCCACTGCCCGCGCTGCGGCACGGCGACCCTGGTCGAGAACGCCGGCTGGACCAGACGCTGCCCCGACTGCGGCGGCCAGGTGTTTCCGCGCACCGACCCGGCCGTGATCGTGCTGATCACCGATGCCGACGACCGCATCCTGCTCGGCTCGAACGCCCTCTGGGAGGGCAACCGCTACTCGCTCCTGGCCGGCTTCGTCGAACCGGGCGAATCGCTCGAGGCGGCCGTCATCCGGGAGATGTTCGAGGAGTCCGGCCTCCGCGTGACCGACCCGGTCTACCTCGGCTCCCAGCCCTGGCCGTTCCCGGCCTCGATCATGTTCGGCTTCACGGCCCGGCTCGCCGACGGGCAGGCTCCGGCGGCACTGCTCCCCGACGGGGAGGAGATCCTCGACCTGCGCTGGTTCAGCCGGGACGAGCTGCGGGCCTCCGGAGACGCCATCATCCTCCCCGGCCGCTCCTCGATCGCCCGGGCGATCATCGAGCACTGGCTCGGTGAACCCCTCGACTTCGGTCCCGACGAGGCGCACGGATGGCGCTGACCGCCGGGTCCCTGCTGGCCGGCCTCGACGACCAGCAGCGGGTGGCGGCCGAAGCGCTCGTGGGTCCGGTGTGCATGCTCGCCGGCGCCGGGACCGGTAAGACCCGGGCCATCACCCACCGCATCGCCTACGGCGTGATGACCGGGGCCTACTCGCCGACCCGGGTGATGGCCCTCACCTTCACGGCACGCGCCGCCGCGGAGCTGCGCGGCCGGCTGCGGCAGCTCGGCGCCGGCGGCGTCGCCGCCCGCACGTTCCACTCGGCGGCCCTGTCCCAGCTGAACTACTTCTGGCCGCACGTCGTCGGCGGCCAGGCGCCCCGCATCCTAGACGGCAAGGGCCGCCTGCTCGGGCACGCCGCCGAGACCCTCAAACTCAAGCTGGACACGGCCACCCTCCGCGACCTGGCCGCCGAGATCGAATGGCGCAAGACCTCCGGAATCGGCATCGAGGCCTACGGGGCCGGCATCGCCCGGCGCAGCCTGCCCGGCCGGCTCGACGTGGACCAGGTGCTGGCCATGATGGAGAGCTACGAGCGTCTTAAAGACGACCGCAAGCAGATCGACTTCGAGGATGTGCTGCTGGCGATGGCCGGGATGATCGAGGCCGAGCCATCCGTCGCCCTGCAGGTGCGCGAGCAATACCGCTTCTTCGTGGTGGATGAGTACCAGGACGTCTCCCCGCTGCAGCATGACCTGCTCTCGCTCTGGCTGGGGGAGCGGCGCGATCTCTGCGTCGTCGGCGACGCCAGCCAGACCATCTACTCCTTCGCGGGCGCCCGCAGCGACTACCTGCTCGACTTCCCCAAGCGCTGGGAGGATGCCACCGTCGTGCGCCTCGAGCAGAACTACCGGTCGACGGGTTCGATCGTCGCCACCGCCAACCAGCTCATGCGCGGGCGCGCCGGCGCCCTCACCCTGCGCGCCCATGCCAGCGAGACCGGGGACGAACCGGGGGTGCGCGAGTACCCGAGCGACATGGCGGAGGCCCGCGGCGTCGCCCAGCACATCGTCGAGCTGATCGAGGCCGGCACCCGCCCGGAGGACATCGCCGTGCTGTTCCGGGTGAACGTGCAGGCCGCCATGCTCGAAACCGCCCTCGGGGATGTGGGGGTCAGCTACCAGATCCGGGGGTCGAAGCGGTTCTTCGACCTGGCCGAGGTCAAGCAGGCGGTGATGCAGCTGCGCGCGGCATCCGTGTCGATCATCGGCGAACCCCTGTTCAAGTCGGTCAGCGATGTGCTGCGCTCCCTCGGCTGGAGCCAGAGCGCGCCGGAGGCCCAGGGCGCGGTGCGCGACCGGTGGGAGTCGCTGAACGCGATCATGGGTCTGGTCGACCAGGCGGCCCCGGAGACCACGTTCCGCCAGTTCACCGACGAGCTGATGGAGCGCCAGGCCGGCCAGCACGAGCCGACGGTGTCCGCGGTCACCCTGGCGACGCTGCACTCCGCGAAGGGACTCGAATGGGACGCCGTCTTCCTGATCGGGCTATCCGAGGGGCTGGTGCCGATCAGCTACGCGGGAACCTTCGAGCAGATCGACGAGGAACGCCGGCTGCTCTATGTGGGCATCACCCGCGCCCGTAAACGACTGTCCCTCAGCTGGTCGGCCGCGGGCCATCAGCAGCGCAGCCCCCGGGAGCGCTCCCGGTTCCTGGCCGAGATCGGCGCCCGCGGCGTGCGTGCGCCCGGCGCCCGCCGCGCCTGACCCAAGGCGCGGGGTAGCCTCGGGGCGTGCCCACTTTCCCGTTCACGCGCCTGGCCGCGGTTCCCTACGCGCCGCTGCTGGTGACGCAGGCGCGCCGGCTGCGCCGCGAAACGCCCCGGCTGCCCGACGCCGCCCTCCCGTGGACCGGGTCCCGGCCCGGCCCCGACCCGCTGCGCATCCTCGTGCTTGGCGACTCGACCGCGGCCGGTGTGGGCGCCGAGACCCAGGCCGAGGCACTGCCGGGCTGGATCGCCCACGAGGTGTCCGAACGTTGGGGCCGGGGCAGCACCTGGCGGGCGATCGGCGAGAACGGCGCCACGGCCCGAGACGTGCGCGCGCGCTTCCTGACGGATGCCGCCGCCGTGCCCTTCGACCTGGCCCTGCTGACCATCGGCGCGAACGACGCCCTGGGGCTGCGCTCTCGGAACGCCTTCACGAACGACGTGCGCCGGATCGTGCTCGCCCTCCGGGCCGCGGCGCCGCAGGCGGCCGTGCTCGTGTCGCTGATGCCGCGTTTCGACCGGTTCGCGCTGCTGCCCGAACCCCTCCGCGCCACCCTCGCCCGGCACGCCGCAAGCCTCGACACCGGCGCCCGCCTGGCCGTCGAGGGTCTCGACGGGGTCGTCGCGATCCCCACCCCGCCGCCCTACGTCGACGGCTTCTTCGCCAGCGACGAGTTCCACCCGAGCGCCCTCGGTTACCGCCTCTGGGCCGAATTCGTCTTCGACTCCGCGCCGGGCCTCCGACTCGACCGCCCGGCCGGCTGAGCGCCTCCGATGGCACTGCTCCGCACCCTCGACGAGGTCGCTCTGGCCGTCCGGGCTGCCGAAACCCGACGCGGGCGGGCGACGGATGCCGGCCCGCGCACCCTCGTCGGCTTGGCCGGCGCCCCGGGGTCGGGAAAGTCGACCGTGGGGGAGGCGCTCGTCGCCCGGCTGAACGCCGGTGCCCGTCCTGCCGGCGCCGCCGCCGTCGCACTGCCGCGCGCGCAGCTGGTCTCGATGGACGGCTACCACCTGCCGCAGGCCCGCCTGGTCGAACTCGGCCGTCGCGACCGGATGGGAGCGCCCGACACGTTCGACGTCGACGGGTTCCTGGCGCTGCTGCGGCTGCTCCGGTCGGCCCGGGGCACCGTGGTGGCGCCCGGTTTCGACCGGGAGGTGGAGGAACCGACCCCTGGTGCCGTGGCGATCGGCCGGGAACGGAGCCTCGTGGTGGTGGAGGGCAACTACCTGCTGCATGACGAGGGTGGCTGGGCCGCGGCCCGGCCGCTGCTCGACCTGACCCTGTTCGTGGGGCTGGAGCGGGGCATCCGTCTCGGCCGGCTGGTGGCCCGGCACGAGCGCTTCGGCAAGACCGCGGCGCAAGCCCGAGCCTGGGCGCTCGGTCCCGATGAGGCCAATGCGCGGCTGATCGAGCGCACGCGCGGGCAGGCTGACCACGAGATCCGGCTCGCCTGACCACGAGCCTGAGCCTGAGCGGCGCGGACCACGGTCACACCGGGTCGGAGGGGCGCCCGGCCTCGCGCAGCGCGGTCACGTTCCCAGGTACGATGCGGCAGCCGCACCGCTCATGCGGCCGGTAGCCGCGCCGTTTCAGCGCGCCGGACGCCGTGTCGAGGACGAGCGCGGTCTCCGTCAGGGTGGATCGCCCGAGGACGAGCCGGTCGTGGCTGATCCCGGCGACGAGGGCGGCCACGTCGATGCCGGCCCGCGGGGTCTCCGTGGGCGCCCGGCGGCTCAGCAGCTGGCAGGCGACGGCCGCCCACGACGGGTCGGATTCGAGGTGCGCCAGTTCCAGGCAGTACAGGCAGGGGCCGACCCCCGGCTCGACCAGCGGTCCGATCCGAACCTCGCTGTCGCTGAACACCACGGGCAGGTGCGGGATGTCCCGGCGCAGCCAGCGCCCATGCCGCTCCGGTTCCAGCGCGTAGTGCCCCACGACCACGGCCAGCCCGGTGCCGGGGTGCCCGGCCGCGGCCAGGGTCAGACCCAGGGTGCCGATCAGGGCGCGGATCAGGTCCGCCGTGAGCCCGTTCCCGTCGACACAGATCCCGGGCGGCGGCGCCGCCACCACCGGTTCGGGCAACCGGGCGGGTCCGGGAACGGTCTCCGCGGTGACCAGCAGGGCCGGCCGCAGGGCGCGGAGCAGTGCCAGGACGGCCTCGTCGGAGGCCCCGCCCTCCCGCCCGATCATCAGCGCGCCCGAGCGGGGCACCCCCACGGACAGGGCCGCGAGCACCCGCTCGAGCCCCGGGCTTCGCGCGGTGATCACGGCGAGCGGTCGGT
Source organism: Cryobacterium sinapicolor (assembly GCF_004403465.1). GTDB lineage: Bacteria > Actinomycetota > Actinomycetes > Actinomycetales > Microbacteriaceae > Cryobacterium > Cryobacterium sinapicolor. Next base: position 153,540 of record NZ_SOGQ01000009.1, on the reverse strand, counting down.
CGACGCCGACCTGGATGATGTCGGGCGAGCGCCAGACGACCGGATACCGAGGGTCAAGTCGAAGTGTCATCCGGCGATGATGTCGCACCCGGCGCGGGCCCGCGCAAGTCATCCACAGCCCCGGTCCCCAGGCCCGGTCCCCAGCCCCGGTCCACAGCCCAGGTCCCCAGCCGGGGCGGCGTCGTCGCGTGCGGCCGTTTGCCTGATCCTCGGCGTCAGTCCAGCATCCACCCCTAGGCTTTCGCTATGACGACGCAACGACGTGTGCTTGTGACCGGCGCCACCGGGTATATCGGTGGCCGGCTCGTTCCCCTGCTACTGGAAGCCGGCTACGACGTGCGCGTACTCGTGCGTACGCCTCAGAAGCTGAAGGATGTCCCGTGGGTCGATCAGGTGGAGGTCGCCGAGGGTGATCTCGGGGATCTGGCCAGCGTTCGGGCGGCCGTCGCCGGGGTCGACGTGCTCTACTACCTGGTGCACTCGATGGGTACTCGCGGCGACTTCGAGAGCACGGAACGCCTCGCGGCGAAGAACGTGGCCACGGCGGCCGCCGAGGCCGGGGTCTCCCGCATCGTCTACCTGGGCGGGCTGCACCCCGCCACCGAGAAGCTGTCCCAGCACCTGCGCTCCCGGGCCGAGGTCGGCCGCATCCTGCTGGCGTCCGGCGTGCCGACGGCCGCCCTGCAGGCCGGGGTTGTCATCGGCTCCGGCTCCACCTCATTCGAGATGATCCGGCACCTGACCGACGTGCTGCCGTATATGCCGGCGCCGCAATGGGTGCGCAACAAGATCCAGCCGATCGCCGTGCGCGACGTGCTCTACTACCTCGTCTCCTCGGCGGAGCTTCCCGCCGACATCAACCGCACCTTCGACATCGGCGGTCCCGACGTGCTGCGCTACGGCCAGATGATGAACGGGTACGCCCTCGAAGCGGGCCTCCGCCAGCGACCGATCGCGTCCCTGCCCGTGTTCACGCCCTGGCTCGCGTCGCAGTGGGTCAACCTGGTCACGCCCATCCCGCGCAGTCTGGCCGTGCCGATCATCGCCAGCCTGCAGAACGACTGCGTGGTGCACGAGCGCGACATCGACGGGTACATTCCCCAGCCGAAAGAGGGTCTCACCGGCTACCGCACCGCCGTGCGCCTGGCACTCGGCCGCATGCGCGACGGCGACGTCGAGACCAGCTGGCGGAACGCGTCGATCGCGGGCGCGTCGAGCAACCCGCTGCCCAGCGACCCCGAATGGGCCGGGCACCTCGTCTATACCGACCTCAAGGAGAAGCACACCGCCGCGAAGCCGGATGACCTGTGGCGCGTGATCGAGAGCATCGGCGGCGACAACGGCTGGTATTCGTTCCCGCTGGCGTGGGCCATCCGCGGCTGGATGGACAAGCTGGTCGGCGGGGTCGGGCTGCGCCGTGGCCGGCGCAACCCCGACCACCTGCACACGGGCGACGTGCTGGACTTCTGGCGGGTCGAGCGCATCGACACCGGCCGCTTCCTGCGCCTCCGCGCCGAAATGCGCGTTCCCGGCCGGGCCTGGCTCGAGATGACGGCGGATCCGGCGGAGGGCGGCGGTTCGGTCTACCGTCAGCGGGCCGTCTTCTTCCCGCGGGGCCTGGGCGGTCGGCTGTACTGGTTCGCGATCTTGCCCTTCCACGGCGTCATCTTCAACGGCATGGCCAACCGGATCACGGCGGCCGCCGTCGGGGAGGCCGCCGTGGAGGCGTCCGTGACGACCGCGGGCGCCGCGACTGCTTCAGCAGCGGGCCCTCCGGTCGCCGACCGCGCCGCCTGAGCCGTGACCCGACCTCGCTGACCTAGCCGGCCTTACACGGGCGAGGCATGATGGAGGGGGTTGCGAGGGAGAAGTGATGTCGTCATCCGTTTTGTTCATCGGTGACGGCTTCACCGCGGACGGCAACTGGTCGGACTGGCTCCCTGAGTACGACGTGCGCAATCTCGGGGCCAACGGGCACACCACGGATGAGGTCGTCGCCGAACTCGACCAGGTCGTCGACCGGCAGCCGGACGCGGTCGTGGTGGCGGTCGGCACGAACGACCTGGGCTGGCACCGGTCGGACGAGTACGTCGTGCGCAACATGGAAACGGTGCTCTGCATGCTGCGCAAGCGCCTGCCGGCCGTGCGCATCCTGGTCGTGTCGGTGCCGCCGCGCGAAAGCGAACTCGCCGACACCGTGCGCTCGATCAACCGCCACCTGCGCCAGTTCGCGCCGACCCTGCACGCCCAGTACCTGGACCTGTGGACACGGCTGGCCCGGCCCGACGGCGAAATCGACGTGGCGTACTCGGATGACCGATTGCACCTGAACGACGCGGCCTACGCGGTCTGGGTGAGCGAACTCAAACCCGCACTCGAGATCCTGTTCCAGCGCCCGCCGTCGAGCAGCGCGATCCCGATCCAGCAGATCTGACGATCCAGCAGATCCGGCGCGGCGCGGACCCGACGGCGGCGGTGCTAGTGGGTGGGGAGGTGCGCCGTGACCTGCTCGTGGGGCTCGAGTTCCGGCTGGCGCTCACGGAAGAGATTGAGCTGGCGCTGGCGGTATTCGCCGACCAGATCCGTGATGTCGTGGTGATCGGCGTGGCCGGGGTTGTGCACGGGGGAAGCAGTGTCTGAAGTCAAGGGGATAACCAATTCGTCTCGGGGGGAACGATCGATGCCACGGTTCGGAGCATTCAGAGACGCTATGTGATTCCACCGGTGATGTCAACGCGGCCGGTGCCGTCGGCGTCAGCCTCGGTTGTTGTTCAGCTCGAAGACCTTGAGCAGCTCCGTGATGGCAGTCTCCCTCGCCTCGCCGCCGGCCTCGAACATCTCGGTCACGTGGGTCTGCAGGTGGTTGTCGACCAGGAGCTTGTTGAGAGAGCCGAGCGACTTCTGGATCGACAGGGACTGGGTGAGGATGTCGATGCAGTAGTCCTCGTTCTCAATCATCTTCTCCAGGCCGCGCATCTGGCCCTCCAGAATGCGGGCACGGTGCAGGGCACGCCGTTTGATGTCTTCGATCATGGGATCACAGTACCGTGAATCGGAATACCCCCAAGGGGTATTCTGTTCTCTACAGGGAAGCTGTTTCGGGCCGCCTGTCCCGAGCGAAAGGACTACCGTGTCGAACACCGTCGACCTCTCCATCGAGGGCATGACCTGCGCGAGCTGCGTCGGCCGCGTGGAAGGACGTCTCAACGGCGTGGACGGCGTCACCGCCCAGGTCAACCTCGCCACGGAGCGAGCCCGGGTGACGTACCCCGAGGGGGTCACCCCCGCCGAGCTGATCGCCGAGGTCGGCAAGGCCGGCTACCAGGCGGCCGTAGTCGAACCGGCATCCGTCCGTCGAACGGCGCCGGCCGAGACGAAGGGCCCGTCGACCCCGCTGCGCACCCGCCTCCTGGTCAGCGCCTCGCTCTCGGTGCCCGTCATCGTGCTCGCAATGGTGCCGGCCCTGCAGTTCGACTACTGGCAATGGCTGTCGCTCGTGCTCGCCGCCCCGGTCGTGGTCTGGGGCGGGTACCCGTTCCACCGCGCCACCGTCACCAACCTCCGCCACGGCGCCGTCACCATGGACACCCTGATCACCGTGGGTACACTGGCCTCCTTCGGCTGGTCGCTCTACGCGCTCTTCTTCGGCATGGCCGGCATGACCGGCATGCGGCACTCCTTCGAGTTCACGATCAGTCGCGGCGACGCCTCCGGCAACATCTACCTCGAGGTCGCCGCCGGCGTGATCACCTTCCTGCTACTCGGGCGCTACCTCGAGGAACGGTCGAAGAAGCGGGCCGGCTCGGCCCTGCACGCCCTGCTCGACCTCGGCGCGAAAGACGTCACGGTCGTGCGGGAGAGCCCGAGCAACCCCGGCAACCTGATGGCCGCCACCCGCACCGAGCAGAGCATCCCGATCGACGCTCTCTCCGTCGGCGACCTGTTCGTGGTGCGTCCGGGCGAGAAGATCGCGACCGACGGCGTCGTGGTCGATGGCCAGGCCGCCGTCGACCTCAGCATGATCACCGGGGAGTCCGTACCGATCGAGGTCGGCCCGGGCGACGAGGTCGTCGGCGCCACGGTCGCCCAGGGCGGCCGCCTCCTGGTGCGCGCCACCCAGGTCGGCGCCGGAACGCGCCTGGCCCAGATGGCGAAGCTCGTCGAGGATGCCCAGCTCGGCAAGTCAGACATCCAGCGCCTCGCCGACCGGGTCGCCGGTGTCTTCGTGCCCGCGGTCATCCTGCTGGCACTGGCCACCTTCGTGGTCTGGATCGCCACCGGCAGCCCCGTGGAAGCCGGCTTCACCGCCATGGTGGCCGTGCTGATCATCGCCTGCCCCTGTGCTCTCGGCCTGGCCACCCCCGTCGCGCTGCTGGTGGGAACCGGCCGGGGCGCCCAACTCGGCATCCTGATCAAGGGCCCGGAGGCTCTCGAACAGACCCGGAAGGTCGACACCATCCTGCTCGACAAGACCGGCACCCTCACCACCGGGCGGATGTCCCTGCGCCAGACCACGGCCACCGGCGACGCCGGCACTGCGCTGCGCTACGCGGCGGCACTGGAGAGCGCCTCCGAGCATCCCATCGCCCGGGCCATCGTCGCCGCGAACGCGGGAACCGGGGGAGCCGCCGCGCCGCTGCCCGAGGTGACCGGATTTCGGGCCACCGCCGGCCTCGGCGTCTCCGGCACGGTCGAGGGCCACGCGGTCCTCGTCGGCCGGCCCTCGCTCTTCCCCGGGCCGCTCGAGGCGCGACTGACCCAGGCCATCGAGTCCTCCACCGGCACCGCCGTCGTGGTCGGCTGGGACGACGAGGCGCGAGCCGTGCTCGACATCGCCGACACCGTGCGATCCGAGGCCCCGGCCGCGCTCGCCGAGCTCGTCTCGCTCGGGCTGACCCCGATCCTGCTCACCGGCGACAACGCCCGCACCGCCGGGGAGGTGGCCGCGGCCGTCGGCATCGACGAGGTCTTCTCCGGCATGCTCCCCGAAGACAAGGTCGCCACGATCCGGCGCCTGCAGTCCGAGGGTCGGGTCGTCGCCATGGTCGGCGACGGCGTGAACGACGCCGCCGCACTCGCCCAGGCCGACCTGGGCATCGCCCTGGCCACCGGCACCGACGTGGCCATCGAGGCCAGCGACGTCACCGTCGTTCGCGACCACCTCGGCACCGTGCCCGACGCCATCCGGCTGTCCCGCCGCACCCTGCGCGTGATCAAGGGCAACCTGTTCTGGGCCTTCGCCTACAATTTGGCGGCGCTTCCCCTGGCCGCGTTCGGCCTGCTCAACCCGATGATCGCCGGAGCCGCGATGGCGTTCTCCAGCCTGTTCGTGGTGCTGAACAGTCTGCGTCTGAACACTTTCCGGTAGCAGGCCGCCCCGGCGGGCCGCTGAGTAGAGTGAAGGCATGCGTCGTGCGCTGATTGTCCTGTTCACAGCCATACTCGGCGGCCTCGGCCTCCTCGGCGCGTCCGCTCCGGGGCTCGCGGTCGCCGGCCCGGTGCACGCTTCGGGCGCCGTGTCGGCGGGCGTGGAGGACTTCGACTTCGACTCCTGGCACTCCGATTTCGAGCTGGGCCTCACCGACGACGGGCACTCGCGCCTGACCACCACCGAGACGATCGTCGCCCGGTTCCCGGAGTCCGACCAGAACCGCGGCATCCTGCGCGCGATCCCCACCCACTACAACGGGCATCCCACCGACCTGGAACTGGTCAGCGTGACCGACGAGAACGGTCGAAAGCGCGGCGTCGACACCACAACGACCAGTGAGGATGGCGGAGACGAGTTCCTGGAGGTGACGATCGCCGCCGATGACTACGCGCACGGCGTGCAGACCTATGTCATCACCTACGAGCAGGTCGACGTCACGCTCGAGCCGGAGGACGCCCCGATCCAGGAGTTCTACCGGGAGGTCAACGGCACCGGCTGGGCTCAGCCGTTCGGCGACGTGTCCGCCACCCTCACGGTCGACCCGGACGTCGCACCCCGGCTCACCGGGGAGGCCGCCTGCTACCAGGGCACCCCTGACTCGTCGGAACCCTGCGCCTCGCTGTCGACGGATGCCGGGCCGACGACGGATGCCGGGCCGACGACGGATGCCGTGGGCGAGGCCGTCGCGATCGACGTCACCGCCGGGGCGCTCGGACCGGCCGAGGGGCTGACCCTGGCGGTCGGGTTCGAGCCCGGCACCTTCGTTCCCCGCGACCAGTCGTTCACGGCGAACCCGCTCCCGGGCATCGGCCTCGCCGCGGCGCTGTTCGGACTGATCGTCGCGGGTCTCGCGATCGTCGCCCGGGTCACCCGGTGGCGAAACGCGCCGGGCCGGCCGACCATCATCGCCGAGTATCTTCCGCCGAAGGGCGTAAACCTGCTCGTGGCCGGCAATGTGACCCGCACCAGCGCCCAGGCCATGACCGCCCAGTTCCTCAGCTTCGCGGTGCGCGGCAACGTGCGGGTGCTGGAGGGTGAGGGCAAGAAGCACTACATGCTCGAGCTGCGGCACACCCGAGACCTCGACACCAGTGAGCAGGCCGTGCTGCGGCTGCTGTTTCCGGGTCTGCAGGCGGGCACGAGCCGCGACCTCACGACGAAGGACACCACGCTGGGCACCGGGCTGACCAAGCAGCTTCAGGCGGTCCTGAAGCAGGTGCTGGCCGACGGGCTGCGGGTGGAGAAGGGAGGCCGGCCGCGTCGGTGGCTGATCGCCGGCGCCGTGTTCACCGGCATCCTGACCCTGGTTGGCTGCCTGGGGGCGTTCATCACCGAGGTCGGCGCGGGCTGGCCGGTCCTGGTTCTGGTGCTGGGGATCGCCGCCTCGGTCACGACCCTCACCGCCGTCGCGAGCGTGCGGCCCTTCACCGCGGCCGGCGCCGAGCTGCGCGACTTCCTCGCCGGTGTGAAGCTGTACATCGAGATCGCCGAGGCCGACCGGCTGCGGGTGCTGCAGAGCCCCGTCGGAGCGCTGCGGTCGCCCTACCGGCCGGACCCGGCATCCGTTCTCGGTCGGCCCGGCTTGCCTGACCCCGGGCAGCCGGGGCAGGTGCTGAGGCTCTACGAGCGTCTGCTGCCGTACGCCGTGCTGTTCGGCCAGGAGAGGGACTGGTCGCAGGTTCTCGGCGACTACTACGCCCGGAGCGACGCTCAGCCGGACTGGTACGCTGGGTCCGCTCCGTTCAATCCGGTCTGGTTCGCCGCCGGGTTGAGCTCATTCACGAGCTCCACCTCGGCCTCCTGGTCGGGAAGCGCGTCGAGTTCCTCCAGTTCCGGTTCGGGTGGAGGTGGCTCGGTCGGCGGTGGTGGAGGCGGCGGCGGAGGAGGAGGCGTCTGATGGGCACCCCGGTCGAACCCACATTCACGCGTTCCGCGCTGGCACCCGGCCTGCTCGGCGCGGTCATCCTGCTCGGCGGGCTCGCGCTGCTGGACTCCGGAAGTTTCATCATCATCCGCTATGCGGTCAGCATCCTCGCGCTGATCCTCTGTGTCTTCGTCATCCAGGCGAAGGCCTGGCTGTGGTTGATCGGCCTGGTGCCGATCGCGGTGCTCTGGAACCCGATCGTGGTCATCGACCTGTCCGGCCAGGGCTGGGTGTCCGCCCAATTCATCGCCGCGCTGGTCTTCATTCTCGCCGGCGTCGTCACCAAGGTTCCGGTGCACCGGGATTGACCAGCAGGCGTAGAATAGAGCCGCGTTGAAATAGCCCGATTACCGTCTTGACCGTGCCGCTGCATCCCACATGCCGGTGGCGCAAATATGGTTGGCACGTTGCTCGATTCAGGCTTCGACGTATCGATCGCACCGGTGTCCACGGATACCGCACCACGTCGAGCACGGCCCCTGACTGCTGTGCTGCTGTGAAGTTGGAGAAGAATGGCTTACACCCGCCACCAGGCCGCCGGTTCGAACAACCGAGTTGCCGCCGGAGGCCGCGCACGATCGCGACCTCGTTCCCGCGACGATGACGCCCCCATCATCCCCATCCTCGCCCGCAAGGTGCGCGAGGTGGAGGCGAAGGCGCAGACCGGCGCCAAGCTCGGCCCGACCAACCGCACCAAGTACCAGGTGATCGCGTTGCTCATGCGCGAGGAACGCGCCCGGGTCAAGGGCGACAAGGAACTCACCGACGCGAACCGCGCCGAACTGCTGAAGCGCCTCGACGGCATCGCCCAGATCCTGGCGAAGACCGCGGCCCGCGACACCAGCCTGATCACCCTGCTCGAACCGGATGCCGGCGTGTCCACGGTCGCGCAGCGTTTCCGCCGTGACTGGCTGCTGGAGTCCGGTGCCGAACTCACGCCCGACGAACTGATCATCACCCGGGAACCCGAGGCCAAGCCCGAGGTGCCGGTGAACCAGGTCATCCCGCAGTCGGTCAAGGCCCGCCAGCTCGCCAACCCGTTCCTCGCCCCCGACTTCAGCGCCGCAGCGGCCCCGCCGGTCGTCTCCGGCCGTCGCCTGGCCAACTGGGAACTCATCGGCCCGCTGTTCAAGTCCTTCGAGTACGGCTCCGGCGGCCAGGCCGCCAGCATGGATCTGCCCGAGGCTCCCCGCGTCGACCGGCTCTCGCCTCGCGGCATGGAGCTGATGCGCCACCAGGCCCGCTTCGTCGAAAGTGCGCGCCTCGGCCACCGCAGCTACCTGCTCGCCGACGAGCCGGGGCTCGGGAAGACGGCGCAGAGCCTGCTCGCGGCATCCGTCAGCGGGTCCTACCCGCTCCTGGCCATCGTGCCCAACGTCGTCAAGATGAACTGGGTGCGCGAGGTCGAGCTGTGGACGCCGAACCGCCGGGCCACCGTCATCCACGGCGACGGCGACACACTAGACGCGTTCGCAGACGTCGTCATCGTCAACTACGACGTGCTCGACCGGCACCGCGCCTGGCTGGGCACTCTCGGTTTCAAGGGCATGGTCGTCGACGAGGCGCACTTCATCAAGAACCTGCAGTCGCAGCGCTCCAAGCACGTGCTGGCCCTGGCCGAGCAGATCCGGCGCCGGACGCCCGGCGGCAACCCGCTGCTGATGGCCCTGACCGGAACCCCACTGATCAACGACGTCGACGACTTCCGCGCGATCTGGCAGTTCCTCGGCTGGCTCGACGGCGACAAGCCGGCCCCCAGACTCATGCAGAAGCTCGAGGCGATCGGCCTGACCCCCGCCGACCCCGGCTTCTACGCCGAGGCGCGTGCCGCCGTGATCGACCTCGGCATCGTGCGCCGCCGCAAGGTCGACGTCGCCGCCGACTTGCCGGCCAAGCGCATCGCCGACATCCCGGTCGAGCTGGACGACGACCTCGGTCGCTCCATCCGCCAGGCCGAACGGGAGCTCGCCGCCCGACTGGTCACCCGGTACCATTCCCTCGTCGTCGCCCGCCATCCCGGCCAGACGCCGCCCGCGCTCGAGGGCGAGCAGCGCGCCGCGTTCATCCGTGCGGTCGCCCACGCCGAACTCGAGGAATCGAAGGGGCAGACCACCGGCGAGAACGTCTTCACCATGGTGCGCAAGATCGGCCAGGCCAAGGCGGCCCTCGCGGCGGATTACGCCGTGCAGCTGGCGCACTCGGTGGGCAAGGTCGTCTTCTTCGCCAAGCACATCGACGTGATGGATGCCGCCGAGGACATCTTCGCCAAGCGAGGTCTGCGCACGGTGTCCCTGCGTGGCGACCAGAGCGCCCTGGCCCGCCAGGCCGCGATCGACTCCTTCAACGACGACCCGTCAGTGGCCGTCGTGGTCTGTTCCCTGACCGCCGCCGGAGTCGGCGTCAACCTGCAGGCCGCCTCCAACGTCGTGCTCGCCGAGCTCAGCTGGACCGCCGCCGAGCAGACGCAGGCCATCGACCGGGTCCACCGCATCGGCCAGGACGAGCCGGTCACCGCCTGGCGGATCATCGCCGCCCACACCATCGACGCGCGCATCGCCGAACTCATCGGCAGCAAGCAGGGTCTCGCGGCCCGCGCCCTGGACGGTGCCGTCGAAGAGATCTCGTCCGCCGATTCCGTGCAGGCCAGCGCCCTGATCTACCTGTTGACCCTGGCACTCGACGGGGAGCTGTAGAACGCGTCCCTCACCGGCGTGGATTTGAACCGGCCCCGCTTGGGGTCCATTATTAACTGGCGGCGGTGTGGGCGCCAATCTGATCACTTGTGCAACAAGGAGCAACGACAAATGAAAATTGGAATCCTCACCAGCGGCGGAGACTGCCCCGGACTGAACGCGGTTATTCGCGGTTCCGTCCTTAAAGGCATCCGCGTCCTCGATGCCGAATTCGTCGGCATTCGCAACGGCTGGAAAGGCTTGGTCGAGGGCGACTTTATGACTCTGGACCGGCACAGCGTGCGCGGTCTCTCCCGGCAGGGGGGCACCATCCTCGGCAGCTCCCGCACGAACCCGTTCGAGGGTGAAAACGGCGGCCCCATTAACATTCAGAAGACGATGGACGCCGAAGGCATCGACGCGATCATCGCCATTGGAGGCGAGGGCACCCTCACCGCGGCGCGCCGCCTGACGGATGCCGGACTCCAGATCGTCGGCGTGCCCAAGACCATCGACAACGACCTCGAAGCCACCGACTACTCGTTCGGCTTCAACACCGCCGTCGAGATCGCCACCGAGGCCATCGACCGGCTGCGCACCACGGCCGAGTCCCACGGCCGCTGCATGATCGTCGAGGTCATGGGCCGCCACGTGGGCTGGATCGCCCTGCACTCCGGCATGGCCGGCGGCGCCCACGCCATCCTGATCCCCGAGCAGCCGCAGACCATCGAGCAGATCTGCGAATGGGTCATGCATGTGCGTGACCGCGGCCGCGCCCCCGTCCTCGTCGTCTCCGAGGGATTCAAGCTCGCCGGGATGGACGAGGCGCTCTCCACCAAGGGCCTCGACGCGTTCAACCGCCCCCGACTCGGCGGCATCAGCGAAATGATCGCCCCGATGATCGAGGAGCGCACGGGCATCGAGACCCGCGCCACCGTCCTCGGCCACACCCAGCGCGGCGGCTCCCCGTCGGCCTACGACCGAGTGCTCGCGACCCGCCTCGGCATGGCGGCCGTCGACGCCGTCTACGCCGGCCAGTGGGGCTCCATGGTCTCCCTGCGCGGCACCGACATGGAGATCGTCAGCATCGCCGACGCGACCATCGGTCTCAAGACCGTGACGCAGGCGCGCTACGACGAGGCCGCGGTGCTGTTCGGCTAAATCCGCACGCAGTTGGACCCGCGAGTGCTCCGAGGGGTCCCGGTTCGATACCCGCCGGTCGGCGGAGGTCGAACCGGGACCCCGAGGTTTGTTCGGAAGCGGCTCAGGCGAGCTTGGCCTGTACCTGCGCCAGAGACGGGTTCGTCGCGCTCGAGCCGTCCGGAAAGAGGATGGTCGGAACCGTACGGTTGCCGTTGTTCAGGCTCATCACGAGTTCCGAGGTGCCCTCGACCTCTTCCACGTTGATCTCGGTGTAGGTTATTCCGGCCTTGACCAGCTGGGTCTTCAGGCGGGTGCAGTAGCCGCACCAGGTCGTCGTGAACATGGTTATGGTTCCGGATTCAGGCACAAAATTCATGCCTGCAGCCTAACAAGGCGCGCTGAGAAGGAGCCCCGGTTCTTCGTCGTTACCATGGGGGAATGTCCCTGCCCCAGGTGTGCGTCTGCTACCTCACCCGCCGTTCCCCGTCGGGGGAGCTGCAGGTGCTGCTCGGCCGCAAGAAGAAGGGCCTGGGCCTCGGCAACATTGTCGGCTTGGGCGGCAAGCTCGAGCCGGGTGAGTCGGCCGTGCAGGCGATGGTGCGGGAGATCGAGGAGGAGTCCGGCCTGGTCGTGGCGGCATCCGCCCTCACCCCGCTGGGGCTGCTGACCTACCTGTTCCCGCACCGGGAGGCCTGGAGCCAGGAATCCAGCGTGTTCGTCTGCACCGAGTGGAGCGGCACCCCGCGCGAGTCCGACGAGCTGAACCCGGTCTGGTTCGACGTGGCCGCCCTGCCGGTCGACGACATGTGGGACGACGCCCGGCACTGGCTGCCGGGAGTGCTCGCCGGCATTCCGGTGCGGGCCACCTTCACCTTCGGCCCCGATCTGGCGACGGTGGTCGATCGGCTCTGAATTGACCTGCCTCTCCGGGAGTGTCAGGCTTATCACTGCTTTGCAGCTTGAGATAACCCCGGCTGTCGTACACCCAGAGGAAGACGCCGGTGGATTTCACCCTGATCGTCGCGCTTGTGATTGCGCTGGCACTGATTTTCGACTTCACCAACGGCTTCCACGACACCGCGAACGCGATGGCCACCCCCATCGCGACCGGCGCCATGCGCCCGAAAGTCGCGGTGGGACTCGCCGCCGTCCTGAACCTGATCGGGGCGTTCCTCTCCACCGAGGTCGCCAAGACCATCTCCGGCGGCATCATCAAGGAGGGTGACGCCGGCGTTCAGATCACACCCGAGATCATCTTTGCGGGCCTGATCGGCGCCATCGTCTGGAACCTGATCACCTGGCTGCGCGGACTGCCGTCCAGCTCGAGCCACGCCCTGTTCGGCGGTCTCATCGGCGCCACGATCATCGGCGTCGGCTCGCAGGCGGTCGCCTACGACGTCGTGCTGGCCAAGGTCATCCTGCCGGCGCTGATCGCCCCGCTCACGGTGGGCATCGTGGCTTTCCTCGCCACCAAGCTCGCCTACTCGATCACCCGCCGTGATTCCGGCAAGGCGGATGGCCGTGGTGGCTTCCGCTACGCGCAGATCTTCTCCTCGTCGCTCGTCGCCCTCGCGCACGGCACCAACGACGCCCAGAAGACCATGGGTGTCATCACCCTCACTCTGATCGCCAGCGGGATGCAGGACGTGGGCACCGGCCCGCAGCTGTGGGTCATCACCACCTGCGCCCTCGCCATCGCCATCGGCACGTACACCGGCGGCTGGCGCATCATCCTGACCATGGGTCGCGGCCTCACCGAGATCAAGCCGGCCCAGGGCTTCGCGGCGGAGACCAGCACCGCGGCCACCATCCTCGCGTCCAGCCACCTCGGCTTCGCCCTCTCCACCACGCAGGTCGCGTCCGGCTCGGTCATCGGCTCGGGCCTGGGCCGGCGCGGCTCGACCGTGCGCTGGGGCATGGCCGGCCAAATCGGGCTCGGTTGGGTGCTCACCCTGCCCGCGGCGGCCATCATGGGGGCCTTCGCGGCCGGTCTGGCCCTGATCGGCCCGATGGGCATTGTGCTCGACCTGGTGATCGGCTCCCTCGTGGTCGCACTGCTGTTCCGCCGGTCCCGCCTGAACCGGGTCACGCACGACACCCTGCACGACATCGACGACGCCGGGCGGGTCGTGAAAATCCGGAAGACCCCCCGCAAAGCCTCCCGCTCAGATCGGAAGAAGGTCGCGCTGTGATCGATTGGTCTGCGTTCCTGGTCGTCGCGTTCGCGTCGCTCCTGTCGTCCGCGGTCGTGGTGAGCCTGTACTCCCTCGGGCTGCGGCTGCTCACCACCGCCGGCCGGGTTCCCGTGGTCGAACCGGTCGAGTTCACGGGCGCCATCACCGTGCTCACCCCCAAGCGTGCGGCCAAGGAGGCCAAGCGCGTGCGTAAGGCCGCAGCCTCCCCGCTGGGCCCGGTGCAGAAGCAGGTCGCCTTGATGGGTGCCTACGCCTGCTTCGTGCTCTGCAGCGCGGCCGTGCTGTACGGCGTCTACTTGATCGTGCCGGCCCTGCACCGCTGACCCGCCGCGCCCCGCTTCGGCCCTGCACGGTGGTGCCGCGTCCGGTGTGCGGCTGTTACCGCTCGGTGCCGCGCACCCGGGCCACCCAGGTCATCAGGTGGTAGATCACGATGGCGGCGACCGTGCCCAGCGCGATACCGTTGAAGCTGAGGGTGCCCGCCGAGAAGGTGTAATCGGCGATGCCGATGATCAGCGCGGTGGCCGCCGTGAACTGGTTGACCGGCTTGCTGAAGTCGACCTTGTTGTCGAGCCAGATCTTGACGCCGATGATGCCGATCAGGCCGTAGAGGGCCGTCGTGACGCCGCCGAGTACGCCCGCCGGAATGGTGTTGATGACCGCGCCGATCTTGGGGGAGAGCCCGAGCAGCACCGCGGTGATGCCGGCGACCCAGTAGGCGGCCGTGGAGTAGATGCGGGTGGCGGCCATGACGCCGATGTTCTCGCCGTAGGTCGTGGTGCCCGAGCCGCCGCTGAAGCCGGCGAGCATGGTGGCCAGCCCGTCGGCCATCAGTGCGCGACCGGTGAAGCGGTTCACCTTCGTATCCGTCATCTGGGCGACGCCCTTGATGTGGCCCACGTTCTCGGCCACCAGCACGAGCACGACCGGCAGGAACGCCGGCAGCACGCCGAGGGCGGCGGACGGATTCGCGAACGGGTTCATCGCCGCGGTGAACTGGGGCAGGCCGATCCAGGCGGCCTCACCCACGCCGCTGAAGTCGACCTCGCCGGCGATCACGGCGGCCACGTAGCCCACGATCACGCCGATGAAGATCGACAGCCGGCCGAGGATGCCGCGGAACAGCACGGTCGAGAGGATCACGGCCAGCAGGGTGATCAGCGCGGTCAACGGCGCCAGCGCGAAGTTCGACTTCGCGACGGGCGCCAGGTTGAGGCCGATCAAGGCGACGATGGCCCCGGAGACCACCGGTGGCATCAGTGCATCGATCCAGCCGGTGCCGGTGAGCTGCACGATCAGGCCGATCAGCGCCAGGAGCAGGCCGACGACAATGATGCCGAACAGGGCGCTGCCCATGCCGGCGCTGGCCGTCGCGGCGGTGATCGGCGCGATGAAGGCGAACGAGGACCCCAGGTAGCTGGGCAGCTTGTTCTGGGTGATGACCAGGAACAGCAGGGTGCCGATGCCCGAGAAGAGCAGCGTCGTGCTCGGCGGGAAGCCCGTGAGCAGCGGAACCAGGAACGTGGCGCCGAACATGGCGACGACGTGCTGGGTGCCGATCCCGATGGTCAGCGGCCAGTTGAGGCGCTCGCCGGGGCCGACGACATCCGTGGCTCCGACCGTTTTACCGTTACCGTGCAGGGTCCAGGGCAGAGCCATGTGTTTCTCGTTTCCGTGTCGTGCGTAATCCCGATGGTAGTGAACAAATAGGCTCTTACGGTGAGACCATCCGTTCAGCCTGCCCCTGCAGAACCTCTCTCGGTGCGGATCGAGACCGGTTCGCTGCGCGGGATCCGGGTGCGCGGGGTGCGTCAGTGGCGCGGGATCCCCTACGTGGCGGCCCCCGTGGGAGAGCTCCGGTTCCGGGCCCCGCAGCCGGCCGTGCCCTGGCCGGGCGAGCGGGATGCGCGCGGGTTCGGCCTGGTCGCCACGCAAAGCCACCGCGGCCAGTTCATCGGCGCGAAGCCCACGATCCCGCAGGGCGAGGATTGCCTCAACCTCAACGTGATCACCCCCGACGAACCTGTCGACCAACGGATGCTGCGGCCCGTCATGGTCTTCATCCACGGCGGCGCCTACAGCGTCGGGTCTTCTCGGGAGGTGCCCCGGCAGGGGGAGGGGCTCGTGCGCCGCGGCGGCATCGTCTACGTCAGCTTCAACTACCGGCTGGGGGCGCTGGGATACCTCGACTTCAGCCGCTACTCCACCGCGGAGCGGCCGTTCGAGAGCAACCTCGGGCTGCGCGACCAGGTGGCTGCGCTCGCCTGGGTGCGGCGCAACATCGCGGTGTTCGGCGGAGACCCGGACGCCGTCACCGTCTTCGGTGAATCGGCCGGGGCCAACGCCGTGACCACCCTGATGACCGTCCCGGCCGCCGCCGGCCTGTTCCAGCGTGCGATCGCCCAGAGCGCCCCGCCGAACGCCGTCTACGCCCCCGCTGTCACCGCCGAGTGGGCAGCGGACTTCGTGCGGCTCCTCGCCCGGCGCACCGGTCAGGCCGACCCGACGAACTCGACCGACACGGCGGCGGATGCCGCTGCCCTGCTCCTTCAGGCCGACCCGGCGCATCTGGCCGAGGCCACGAGCGACCTGACCCGGCGCGCCCCGGACCGGTACCCCGGGACGATCCCGCTCTCGCCTGTGATCGACGGCGACTTCCTGCCCGAACGGCCGCTCGACGCCTTCCGCGACGGACGCGCCCACCGGATCCCCCTGATCATCGGCACCAACTCGCGGGAAGGGTCGCTGTTCAGCGGGCGCATCGACATCCTCGCCACGACGCCCGGGCGCATCCGGGCCGTGTTCGCTAACACCAAGAAGAAGGCCCGCACCCGCCTCCGGGCGCAATACCCCGGGATCCCCGCGCTGCGGCCGGCCCTCGATTTCGGCGGAGACTTCTCGTTCTGGTACCCGAGCGTGCGTGTGGGCGAGCGGCACTCCCGGTATGCCCCGGTGCGCTTCTACCGCTTCGACGCCGCTCCGCGCCTGGTGCGCCTGATGGGGCTGGACGCCACCCACGGCCTCGAGCTGTTCCCGCTGTTCGACCGGCTCGACGGCTGGTTCGGCCGCGGCATGACCGCGCTCGGTGGGCGCCGAGACTTCCAGCGGATCGGCGCACGGATGCAGGGCTGGTGGCTCAGCTTCGCCGCAACCGGAGTGCCGGATGCTGCGTGGCCGCTCTACGACGAGGCGGAGCGGCTGACCCTCGTGATCGATGCCGTCGACCGGGTCGAGTCCGACCCGCGCGGGGACCGCCGCCGGGCCTGGGACGCCTTCGTGCCGCACATCTGAGCGCCCGCGTGAGGGCCCGCGGAATCCGCCCGCACTCCGGGGCCGTAAACTGGGCAACTGAGAATTAGCTGAGTCGGACACCAGGAGCACCCCATTTCTGAAACAGAGACCCACACGTCATCCACGCCTGCCCCGAAGCCGGACACCCCGGCCGACGCAGCCAGCCCCGGGCTGAAGGCCCGCATCGACCGTTACTTCGAAATCACGCGACGCGGCTCCACCTATGGCCGGGAGATCCGGGGCGGCCTGGTGACGTTCGTCACGATGGCCTACATCGTCATCCTCAACCCGCTGATCCTCGGCGGTTTCAGCGCCGACCAGGCCGCGGTCGACGTGGCCGGCGGATGGCTGCCCAACGGTCAGGTTGCCGCGGTCACCGCCCTCACCGCCGGCGTCATGACCATCCTGTTCGGCGCCGTCGCACGGCTTCCATTCGGTTTCGCCGCGGGCCTCGGCATCAACTCCTTCCTGGCCGTGAGCGTCGTCGGCCAGGTGACCTGGCCGGAGGCCATGGGCCTCGTGGTCATCAACGGGCTCATCATCGTGCTGCTTGCCTCCACCGGCCTCCGCGAGCTCATCTTCAACGCCGTGCCGCGCCAGTTGAAGATCGCCATCACGGTCGGCATCGGCCTGTTCATCGCCTTCATCGGCCTGGTCGACTCCGGCTTCGTGCGCGCGAGCGGCGCCGCGTCGCCGCCCGTGCAGCTCGGCGACAACGGTTCCGTCGTGAGCCTGCCGACCGCCGTGTTCGTGCTCGGCCTGATCCTTCTCGGCATCCTGGTCGCCCGCAAGGTGAAGGCCGCCCTCCTGATCGGTATCGTCGCCACCACGCTGATCGCCGTGATCCTCGAGGCGATCTTCAAGGTCGGACCGTCGTTCGGGCAGAACCCCGACGGGTGGAACCTGAACGCCCCGGTGCTGCCGACATCCGTCGTCTCGCTGCCCGACCTGAGCCTGGTCGGACAGGTCAGCTTCGGCGCCTTCGACCGGATCGGCATGCTGGCCGCGTCGATGCTCGTGTTCACGCTCGTCTTCACGAACTTCTTCGACGCCATGGGCACCATGACGGGTCTGGCCAACGAGGCCGGCGTGGCCGACGACAAGGGCAACTTCCCCCGCCTGAAGTCCGCCCTGATCGTGGAGGGCGTCGGCGCCGTCGTCGGCGGGTCCACCTCCGCCTCGTCGAACACGGTGTTCATCGAGTCCGGTGCCGGCATCGGCGAGGGTGCGCGCACGGGCCTGGCCAACATCGTCACCGGGCTTTTGTTCCTCGCGGCCATGTTCTTCACCCCGCTCACCCAGATCGTGCCGCTCGAGGTCGCCGCGGCCGCCCTCGTGATCGTCGGCGCGATGATGGTGTCCCAGATCCGGTTCATCGACTTCTCGGAGTTCTCGATCGTGCTGCCGGTGTTTCTCACGATTATCGTGATGCCGCTGACCTACTCGATCGCCAACGGAATCGGGGCCGGCTTCATCACCTGGGTGCTGGTGCGTTCGTTCTCGGGCAAGGCGCGCGAGATCAGCCCGCTGCTCTGGATCGTCGCGGCCGGCTTTCTGGTCTTCTTCGTGCGCGGCCCGATCGAGGTCCTGTTCGGCGCGTGACCGCGTGGCCGCCCCCGGCCCGATTCGGGGGCTAACCCCATGGGTGCCAGAACGGATGCTCCGTAGTGTCGTTGGGAGAGCGGCATCCGTCGCTCCCCATCGAAACGGAGAACCACCCATGTCAACCATCGCTCCCGACCAGGCCACGGTCTACACTGCCGAGCCCGTACCCCCGCGGAGCAGCACCCTGGCCGTGTCGAGCCTCGTACTCGGCCTCGTGTCGATCGTCGCCGGCTGGACCTTTCTGGTGCCCATTGCCGGCCTGGTTGTCGGCATCCTCGCCCTCGGACGGGAACCGCAGGCGCGCACCCTGGCGATCTGGGGCATCGTGCTCAATGCGGTGCTGCTGGCCGGGTCGCTGCTGCTCGTGCTGTTGGCGCTGGCCCTCGGCCTGTTGGCTCTGCCGTTCGCGTTCTTGATCTGACCTCGATCTGGCCCGCCGTGGCCTCGCCCTACTCCAGGAAGCCGCGCAGCAGCAGGGCGGTGCCGGCCAGGTGCTCGGCCATCGCCTGCGCGGCGGCGTCGGGCCGGCCGGTCAGGATCGCGGTCACGATCTGCTCGTGCTGCCGGTCCGAGTGCGCGATGTTCGGGCCGAGGGACGGGATGTTGTCGAGCAGTTCGTTGACCCGCATCCGTACCTCGGCCAGCAGCGGCACCAACGACGGCGAGCCGGCCAGCTCGCCGATCGTGAGGTGCAGCCTGGAATCCAGCCGCCGGTAGTCCTCGCCGGTGGCGCCGATCGAATCGGCCAGGCTGTTCCAGAGCACCTCCCGTTCGCCGGGTGACAGGGTGCGCGCGGCGGCATGCCGGGCGGCGCCCTCCTCCAGGATCTCGCGGAGTGCGAGCGCGTCCTCGATCTCGGCCACGGGGATGTCCCGGCGTGCCCGCAGCCCACCCTCAGGGCCTCGGCCCGGCGTCTGCTGAGGCAGCGAGTCGCTGACGAAGGTGCCGCCGTAGCGACCGCGACGGGAGACCAGATAGCCGGCATCGGCCAGGGACGCGATCGCATCCCGCAGCGTGTCCCGGCTCACGGCGAGCATGGCGGAGAGTTCGCGTTCGGCAGGCAGTCTCTCGCCGGGCGCGATCAGCCCCAGCCGCACGGTCTGCAGCAACCGCTGCACGGTCTCCTCGAAGGCGTTGCCGCTGTGCACGGGCCGCAGCAGCAGGCCGCTGTCGAGCCCGGGCTGTTCGTCGTCGGTCACTGTTCTGGTCCTGGCTTCTGGTCGGACTCCCAGTCCATCACGGTTTCCCTGTCCGTCCGCACCGCTACATCGGCGTCACGTAGGCAGAGCTGATGCCGCCGTCGACCAGGAACGTGGATCCCGTGATGAACGAGGAGTCGTCGCTGGCCAGGAAGGCGACCGCGGCCGCGAGCTCCTCCGGTTCCGCGAACCGGCCGACCGGGATGTGCACCAGCCGCCGGGCCGCGCGCTCCGGGTCCTTCGCGAACAGTTCCTGCAGCAGCGGGGTGTTCACCGGGCCGGGGCAGAGGGCGTTGACCCTGATGCCCTGGCGCGCGAACTGCACGCCCAGCTCGCGGCTGAGCGCGAGCACTCCGCCCTTGGAGGCGGTGTACGAGATCTGACTGGTCGCGGAGCCGAGCACGGCCACGAACGAGGCCGTGTTGATGATCGACCCGCGGCCCTGTTTCACCATGTAGCGCAGGGCGGACCGGCAGCACAGATACACCGACTTCAGGTTGACGTCCTGCACCCGCTGCCAGGCCGGCAGCTCGGTCGTCTCGATCGAGTCGTCGTCTGGTGGGGAGATCCCGGCGTTGTTGAACGCGATGTCGACGGAGCCGTAGGTGAGGTAGGCGGTGTCGAAGAGGGCGTTGACCTCGTCCTCGTCGGTCACATCCACTTTGACGAAGAGGCAGTCGAGCAGGTCGGCCGCAGCGAGCCCTGCCGGTTCGTCGAGGTCGCCGATCACGACCGTGGCTCCCTCCGCGGCGAAGCGTTTCGCCGTGGCCAAGCCGATACCGCTGGCGCCGCCGGTGATCACGGCGACCCGGCCCGCAAGCCGCTGGGTGAGGTCGATGGGGGTGAGGCTGCTCATGCTGACTCCTTGAACGGGGTTGAGGGGTGAGAGGGCCGAAGCGATCAGTCGACGGCGATGAAGACGTTCTTGGTCTCGGTGAACGACATCGGGGCATCCGGGCCCAGTTCCCGCCCGAGACCCGATTGCTTGAACCCGCCGAACGGGGTCGAGTAGCGCACCGAGGAGTGCGAGTTGACGGACAGGTTGCCGGATTCCACGGCCCGCGCCACCCGGATGGCCCGGCCCACGTCCCGGGTCCAGATCGAGCCGGAGAGGCCGTAGTCGGTGTCGTTGGCCAGCGTGACGGCGTCGTCTTCCCCGTCGAAGGGCAGCACGGTGACGACGGGACCGAAGATCTCGTCGGTGACAGAGCGGTCGGTGCGGGAAGCCGGGGTGAGCACGGTCGGCGGGAACCAGAAACCCGGTCCGGTCGGGGCGTTGCCGCGGAACGCCACGGGGGAGCCCTCCGGCACATAGGCCGAGACCGCGGCGTGGTGCGCGGCCGAGACGAGCGGTCCCATCTCGGTGCCCTCGTCGGCGGGGTCCCCCACCCGCACCCCGGCGACGGCCGGCTCGAGAAGCTCCAGGAACCGGTCGTACACGCTCTGCTCGACCAGGATGCGGCTGCGGGCGCAGCAGTCCTGGCCGGCGTTCTCGAACACCCCGGAGGGTGCGCTGGCGGCGGCCTTCTCCAGATCGGAGTCGGCGAACACGATGTTGGCGCTCTTGCCGCCGAGTTCCAGGGTGACCCGTTTGACCTGGGCGGCACAGCCGGCCATGATCCGTTTGCCGACATCCGTCGACCCGGTGAAGACGACCTTCCGCACCTGGGGGTGTGTGACGAACCGTTCGCCGACCACCGATCCGCGGCCCGGCAGTACCTGGAACAGCCCCTCCGGCAGGCCGGCCTCCCGGGCGAGTTCGCCCAGACGGATGCTGGAGAGTGGCGTCCACTCCGCCGGCTTCAGCAGCACCGCGTTGCCGGCCGCGAGGGCCGGGGCGAAACCCCAGGCCGCGATCGTCATCGGGAAATTCCACGGGGTGATGATGCCGACCACGCCCAGAGGCTCCTGGAACGTCATGTCGAGACCGCCGGACACCGGGATCTGCCGCCCGAACAGGCGCTCGGGGGCGGCCGAGTAGTAGGTCAGCACGTCGCGCACATGGCCGGCCTCCCAGCGCGCCTGCGTGATCGGATGCCCCGAGTTGGCCATCTCGATGCGGGCCAGGTTCTCCCGGTCCCCGTCCACCGCCTCCGCGAAGCGGCGCAGCACGGCCGCCTTGTCGGCCGGCGCCACCCGGGACCAGAGCCGCTGCGCGGCCACCGCACGGGAGACCGCCTCATCGGTCGCTTCCGGGTCGAGGTGTTCGACCACGGTGACGGGAGTCTCGTCGGCCGGGTTGATGACGGTGTAGCTGCTCACGGGGTGTCCCTTTCCTGGCCGTGTTCGTGTCCCTGGCCGTGTTCGTGTTCGTGTTCGTGGTCCTGCTCACGGGCCGCCCGGTAGCGGGTGGCCGCGTCGACGAGGCCCGCGAACAGGCGCAGGTCGTCGTGCTGTTCCGGATGCCACTGCACGGCCACCCCGAACGGAACGCCGGTGAGTTCCACGGCCTGCACGACCCCGTCGTGGGTGCGCGCGGTCACGGTGAGGCCGGCACCGACCCGGTCGATGGACTGGTGGTGGTAGACGGGAACCGGCAGCGGCACATCCAGGGCGTCCAGCAGCCCGTGCAACCTCGACTCGGGTTCCACATGAACGTCCACGATGCTGAAGATGCCGCCGCCGGCCTGGTAGCCGGCGTGGCCGACGACGTCGGGCAGGTGCTGGTGCAGGGTACCGCCCTGCGCGATGTTGAGCATCTGGGCGCCGCGGCAGATTCCGAGCAACGGCAGCTCCCGGTCGATAGCGCGGTGGATCAGCTCGTTCTCCCAGGCGTCGCGATCCGGGCGCGGCTCGTCGGTTCTCGTGTGGGCGGCCTGGCCGTAGCGCGCCGGATCGACGTCCTTGCCGCCGGTGATGACCAGGCCGTCCAGGCCGTCGAGCACCCGCCCGGCGATGGCCGCGTCCACGGGCTGCGGCGGCAGCAGCACGGCGATGCCGCCCGCGCGGACGACCGAGTCGAAATAGGCGTGCGGCAGGAAGGCCGCCGGCACGTCCCAGACGCCGGTCTGGGCCTGCTCGAGGTACGTGGTCAGGCCGATCACCGGGCGCTGGGCGGTGCCGGTTTGTGGGGCCGTGCCGGTTTGTGGGGCGGTGCCGGTTCGCGGGGCGGTGCCGGTTCGCGGGGCGGCGCCGGGATCAGAGGCGCTCAAAGCCGCGCACCCGCTCCCAGTCGGTCACCGCCGCGTCGTAGGCCTCCAACTCGATCCGCGCGTTGTTGAGGTAGTGGTCGACCACCTCGTCGCCGAAGGCCTCCCGGGCGACCGTGGAGGTCGCGAACAGTGCGGTGGCCTCCCGGAGCGAAGCCGGCACGCGCTCGGCGTCGCTTTCGTAGGCGTTGCCGACGAAGACGTCGTCGAGTTCGAGTTCGTTCTCGATGCCGTAGAGGCCCGCCGCGATCAGCGCGGCCACGGCCAGATACTGGTTCACGTCTCCGCCTGGAACCCGGTTCTCCACCCGCAGGCCGAGTCCCGCGCCCACCACGCGCAGGGCGCAGGTGCGGTTGTCGAGGCCCCAGGCGATAGCGGTCGGGGCGAAGCTGCCGCTGACGTAGCGTTTATAGGAGTTGATGTTCGGCGCCGAGAAGAGGGTCAGTTCGCGCATCACCGCGAGTTGGCCGGCGAGGAAGTGGCGGAACAGTTTCGACATGCCGTAGTCGGCATCCGTGTCGGCGAAGACCGCGGACCCGTCGGTGCCGCGCAGGCTGATGTGGATGTGGCAGCTGTTGCCCTCACGCTCGTTGAACTTGGCCATGAAGGTCAGGCTCTTGCCGTGGGCATCCGCGATCTCCTTGGCACCGTTCTTGTAGATCGAGTGGTTGTCGCAGGTGGCCAGGGCGTCGGTGTAGCGGAACGCGATCTCCTGCTGGCCGAGGTTGCACTCGCCCTTGACGCCCTCGCAGTACATGCCGGCGCCGTCCATGGCGTTACGGATGTCCCGCAGCAACGGTTCCATCCGGGTGGAGGCGAGCAGCGCGTAGTCGATGTTGTAGTCGCTGGCGGGGGTCAGGTCGCGGTAGCCCTTCTTCCACGCCTCCCGGTAGCCGTCGTCGAAGACGAGGAACTCCAGCTCGGTGCCGACGTAGGGCACCAGCCCGCGGTCCGCCAGACGGGCCAGCTGAGCCTTCAGGATCTGGCGGGGCGACGCCACCACGGGCGTCTTGTCGAGCCACTGCAGGTCCGCGGTGACGAGAGCGGCCCCGGGCAGCCAGGGCGCCCGGCGCAGCGTGGCGAGGTCGGGGATCATGGCCATGTCGCCATAGCCGCGACGCCAGCTCGACATCTCGTAGCCGTCCACAGTGTTCATCTCGACGTCGACGGCCAGAAGGTAGTTGCAGCACTCCGCGCCGTGGCTCCCCACGTCTTCCAGAAAAAGCCGCGCGGAGACCCGCTTGCCCACCAGCCGTCCCTGCATATCGGTGAAGGCGACGACGATCGTGTCGATGTCGCCGTCTCGAACCAGAGCGGTGAGCTCGTCGAGCGAGAGATTTCCGGAGCGGGGTGTCATCAACTTCTCCTCATCGAGCCGTTCAAAGGGTGAACATTCGACCATTAGACCACAGATCGAGCGTGGCGAAACAGACAATTTTCGTCGCATCCTTACGAGAATCGGGTATGCAAAGGTATGTACACGCCACCATTGGAGCCCTATAGTCATGCCAACGAAAACTCCCGGAGTTGCCGCTCGCTCGCCGAGACGCGCAACCAGAGCGCAAAGGAATCCAGGATGTCCAAAGACACCTTGAACGTCTCGGGCGTGACCTACACGACGGCAGAGGCCGGCTACTTCGAGAAACGCAGGCTCCGGCGCAGCGCCGGGATTTGGGGCCTGTGGGGTCTCGCCGTCGCCGCGGTCATCTCGGGCGATTTCTCGGGCTGGAACTTCGGCATCGATTTCGCCGGATTCGGCGGGATGCTGATCGCCTTCGCCCTCCTCATCGTCATGTATTACGGCATGATCTTCGCGATCGGGGAGATGGCCTCGGCCATGCCGCACACGGGTGGGGCCTACTCCTTCGCCCGCGCGGCGCTCGGACCCTGGGGCGGTTTCGTCACCGGGCTGGCCGAGACCATCGAGTATGTCGCGACCACCGCGGTGATCGTCTACTTCTCGGCGTCCTACGCCGACGGCATCACGAGTGAGTTGCTCGGAGTCTCCCTGCCCGCGTGGGTGTGGTGGGCCATCCTCTACGCCGCGTTCATCGGCCTGAACGCGGCCGGCGCCGCGATCTCGTTCCGGTTCGCGATCGTGGTCTCGATCATCTCCATCGGCATCCTGCTGGTGTTCTCCGTGATGGCGGCCTTCTCCGGCCTCTTCAGCGTAGACAACCTGTTCGATATCGCCCCGGAGGCCGGCCAGTCCGAGTTCCTGCCGTACGGCGTGGTGCCGATCCTGTTCGCCCTGCCCTACGCCATGTGGTTCTTCCTCGGCATCGAGGAGCTGCCGCTGGCCGCGGAGGAGGCACACGACCCGGTGCGGGACATCCCGCGGGCCGGCTTGATCGCCCGTTCGACGCTCATCGTCACCGGAATCCTGGTGCTGGTGCTCAACACCGGGATCGTCGGGGCGTCGAACATCGCGACCGCCGGTGAGCCTCTGCTCGACGGCTTCCGGGCGATGGTCGGCGACGAGGCCGCCGCGGTGCTGGCCCTGTTCGCCCTGGTCGGGCTGCTGGCCTCCCTGCAGGGCATCATGTTCGCCTACGGGCGCAACATGTACTCCCTGTCGCGGGCGGGCTACTACCCGAAGTTCCTCTCCCTGACCGGCCGCCGCCAGACTCCGGCGGTGGCGCTGCTCGTGGGTGCCCTGATCGGCTTCGTGGCCCTGATCCTCGTCGACGCGCTCGGCGGCGCCGGCGGCGTGGCCGGCGCGATCGTGCTGAACATCGCCGTCTGGGGCGCCGTGATCGCCTACATCCTGCAGATGATCTCGTTCGTCGTGCTGCGCAAGAAGTACCCGAACGCGAACCGGCCCTACCGCAGCCCGTGGGGCGTCCCCGGGGCGGTGATCGCGGGCATCCTCTCGCTGGCGATCTTCTTCGGGTTCTTCATCAACGAGCCGGCCCGCCCGGCCATCGCGGCCATCGCCGTGGTCTACGTGGTCATGCTGCTGATCTTCGCGCTCTACGGCCGCAAGCGCCTCGTGCTTTCGCCGGAGGAGGAGTACGCGGTGTCCGGCGGCCTGCACGGCGACCCGCAGAAGGAGGGTTACGGCGGCAAAGTGGAGGAGCAGCTGCTCGCCCTCGACGGCCGGGACGACCAGCCCGCGTCGTAGCCGGCGGAGCGCCCCGCCCGGTCGTGAACGAATTCGACGGAGATTCTCTCGAGAAACGGCTATCCCAGAGAGTTTGGGGCCGATTTCGGCACAATCTCCGTCGAATTCGTTCGGGGGGCGGCGCTACTCTGACCCCATGAGCGTCTGGGAGCGCCGTTCCCGGCGGCGGCCGGGGTCCGCACCGGCCGATGAGGCGGTGTCGCGTGACCGCGCCCTGCCCGACCGGGATTGGACCGTGCTGCCCGCCGGCAGCCGCGCCTTCCGGTTCGCGGCGCCGAGCGGGTACCTCGCCGCTTTCGAGTTGGGCGACCCGGCCGCCCCGAGAATCGTGCTGGTGCCCGGAGCCACCGGCTCCAAGGAGGATTTCGTGCTGCTGGCCCCGCTGCTGGCCGACGCCGGTTACTTCGTGCAGAGCCACGACCTGGCCGGGCAATACCAGTCGCACGCGGCCGGCCCCGACGGAACCGCGCCCTGGGACTACCCCCTGTTCGTGGCCGACCTGATCGCGTTCCTCGAGGCAGGGAGCACTCCAACGCACGTGCTCGGCTACTCGTTCGCCGGGATCGTCGCCGAGCTGGCGCTCGCCGAACGTCCCGAACTGTTCGCCAGCCTGGTCCTGCTGAGGGTGCCGCCGCAGCCGGGCCAGGCGTTCCGGCGGGTGCGGTGGATCGGCCCGCTGAGCCAGGTGCTCCCGCCGAGGCGGATCGCGGAGCTGATCATCTGGGGCATCATCGGGAACCTGAACCGGATGCCCCCTGGCCGGCTCGCGCTCGTCCGGCTCCGGTTCGGGCTCACGAGCCGGCGCAGCGTCGACGAGATCGTCGGGCTGATGAAACGGATGCCCGACCTGCGGGCTGTACTCCGGCGCACCCCGATCCCGTGCCTCGTCGCCGTCGGCGACCGAGACGTCTGGCCCGTTGAACTGCACCGGAGGTTCGCCCGCCGGATCGGTGCCGACATCCGGGTGTACCGCACCGGCCACAGCCCGTGCGAGACCACCCCGAACCAGCTGGCACGCGATCTGCTCGCGCTCTACCGCGCGGTGTGAAGCGCCCGGGGCAGAGTCACCGCCCGATCCGAGAGTGCTGGAATAGTGTGATCCCGGCCCGGTGGAGCCGCATCGCGGACCGGGTGGCGTGCCGGCGCCAGGGGTTGTCCGCGGGCCAGTCCAACAGGAATGTGCGGCCGCCCCATCGCGCCCGGCGGGCGAAGGCGCTCCAGGAATCGAACGGCCGGCCGGAGATCGCGACCCGCAGCGTGGGGTCGTATCGCACGCGCACCGAGGGGCTCAGGTTCAGGCTCAGGTCGAGGTCGTCGTGGATGTCATCGCGGTCGCGGTGCACCCGGAGGCGCGCGTCCAGCCAGACTGCCCGACGCATGGCGAAATTCGACCCGAAGACCGGGCGGTGGCCCAGCCAGAACCGCGTCCAGAAGAAGTAGCCGCCGATGTAGAAGGTGCCGCCCAGCCAGGCCACAAGGGGGCTGCAGTCGTAGAAGTCACCGGGGCCGGTGACCATGTCCGTCTGGGGGGACTCCGCCAGGGCGGACTCGATCCGGGCCAGCCAGTCGGCCGGCGGCACGGAGTCGGCGTCGAGACGGGCGATCACGTCACCGGATGCCGCGTCGTAGCCGGTCGCCGCCGCCGGCCAGATCCCCCGCTGGGGTGCCCGCACGACCCGGGCGCCGCCGGAGAGAGCGATCTCGGCCGAGGCATCCGTGCTCGCGTTGTCGACGACAATCACCTCGTCGGGCGCGCGGTGCTGCCGGGCCAGAGCCGCGAGGCACTTTTCCAGGAAGGCCGCGTCGTTGTAGCAGGGGATCACGACGGAGATCGTCGTCATGGCTGCCTGCCTCCTCGTCCGGGCGCGGCCGTGGTCATGTACTTCCGTGTTGCGGCCACGGTCAGATCGCGCGGCAGTGCGTGGTGAGGAAGCCGATCTTGTCGATGGTGATCGTCACGGTCGAGCCGTCGCGCAGGAAGACCGGCGGCTTGCGGCTATAGCCGGCGCCGCCCGGGCTGCCGGTGGAGATGAGCGTGCCCGGCAGCAGGGTCGAGGTGCTGGAGAGGAAGGAGATCAGCTCGGCGACCGAGCGCACCATGTCGCCGCTCGAGGCATCCTGCAGGATCCGGCCGTCGACGTGGGTGGTCAGCCACAGGTCCTGCGGGTCGGCGATCTGGTCGGCCGTGATGACGACCGGCCCGGTGGGCGTGAAACCGTCGAAGGACTTGCAGCGCGACCACTGCGCCTCGGAGAACTGCAGGTCGCGAGCCGTGATGTCGTTGACGACCGTGTAGCCGAATACGTGGTCGAGGGCGTCAGCCACCGACACGTGGTGGGCGGCCTTGCCGATGATCACGCCGAGTTCGGCCTCGTAGTCGACCTGGCCGGTCAGATCGGTCGGCCAGGTGATCGTGGACTCGTGCCCGGTGAGCGAGTTGGGCCAGAGCGAGAATACGGTCGCCGCCGATTCGATGCGCAGCTTCAGCTCAGCGGAGTGGGCGGCGTAGTTGGCGCCGATCGCGATGATCTGCGGCGGGCGCAGCACGGCCGACGAGTAGCGCAGCTCGGCGAGCGGGGTGAGCGTGGCTCCCTGCCCGGCGGCGTTCTGACTCAGGGCGCGCACCCGGTCGTACTCGTCGGAGCCCTTCTCGATCAGGTCCTGCAGATCGCGGGGGGCATCGTCCATGATCTCGTCGAGGAACAGGGCTGCGTCGTCGAAGACAGCGGCGAGACGCGGAGTGGATTGACCTTCAACTCTGAGGTGGGCGAATTTCACCTGTTCAGGCTATCTGCCCGAAGAGGGGTCTCGCTGCGCGGGGGTCGCCGTGGCGCCTGCCGCACGCCAGAGGTGCATGCCGGCGTAGCTGCGCCACGGCGCCCAGGCGGCGCCGTGGCGGGCGAGTTGCCGGGCCTCGGCTGGGAGGCCGAGCCGCCCGGCGCCCTGCCGCAGGGCCAGGTCGCTGGTCAGCAAGATGTCCGGGCTGCCCAGCACGCGCAGGGCAACGTAGCCGGCCGTCCACGGTCCGATTCCGGCCAGGGCGGTGAGGCGGGTCTCGAGCTCTTCCCGGGTCTGCCCATAGGACAGCACCAGATCGCCGGACCAGAGCGCCTCCGCCACACCGATGATCGCATCGATGCGCGCGGCCGGGCCACGTAGCACGCCGCGCCCCTCGGCCGCGATTCGCTGGGCGGTGGGGAACAGCCGGGTCAGGGGAGCCGCCGTCGGGCCGGGCCCGGTGGCTCCGTGGCCCTGGCCGTCGCCGCCGCCGCGGTTTTTGGCGTCGTCGCCGTCTGAACCCGGGACGAGTTCGTCGCCGAGGGCCGCGGCCAGCCGGGTGAGTGCCGTGCGGGCGGAGGCCACCGAGACCTGCTGGCCGATCAGCGCACGGAACAGCGTTTCCTCGGGGTCCATGCTGCCCGGCACCCGCATACCGGGGGTGGCCGCGATACCGGCTGCGAGGGCCGGGTCCCGCCCGAGCGCCAGGTCGATCGCCCGGGAGTCCGCGTCCAGGTCGAGCAGTCGGCGCACCCGGCTGACGAGCGGCGCGAGGTCGGCGAGGCTGGTCAGGCGGGCGCGGCAGGCGACTGATGGAGCGGCCGCCGTTCCGGATAGGGTCAGTTCCACCGTCGCGGGGCCGGCAGGCAGGCGCAGTGTGCGCGCGTAGCGGGCATCCGTCGCCTGTTCCACCCCCGCGAGGCCGCGCGCGGCGAGGAACCGCAACACCCCTACCCCGTCGAATGGCGCCCGCGCCGGCAACTGCAGGTCGATCCCCGTCCCCGAGGGGACAGATTGTGCGCTCTCGCGACCGATGGGATCGGTTCCGACGGGATCGGTTCCGGTGTGTGCACCCGAGGGCCGGGCGCGGCGCAGCTCTGTGGGGGTGCGATCGTAGACGGCGGCAATGGTGTCGTTGAACTGGCGCACGCTGCCGAAACCGGCGGCGAACGCGACGTCGGTGATCGGGACATCCGTGCCGGTGAGCAGCACCCGGGCGGTCTCCGCGCGGTGCGCCCGGGCGAGCGCGAGCGGGCCGGCGCCGAGCTCGGTCACGAGCACGCGGGTCAGGTGCCGTTCGCTGTAGCCGAGGCGGCGGGCCAGGCCGGGCACCCCCGCCCGCTCGACCGTCCCGTCGCTGATCAGGCGCATGGCCCGGGCGGCGAGGTCGTCACGGATGTCCCAGTCCGGCGACCCGGGCACGGCGTCGGGTAGGCAGCGCTTGCACGCCCGCAGCCCGGCTTCGTGCGCGGCCGCGCTGGTCAGGTAGAACGACACATTCGCCGGCTTCGGTGTCGCCGCCGGGCAGCTGGGGCGGCAGTAGATGCCGGTGGAGTGCACACCCGTGATGAACAGCCCGTCGAAGCGGGCGTCGCGGGAGGACACGGCCCGGTAGCGCTCGGCGAAGACCGGATCGGGGCCGGCAGGAAGGATGGTCACCGGTTCAGCCTGTCACCCGGGGCCCGGGTGCACCAGCGGGAATCGGCCATCGCCGTCGCCGCTCCGGGGCTCGGCCTGCCCGCCGGCGCGGCACTTCGCGCGGCACCCGGCCCGGTACTCTGGGCGCATGACCGCACTGGAGCGCCTGCAGGCTGAACTCGGCACCCACGTCAGCGTCGATCCGCACCGGCTGGCGGCTGTTCGGGCCGACAAGTCGGGCTGGGTGGCCCCGGGCATGCCGCTGGCCGTGGTGTACGCCGCATCCGTCGCCGAGGTGCAGGCCACACTGCGCATCGCGACCGAGTTCCGGGTGCCGGTCATCACCCGGGGCGCCGGAACGGGCCTGGCCGGGGGAGCGTGCGGCTCCGACGGGGCCATCGTGCTCAGCACCTCACGGATGAACCGCATCCTCGAGATCCGGCCGGAGGACGAACTGGCCGTGGTCGAGCCGGGCGTACTGAACGGCGACCTCAACCTGGCCCTCTCCGCGCACGGGCTCTGGTTCGCGCCTGACCCGGCGAGCCGGGCGATCTCCACGGTCGGCGGCAACATCGCCACGAACGCGGGCGGACTGCTCTGCACGAAGTATGGCGTCACCCGGGAGGCGGTGCTGGCGCTGACGGTGGTCCTAGCCGACGGGAGCCTGCTGGAGACCGGGCACCGCACCGTGAAGGGTGTCACCGGCTACGACCTGACCGCGCTGCTCACCGGCTCGGAGGGCACCCTCGGCGTCATCGTCCGGGCCACCGTGCGGGCGCGCGCCATCACGCTGGGAGAGACGGTCACGATCGGCGCGACGTTCCCCGACGTGGCCCAGGCGGCCGCGGCATCCGCTCTCGTCACGGCGGCCCGGCTGCGCCCGGCCGTGATGGAACTCATCGACCCGGTGGCCCTGGCCCTGATCGTGGCGCACCTCGGACCGGACCTCTCCCCGGGAGTGCCGGCCGGGGGCGCGTTCCTACTGGTGCAGACGGATGGCCCGGCGAGCCCGTCCGAGGCGGACCAGGCCGTGGCCGTGCTGCGGGCCGCGGGTGGGGAGGTGCGTGTGTCCACTGACGCCGAGTCCGCCGACCGCCTGCTGGCCGTGCGGCGGGCCGCGCACCCCGCGCTGGCCGCCCACGGCGACGTGCTGATCGAGGATGTCTGCGTGCCTCGGTCCCGGCTGGCCGAGATGTTCGAGCGGATCGCCGCGATCAGCACCCGCACGGGGCTGCTCATCCCCACGGTGGCCCATGCCGGTGACGGCAACCTGCACCCCAACTTCCTGATCCCGTTCGATCCGTCCCGGGTCAGCGCGGAGCCGGTCGTACCCGAACAGGTCTGGTTGGCGGCCGGAGAGCTCTTCCGCGCCGCGCTCGAACTCGGCGGCACCCTCACCGGTGAGCACGGGGTCGGCGTGCTCAAGCGGCGCTGGCTGGCCGAGGAACTCGGCGACCCCGGCCTGGCCCTTCAGCGTCGGATCAAGGCGGTGTTCGACCCGCTGGGCATCCTCAACCCGGGCACGATGTTCGGGTCCTGAGCACGCCGCTAGTCTGTTGGGCATGACCTACGAGCCGACCCCGGCGCACGCCGCCGCCCCGCACTCTCGTCCGGACGGATCCCGGCCGACGGCCCCAGCCGCCGCCGTGCGCCCGGCGGCCCAGCCGGTGCAGCCCGTCTGGACCGCGCCGGTGCGCCGCACCCGGGCGGGCATCGTCACGCTCGCGGTCGCCGGCCTCGTCTTCGGGGGTGCGAGCCTGCTGCTGGTGTTCGTCTACCTGGCCACCTTCCTCGGGGCCGGCACGCTGCTGGTCGGCCTCATCCTGGCGCTCATCCCGCTGATCGGCATCCTGCTCGCGGTGCGCTGGATCGACCGGTGGGAGCCGGAGCCGCGCCCCGCGCTCTGGTTCGCGTTCCTCTGGGGCGCCGGCGTCTCCGTCGTGACCGCGCTGCTCTTCGACCTGGGCGTGCAGTTGGCCCGCGCCGGCACCGGATTCAGCGAAACGGATGACGGGTTCGCCGCCGCCGTCTTCCAGGCGCCCCTCGTCGAGGAGGCCGCCAAGGGAGCCGGGGTGCTGCTGCTCTTCTGGGTGCTGCGCCGCCGGTTCGACGGCCCGGTCGACGGCGTGGTCTATGCCGCGACGATCGCTGCCGGTTTCGCCTTCACCGAGAACATCCAGTATTTCGGCGTGGCAATGATGGAGGGCGGCGCCGAGAACCTGGGTTTCACGTTCCTGGTGCGCGGGGTGCTGTCTCCCTTCGCCCATGTCATGTTCACCGCCTGCATCGGCATCGCCTGCGGGCTGGCTGTTCGGTTTCGGCCCGTCGCGGCCTTCGCCACGATCCTGCTTGGATTCGCCTCTGCGATCTTCCTGCACTTCGTCTGGAACGGCGCGTTCTTCCTGGTCGAGAGCGAATCGCTGGTGTCGTACTACCTCGCCGTGCAGGTTCCCCTATTCCTCGCCGCGATCGTGGTTGTCGTGCTGCTGCGGCGCCAGGAGGAACGCGTCACCGTGCTCCGGCTGCGCGAGTATGCCGCCGCCGGCTGGTTCAGCCTGGCCGAGGTGGGCATGCTCGCCACCCGCGACGGCCGCAGCCAGGCCCGCGCTTGGGCGTCGCGGCAGCCGCCGGCCCGTAAACGGGCGATGCGTGACTTCATCCACAACTCCACCCGTCTCGCCTTCGCGCGCCAACGCATGCTGAACGGAACGGCCGCGAACGTCGACCGTGCCGACGAGTCGGAGCTGCTGGGGCTGATCCAGCGTGACCGTGCCGGCGTGATCACCTGATGCCGTGTTCCCGGCGAGCGCCGATGCCTCCGCGAGCAAGGCCCTGACGAGCAAGGCCCTGACGAGCAAGGCCCTGACGAGCAACGCCCTGACGAACAACGCCCTGACGAACAGGGACTCGCCGTCCCGGTGGTGTGGCAGTGCCGACAACTCTCCCGGGGCGACGAGTTCTCAGAACATAGTGCGCCCGGCACCCGCGTTCGCGCAAGAGGGAAGGCGTTCGCGCACGGAGGAATTTTCGGCGTGCGGGGGAGCGCGCAATCCGATTGGATAGAGCTATGACTGATCTGAATACCAAGCCCGAACTCGACGCGCCCGAGGGCCCCGCGCCCACCGAACTGACCGTCACCGACATCGTGGTGGGCGAGGGTGCCGAGGCAACCCCCGGCGCCACCGTCAACGTGCACTACCTCGGCGTCGCCTACGACACCGGAGACGAATTCGACTCCTCCTGGAGCCGCGGGCAGTCGATCAACTTCCCGCTGGGCCAGCTCATCGCCGGCTGGCAGCAGGGCATCCCCGGCATGAAGGTTGGCGGACGCCGCAAGCTGGTCGTCCCGCCGCACCTGGCCTACGGACCGGCCGGCGGAGGACACCAGCTCTCCGGCCAGACCCTGATCTTTGTGATCGACCTGCTCGGCACCCGCTAGAAACCCGCATCGACGAGGCACGTGCGAGTCGCCACGCGGGTCGCCGTTCGCTACGAATCGTCTTCGATTCGCACGTGCTTGATCCGGGAGGCGTGACCGCGCACGATGGTCACCGCACTCGTGGACACTCCGAAGTGCTTGGCCAGCAGCTTCACCAGCGCATCGTTGGCGGCCCCTTCGACAGCCCGCTGCTGCAGGAACACGGTGAGCGCGGCATCCGTCGGGGCATGGGGCATAGCGTCGCCCGGCGCCTGGCCCGGCTCGTCCACGGTGACGAGCGGTCCCTTGCGGCTGCCGGGCTTCACATGCACCGTCAGGTTCACCGTTCGCGTCACGCCGGTCCTCCTGGAATATAGTTCTCTTCACAACGCTAGTGGGCGGAGTCGGAACATGATCTCAATCGATAATGCACGGGCCCTGGCCGAGGCCGGATTGTACTGGCGACCGACCTCCGGTGACGCCTTCCGCATCGAGCGCTCCGGGTTCGAGAGCGACGTGTTCACCGTCAGCGACATGACGATCGAGCCGCACGAGTTCGACACGGGAACGATCCTCGGCTTCAACGGCACCACCGATTGGGCCCTGGATTCGCTGGCCCTCGAGGATGCCCTCTGGTTGCCGCGGGAGGACCAGCTGCGCGACCTGCTGAGGAGCACGTTCCGGTCGCTCACCCGGCAGGGCGAGAACAGCTACCGGGTCACGGTCGACCTGTTCGGTGCGCCGGAATGCTTCGACGCCGCCGACCCCGCGGATGCCTACGGCGACGCGCTCCTCCGCCTGATCAGCCTGTCCGCCGACTCCCTCGCCTGACCCTGCCCTCGCGGCTGACCTTGCTCCCGCGGCTGACCTTGCTCCCGCGGCTGTCCGCCCCGTCGAGATCGGCGAGCTTGACCGCCACGAACCGGCGCGCCGCGTCCGAGGTCTGCACCCGGAACGGGGGCCGGTCGCCGTCGAGCAGGGCAGCGATGACCTCGCCGGCGCTCCGGGCCGACTGCGCCGCGTCGAACGACGACGCCGCCCGGGCCAGGTAGGCCTCCAATGCGGCGGCGTACGGGTCATTTGCCGGGCCGGACCGGCTGAGGTCCCGGCCGACATTGGCGACGCATGAGGAGGCCACCGCGCCGGTCTCGACCACAGTCACCGACACGCCGACCGTGGCGGCGACCGGGGCGAGGCTTTCCATGAACCCCTCTACCGCGAACTTCGCCGCGCAATACGCCTCGTTGAAGGGCTGTCCGACGACCCCGCCCGCGCTGGACACGGTGATCAGCCGGCCACGGCATCCGTTGCAGCCTGAGGCTCAGTCACGTCCAGGCGACGGATGTCGAGGCTCACCTCCGCGTCGGCGGTCGCGTCCCGCAGGGCCAGGGCCCGGGCACCCTCGAGGTTTGCGCATGGTGGCCACCACCGTGTGCCCGGCCCGTGCGGCGGCGACGGCGGCATGGAGTCCGATGCCGGAGGAGGTCCCCGTGATCAAGACGACGCGGGAGTCCGGTGCGTGAGTCATTCTGCTAGTACCGGTCAGGTTCCGGGCCGAGCTGGAACCGTCGGCCGGTGAGCTTTTTCGGCGTGATCTCGACGTAGATGTACTTCAGGGTCGGGATCAGCGGGCGTAGAGGCAGCTGGTCCGCGGCCTCGATTTCGGCCTGCTTGTCGAGAACCCGGGCCTCGCCTCGCACCACGACGCTCCATGCCTCGCTGCGGCCGATGCCGTCGATCTCGAAGGCGACGCGGTTGTTCACCGTGAGCTCGAGGAGCTTCGTGCCCTCGGCGGTGCGGAAAACGAGACGCCCGTCTGCGGAGACGAAGTTCACCGGGTAGATGTCCGGCTCATTGGAAATGCTCATCGCGAGCCGCCCGAAACTGGACGAGATCAGGAGATCCCAGCATTCGTCCTCGGTGAGGTTCTGAACCGGATACAGGTCGTTGGTTTCCATGACCCATAGTCCCACGCGGTCCGGTGCGGCGCGAGCAGGCGGCGGTACGAAAAACGCGCCCACCGTTCCCCGAGGGGCGGTGGGCGCGTTTTCGGCCGGATCAGCGAGCCGGATCAGTCCCGATGGGCCGGGCGCACCACGGTGCGTCGCAGCGCGAGGAGCGCGCCGAGTCCGAGGAGCAGGGTGCCGACGGCCACGGAGACCAGCAAGGGAGCCGAGTCGACGCCGGTCGCGGCGAGCTCGGGAGCGGCCGTCACCGTGTCAGCGGCAGCCGGCAGTGCCGTCTCGGTGGGGGTCGGGGTTGCCGTCGGTGTGGGTGTCTGTGTCTCTGTCGGCGTGACCTCGGCCGCAAGCGCGATCGTGTTGAGCTCGGTCGCGCACTCCACGGTCGAGCCGCCACCGTTGCTGGAGTAGTTGCACTGGTTAACGGTGATGGGAACCTCGGTCGTCACCGTTGCCGAGGGATTCACCCGGCAGAGCACATCGGCGCCGCCGCCGTTGCCGGCGTTATTGCACTGGGTGACGGTCGCGTCGGTGGTGTTCTGGAGGGG
Source organism: Cryobacterium sinapicolor (assembly GCF_004403465.1). Lineage (GTDB taxonomy): Bacteria > Actinomycetota > Actinomycetes > Actinomycetales > Microbacteriaceae > Cryobacterium > Cryobacterium sinapicolor. Next base: position 117,464 of record NZ_SOGQ01000009.1, on the reverse strand, counting down.
CACGCAGTCAAGTTCCGTGCTGGCTCCGGATCCGACGCATTGGTTGACCGTGGCCGGGGATGCCGTGGTCGCACCGGTGATGTGGTTGTTCACGGTCACCGTGCAGATGGTGTTGCCGCCTCCGACGTTGATCGAGCCGTTGCACTGGGTGATCGTGCGGATTAGCTTGGAAGAGTTCACGACCGTCGCTGCGGGGGGCTGTACCTCGGTGTTCGCCGCGTGAACGCTGACGATGGTGCTCGTGGTCGAGCTGGTCGCGCCGGTGGCCAGATTGAGATAGTTGTCGACCGTGACGCTGCATTCGACGGCGCCGGTTCCGCCGCCGACGCCGGCAACATCGTTGCACTGATCGACGGTGCCGTCGACCGGAGCGGCAGAAGCCGCAACCAGAGGCGACGCGGTCAGGACGAAGGCTGAAAGGAGGAGGCCGAGGGCCAGGACAATCGAACGGTTCAGTGCCGTCGAGTGAAAGAATGTACGTGAAGATTTAACAGCCGGCAGATTTGCGATGGAGGCCCCCTTATTAGGGACACTCTAACAGGGGATTCTCAGCCGCACACGACGGAATACGGGTCAGTGGCCCTCGTTCACGCCTCTGACCCGGTCAATAAGTTCTTGCCACGGCCCATGGACCTGCTGTTCGCCGAGCACGACCTCGTGGGGTGCGCAGCGGATGCGGTATACGTACCGGTCCGGCTGCGGTGCGGTCTCGGACACCTCGTCCCAGGGGAGCCCGGAGAGCATTTCCGCCCAGGTGGACCGGTCGGGTTGTTCGTCCACCTGCACCTCCCAGGTGGTGCGGATGCCGGCAAAGCCACCGCTGCGCGAGACGACGACCTTCATGAGGCCGATGCTACTCCGGCCGGGGCACAGGATCGACGGCGACGTGGCCGGAGGCGGTCCCGGTCCCCGCCGCGATGTCGGACCAGGCCCGGGAGCCGGCGCCGAGCCCGCCGCCGAGGCCGACGGCGCTCCAGCCGGCGATCACGGCCTCGTGTTCGCGGGACCCGGCTCCGTGGCGCGTGACCGCGGCCCGGGAGGTCGCCCGGGCGAACCCGGCGAAGTCCACGGTGCGGCCGAGCGTGCCCGAGGTGAGGGTGTCGAACCAGATCTGGCCGGCCGTTTCCCAGGCGTTACCGCCGAGAGCGGTGGCCACGAGGTAGAACGCCCGGTTCGGAATGCCGGAGTTCAGGTGCACTCCGCCGTTGTCGTCCTCGGTTTCGATGTAGCCGGCCATGTCGGCGGGTTGCGGGTCCTTGCCGAGCACGTCGTCGTTGTAGGCGGTGCCCGGAGCCTTCAGCGAGCGCAGCGCGACCCCCTGCACCTGGTCGGTGAAGAGTCCCTCGCCGATCAGCCAGCCGGCCTCGGCGGCGGACTGGCCCAACGACCGCTGCTCCACCAGGGAGCCGAACACGTCTGACAGAGATTCGTTGATCGCGCCCGACTGCCCCTCGTAGGCGAGGTTGGCGGTGAACTGGGTCACCCCGTGGGTGAGTTCGTGCCCGATCACCGTCAGCGACGAGGTGAAGCGGTTGAAGACCTGGCCGTCGCCATCGCCGAACACCATGCGCTCGCCGTCCCAGAACGCGTTGTCGTAGTTGCGGCCGTAGTGCACGGTTGCCTCCAGCGTCAGCCCGCGGTCGTCGATCGAGTCGCGTTCGAACGCGTTCCAGAACAGGGAATGGGTGTCTCCGAGCCCCGCCCAGGCCTCGTTCACGGCAGGGTCGGCCCCCTCGGGCTGGCCCTCGCGGCGGACCAGCCGGCCCGGCAGGCGCTCCAGGCCACCGGCATCCGACACGGCCCGGTCGAGCCGACCGCGCACCGGCGGCGCCCCGCCGCGCACACCCGGGCGGGCAGCCGACGGTGGTGACGGATGCGCCGCCGCGCGCAGTTCCCGGATCGGCACGTCCCGCATCAGGGAGCGTCTGGCTGCCTCGGCCGCAGCCGCGAGCCGGGGATCGTCGACCCGGGCCAGCCGCACCAGCAGGTACGGCGGCACGATCGTGCACCGGGAGAAGCCGTCCGATGAGCCTGTCATGGGTCGAGTGTGGCACCTGACGCGCACCTGCACCACAGAAAACCCCCGACCGGGCCGCGGGCCGGCACCGGGAACCCGAGTGGGGGAGGCCCGCGGCGGCATCCGGAACGTGGGCCGGGTGCCGCCACGGGGGTCTGGTGTACAGCCGTTGACCGGCTGCCCGAGGGGGAACGAACGCCGGTCGAGCACCATTAATAGCACTGCTCAGGCCGGGCGAAAAGGTGCCGGCGACGGGCCTTTCGTAGACTCTCAGCATGCGCTTCGGAATCGTCATCCTCCCGCAAGACTCGTGGCCCCAGGCCCGCCGCCGCTGGCAGGGCGCGGAGCGGCTCGGCTTCGACCACGCCTGGACCTATGACCACCTGTCCTGGCGGTCGCTGGCCGACCAGCCCTGGCACGCGACCATCCCGACTCTGACCGCCGCGGCGGTCGTCACCTCCCGGATCCGACTGGGTACCTTCGTTTCGTCACCGAACTTCCGGCATCCGGTGACCTTCGCCAAGGAGATCGCCACCCTCGACGACATCGCCGGCGGGCGGTTTCTGCTCGGGGTCGGCTCGGGCGGCACCGGGTTCGACGCCTCCGTGCTCGGACAGCCCGACTACTCCCCGAGGCAGCGGTCCGAGCGCTTCGCCGCCTTCGTCTCGGCCCTCGACCGGCTGCTGCGCCACGAGCAACCGGGCAGCGGCGGCATCAGCTTTGCGGGGGAGTGGGCGACCGCGGTCGGCGCGCGTATGGTCGGCACGCCGGCCCAGGAGCCGCGGGTTCCGTTCGTCATCGCCGCAAATGGGCCCAAGGGGCTGCGCCTGGTCACGACGTTCGGGGCCGGTTGGGTGACGACGGGAGCGGACGGCGCCGTGGGCGCGGACTGGTGGGCAACGGTGGCCGGCCTGACGCGCCGGCTCGAGGACACGGCGTTCGCCGCGGGCCGCGACCCGGCCACCATCGACCGGTACCTCTCGCTCGACAGCGGTGGCGGCTACTCCCTGCAGAGCATCGGAGCCTTCGAGGATGCCGTCGGCCGAGCGGCCGAACTCGGCTTCACCGACGTGATCAGCCACTGGCCACGCGCGGAGGGAATCTACGCCGGAACGGAGACCGTCCTGCAGCAGGCGGCCGCTGTGATCCAAGGGCACGCCGGAGCCGGCGAGGCCTGACCAGCAGGCAGAGGAGTACCGGCATCGCACAGTCGGCGAAGATGAGCTAGAATGGACGATTCGCACCGGCATCCCCTTCCGCTCTGGAACCGGGCCCGGCCCCGCTGCAGGCCTCGTCGACGAGGTGCTGACACGACCTCCGCTCCGCGCCCGCACGACCCTGATGGCGACGGTCCATGCTCCCGATCCAGAAAGCACTTCGTGACACCACTCTCCTCACCAAGCCGCCCCGACGATCGAACCCCGGACGATTCCCGCCACCGTGTCCGCGGCAGGCTTGTGCCTGCCCCGCGGGTCTTCTTCCCGGCCCTGATCATCATCCTGCTCGTCGTCGTGGTTGCCATCGTCTTCCCCACCGGCACGGGCGACACCCTTGCCCTGCTGCAGGGCTGGGTCGTGGCCGGCCTGGGCCCGTATTACATCTTGATCGTCGCCGCGTTCGTGGTCTTCGCCACCTGGATGGGCATGAGTCGATTCGGTGACATCAAGCTCGGCCAGGACGACGACGTGCCCGAGTTCGGGCTGATGTCGTGGTTCTCGATGCTCTTCGCCGCCGGCATGGGCATCGGCCTCGTCTTCTGGGGCACGGCCGAGCCACTCACCCACTTCACCAACCCCAAGCCCGGCGTCACGGGCAGCAGCCAGGAGCTCGCCGCCGCGGCCATGTCGCAGACGTTCCTGCACTGGGGTTTCCACGCCTGGGCCATCTACGCCGTCGTCGGACTGTCGCTGGCCTACGCCATCCACCGCAAGGGACGCCCCGTCTCCATCCGCTGGGCCCTGGAACCGCTCCTCGGCGACCGAGTGCGCGGGCGCCTCGGCGATGCCATCGACGTGATCGCGATCGTCGGCACGCTCTTCGGCGTGGCCACGTCCCTCGGCCTGGGCGTCAAGCAGATCGCGGCAGGCCTGCGCCACTTGGGCGTCGTCGGCGCGGTCGACAATACCCTGCTCGTCGTGCTCATCGTTATCATCACGGCGATCGCCACCGCCTCCGTCGTCAGTGGCGTGGGCCGGGGCATCAAGTGGCTCTCGAACATCAACCTCGGCATGGCCGGGCTCCTCCTGGTCGCGGTGCTGCTCCTCGGCCCCACGCTCTACCTGTTTCGCGTGTTCGTCGAATCGATCGGCGGCTATCTGCAGGGCGTCGTCGGACTCACGTTCGATGCCGGTTCCTTCACCGGCCAGACCGGCCTCGACTGGCAGGGTGCCTGGACCGTCTTCTACTGGGGCTGGTGGATTTCGTGGGCGCCGTTCGTCGGCGTCTTCATCGCCCGGATCTCCCGCGGGCGCACGGTGCGCGAGTTCGTGGCCGGCGTTCTGCTGGTGCCGACCCTGGTGACCTTCGCCTGGTTCGCGGTCATGGGCGGCAGCGCCATCAAGCAGGCCTTCGGCGGCGACGGCGGCGGACTGTTCGACCCGGCAGTCGGCATCATCGCCGAGAACGTGCTCTTCGACTTCCTCTCCGGACTGCCCTTCGGCGGCGTGCTCTCGGTGCTCGCCGTGATCGTGGTGGCCATCTTCTTCATCACCTCGGCCGACTCCGGGTCGCTCGTCATCGATATGCTCGCTTCCGGCGGCGACACCAACCCGCCCAAGTGGAGCCGCATCCTCTGGGCGGGTCTCAGCGGACTCGTCGCGATCGCGTTGCTGCTGGCCGGCGGGCTCGCGGCGCTGCAGACCGGAGCCATCCTGACCGCCATCCCGGTCAGCGTGGTGATGATCGGCATGTGCGTCGCCACCTACAAGGCGTTCCAGGAGGAGCATCAGGTGCTGGTTCGCCTCGAACGCCGTCAACGCCGGGACGAACTGTCCCGGCGGATCCGGAAGAACGTGACCGACCACCTGGAAGAGAATTTCGACGACCACTTCGGCGACCAGATGGACGAGCGGATCACCGCTGCCCTCTCCGAGGGGGAGCAACGCCGCTGGAAGCTCTGGCGTCGCAAGCATCCGGTGGAGCACGCCCGTGCGGAGTCGGACGATGGCGCTCAGGTGGAGCTGTCCGGGCCGATTCAGGCCGAGCCGATTCAGGCCGAGCCGATTCAGGGCGAGCCGATTCAGGGCGAGCCGATTCAGGCCGGGCCGATTCAGGGCGAGCCGATTCAGGCTGCGCCGGCCGAACCTGCCGAACCTGAGACGCCTCGGACGTCGATGCGATAACCCATCGGTAGCCTTCCGGCGTGAGCGGGCGGATGCCGGGGGCCACGAGTGGGGCCGCCGTCACCGGACCCACCGCCGCGGCCACGACGGTGTCTCTGAAGGCGCCGAACAGTGCCGCCACGGTCGGCGCGCTGGTGAAGGTGACGGCGTCGAGGCCGCCGGCGAATCTCCGTCGAAGTGGTCCGACGCCGGGCCGGGGGGTGCCGCCGCCCAATCGGTCGGGAGGCTCTCGGCCGGGCAGCCGTTTACCCGGGTGGCACAGGTGCCTATGGTGGCAGCATGCGCACCGACGACCCCTCGCACCCGTCCCTGCAGACCCTGCTGACCAGCCGGCTGGGCCGGTGGGCCATCCGCTCTGCCCAGATCATCGTCGTGGTCGTGCTGGCCGCCGGCGCCGTCTACGCGCTGGTGCAGGTGAAGCTTGTGGTGATCCCCGTCCTCGTGGCGCTCATCCTGGCGTCGGCGCTGGCACCGCTGGTCGGCTGGCTGCGCAAGCGCGGCCTCCCGAGGATCCTCGCGACCTGGATCACCCTGCTGGCAGGGGCGCTCATCCTCGGCGGCATCATCACGCTCATCGTCGTCGCGGTGCGCAACCAGTGGGGTGAACTGGTGGCGGCAGCCGGCGACGGGCTCGATGAACTGCAGGGGCTGCTGGTCGAGGGGCCGATCGCGTTGGACTCGGAGCAGTTCAACGCGGTGCGTGATGCGGTCGTGGGCTTCGTCACGAGCGCGCAATTCGGCACGGGCGCGCTCGCCGGTGTGTCCGCCGCGGTGGAACTGGTCACCGGAGCCCTGCTCGTGCTGGTGATCCTGTTCTTCTTCCTGAAGGACGGCGGCCAGATCTGGACCTTCTTCCTGCGTTTCCTGCACGGTGAGAACCTCGAGCGCGCGCACCGGATCGGCGACGCCACCCCGGTGGTCCTCGGCCAGTACGTGCGGGGAACGGCGATCATCGCCCTGTTCGACGCCGTTCTGATCGGAATCGGGCTGGCCGTCCTACAGGTTCCGCTGGCGCTGCCGCTGGCCGTGATCGTGTTCCTGACCGCGTTCATCCCCCTGATCGGGGCGACCATCGCGGGCATCCTGGCTGCCCTCGTGGCGCTGGTGGCCAACGGGCCGCTCGTGGCGCTGATCGTCGTGGCCATCGTGATCGTGGTCAACCAGCTCGAGGGCGATCTGCTCAACCCTGTGGTGATGGCGGGATCGTTGAGGCTGCATCCGCTCGTGATCCTCGTCGCGTTGACCGGGGGCACCATCCTCGGCGGCATCGCCGGGGCCGTGCTCGCCGTGCCGATCGTGGCCGTGGGCTGGGCGATGATCAAGGTCTGGGATGGGCCGGACCAGTCGATCACCCAGCGGGAGAAGTTCTCCCTCCGGCACCGGCCGACACCCGTGAGTCCGTCCCAGCCCGCGAAGCCGGCGCAGACCGCGTAGGCCGAAACCCAGTGTCGGCGTCGGGTTGTCGGCTTCGGGCATTGTCGGCGTCGGGCCGCCAGCCTACGATGAGCGGCATCTGACCGGGGAGGCACAGGTGGCGATCTCAACGCTGAAGTCCGTCGTCGACCGGGCATTCGCCGAACGTTACGGCGTGCCCGCGATCAATGTCGTGAACGACTTGACCATGGAGGCCGTTCTCGCGGGGGCGGTCGAGGCGCGCTCCCCGGTGATCGTGCAGACATCCGTCAAAACCGTGAAGACCATCGGGTCGAGGGTGCTGTTCGCCACGTGGGAGGCGATGACCGCCGGCATCGAGGTGCCCGTGGTGCTGCACCTCGACCACTGTCCCGACCGGGCCGTGATCACCGAATGCCTGCGCCAGGGTTGGAACTCGGTGCTCTTCGACGCCTCCGTTCTGCCCGTGGCGGAGAACCAGCGGCAGACCATCGAGGTCGTCGCCGAGGCTCGCGGTTTCGGCGCGCATGTGGAGGGCGAGATCGAGTCGATCACCGGGGTGGAAGACGGGATCGGCTCGGAGGCGCCCTCCGCGCGACAGAGCCTGGAGATCTCGCTGCGGTTCATCGAGGCCACCGGGGTGGATGTCTTCGCTCCCGCGATCGGCAACGCTCACGGCGTGTACAAGCGTGAGCCGGTGCTCGACTTCGACCGGGTCACCGATCTGGTGGCCGCGCACCCGATCCCAATCGCCCTGCACGGCGGCAGCGGCCTCAGCCCGGCCCAGTTCACCGACCTGATCGGGCGCGGCTGCGCCAAGGTCAACATCTCCACCGCGCTGAAGATGACGTTCATGCAGTCGAGCCTCGCCTTCCTGAAAGAGGCGGAGGCCCGGGACACCTGGGACCCGCCGTCGCTGTTCGGTCAGGTGCGCGGCGACGTCGTCGCACTCACCCGCGACCTGGCCGTGCGATTCGGCAGCGCGGGGAAGGCGTGAGGCCATGCCGGCGATTATCTTCGACTGCGACGGCGTACTGGCCGACACCGAACGCGACGGCCACCTGCCGGCGTTCAACCAGACCTTCGAGGAATTCTCGGTGCCCGTGCAGTGGAGCGACTCCGATTATGCCCTGAGAGTGAAGATCGGGGGAGGCAAGGAACGGATGCGCAGCATCCTCACCCCGGAGGTCGCGACCGCGCTCGGTCTGCCGCAGGGCGACCCCGTGGCCCTCGACGAGGCCGTCGCCCGCTGGCACCGGCGAAAGACCGCGATCTACACCGAGCGGGTGGCGAGCGGCGCGCTGCCGGCCCGCCCGGGCATCCGTCGCCTCGTCGCCCAGGCCGAGGCTGCCGGCTGGACCCTCGCCGTGGCTTCGACCTCGGCGGAGGAATCCGTGCGCGCCGTGCTCACGCACGCGGTCGGGCCCGAGTTGGCCGCGCAGTTCCAAGTCTTCGCCGGCGACATCGTCGACCGGAAGAAGCCGGCCCCGGACATCTACCTGCACGCCCTGCGTGAACTCGGGATCGGACCCGCCGACGCCGTGGTCGTCGAAGACAGCGCGAACGGCCTCCGGTCGGCGCTCGCCGCGGGGCTCCGCACCGTCATCACGGTCAGCGGTTACACCGCGGACGAGGACTTCACCGGGGCATCCCTGGTGGTGTCCTCGCTGGGGGACCCCGGCGGCCCCACCACCGTGACGCTCGTCGACACGCTGGGTCTGGAGCCGGAATTCTTCGTCGACCTGCCCGATTTCGTCGCCATCCTGACCACTCCTGCCCCCGACCTCACTGCCCCCGATCTCACTGCCCCCGATCTGGAGAACCGATGACCCGCTCAGCACTGTCCGACACCGAATTCGTCGTTCACAGTATTGCCCGCACGGCCGTCGACAACGAGCGGGAATTCGGGGACCTCGACGCCGTCGTCGGTGACGGCGACTTTGGGTTCTCCCTGGCCCGCGGGTTCGAGATCGTGCTCGCCGACTGGGACGGCTTCGACCGCTCCAGCCCCTCGGCCTTCCTGAAGAAGGTGGCGCTGGTCATCTCCGGGCGTATCGGCGGCACCTCCGGTCCCCTCTGGGGCACCGCATTTCTGCGCTCGGCCGCGGCGGTGTCGGGCAAAGAGGAACTGAGCGGCACCGACGTGGTGGCGATGCTCCGGGCCGCCGCCGACGGGATCAAGGCCCGCGGCAAGGCCGACCTCGGCGACAAAACCCTGCTTGACGCCCTCGTGCCGGCCACGGATGCGCTCGAAGCCGAGGTCGCCGCCGGCAGCGACCCGGAGGCCATCCTCGCCAGGATCGCCGTGGTCGCACGATTGAGCGCGGATGCCACGAGCATGCTGCAGGCCCGTCGCGGCCGGGCCAGCTACACCGGGGAACGCAGCATCGGCTCGCCCGATCCCGGAGCGGTCGCCGTGGCGGTCATCCTGGAGCGTCTCAGCCGGGAATGGTCCTCGCGCGACGACCTCTGACTCACAACCATCAACGGCACCAGGAGGAGGGAACCATGAAGAAATTCGTCAACGACCCGAAGCAGTTCGTGCCCGACATGCTCAAGGGCATCGCCGCCGCGAACCCCGACACGCTGCGCTACGTGCCGGAGTACAACCTGATCATGCGGTCCGACAGCCCCAGCCCGAATCGGGTCTCGATCATCCAAGGATCCGGGTCCGGCCACGAGCCGGCGCACGTCATGACGGTGGGCCGGGGCATGCTGGATGCCGCGTGCCCGGGTGACGTCTTCGCCGCGCCGCCCATGGACTACGTCTACGAGACCACCAAACTCCTGGCGTCGCCGAAGGGGGTGCTGCTGCTGGTCAACAACTACACCGGCGACCGGATGGCGTTCGAGATGGCCCAGGAGATGGCCGAGGCCGACGGCATCACCGTGAAGACCCTGTTCATCGACGATGACGTCGCCGTGCAGGACTCCACCTACACCGTGGGGCGCCGCGGCGTGGCGGGCAATTTCTTCGTGATGAAGGCCGTTGGGGCGGCGGCCGAGGCCGGCGCCGACCTCGAGGAGTGCGTGCGGATCGGCGAGAAGGTGGACAGCGTCACCCGCACCATGGGAATCGCGCTCACCTCCTGCACCCCGCCCTCGAAGGGATCGCCCCTGTTCGAACTGGGGGAGGATGAGATTGAGGTGGGCGTGGGCATCCATGGTGAACCGGGCCGGCGCCGCGCGAAGCTGACCACCGCGAACGAAATGACCGACGAGATGCTCGACGCGGTCGTGAGTGACCTGCCGTACGTGTCGGGGGATCGGGTGGCCCTGATGATCAACGGCCTCGGCGGCACCCCGATCAGCGAGCTCTACATTCTGTTCGGGCGGGCGCACGAGCAGCTCGCCGCGCGGGGGATCACCGTGGGCCGCAGCTACGTCGGCGAGTACTGCACCTCGCTGGACATGGCGGGAGCATCCCTCACCCTGGTGCGCCTCGACGACGAGATCGAGGGGTTGCTCGCCGCCCCGGCCGAGATCGCCGCCCGCATCTTCTAACCATCCGGACTCTGCTAAACTCGGACGGTTGCCGTTTGACGGCCGCGGATCAAGAGAGCCCAGGCATTCGGCCCCGGGCACCGCGCAGTGAGAGAAAGGGGATCCCATCTATGGCACTCGAAGCTAATGCAAAGAAGGCGATCATCGAAAAGTACGCTACCCACCCAGGCGACACCGGGTCCCCCGAAGTTCAGATTGCAATGCTCACGCAGCGCATCCTGGACCTCACGGAGCACCTGAAAGAGCACAAGCACGACCACCACTCGCGTCGTGGCCTGCTTCTCATGGTTGGTCAGCGCCGTCGTCTGCTCGGTTACCTGTCGGATGTCGACATCACTCGGTACCGCACGCTGATCGGCAGCCTCGGACTGCGCCGCTAAGGCACTTTTCGAAGACACCGCGATCTTCTTACAAACGGGTCGTCACCTTTCGGGTGGCGGCCCGTTTCGTTTGTCCGGGGGTGCGGAATGCGGGAATATCCTCGGGCCCGGCGCGGTTTCCACCAACGATGTCTACCTCCCCGCTGAGCCTCTCCGTGCTCGATCTGATCCCCGTCCGCACCTCGCAGAGCTCCGCACACGCAATCGCGGCAGCCGTGCACCTCGCCCGGAGCGCGGACCGGCTCGGTTACACCCGCTACTGGGTGGCGGAGCACCACAACATGCAGGCGGTCGCGTCGACGAACCCGCCCGTGCTGATCGGCATCCTCGCGGCCCAGACCGAACGCATCCGGGTCGGCGCCGGGGGTGTCATGCTGCCGAACCACTCACCGCTGGTGATCGCCGAGCAGTTCGGCATCCTCGAGGCCGCGTACCCCGGCCGCATCGACCTGGGACTGGGCCGGGCGCCCGGCAGCGACCCGATGATCACCGCGCTGCTGCGCTCGAGCGGAGCCGTCAGCGAGGTCGACGCGTTCCCGCGCAACATCGCCGACATCGCGGCGCTGTTACACCCCGACGGGGCGTCGCTCAGCCTCACCTCCGGCCGGGAGTACACCCTGCACGCGACACCGGCCGCCACGGGGATACCCGAAATCTGGCTGCTCGGCTCCAGCGACTACTCGGCCCGGCTCGCCGCCCGGCAGGGCATGCCCTACGTGTTCGCCAACCACTTCGCCGGCGACGGCACCACGGCGGCCCTCGAGCTGTACCGCCGCGGGTTCACACCCAGCGAGACCCTCGACGCGCCGCGCACGATCCTCACCCTGAACGTGTCGGTCGCCGACACCAGAGGCGAAGCCCTCGCCCTCGCGCTGCCTCAGATGCAGCAGATGGCGCGGCTGCGATCGGGCCTTCCGCTCGGCCCGCTCGCAACGGTCGAAGAGGCCGCCGCCGCGCCGATGGCGCCGGCGCTGCTCGAGATGGTCGAACGGATGACGGCCGCCTGGATCATCGACGAACCCGTCGCCGCAGCCGCGCGCATCCGTGCCCTCGCGGCGCAGTTCGGGGTCGACGAGGTCATGCTGCAGCCGATCGCCTCCGCTCACACGGGCGCCGACATGGCCACCTCACCCGGTCGTGAGCGCACGCTGGAACTGCTCGCTGCTCAGCTCCTGATCGGCGAGCACCTCGCCGCCGCACTGCTCAGGGCCGGCTAGGCGCTCCGGGGCGGTTGTCGCACAGCGAGACCTCCGCCCCGAACGAATTCGACGGAGATTTTGCCCGAAACGGGCTCACAACCGTGGAAATACCCTGTTTCCAGGAGAATCTCCGTCGAATTGGTTCGACGCCGGACGCGAACTCGGCTCAGGCGTCCGGTTCCGTCATGTCGACCACGTGCGACTTGACGTGGGTCTTCAGCGCCTCGATGCCCTTGAGGGCCTCCGCCTTGGAATGGTAGCTCTCGGAGGTCGCGATCACTTCGCCGTTGTTGGCCTTCAGCCGAAACTGATATCCGCCGGATCGTTCTGCGTAGAGCTCGTATTTTCCGCTCATCACACACTCATTTCTTCAACATTGAAAAACGTGGTCGGCAGCTAGCCGTTCCGAAAACCCTACCGCCACCGGCGGCCCGGCCCGGCCCGGCCCGGCCCGCAATCGTTGCCGGATCGGACATCCGTTGCCGGTGTGCCGGCAACAGTTGTCCGAACGGGCAACAGGTGAGCGTGGGCGACCCTAGGCCGCACCCAGGAGCCGCAGTCCCGCGGCCGCGGCGGCGCCCACGATGACCACCACCAGGAACGGGGCTTTGAGCCAGAGCGCGATCGCCGCGGCGACGAGGGCGCCGAGCCGGGCGTCGACGACCAGCTCCTGGCCGGTGGCCACGGTGTTCGCCACCGTCAGGGAGGCCAGCAGGCCGATCGTCAGAGTGCCGGCGACGCGGGCGATGCGCGCGTTGGCGAGCAACTTCCGCGGCACGAGATAGCCGAGCAGCTTCGTGACGAATGCCGCCGCGCAGGCCACCAGGATCCAGACCCAGACGCTCATCGGGTCGCCTGCGCATCCGTCGGCCCGGGCCGGCCCTGCGGCGCGGGATAGGGGTCCAAGTCGGGTTCGAGCCCCTCACCGTCGGGCCCGTGCCGAAACCCGAACCAGCCGATGGCCCCGGCAACGACGGCCGCAACCAGGATCGGCACGCCCGGCGGCACGAACGGCACGGCCAGCATGGTGGCGAGGGCGCAGGCCACGGCGATCGCCCCGGCCTCCCTCGACCGCAGCCGTGGCCAGAGCAGCCCGAGGAACGCCGCGACCGCTGCCCCGTCGAGGCCCCACTGCTTCGGGTCACCCAAGGCGTCGCCCGCGAGCGCTCCGATCAGGGTGAACACGTTCCAGAGCACGAAGATGCCCAGGCCGGCCACCCAGAACCCCCGTTTCTGCTCGAGGAGCACGGTCTGCCCGGTGCTCGTGGCGAGTGACTCGTCGATGGTGACGTGGGCGGCGGCGAAGCGGCGCCAGCCACGAGGGTGCAGCAGGGCATTCAGCTGCATCCCGTACACCCCGTTACGGATGCCGAGGAGCGCCGCCGCGCCGGCGGCCGCCGCACCGCTGCCGCCGCCGGCGATCACCCCGATGAAGGCGAACTGGGATCCCCCGGAGAAGAGGAGCAGGCTCAGCGCCGACGTCTGCCAGACGTCGAGTCCCGACGAGACCGCGAGGGCGCCGAACGAGAGGCCGTAGAGCCCGGTGGCCACGGCGATCGACAGGCCGACCCGGGCCCCTGGGGAGTGGCGGAGGTCGGTGGGCACCGCTCAATGCTAGGCGAGGGAGGGCCGATCCTCCGGCTGCGTGACGCCCCAACGAATTCGACGGAGATTCTCATGGAATACCGTTCTATCAGCGCAATCGGGCACGATTTCGGCAAAATCTCCGTCGAATTCGTTCGGGGCGGGGTCACCGCCGGCGAGCGGACTCGACGGACTCGGCGCTCCGGGCAGTCGGACGGCCGGGGCGGGAAAACCCGGCGGGGGCCTAACATTGACCGGTACCCAACGGAACGGAAGCACCCAGTTATGAGCGTCTGGCGCACCAAGAGTATCGAAGCCTCCATGGCCGACTCCCTCGAGAAGGGCCACAGCCTCAAGCGCACGCTGGGCACCTGGGACCTCATGATCATGGGAGTCGCGGTCGCCGTCGGCGCCGGAATCTTCTCGGTCGGTGCGAAAGCGGCCGGAAGCTACGCCGGGCCATCCGTCACCCTGGCGTTCCTGCTCGCCGCGATCACCTGCGCCCTGGCCATCATGTGTTACGCGGAATTCGCCTCGGCGGTCCCGGTGGCCGGTTCGGCGTACACCTTCACGTACGCGACCCTCGGCGAGCTGCTCGCCTGGATCATCGGCTGGGACCTGATCCTTGAGATGCTCACCGCCGCGGCCGTGATCGCGAAGTACTGGGGGATCTACCTGAGCGAGGTCTTCGCACTCTGGAACTGGGATGTCCCGGCCACGATCCCGGTCTTCGGTCTGCAGGTCAGTTGGGGTGCGTTCGTCATCGTCGCCGTCTTCACCACCCTGCTGGTGCTGGGCACCAAGCTGTCGGCGCGCGTCGCCAGCATCTTCACCATCCTCAAAGTCGCGATCGTGCTGTTCGTGATCGTTGTGGGCGCCTTCTTCATCAACCCGAAGAACTACACGCCGTTCATTCCCGAGGCCGTGCCGTCCACGGGCGGCGACGGCGATGTCTGGATGCAGTCCCTCTTCTCGTTCATGACCGGCGCTCAGCCGGCCCAGTACGGGCTGTTCGGCCTGCTCGCCGGTGCCTCGCTCGTCTTCTTCGCGTTCATCGGCTTCGATGTGGTCGCCACCAGCGCGGAAGAGGTCAAGAACCCGCAGAAGACCCTGCCGCGCGGCATCTTCGCCGGTCTGGCCATCGTGACGGTGCTGTACCTCGGCGTCAGCCTCGTGCTCACCGGCATGGTTCCCTACACGGTCCTCGCCGACGACCCCAACGCCTCGCTCGCGACGGCGTTCATCTCGGTCGGCGCGGGCTGGGCCGCCCAGGTCATCTCGGTCGGCATCCTCGTGGGGCTGACCACCGTGATCATGGTGCTGCTCCTCGGCCTCTCCCGCGTGCTCTTCGCCATGAGCCGGGATGGCCTGCTGCCCCGCGGTCTGAGCGTCACCTCGTCCAAGCGCGGAACGCCCGCCCGGGTGCAGATCATCTCCGGCGCCGCGGTCGCCCTGATCGCCGGCTTCACCGACGTGGGCGTGCTCGAGGAAATGATCAACATTGGCACGCTGTCGGCCTTCGTGCTGGTCAGCATCGCCGTGGTCGTGCTGCGCAAGAAGCGCCCCGACCTGCCCCGAGCCTTCAAGGTGCCCTTCTCTCCCTTCCTGCCGATCCTGTCTGCGGCGCTCTGCTTCTGGCTGATGCTCAACCTGACGACGCTCACCTGGGTGCGCTTCGCGGTGTGGCTCGCCATCGGAATCGCCGTGTACTTCCTCTACGGCCGTCGCCACTCCGTGGTCGGGATCGAGGCCAAACGCGTTTTCGACGACACCCTCCGCGACGAGCTCATCGCCGAGGAAAAGGCTGCCCTGGGCAAGCAATAGCCCCATTGTCGCCGTTCGGGGACGGCGCACCGGGTGGACCCCCAGCAACGATCGGGGAGGATGGAGCCATGCTGCATCGCCATCCCGTCCTGTCCCTGGTCACGCTCGCCTACCTGGCGTCCGTGGGCTGGGTGACCCTCGGGCCGCAGCCGCTCGACAGTGGCAACAACGAGCTGCTGCTGCGGGCGCTTCGATTCTTCGACCGGCACGACGCCACCGACTGGATCACCTACGGGCGGGTCGAATTCGCGGCCAACATCGCCATGTTCATCCCGATCGGTGTGTTCCTGTTACTCCTGTTCGGACGCCGGCTGTGGTGGCTGGCGATCGTCGTCGCCGTCCTGCTCACGGGATCGATCGAGTTCATCCAGCAGTTCCTGCCGACCCGGGTCCCGGATGTGCGCGATCTGGTCGCAAACGGGAGCGGCGCCGTACTCGGAGTGATCGGCGGCCTCATCCTCACGGCGTTCAAGCTGGTGCGCCGTGAGGACCCTCGGCCCCGGCGGGCCGAGGCAACCTACAGCCGGTAGAGGCGCGCCTCCCACGGGCGCAGCACCGTGATCGCGGCCGGTGCGGCGGCATCCACCCTGACCGGGTAGTTGGACAGAACCAATTCCGCGCCGGAGACGTCCATCGAAAGCGGGTCGGTGAGCGGGGCATCGGATGCGTTCGCGACGACGAGCAGCGTCTCGTCACCCTGGGTGCGGGTGAAGGCGTAGAGCGCCTCGTGGTCGGGTTCGAGGAGGGTGAAGTCGCCGAGGGCGACCGTCCCGTTGGCGTGCCGCAGTCTGATCAGGTGCTGGTAAAAGCGGAACACGCTCCGCTCGCCCGCGAGGTCGGCGGCCACGTTGAGATGAGTGCTGTTCGGGTTCACGGCCAGCCACGGCGTGCCGGCGGTGAAGCCGGCCTGCGGCGAGGAATCCCACTGCATGGGGGTGCGCGCGTTGTCGCGGCCCATGGTCTGCACGCCGGCAAGCACGGTGCCCGGGTCCAGGTCGAACTCGTCCACGGCCTCGCGGTAGTGGTTGAGGGACTCGAGGTCGCGGTAATCGTCGATGGTGTCGAACCGCACGTTGGTCATGCCGATCTCCTCGCCCTGGTAGATGTAGGGCGTGCCGCGATGTAGGTGGAGCACCAGCGCCCAGAGCGTCGCCGACTCGTAGCGGTACTCGGTGTCGTTGCCGAAACGGGACACCAGTCGGGGTTGGTCGTGGTTGTTCAGATAGAGGCTGTTCCAGCCGGTGGCGGCGAGGCCGTCCTGCCAGCGGGACAGGCTCTGCTTCAGTGCCGGCAGGCTGCGGGGGAGCACGTCGAACTTGTGCTCACCCTGGTCCAGGCCTACATGCTCGAATTGGAATATCATGTCGACCTCGCGCCGGGCCGGGTCGGTGAACAGCCGGGCGTCGGCGGTGCTCACACCGGGCATCTCGCCGACGGTGAGGTGCCGGCCTTCGCGCCCGTCGAAGACCTCTCGGTGCATCTCCTGCAGGAACTCGTGGATCTGCGCACCCATCGGGGAGCCGCCTCCGGTGGCCGGAGTCGGCCCGTCGATCAGCTCGACCTGCTTGGCGATGAAGTTGATCACGTCCATCCGGAAGCCGTCGACGCCGCGGTCCAGCCACCAGTTCATCATCAGGTAGACCGCCTGTCGCACCTCGGGGTTCTCCCAGTTGAGGTCGGGCTGCTGCTTCGCGAACAGGTGCAGGTAGTACTCGCCGGTCGCCGGATCGAGGGTCCAGGCCGGGCCGCTGAAGGCGCTGCCCCAGCCGTTCGGCGGGCCGCCGTCGGCCCGCGGCTTGCGCCACCAGTACCAGTCGCGCTTCGGATTCGTCAGCGACGAGCGGGATTCCCGGAACCAGGCGTGCTCGTCGCTGGTGTGGTTCACCACCAGGTCCATCACGATCTTGAGGCCGCGCTCATGAGCCTCGGCCAGCAGCAAATCGAACTCCGCCAGGCTGCCGAAGACCGGTTCGATGTCCTGGTAGTCGCTGATGTCGTAGCCGTTGTCGTGCTGCGGCGACGGGTAGACGGGGGACAGCCAGACCGCGTCGACACCGAGTTCGGTGAGGTAGTCGAGCTTCGAACGGATGCCGCCGAGGTCGCCGATCCCGTCACCGTCGGAGTCCGCGAAGCTGCGCGGGTACACCTGGTAGACGATGGCGCTGGCCCACCAGGGGGCGCCGGTCTCAGGGGAGGCCGTCGGTGCGGTGTTTGTCATTTGATCGATCCTCTCATCACGCCGGAGATGACCCAGCGCTGGGCAAAAATGTACACAATCAGCAGCGGGGCCATGGCCATCAGGTACGAGGCGAACGCGGCCGAGTAGTTGGTGTTGAACTGGCCCTGGAACACGAACTGGGAAAGCTGCAGGGTGCGCGCCGCCGGGTCGGAGAGCACGACGAGCGGCAGGATGAAGTCGTTCCACGCCCAGACGCAGGTGAGGATGCCGACGGTCGCGTTCATCGGGGTCAGCAGTGGGAAGATGATCTGCCAGTACACCCGCCAGGTGGTCGCCCCGTCGGTGTAGGCCGCCTCCTCAAGCTCGATCGGGATCGACTTGATGAACGCGACGTAGATGAAGACGTTGAGGGAGAGCCCGAACACCGCGTAGAGCAGGATCAGCCCGACCTGGTTGTCGAGGCCGAACAGGGCCGTCTCCTTCACAACCGGGAGCATGATGATCGGGAACGGGATGAAGATCGCGGACAGCAGGTAGAAGTAGACGCCCTTGAAGAACGGCTTGTGCAGGTTGCGGGCGATGGCATAGGCCACCAGCGAGTTCGTCAACAGGGTGAGCACGACGGCGCCGACGGTGATCAGGGCCGTGTTCAGCAGCGCCTGCGGGAACCGGGTCAGCGTCCAGGCGTCGACGAAGTTCTGCCAGTGGAAACCGGTGGGCAGTTCGAATCCGGTGCCGCCGAGCTGGTCGGGGGTCTTCAGCGCGGTGATCACCGCGAAATAGAGCGGCACGAGCACGGTGATCGCGCAGATCGCGATCAGCGCCGTGGCCCACCAGTTGATCCGGGTGCGGTTGCCGGTGATACGCCGGACTCCACGCGGGTCCCGCTCGATGCGGAGGGACACGGGTTCGACTGTGGCGGGGGAGTCGATGGTGATAGCCATTAGAAGTCGGCCTCCTTGCGCTGGAGAATTCGGAACTGCAGGAACGAGACGAGCATGATGACGACGACGAACAGGACCGCGTTGGCGGACTGGTAGGCGAACTCGCCGCCCTGGAAGCCGCCCCGGAAGATGAGCAGGGTGATCGATTCGGTCGAGGTTCCCGGCCCCCCGGCGGTGAGGGCGACGATGTGGTCGAAGGTCTGCAGGAACCCCTTCAGGCTGAGCACCATGTTGATGGTGAAGAAGGCGCTGATCATGGGGAACGTGATCGACCGGAACTGCCGTCCCGGCGTGGCGCCGTCGATGGCGGATGCCTCGTAGAGCTCCTGAGGAATCGTTTGCAGCCCGGCCAGATAGAGGATGATCGCGAACGCGCAGGCCTGCCAGACGGCGAGGGCGACGATGGCCGTCCACGCCCAGTCCGGGTTGGTCAGGATGTTGTCACGGAACACCGGGACGTTCGACAGGATCCGGGGCAGCGAGTTGGCGAAGAAATACTGGAAGACGTAGCCGACGACCAGGATCGCGAGCACGTAGGGGATGAAGAAGATGCCGCGGAAGGTGGACTGGAACGCGATCTTCGCGTTGAGCCCGACCGCGATGGCCAGAGAGATCACGTTGGTGAGGATGGTGGCGACGATGGCGAACCCGAAGGTGAATCCGTAGGCCTTCAGCACCCGGTCATCCTGGAACAGGGCGAGGAAGTTGCCGAACCCGACGAAGTCCCACGAGCCGAAGCCGGCGTAGTTGGTGAAGGAGAAAAAGACGCCGATGAGCACCGGGACGGTATGCAGCAGCGCGAAGACGGCGACCGCGGGGACGACCATCCAGTAGAAGGCGCGCGGGGTGGCGCCGACGCGACGTCGCACGGTGCTCGGCCGGGATCCTCGGGGCGTGCGCTCCGGCCGTGGCCGGGTCAGGACGGGAGTAGCCATTGTTAGTCTCCGCTTCGGGTCGAGGTGGTGCGTGACGCGACCTTGCGCCACTCGTTGTCGAGTGTGGCCAGCGCGTTCGCGCTGTTCGTGTCCGTCAGGAACTGCTGCACGATCGGCCCGAGCGGGATGCTCGCCGGGATCTGGTGATCGATGAAGCCGGTGATCTGGCCGGCCTGGAAGTACGGTTGCAGTTCCGCCAGGGCCGGGTTGGTGTTCTCGGCCGCGTCACGGGCCGTCGAAAACATGTTCTGAGAGGCTGCGAAGGAGTTGAGCACCTCCTTCTGGAAAAGGAAGTCCACGAACAGCTGCGCCTCGGCGAGGTGCGGCGTATCACGGCCGATGGCGATGGCCACGTCGACACCGGAGACGAGCTCGATGTCGGCCGGGTCATCCGTCACGGGGTAGGGGAAACCGCCGACGCTGATGTCGGGGTTGTTGGCCAGGATCGGGCTGAGTGCCCAGATCCCCTGCATCAGCATGGCCGATTCCCCGTTCGCGAAGGCCAGGTTGCCGTCTTCGTAGGTGCGGCCGAGGTAGCCGTCCTGCGCGTAGGAATACAGTGTCTGCAGCTTCTCGAACGTCTCGTCGTAGTTCTTCGCGAACGAGACGGCCGAGTCGGGACCGACCTCCGCACCCTCCGCGCGGAGGTCGGGGAAAAAGTCGTCGCCGCCGAGCTGGGCGCCGAGACCGTTCAGCGGGGATTGCACCGTCCAAGCGTCGGCCGCGGTGCCGTAGAACGGGGCGATTCCGGCCGCCTGGAGGGCGTCGCAGGCGGCGATCAGTTCGTCCCAGGTGGTGGGGATCTCGATGCCTTGCGCGGCGAAGATGTCGCGGTTGTAGAGCACGCCGTTGCCGTTGTTCACGAAGCCGAGGGCGTTCACCTCGTTCTCGTGGGAGCCGAGGGCTCCGACGATGTCCTGCACGGCCGGGTTGATCTGGTCGAGAATGGGGTCGCCGGTGAAGTCGTGGAAGACGCCCGCCCGTGCGAGCTGGCCGAAGTTGCCCGATCCGTTCAGGCTGATCACATCGGGCACCTTGTCTTTGACCAGCAGGGTGCGGATGGCGGTGTCCGCGTCGGGGACGGCGTTCTGCGTCACCCGGATGCCGGGGTTCTCGGCCTCGAAATCGGCGATGATGCCATCGAAGTCAGCGATGGCCTCGGATTTGAACTGGAAGAAATCGAGGGTGACGACGTCCGTCTCGCCCGGGACGCAGCCGCTGAGGGCGCCGAGGCCGAGCATTCCGACCAGGAGGAGTGCCACGGATCGCTCCAGCGTGCCGAACTTCCGCCCCCGATGCCGTCGCCGGGAGGGGGTCTGGTACGTCGTCGTATCCGTCATTGCGGGGCTCCTTAGGCCGTCATGTCACTGCTAGAATCTTTCTACGGCAAAAAGAATAGGACGTCAACTCCAGAATTCTGTGCCATTGAGGGGCCAAAATTCCATCGGAGGCAGCCCATTCATGCCATTATGGAACAAATAGCACCTCGGGGAGCGGATATGACCACGGATACACCGTCGACGGTGAGCGAGACCTCCCGGGAACTCGCGCGCGCCGTGCTCATCCACGGCCCGATTTCTCGCGGCGACCTCGGCCGTCGTCTCGGACTGTCGCCGGCCAGCCTCACCCGGCTGAGCAAGCCGTTCCTCGACCGGGGCCTCTTCGTCGAGGCCAGCGAAGAGCCCGACGGAACGGTCGGGCGTCCGGCCCGTCCGCTGGACGTGCGGGTGGATGCCAGCCGATTCGTCGGGGTGAAGCTCGCCGGCGACGACGTATTCGGGGTGCTCACCGACCTGCGTGCCAACCAACTGGGCTCGGCCCGGCGGCTGCTGGCCGGCCACGCGGTCGAACACGTCGTGGCGAGGATCGAGGAAGTCGTGCGCGAGCTCGGCGGCCCGGACGGCCTGTCCGGGCTCGGCGTCTGCGTGGGCGGGCACGTCACCGGCGCCCGGGTCGTGACCCGGGCGCCCTTCCTGGGCTGGCACGACGTGGACCTGGCCGCGCAGCTCGAGCACCTGCTGGGAATCCCAGTCACGATCGAGAACGACGTCGTCGCGCTCACCTCCGCGGAACAGTGGTTCGGAGCGGTCCGGGGTGCCCCGACCTTCGCGGTTCTGACCGTCGGCGTCGGCGTCGGCTACGGACTGGTCGTCCATGACCGGGTGATCGTGACGGTCGACAGCGGCCTGGGCCTCGGCGGGCACATCCCGCTCGACCCAAACGGGCCACTCTGCCCCGAGGGACACCGCGGCTGCTCGCAGGCCATGCTCACGAGCCAGAGCGTGTCCGCCCAGGTCAGCGTGGCCCTCGGCCGCGAGGTCGGCTACGACGAGGTGCTCCGGCTGGCGGTGGAGGGGAACCGAGCTGCGGCATCCGTCGTCACCGCCACCGGCCGCGCCCTGGGCCGGTTGATCGCGGTGATTGCCAATATCGGGATGCTTGACACGATCGTGCTCTCCGGCGAGGGGATCGGACTGTGGGCGCAGGCATCCGAGGACGTCATCGCCGCTGCCCGAGCCGACCGCGACCCGGCGGCGACGCCGCTGACGATCGTCGTCGACGACAGTGGGGTCTCTTCCTGGGCCCGTGGGGCCGCGGCGGTTGCCATCCAGCATTCGCTCGACCGCCTGGCCGGCTCCGTGAGGCGGGCCAGCGAATAGACTCGTCTCTGCGCGCCGCGCGAGTGGGAGGCTGCACATGCAATTCGGGATCTTCACCGTGGGTGACCTCACGGCCAACCCCACGACCGGCCGCACCCCCACCGAGCACGAGCGCATCACCGCCATGGTCGCCATCGCCCGGAAGGCCGAAGAGGTCGGACTCGACGTCTTCGCGGCCGGCGAGCACCACAACCCGCCGTTCGTGCCGTCCTCTCCGACGACGATGCTCGGCTACATCGCCGCGAAGACCGAGCACATCATCCTCTCCACGGCCACGACCCTGATCACGACGAACGACCCGGTCAAGATCGCCGAGGACTTCGCCATGCTGCAGCACCTCTCCGACGGTCGAGTCGACTTGATGCTCGGCCGCGGCAACACCGGCCCGGTCTACCCGTGGTTCGGCCAGGATGTCCGCCAGGGCATCCCGCTCGCGCTGGAGAACTATGCCCTGCTGCGCCGGCTCTGGCGCGAGGACGTCGTGGACTGGGAGGGCCAGTTCCGCACCCCGTTGCAGGGGTTCCAGTCGACGCCGCGTCCCCTCGACGGGGTGCCGCCCTTCGTCTGGCACGCCAGCATCCGCAGCCCGGAGATCGCCGAGCAGGCCGCGTTCTACGGGGACGGCTTCTTCGCCAACAACATCTTCTGGCCCCGGGAGCACTACCTCCAGCTGATCGGCCTCTACCGGGCCCGGTTCGAGCACTACGGCCACGGCCGCGCCGACCAGGCCATCGTGGGCCTCGGCGGCCAGGTCTTCATGCGCACGAACTCGCAGGAAGCGGTCGACGAATTCCGGCCCTACTTCGACAACGCCCCGGTCTACGGCCACGGCCCGAGCCTCGAGGAGTTCACCGAGCGGACGCCCCTGACCGTCGGCAGCCCGCAGCAGATCATCGACCGCTACGCCGGCATGCGCGACTACTTCGGCGACTACCAGCGCCAGCTGTTCCTGATGGACCACGCCGGACTGCCGCTGAAGACCGTGCTCGAGCAGCTCGACATCCTCGGCGGCGAGGTGGTGCCTGTGCTCCGCAAGGAGCTGGCCGCGAACCGCCCGGCCCACGTTCCCGAGGCACCCACGCACGCCTCTCTGAAGGCCGAGGCCGAGAACGGCCGGCTCGCGGCATCCGTCGCCCGACCGTGAACCACCCGCGGAAGCAGGCACCATGACCATCGCACCCCCTATGCCCCCGACGGATGCGCGCCGCGCCTTCTTCGACGCCCGCCGCGCCTTCGAGGCGGTCAACCTCTCGGTGCGAATCGGCAGCCTCACCCTCGCCAACCCGGTCATGCCTGCCTCGGGCTGCTTCGGGCCCGCGCTCGGCCGACTGATCCCCGTCGCCGAGCTCGGCGCCGTCGTCACCAAGACCGTGTTCGGCACCCCGCGCGGCGGCAACGCGGCGCATCGCCTGACCGAGCTCCGGGCCGGGATGGTCAACAGCGTCGGCATCCCGAGTCGCGGCGCCGCCGGCTACCTCGCGGCGCAGCATCCGCTCTACCTCGCGCTCGGCGTGCCCGTGATCGTCAGCGTCGGCGGCCACCGGCCCGGCGAATACGCCCCCGTCGTGCGCGGCCTGCGGGGCGCGGGCGACGCCTACGAGCTCAACGTCTCCTGTCCGAACCTCGACCGCCACGGCACCGACATCGGCTCCGACCCCGACGCCATCGGGACGGTCGTGCAGGCCGTCCGGCGCGAGACCGACAAACCCCTGATCGTCAAGCTGCCCGTGCTCGTCTCCTCGATCGCGGACTGCGCCCAGGCAGCCGAGGCGGCCGGCGCCGACGCCGTCTGCGTGGCCAACTCCATCCCCGCGCTGCCGCTCACGGCCGACACCCGCAGCCCCGTCCTCGGCAACGTCATCGGCGGCCTGTCCGGACCAAACATCCGACCCGTCGTGCTGCGGCTGGTCTGGCTGGCCGCCCGGGCGGTCGACATCCCGGTGATCGCCTGCGGCGGCATCGAAACAGCCGACGACGCCCTCGACTACTTCTCGGTCGGCGCCCGCGCGGTGCAGGTCGGCACGGCCAGCTTCGGACGCCCGTTCGCCATGGTCGAAATCATCCGCGCGCTGCAGGAGCGCTGTGAGGGCGCCGCCGCGGCTGACATCGCCGAACTGATCGAACTGTGGAGAGCCTGATGACCGGTACAACCGCGACAGTCGCGGAACGCCTCGCCGTCCTGCGCCGCCAACAGGCCTTCGCCGCCGCCGACGAGGCCGCGCTCGCCGGTCTCATCGCGGTGCGCCCGCCCGAACGGATGCCCCGGCCCGACCCGGTCTGGGACGACGCCGCCGTTCTCGTGCACGAGGTCGTGGGGGAGCGGTACCGCCGGCTCGTGCTGGCCAGCGCCACCATTGCGACGACCGCCCTGGCCGGACAGTTCCTGATGATCACCGTGCCGCCGGCGCTGGGGGAGCGCATCCTGCTCCCCCGGCCGATGGCCATCCACCGGCGGCACCCTGAGCAGGGCACCGTGGAGGTGATCTACGGCGTGGCCGGCCGCGGCACCACCGCGCTCGTCGACGTGGGCGTGGGGGAGCGCCTCCTGGTCACCGGCCCGCTGGGCCGCGGCTTCGAGTTTCCGGATGCTGCCGGCCCGGATGCCGCCGGCCCGCGGCCCGCCCGCACGGCCCTGATGATCGGCCGCGGGGTCGGCGTCTGCGCCATCATGGGCTCGGTCGAAGACGCCGCCCGGCTCGGCATCGACGCCACGGTCGTGCTCAGCGGACGGTCACGGGCCAACCTGATCGGGTCGGCCGATTGCGCCGAACTCGGTGCCACGGTCATCCCCGTCACCGACGACGACGGCTCGAGTGCGCTCGCGGCGCTCGGCGAACGCCTGCGCGGGCTCTTCGCCGGGGCCCCGCCCGACGTGATCCTGGTCTGCGGCGCCGGTGTGCTCGCCCGCCTGGCCGCCGAACTCGGCGCCGAGTGGGGGGTGCCGGTGCAGGTCTCGCTGGAGGCCCACATGGCCTGCGGCCTCGGCTACTGCCACGGATGCGCCGCGCCGGTGGCTACGGATCCCGCCGTCGAGGGGCCGCTGGTCTGCGTCGACGGCCCGGTGTTCGACGCGGTGCTCCCGGCAGGCTGAGCGTGTTCTGTTAGGCTTGAGAAGGTCAATCTTCGGAGTGACCACGCAGAATCACGCTCAATACGGAGCAGACCGGCAGCAGGCTGGTCCTCGGTGGTGGTTTCCCAACCCGGCGGCGACAGCCGCGGTTGGTGAATTTCTACTGGTGGCCAGCACGTGCCCTTCTCCTCCGCGTCCAGCTCGCGCGCCATACGGGCAACCGAGTCTTCGTCGCCAGAATGGCGAGAAGCAAAAAACCAAAGGAGAGAACCCCCATATGGAGGGTCCAGAAATCACGTTCGCCGAAACCGTTATCGATAACGGCAAGTACGGCACACGCACCATCCGTTTCGAAACCGGGCGTCTCGCCCAGCAGGCGCAGGGCTCGGCCGCCGCCTACATCGACGAAGAGACCATGCTTCTCTCCGCCACGAGCGCCAGCAAGAACCCGAAGGAAAACTTCGATTTCTTCCCCCTCACCATCGACGTCGAGGAGCGCATGTACGCTGCCGGACGCATCCCGGGCAGCTTCTTCCGTCGCGAAGGTCGCCCGTCGACCGAGGCGATCCTCACCTGCCGTCTGATCGACCGGCCGCTGCGCCCGTCGTTCGTCGACGGTCTCCGCAACGAGATCCAGGTCGTCGTCACCGTTCTGGCCATCGCGCCCGACGAGTACTACGACGTGCTCGCGATCAACGCGGCGTCGATGTCGACCCAGCTCGCCGGCCTCCCCTTCTCGGGCCCGATCGGTGGCGTCCGCGTCGCCCTCATCCCCGACGAGAACGGCTCCGGCCAGTGGGTTGCCTTCCCGAAGCACTCGCAGATCGTTGACGCCGTGTTCAGCATGGTCGTCGCCGGCCGCGTCGTGACCGACGCCAACGGCGCGCAGGATGTCGCGATCATGATGATCGAAGCCGAAGCCACCGACAACGCCTGGGACCTCATCAAGGGCGGCGCCATCAAGCCGAACGAAGAGGTCATCGCCGAGGGCATCGAAGCCTCGAAACCCTTCATCAAGCAGCTCATCGAAGCGCAGCAGAAGGTTGCCGCCTCGGCCGCCAAGCCGACCGGCGCCTACCCGGTGTTCCCGTCCTACCAGCCGGCCACCTACGACGCCGTCGCCGCTCTCGCGTACGACCAGCTGGGGGCCGTCTACCAGATCGCCGACAAGATCGAGCGCCAGAACGCGGATGACGCACTCAAGGCATCCGTCAAGGAAGCCATCGCTGCCAAGGTCGCCGCCGGCGAACTCGACGCCGGCGCGAACAACCAGGTGTCCGCCGCGTACAAGTCGGTCACCAAGCTCGTCGTGCGCTCGCGCGTTCTCAACGAGGGCATCCGCATCGACGGCCGTGGGCTCGCGGACATCCGCCCGCTCGACGCCGAGGTTGCCATCATCCCGCGCGTGCACGGGTCGGCGATCTTCCAGCGCGGCGAGACCCAGATCCTGGGCGTCACCACGCTGAACATGCTCAAGCTCGAGCAGACGATCGACTCCCTGAGCCCGGTCACCAAGAAGCGCTACATGCACAACTACAACTTCCCGCCCTACTCGACCGGTGAGACCGGCCGGGTCGGAACGCCGAAACGCCGCGAGATCGGCCACGGCGCGCTCGCTGAGCGTGCCCTGGTCCCCGTGCTGCCGACGCGCGAGGAGTTCCCCTACGCCATCCGTCAGGTCTCCGAGGCGCTCAGCTCCAACGGATCCACCTCGATGGGTTCCGTCTGCGCCTCGACCCTGTCGCTGCTCAACGCCGGTGTGCCGCTGCGCGCACCCGTTGCCGGCATCGCCATGGGCCTCATCTCCGACACCGTCGACGGCAAGACCCGCTACGCGGCTCTCACCGACATCCTCGGCGCCGAAGACGCCCTCGGCGACATGGACTTCAAGGTCGCCGGCACGAGCGAGTTCGTCACCGCGATCCAGCTCGACACGAAGCTCGACGGCATCCCGGCATCCGTTCTCGCCGGCGCGCTCACCCAGGCCAAGGACGCTCGCGCGACCATCCTGTCGGTGCTGAACGCCGCCATCGACCGTCCCGACGAGATGGCACCGACCGCGCCCCGTGTGATCAGCGTGCAGATCCCCGTCGACAAGATCGGCGAGCTGATCGGCCCGAAGGGCAAGACGATCAACGCCATCCAGGACCAGACCGGCGCCGACATCTCGATCGAGGAGGACGGCACGGTGTACATCGGCGCCGTTGACGGACCGTCGGCCGAGGCAGCTCGTGCCCAGGTCAACGCGATCGCGAACCCGACCAACCCGGAGATCGGCGAGCAGTTCCTTGGAACCGTCGTCAAGATCGCCGCGTTCGGCGCCTTCGTCTCCCTGCTCCCGGGCAAGGACGGACTGCTGCACATCAGCGAGGTCCGCAAGCTCGCCGGTGGCAAGCGGGTCGAGAACGTCGAAGACGTGCTCGGCGTGGGTCAGAAGGTCCTCGTGGAGATCACCAAGATTGACGACCGTGGCAAGCTTTCGCTCGCCCCGGTCCTCGACGAGTCGGCTGAGGCCGGCACCGAGGACGCACCGGTTTCGACCGAGGCGTAGTCCGCTAGATCTACCGACAACCTCTCGCCAGGTTAGTCGGCTAGACGGAAAGCCCGTCCTGCTACGGCAGGGCGGGCTTTTTGCATTCCCGGAGACGACTGTCGCCGAATCGGTCAACTGTTGCCCGCACGCCGGTAACTCTTGTCCGGAACGGGAACAGTCACGAGGCACACGCGCGGTTCGGTGGTCGAGCCTGTCGAGACCCCGCACCTATTTGAAAGTATTACAGGTTAGCGATATGATCAAACGGTGTCAGCGACCGGACTCCCCATGGCCCAATTGAAGTCCGACCTCTTCAAGGCGCTCGGGCATCCGTTGCGAGTGCAGGTTCTGGAGCAGCTCGTCGGCGGGGAACGGTCGGTCGGCAGCCTCGCCGAGGTGCTCGGCGCCGAACTGTCCAACCTCTCCCAGCAACTGGGTGTCCTTCGCCGTGCCGGCGTGGTCGTCACCCGCCGCGACGGCAACACCATCTTCTACGCCCTGCGCGACCCGGGCGTCGCCCAGCTCCTGGCCATCTCCAAGCGGATGCTCGTGACCAGCCTCGAGCACTCCAACGCCCTGCTCCGCACCATCGAGCAGGACACGCAGTAGCCCGAGGCGCGGCTAGAGGTCGTTGCCGGCGTAGGACTGGTTGAAGCTCTTGTTCACCAGGGGGAAGTCCGGCACGATCGTTTCGGACAGAGCCACCGGCAGCGCCGGCCAGTTGAAGTAGGACGGGTCGACGACCTTGAGCCGGGTGATGGCGCCGTCTCGGCCCAGTTCGACCCGGTGGCAGATGGTTCCGCGCCACCCCTCCACGAGGGCGAGGCCGCTGCGGGTATCCGGTGTCGCCGCGGCCGTCGACGCAGCATCCGTCGCCGCCGGAGCGGCCACAGCGGCAACGTCGCCGCGGTGCGCGCCCAGCCGGCCGATCAGGTCGATCGCCACCGCGACGGAGACCTCGAACTCGCCGGCCCGCACCCGGTAACGGCTGAGCACGTCGCCGCCGGTATCAGTGACCACGTGGAAGTGTTCGCCGAGATCGACGAAGGGGTGGTCGCGTCGGGCGTCGGCGTCGATACCGGATGCCCGCGCCACGTAGCCCAGCGTGCCCATGGCCTCGGCCAGGGCGGTTGGCAGCGGGGCGGTGCCGCTGAACCGGTCCCGTACGATCGCGTGCCCGAGAGTGATTGCGATGATCTCCTGCACGTCGGCGGCGATCCGGCGCAGGTCGTCGGGATCCGGCAGGGTGAGCACGTTCACCCCGCCCACCGACAGCGCCCCGCGCAGGAATCGATGCCCGGTGACGGACTTGTTGATCCGGAGCAGCGTTTCGCGCAGCCGCTGGGTGTGCGAGTTCACGACGCTGAACCCCACGTCGTTGGCCAGCGATCCGAGATCGGAGACATGGTTGTAGAGGCGTTCGAGTTCGAGCAGCAGGGCGCGTAGCAGGCGGTCGGGCTCGGAGACCTCGAGGCCGGAGGCCGCTTCGATCGCCATGACGTAGGCCAGCGTGTGGCCGATCACGGTGTCTCCGGCGATCTGCTCGGCCATTGCGAGACCGTCCTCGGGCAGACGGCCCTCGAAGAGCCGCTCGACGCCGCGGTGCATGTACCACTGGCGGGCTTCCATCCGCACGATGGTCTCGCCGACCACGGAGAAACGGAAGTGGCCGGGGTCGATGATGCCGGCGTGGATGGGGCCGACCGCGATCTCGTAGACCCCGGGCCCCTCGACCTCCACGAACGGGAACGACTCGACGTCGGGCTCGAATTCGGGGGTGTCCCGTGCGTCTTTGCGCATCGGGTACCAGCCGCGGGGCCAGTGCCCGTGGCGCACCAGCCGGTGGGGCTGGGGGTGGTTCGCCGGCCGCACCCCGAACAGGTCGCGGGTGCCGCGCTCGAAGTTGCCGGCCGGGAACGAGAGGTCGGCCAGGCTCGGAATCCAGGCGTCGTCGTAGGGGATCGGCACGACGAGGTCGATCTGGCGCCGCGGGAAGACGGCCACGAAGGAGTAGACCACGCGCAGTCGGTCGCCGTCGTCGTGGCAGGCCACCAGCGCGAGCCGGTTGCCTTCGGTCAGCAGTGCGGCGACTACGTCCCGCAGCTCGTCGCGGGTGAGCGTGCGCACCTCGGGGGTGCCGGCTGACAGCTGGCTCGGCTTCGTCATTGGATTCCTCCCAGAACCTCGGCCGCACGCGTCAGGAGCGTGCCGACCGGTTCGGCGATGAAGGCCACCACCGCGGTGGTGCCCAGGGCCAGGATGAGCGGCAGCATCGGCCCGTGGCCCGACCGGTCCGGCACGATAGGCGCCTCCGGGCGAGGCTCGGCGTCGACCGGGGTGACGGATGCGCCGACGCCGGCCGCGGGGACCACGCCGGTCATCGCTCCGGTGACGTCGATGCCGGGCGCAGCCGCCGAGGGCAGAACCGCAGCCGGGGCCGCAACCGAAGCCGAAGTCTGCGCTACCGGCGCCCCGATCGTCATGGCCACCGTCAGACGGGTGAGGCTGGCGAAGATCACGAGGAGCAGCACCAGCGCGATGCCGACCACCACGCCCATGCCTGTCGCGTAGCCGGCCACGATGATGCCGACCTCGGAGAAGAAGATGCTGAACGGGGGGAATCCGATCAGGGCGGCCATGGCGATCAGCCACAGCACGGCCAGGCCCGGTCGCCGCACGAGCAGGGCGCGCACGTCGTCGATCTTCGGGGTGCCCTCGACCTCGAGGATGCGCCCGGAGATCACGAACAGCGTCGCCTTCGTCAACCCGTGGCCGAGCACGTACAGCAGCACGGCCGGCAGGGCCGCCGCGCCGATGGCCGCGCCGATGGCCATCATTCCCATGTGCTCGATGCTGGAGTAGGCCAGCATCCGTTTGAAGTCGCGCTGGCGGATCAGGAGCGCCGCCGCTACGAAGAGGGAGAGCAACCCGCCGACGCTGAGCATGATGCGCAGGAAGTCCGGCCCGATCACGGCGTCGGTGATGGTCTGGATGCGGAGGATCGCGTAGAGGGCGACCGCGAGCAGCACGCCCGACATGAGCCCGGAGACGGGTGCCGGCGCCTGGCTGTGCGCGTCGGGCAGCCAGCTGTGCATGGGGGCGAGCCCGGCCTTGGTGGCGAAGCCGAGCACGGCGAGGGCGCCGCCGGCGCGGATCAGCGCGGGGTCGAGCGGCAGGCCGGCCTGGCTGAGCACGAGCCAGGAGAGGGTGGCCTCGCCGGTGCCGCGGGAGGCGGCGTAGATGAGCACGATGCCGAGCAGGGCGATGGCCACGCCGACGGAGCCGAGGATGACGTACTTCCAGGCGGCCTCCAGCGAGCGGGGGGTGCGGTGGTGGCCGACCAGGAAGGCCGTGGCGATGGTAGTGGCCTCGACCGCGGCCCACATCAGACCGATGTTGTCCGCGATCACCGCGAGGCTCATCGCGGCCAGGAATACGGAGATCAGGGCATCGTAGGAGCCGGCGAACCGGGCGGGAACGTTGCCGGCGTGGCCGAGCCCGCCCCAGGTTGAGACGAGCCCGACGGCGCCGACCACGGTGAGCATGTAGGCGCTCAGCGCGTCCGCGCGGAGCAGCCCGCCGGCCAGAGTCGGAACCTGGTCCGCGAGCACGGCGCTCACCAGGAGCAGACCGGAGACGAGCACCGCGACGCTGGAGGCGACGGGGCTGAGCCGGCGCAGCGCGGGGGAGGGAACGACGAGGCTGAGCAGGGCGAGGACGGCCGGGATGGCCAGAGGGGTCCAGAGGGCGAAGGACATCAGTCGTGCAACTTTCTGAGCTGATCGATCTCGGTGTTGCCGAACTTGTTGCGCATACGGCCGGCGAAGACGTACAGGATGACGACCACCAGCAGCACGTCCAGGGAGATGCCGAGCTCGAGGAACAGCGGCACGCCGCCCGAGGTCAGAAACGCGACGGTGGCGATTCCGTTGTCGAGCACCAGGAAGCCGATCAGCTGCGATCCGGCCTGCCGGCGGGTGACCAGCAGCAGGAACCCGATCAGCACCATCGCGAGGCCGATCGGGGCTGCGTGGGCCGAGATGCTGGTGTCGCCGGTGAGCAGTCGGCTGGCGACGACGTAGCTGAGGATGGTGAGCAGTGCCACGGTCAGGAGGGCCGCCGTCGGGTTGAGGCGCGGCGCCTCATCCGTTCGCGTGGTGGCATGGGTCTCGCGGGCGAGTACCCAGGGCAGGGCCATGCCCTTGACCAGCAGCACGAGCACGGCCACGAGGATCACCTCGAGCTCGCCCTCCTCCACGCCGATCACGGCGACCAGCGCGGCCAGCGCGAAGCCCTGCACGCTGAGCAGTCGGATGGACGCCAGCAGCGAGTGCCGCCAGACCATCAGGGCGCTGGTGAGCAGCAGGGCGCCTGTGCAGAGGCCGATCAACTGCGGGTAAACGGTGGTGAACACGGATGCTCCTAAGCGACCAGGTAAGAAGCGGTGACGGCCAGCAGGCCCAGGGCGAACGACCCCGCCAGCAGCTCGGGCACGCGGAACAGCCGCGCCTTGGCCAGGAAGACCTCACCCACGCTGAGCACGACGCCCAGCAGCAGGACCTTCACGGTGACGGTGCCCACGCCGACTATGACGCCGAGCACCGAGAAGTCGGTCACGATGCCCCACGGCACGATCAGGTTGCTGAGCAGGCCGAGCAGGGCCGCCAGCTTGAGCCAGGAGCCGAGTTCGAGCCAGGCCAGGTCGCGGCCGGACGCCTCCAGCACCATGGCCTCGTGCAGCATGGTCAGTTCGAGGTGGGTCGACGGGTTGTCGACCGGCAGGCGGCTGGTCTCGGCCATGATGGCGATCGCCAGCGCGACCATGGCCAGCAGGCTGACCGGGGAGATGATCACGGCCGGGTTGGCGAGCCGGGTCTCCACGATCAGTGAGAGCGTCGAGGTGCCGGCCGGGATGGAGAGCGCGTAGACCGCAAGCAGCAGGGTCGGCTCGACCAGGGCGGCGACGGTCATGTGCCGGCTGGATCCCATCCCGCCGAACGCGGTGCCGGCGTCGAGGCCGACCAGGGCCAGGGCCACGACGCCGATCAGCATGACGGAAACGATCACGAACAGGTCGCTGGGGATCAGCGGCAGCGGCAGGGTGCCGACCAGCGGCAGCAGGGCGCAGAGCAGCAGGCTGGAGACCAGGAGGGTGACTGGGCCGGCTGCGAGCATCCAGCTGCTGCCGGCGGCGCGCACCGGGTTCTTCGCCAGGAGCTTACGCACATCGCGCCACGGTTGCCAGATGCCGGAACCGGCCCGGCCCTCGAGGCGGGCCCGCACCTGGCGGATCACCCCGATCAACACGGGGGCGAGGAACACGAACAGCACCAGCTGGACGAGGGCGATGATGATCGCCGCGGCGCCGGTCACAGGGACACCACGATCAGAACGACCAGCAGGGCGACGAAGGAGTAGGACAGGTAGCGATGGATGCTGCCGTTCTGCGCGCGTCGGGCCAGGATGCCTGCTCGTTGCATGAGGTTCAGCACCGGGCGGTAGAGCCGGGTCTCGACCACGTCGGACACGCTCTGTTCCACGTGCACGCGTTCCACCAGGTAGCGGGATTCGCCCGCGTGGGTGACCTCGACGTCGCGGGAGGGCCGGAGCACGTCGTCGAACACGCGCACCAGCGGCTCGGCGTAGGAGGTGGCCGTGTACTGCATCCGTGGGCGCAGCCGGGACCCGCCGCCGGCCCAGGGGAGCGGCGAGGTGCGGGTGGGGTGGCGCCGGGCGGAGAGGAACAGAACGATCAGCACGGGTACCAGCAGGAGCCCGGCCAGCACCACGAAGGTGATGGGGTCGAGCACGGCGTCGATGCCGCGGGCGTCGATGCCCGCGAGGCCGATGGTGCGCACGTCCGGGGTGAACTCGGGGCCCACGGCGCCGCCGATGGCCACGGCGAGCGGCCCGGGCAGCACGCCGAGCCCGATCACGAGCAGGGCGCCGATCGCGAGCGGGATGCGCATGATGACGGGTACCTCGCGGGCCTGTTTGGCCTCCTGGGAGCGCGGGCGGGCCAGGAAGGCGATCCCGTAGGCCTTGACGAAGGTGAGCAGTGCCAGCCCGGCGGTGAGGGCGATCACGGCGACCGCGAGCGGCATGGCGACGGATGCCGCGACGGAGACGACCTCCCCGTCGACCCGGGAGCCGTGGATCAGGGCCTGCAGCAGCATCCACTCGGCGACGAACCCGCTCGTGACGGGCAGGGCCGCGGCACCCATGGCGGCCGCGCCGAAGGCGGCGGCGGTCCACGGCATCCGGCTGCCGAGGCCGCCGAGTCGGTCGAGGTTCATCTCGCCGGCCGCGCGGGCCACGGCGCCCGCGCCGAGGAACAGGGTGGACTTGAACGCGGCGTGGCTGAGCATCAGCAGCAGGGCGGCGACGAGGGCCGCGTCGGCTGCGGCCGTGGCGTTGTCGGCGCGCAGCAGAACGGATGCGCCGAGCCCCAGGAACACCAGCCCCATGTTCTCGGTCGTGGAGTAGGCCAGCAGCACCTTGAGGTTGCTCGCCACCGAGGCCTGCAGGATCCCGTAGAGCGCGGACACCCCGCCGAGCGCCATGATCAGCACGCCCCACCAAGCCGGGCCGTCGGGCAGCAGCCGCACGACGACGAGGAGGGCGCCGTAGACGCCGATGTTGACCATCGCCCCGCTCATCGCGGCGGCGACATGGCCGGGGGCCTCGGGCAGCACCCGGGGAACCCAGACGTGCAGGGGCACGAGCTCGGCCTTGCCGCCGAAGCCGAGCAGGAGCAGCAGGAACGCGACGCTCGCCTGCCAGGTGAAGGGATCGATCGTGGCGAGGTCGGCGAACCCGGTGCCGCCGGCCAGGCCGGCGAGCATGGCGAAGCCGGCCAGCACGAAGAAGAAGCTCAGCTGCGACATCGCCGAGTACCAGACCAGGGCGGAGGCGACCGTGCCGCGGGTGGCATGGTGGGCCAGCAGCAGCGCCGTCGAACCGAGCGTCATGATCTCCCAGAACAGCAGGAACGACACCACATCGGTGGCGGCCGGCACCAGCTGCATGCCGAAGAGGAACACGGCCATCGACAGCCAGGCGGTGCGGGAGGCGGAGGCGACGCGGGCCGAGCCGATCCCGAACAGGGAGGCGAGCACGCCGACCACGGAGACGACCACCATGACAAGGCCGCCGAGGCGGTCGGGGGAGAGTGCGAGCGGGTCCATCGGGAGGGCGGTGGGGATGCTCAGCGAACCGGTGCCGCCGGCGAGGGCGATCGCGCCGGTGACGATGCCGGCCGCGGCGAGCAGGGTGCAGAAGGTTCCGCTGACCCGGGAACGCCAGGAGAGGGGGGTGGCGAGGGCCGCGGCGATGGCGACCACCAGCAGCAGGGTCTGGCTGAGCATCCCGGCTTCGAGGGCTGTCATCGGCCGGTCATCCGGCGCAGAGCCAGGGCGATGACGGCCGGCTCGGGCGGGTTGCCCGGCACGGACAGGTCCACGTGCACGAAATCGGAAACCGGACCGGCCACCCCGTAGCCGTCGGCGAAGACGCCGCCGGTGATGGCGCAGTCGCCGACGGCGATCACGAAGCGGGGGGTCGGCGTGGCGTCGATGGTGCGCAGCAGGGGCTCGATCAGGTTGCGGGTCACGGCGCCCGTGATCACGAGCACGTCGGCGTGGCGCGGCGACGCGACCAGACGGATGCCGTAGCGCTCGACGTCGTAGACCGGGCCGAACGCGCTCTGCACCTCCATCGCGCAGTCATTGCAGCCGCCGCCGTTGATGAAGCGCACCTGAACGCTGCCGCCGAAGACCTCGGCGCCCGGGAACAGGGCCGGGGCAGGCGGGGCCGCTTCGGCGATGCGCCCACTGGTTCGGATGAGCTTCGTGAGTCGTTTGACGCTCAACTCAGGCTCCGTGGGGCACGATACATCATTACTTCTTTATATACCTATATGATGAATTTATCAAATAGATTCGGGTTATTCGTCGGGCCAGGGCGCGCTCAGGGAGTCCACGGCGTCCTGGGTGAAGTCGATCACCGCGGTGAGGAGCTGCTCGATCGAGGTCGACCGCAGCAGTTCGACCTGGTCCAGCGGACCCAGCGGGGCGATTCCGGCGATCTGCCAGGCGGCCGCCGTCGGATCCCGGGACAGTTCCACCGTCGACGGCCAGAGCTGGTCGGCGAATTCGCTCGCGAGGGCCAGGGCACGTCGCACGGCCTGCTCGGCCCGTTCCCGCAGCGGCAGCAGGTCGTCGTCCCAGTCCAGCGCGTCCAGGTGACGAACCGTGGCCTGGGGGTGCGGGTCCTCGGTCAGCCAGTCCACGACCTCGATCCGGCGTTCGCCCTGGGCGGTCACCCCGACGAAGCCCTCGGAGGCCTCGAGCTCGGTGATCTGGGCCACGGTCCCGAACCGGAACCGCCGCTCGCCGCCGCCGACCTCCTGGCCGCGTTCGATCAGCACCACGCCGAACTCGGCCGGCTCCTCCTTGAGGATGCGCGACAGCATGACCAGGTAGCGGTCCTCGAACACGCGCAGCTGCAGCGGCATGTAGGGGAACAGCACCGATCCGAGCGGGAACATCGGCAGGGTCGTCTCCGGCGACTCGGTCATCGGCGGGCCGCCCGCATCACGGGATCATCGCGTCGGGGAAGGGAGATGCGCCGGGGCCTGACGTGCCGGCGCCGCCCTGGCGGCCGGTGCGCTCCAGAAGCGGGGTGATCCGGAAGGGAATCAGCTCGCCCATGGCCAGGGATGTCTCAGTGCGATCAACACCCTCGCAGGCGAGGATGGTGCCGTCGATGCGAAACAGGTCGTCGGCATCCGCGCACACCACGCGCACCAGGATGTCGGTGGCCCCGCTCATGCCGTGCGCCTGCACGATTTCCGGGATGCGGGCGAGCTCGGCCACGATTTGGGCGAGGCGTTTCTGCTGCACGTGCACCTCGATGAAGGCCGTCAGCGGGTAGCCCAGGGCGACCGGGTTGATGCGGCGGTCGAAGGAGAGGAACGCCTTCGATTCCTCGAGCCGCGCCATGCGCGCCTGCACGGTGTTGCGGGAGAGGTGCAACTGCTGGGCGAGCGCGACGAATGTGCTGCGTGGGTCCGCGCACAGGGCGCGCAGCAGCTGTAGGTCGACTTTGTCCAGCCTGTGCATAATGCTCGACGCTAGCACGCTGACTGCCCCATGAATAGGGCAAATTGCTCAAAATTACTCGACATGGTTGTGCTCCATGTCGCGGAATCGTACGCTCTCAACAACTTCGGCAACGACGCTGGGAGCGGTTCATGAACACTGTCCACACCGGGGGTACCCCCGACGTTCTCCTGCAGCTGCTGAGCCCCGCGGGGGTGCGGCTGGCCGACGCCGATCTCGATCCCTGGGTCGCGGAGATGACCGGGAACGACCTCGCGGCGCTCTACCGGGACATGGTGGTGGTGCGCCGCATCGACGCCGAGGCCACGGCGCTGCAGCGCCAGGGCGAACTGGGACTCTGGCCGCCCCTGCTCGGTCAGGAGGCCGCTCAGATCGGCTCGGGCCGCGCGCTCCGCGCCGACGACTTCGTCTTCTCCAGCTACCGGGAGAACGCGGTCGCCTGGTGCCGTGGCGTGGCGCCCACCGACATCCTGCGGGTGTGGCGCGGCACCGCGCAATCCGGCTGGGACCCGCTGGTGCACCGGATGGCGACGCCCAGCATCATCATCGGGGCGCAGACCCTGCATGCCACGGGCTGGGCGATGGGAGCCCGGTTCGACGGCGCGGACTCGGTGGCCGTGGCCTACTTCGGCGACGGCGCGACCAGCGAGGGTGACGTCAACGAGGCGCTCGTGTTCGCGGCGAGCTTCCAGGCGCCGGTGGTCTTCTTCTGCCAGAACAACCACTGGGCCATCTCCGAGCCGGTCGGTCTGCAGGCCCGGGCCGGCATCGCCGGGCGGGCCCCCGGGTTCGGAATCCCCAGCCTGCGAATCGACGGCAACGACATCCTGGCCGTGATGGCCGCGACCCGGCTGGCCCTGAACCGGGCCCGCACCGGCGGAGGCCCCACCTTCATCGAGGCCGTCACCTACCGGATGGGCCCGCACACGACGGCGGATGACCCCACCCGCTACCGGCCGGCGGCCGAACTCGAGGAATGGGCGAAGAAAGACCCGATCCTGCGCCTGGGGCGGCTACTGGACTCCCTTGGGCTGCTCACGCCCGAACTAGAGGCCGAGACCCAGGCCGTGGCCGACGCCACGGCCGCGGAGCTGCGCGCCGGCTGCATCGGGCTCCCCGACCCGGAGCCGCTGACCGTGCTCGCCAACGTCTACGCCACCCCGCACACCGGGATCGACCGCCAGCGCGCGGAATACGCGGCCTACCTGGCGAGCTTCGAGCCGACCGGAGGAAAGGACTCATGACCATCGAAACCATCCGGAGTTCCCCGCTCCCCGCGGCGAACGGCCAGGCGCCGGTGCCGCTGACCGAGACGACCACCCTGACCCTGGCCAAGGCGATCAACGCCGGGCTGCGGCGCGCGATGCTCGACGACCCGAAGGTGGTGCTCCTCGGCGAGGACATCGGCGCCCTCGGCGGCGTATTCCGGGTGACCAGCGACCTGCTCGCCGAGTTCGGGCCGAACCGGGTCGTCGACACCCCGCTGGCCGAGTCTGCCATCATCGGCACCGCGGTGGGACTGGCGTACCGCGGCTACCGCCCGGTCTGCGAGATCCAGTTCGACGGCTTCATCTTCCCCGGCTTCGACCAGATCGTCAGCCAGGTGGCCCGGTTCCACTACCGCACCCAGGGGGCCCTGCGCATGCCCATCACCATCCGGGTACCCTTCGGCGGCGGCATCGGCGCCGCGGAGCACCACTCCGAATCTCCCGAGGCCTACTTCACGCACACCTCGGGCCTGCGGGTGGTCGCGGTCTCGAACCCGCAGGACGCCTACAGCCTGATCCGACAGGCGATCGCCTCCGACGACCCGGTGCTCTTCTTCGAGCCCAAGCGGCGCTACCACGTCGCCGGCCCGGTGTCCCCGCAGCTCGGCGAGTCCTTCGAGAGGGCCCGGGTCGTGGCCGCCGGCACCGACGTCACGCTGCTCACCTACGGCGCGCTGGTGTCCACGGCGACGGATGCCGCGCTCGCCGCCGCCGACGACGGCATCTCGGTCGAGGTCATCGACCTGCGCTCGCTCTCGCCCATCGACTACGCCACCGTCGAGGCATCCATTCGGAAGACCGGCCGGCTCGTCGTGACGCACGAGGCCTCCCGCTCGGGCGGGCTGGGCGGCGAGATCATCGCCGAGGTCACCGAGCGCTGCTTCGACTACCTCGAGGCCGCGCCGGTTCGGGTCACCGGCTTCGACATCCCGTACCCGACGGCGAAGCTGGAGGGTCACCACCTGCCGGACCTTGATCGCATGCTCGACGGCGTCGACCGCGTGCTGGGGAGACGACGATGATCAAGGTCTTCAGGCTGCCGGACCTCGGCGAGGGACTGACCGAATCGGAGATCGTGGCCTGGCGGGTCGCGCCGGGCGAGACGGTGACGCTCAACCAACTCATCGCCGAGGTGGAGACGGCCAAGGCCGTCGTCGAGCTGCCGTCGCCCTTCGCGGGCGTGGTCGCCGAACTCCATCAGCAGCCCGGCACCACCGTGCACGTGGGTGACCCGATCGTCTCCTTCGAGGTGGCCGGCGCCGAGCCTCCCGTGACTCCCGCCGATGCCGCTGCGCCTCGTTCTGCCGGTTCTGGCCGCGAGAGCGACCACTCAGCCCCGCCAAACGAATCGACGGGGCATGATCTGCGCGCTCGCGAGCCCGAACGGGAGGCCGTTCTGGTGGGGTACGGCGCCGCCGTCGAGCGCGGCGGGCGGCCCCAGCGACGGGCTCGCACCGGGGCGACGGATGCGGGTGGTCCGGATGCGCGGGGTCCGGTCGCACGGGCAACGGTGCCGGGCGTGACGGTGCCCGGCGTGACGGTGGTGACCGGGGAGGCGACGGTGCCTGCGCCTCCGATCGCGGGGGAGCGGTGCTCGGTCACGACCGAGCGTCCGCGGTCCACGCCGCCGGTGCGAGCCTTGGCCCGCACCCTGGGCGTCGACCTGACAGAGGTGACCGGAACCGGTCCGACCGGCCTGATCACCCGGGAGGACGTGGAGGCGCACGGCGCGCCTGCCGCGCCCACGGCCCTCGTCGTCAACCGGGCCGAACCGGCAGCTCGGCCGAAGGCAGCCGCGCCCGGTGCCCGGGAAACCCGCAGTCCGATCCGGAGCGTGCGCAAGCTCACCGCCGCCGCCATGGTGCGTAGCGCGTTCACCGCGCCGCACGCCACGGAGTTCCTGACCGTGGACGTGACGCCGACAATGGAGCTGATCGACGCGCTCAAACGCGACCGGGAGTTCGCCGACGCGCACATCGGCATCCTGGCCGTCGTCGCCAAGGCGCTCTGCCTCGCGGTCGCCCGCACGCCCGAGGTGAACACCCGCTGGGACGAGGCGGCCGACGAGATCGTGCAGTTCCACTACGTGAACCTCGGCATCGCCGCCGCCACGCCGCGGGGGCTGCTCGTTCCCGGCATCCCGGATGCCGACCGGCTGGGCCTCGCCGACCTCGCCGCGGCGCTCGCCGAGCTGACCAGTACCGCCCGGGCGGGTGCGACCAGCCCGGCCGCCCTGACCGGCGGCACGATCTCGATCACCAACATCGGTTCCTTCGGCATCGATGCCGGCACGCCGATCCTCCCGCCGGGAGAGGCCGTGATCCTCGCCCTGGGTGCGATCGCCCCGCGGCCGTGGGAGCACCGCGGCGAGATCGCGCTGCGGCAGGTGGTCACCCTCAGCGTCGCCTTCGACCACCGGCTCGTCGACGGCGAGCAGGCCGCCCGCTTCCTGACCGACGTCGCCGGCATCCTCGCCCACCCCGCGCGCGCCCTCGCCCTGCTCTAGTCCGCCCCGCCGTTCCGCCCCGCCGTTCCGCCCCGACCGTCCACCCCCCAACGTGGTCTGCCCCTCACTAACTCGACGGAGATTTTGCCTCTGGTGCCTGGAATACGGCCAAAAACGGTCATTTTTCTCACAATCTCCGTCGAATTGGTTCGCCGAGCTCGTTGGGCGCGGCATCCGTGCGGGGGAGCGGGCCGGCAACGGATGCCCCCGAGCGCGCCTTGACGGGGTTCGCACCGCGCAGCAGAGTGAGTGGATGACTGCACCGGGCACCCTCCTCACCCCGATCGACACCGAGTCCGTACTCTCCGGCGGTGCCTTCGCACACCTCGACGGCGCCCTGCACGGCTCGTTCACGACCCGGGATTTCGCGTCGGCGGTGCGCCTGCTCGTCCTGGTGGCCGAGGCGGCGGATGCGATGAACCACCATCCCGACGTGCGGCTCGGCTACGGCCGGGTCGGCTTCCGCCTCTCCTCCCATGACGCCGGCGGTGTGACCGAACGCGACCTGCGGCTCGCGCTGCGGATCCAGGAACTTGCGGATGCGCAGGGCGCCGACCGGGCGCCCGTCACCCCGGCCCGATACGACGTGGCGATCGACTGCACCGACGCCGACGCGATCCGACCGTTCTGGCGGGTGGGTCTCGGCTACGTGGAGGTCGACAGTGAGGGTGCGATCGAACTCGTCGATCCAGTCGGCCCGGGTCCCCGGGTCTGGTTTCAGAGCATGGACATCGCGCGCACCGAACGCAACCGCATCCACCTGGACGTATATCTGCCCACGATCGACGCCGAGTCCCGCGTGCAGGACATCATCGCCGTCGGCGGCGACCTCCTCACCGACGAGCACGCCCCCGACTGGTGGGTGCTGGCCGACCCAGAGGGCAACGAGCTCTGCGTCTGCACGACCGTCTACTGAGCGGCCCCGAGTGCCGCGAGCGCCATCTCCTCCAGCAGCGGTCGCACCGCGCCGCTCGGAGACGCGGGCAGAGTGTGCGGGGTCGAGTTCAGCAGTCCGAACGTCGCCTGGGCCCGGATGCGCAGCAGCTGCGCTTCCACCTCGGGGTGCACCTGCCCGAGCACGCGCACCCACAGCTCGACATAGGTGCGCTGCAGGGTGCGCACCCGGTGCCGGTCCGCGGGGGCCAGGCTGTCCAGGTCCCGGTCCTGCACGCGGATGACGTTCGGGTGCGACAGGGCGAAGTCCGTGTGGAAGCGCACCAGTGCGCGGAGGGCGCCCGCGGCATCCGGAGCGCCCTCGACCACGGCCTGCCCGCCCGCCACCAGCGTTTCGCTGACCTCCACCAGCAGTGCGGCGAGCACGGCCGGCTTGCCGCTGAAGTGCCGGTAGACGGCCGGGCCGCTCACGCCGACGGCCGCGCCGAGGTCCTCGATCGAGACCCCGTTGTAGCCCGACCGGGCGAACAGCGCGGCCGCAGCCCCGAGCAACGCCTGCCGCCGGTCGGCCTTGGCCCGGCTGCGCGGCGTCGGCACGGACGAAGAACCAGGCACGAGCACCATCGACATCCCATCCGGCCCAGGACTCTGGACAACTCAGTTATGAACCGCTAACCTGAATTTCGGTTAGTACACGCTAACTGTACCGGCTGAGCACTCAAGCGGGAAAGCGGGACGTCGTCGATGGAGACACTCGCGAGTCTGATCGACTCGACCAGTCCGGCCTTCGCCGCGAACGCCGCCGCCCACCGCGAACTTGTCGCCGACCTGCGCCGCCGCCTCGCCGTCGTCGCCCTCGGCGGCCCCGCGACCTCCCGCCAGCGCCACCTCGACCGCGGCAAGCTCCTGCCGCGGGAACGCATCGACCGGCTGCTGGATGCCGGCAGCCCCTTCCTCGAGATCGCGCCCCTGGCCGCCACCGGCCTCTACGACGACGACAGCCCCGGCGCCGGCCTGATCGCCGGGATCGGGCTCATCCACGGCCGCCACGTGCTCGTCCTCTCCAACGACGCCACCGTCAAGGGCGGCACGTACTACCCGATGACGGTCAAGAAGCACCTCCGGGCCCAGGAGATCGCGTTCGAGAA
Source organism: Cryobacterium sinapicolor (assembly GCF_004403465.1). Classification (GTDB taxonomy): domain Bacteria; phylum Actinomycetota; class Actinomycetes; order Actinomycetales; family Microbacteriaceae; genus Cryobacterium; species Cryobacterium sinapicolor. Next base: position 74,964 of record NZ_SOGQ01000009.1, on the reverse strand, counting down.
CCGGCTCCCGTGCGTCTACCTGGTCGACTCGGGCGGGGCCTTCCTGCCGCTGCAGGATGAGGTCTTCCCCGACATCAACCACTTCGGCCGTATCTTCTACAACCAGGCCCGGATGTCCGCGGCCCAGATCCCGCAGATCGCCGCCGTCCTGGGCTCCTGCACCGCCGGCGGGGCCTATGTTCCCGCGATGAGCGACGAGACCGTGATCGTGCGGAACCAGGGCACTATCTTCCTCGGCGGCCCGCCGCTGGTGAAGGCCGCGATCGGCGAGGTTGTCACGGCCGAGGAACTCGGCGGCGGCGACCTGCACGCTCGCACCTCCGGGGTGACCGACCACCTCGCCGAGGACGACGAGCACGCCCTCCAGATCGTGCGCGACATCGTGCGCTACCTGCCCGCACCGCCGCCGCCGGCCTGGCCGCGGTCGCCGGCCGGCGACCCGGTCGCCGACCCGGCCGAGCTCTACGGCGCCGTACCCACCGACCCGCAGGGCCGTTACGACGTGCACGAGGTGATCATCAGGCTGGTCGACGGCAGCGAGTTCCACGAGTTCAAGCGGGAGTACGGCACGACCCTGGTCACCGGCTTCGCGCACCTGCACGGCCACCCGGTCGGCATCATCGCCAACAACGGCGTGCTGTTCTCCGAATCCGCGCTCAAGGGCGCGCACTTCATCGAGCTGTGCGACCAACGCGGCATCCCGCTGATCTTCCTGCAGAACATCTCCGGATTCATGGTCGGCCGTGACTATGAGGCCGGCGGCATCGCCAAGAACGGCGCGAAGATGGTCACCGCCGTCGCCACCGCGCGCGTGCCCAAGCTCACGGTCGTGATCGGCGGGTCCTTCGGCGCCGGCAACTACGCCATGTGCGGCCGCGCCTACTCGCCCCGCTTCCTCTGGATGTGGCCGAACAGCCGCATCTCCGTGATGGGCGGCCCGCAGGCCGCGTCCGTGCTCGCCACCGTCAAAAGGGAGCAGCAGGAGAAGGCCGGCGTGCCCTGGTCGGAGGATGCCGAGGCCGCTGTCACCGCGCCCGTCACCGCCCAGTACGAACGGCAGGGCAGCCCCTACTATTCCACCGCCCGGCTCTGGGACGACGGGGTGATCGACCCGGCTGACACCCGCACCGTGCTGGGCCTGGCCCTCGACGTCGTCGCCCTGGCGCCCCTGCCCGAGACCGCCTTCGGCCTCTTCCGGATGTGAGGCGCACCATGACATCGAACGCACCGACATCGAACGCACCGACATCGAACGCACCGACACCGCGCAGGAAACCCTTCGAGACCGTGCTGGTCGCCAATCGCGGCGAGATCGCCTGCCGCATCATCCGCACCCTGCGAGCCCTGGGCATCCGTTCGGTGGCCGTCTACAGCGACGCCGACCGCGACGCGCTGCACGTGAGCCTCGCGGATGCCGCGGTGCGCCTCGGCCCGGCCGCGCCCCACGCCAGCTACCTGAACATCGACGCGATCCTCGCCGCCGCGGCCGCCACGGGCGCCGGTGCCGTGCACCCCGGCTACGGGTTCCTGAGCGAGAACGAGGCCTTCGCGCGGGCCTGCGCCGACGCCGGCCTCGTCTTCGTCGGACCGGGCCTGACCGCCCTCGCCGTGATGGGCGACAAGATCCGCGGCAAGAACCACGTCGCCGGCAGCGGTGTGCCCGTCATTCCCGGGTTCTCCCGTCCGGGCCAGAGCGACGCGCAGCTCGTCGCCGCCGCCGCCGCCGAGGTGGGCTACCCGCTGCTGATCAAACCGTCCGCGGGCGGCGGCGGCAAGGGGATGCTGCGGGTCGACGCCGCCGGCGAGCTCGCCGACGCGCTCGTCACGGCTCGGCGCGTGGCGCAGGGCTCTTTCGGCGACGACACCCTGCTGCTCGAACGCTACCTCGACCGGCCGCGGCATATCGAGGTGCAGGTGCTCGCGGACGCCTCGGGCGCGGTCATCCACCTCGGCGAGCGCGAGTGCTCCCTGCAGCGCCGCCACCAGAAGGTGATCGAGGAGGCTCCCTCGCCGCTGCTCGATCCGGCGACCCGCGCGCGCATCGGTGAGGCAGCCTGCCGGGCCGCCCGAAGCGTCGGCTACACCGGCGCCGGCACGGTGGAATTCCTGGTCTCCGACATGGCCCCGGACGAGTTCTTCTTCATGGAGATGAACACCCGGCTGCAGGTGGAGCACCCGGTCACCGAGCTGGTCACCGGCCTCGACCTGGTCGAGTGGCAGCTGCGCATCGCCGCGGGGGAGTCGCTGCCGCTGACCCAGGCGGAGGTGGTGCTCACCGGGCACGCGATCGAGGCGCGCGTCTACGCCGAGAACCCGGCCCGCGGTTTTCTGCCCAGCCAGGGCGCCGTGCTGAGCCTGTCCGAGCCGGTCGGCGACGGCATCCGGGTCGACAGCTCGCTGCGGCCGGGTCTGACCATCTCCGGGGTCTACGACCCGATGCTGGCCAAGGTGATCGCCTGGGGCGCCGACCGCGCCGAGGCTCTCGCCCGCCTCGACCGGGCCCTGGCCGACACCGTGGTGCTCGGGGTGCACACCAACGTGGAGTTCCTCCGGCTGCTGCTGCGGAACCCCGACGTGGCCGCCGGCCGCCTCGACACCGGCCTGATCGAGCGGAGCCTGCCGGGCCTCGGCCTCCGGGGAATGCCGGGTCAACCCCTGCCCGACCACTTTTCTGTCGCCGCCGCCCTGTTCCTGCACGCCGCCGCGGGCAGTGGCACCGGCCCCTGGGCGCAGCCGAACGGCTGGCGGCTCGGCCCGGCCCGGCCGGCGCGCTACAGCCTGCGGGTCAGCGCCACCGAAACGGTCGACGTCGCCGTGCTGACCGGGCCGGACGGCCTGAGCGTGGCCGTCGACGATCGGATGCCCGTTCCCGCCCGACTCTCGCCGGTCGCCGATCATTCGGGCACCTTCGCCTGCGAGCTGGACGGCCGCCTCGAGGTGCTGCAGCTCGTGTCCGACGGCCCGCGCCTCTGGCTCGGCCAGAACGGCTTCAGCGCGGAGCTGGTGCACCGCTCCCGGGCCGAACGGCTCGCCGACCGTCTCGCCGGCCGGGGCCGTGCGGGGGGAGAGGCCGGGACGGCCCGGCCGGAGGTGCGCTCCCCGATGCCCGGCACCGTCGTCGCCGTGCACCTCGCCACCGGAGACCTGATCGTCGCGGGCCAACGCATCCTTACCGTGGAGGCCATGAAGATGGAGCACCACCTGCTGGCCGAAACGGATGGCCTGCTCACCGTCGGCGTGCGCCCGGGCGACCTCGTGCGCCTCGACCAGATCGTCGCCAGCGTCGACGCCGTCGCCGTCGCCACCACCACCCTGACGGAAGCCAGCGCGCCAGACACCGAAGCCACACCATCAGCCACGCCAGTCAAGGGAGACCCAACGTGAAACAGGAACTGACCGAGCAGCAGCGTCGCCTCAGCGACACCGTGCGCGACTTCGCCGACACGGTCGTGGCGCCGGCCGCCTACGAGTACGACACCAAGCGCAGCCTGCCCTACGACATCATCGCCCAGATGGGGGAGATGGGCCTGTTCGGCCTGCCTTTCCCTCAGGAGTACGGCGGGCAGGGCCAGGACTACTTCTCGCTCTGCCTCGCGGTCGAACAACTCGCCCGGGTCGACCAATCCATCGCCGTCACCCTCGAGGCCGGCGTGGGGCTCGGGATCATGCCCGTCTACCGGCGCGGCACCGAGGCGCAGAAGCAGGAATGGGTGCCGCTGCTGACCAGCGGGCGGGCGCTCGCCGCGTTCGGGCTGACCGAGGCGGACGCCGGCTCCGACGCCGCCGGCACGAAGACGACGGCCGAACTGTCCGGCGGTGAATGGGTGATCAACGGCACGAAGCAGTTCATCACCAACTCCGGCTCCGAGATAACCCGGCTGGTCACCGTGACCGCCGTCACGGGCGAGTCCGAACGCCCCGACGGCTCGGTGAAGAAGGAGCTCACGGCCATCCTGGTGCCCACCCCCACCCCGGGGTTCACGGCTCTGCCGGCCTACGACAAGGTGGGCTGGCACACCTCCGACACGCATCCGCTGCTCTTCGAGAACGTGCGCGTGCCGGAGGCAAACCTCCTCGGCGACCGCGGCCGCGGCTTCGCCAACTTCGTGCAGACCCTCGACGAGGGCCGCATCGCCTTCGCCGCGCTCTGCACGGGCGCGGCGCAGGGCTGCCTCGAGGAGGCCATCCGCTACGCCAACACCCGCAACGTGTTCGGCCGGTCGATCGGCTCCAACCAGCACATCGCGTTCAAGATTGCACGGATGCAGGCGCGCGTGCACACGTCCCGCCTCGCCTACTACGACGCCGCCTTGAAAATGGTGCACGGACACCCCTTCAAAATGGAGGCCTCGATTGCCAAGATGGTGGGGAGCGAAGCCGCCATGGACAACGCCCGCGACGCCACCCAGATCTTCGGCGGATACGGGTTCCTGAACGAGAACTCGGTGGCCAGACACTACCGCGACTCGAAGGTGCTCGAGCTCGGTGAAGGCACCACCGAGGTTCAGCTGATGGTCATCTCGCGGGCGCTTGGGTTCACCGGTTAGGCGGGAGGAAAATGAACGACGAACGACGCACGATCGAGCAGCGCGGGCTGTACTACGAGGAATTCGACCTCGAGGCCCGCTACCGGCACAGCCCCGGCCGCACCGTCACCGAGTCCGACAACGTGCTCTTCAGCACGCTGACCATGAACTCGCAGGCACTGCACCTTGACGCGGCCTGGGCGGCCACCCAACCGTTCGGGCAGCGCCTGGTCAACTCGATGTTCACCCTCGCCACGCTGGTGGGCAGTTCGGTCGCGCAGCTGACTCAGGGCACGATTGTGGCGAACCTCGGCTTCGGGGAGGTGACGTTCCCGCATCCGCTCTTCCACGGCGACACCCTCTACTCCGACACGATCATCACCTCCCGGCGGCTGTCGGCGTCCCGGCCGGGCCAGGGTCTGGTCACGCTCCTGCACACCGGGCGGAACCAACACGGAGACGTGGTGGCCACCGCCGAGCGCACGGTGCTGGTCTGGTGCCGGGAGGCCGCGCGATGAGTTTCGACCTCGGACCCGCGCTGCTGTTCTGCCCGGCCGACCGCACCGACCGCTACCGCAAGGCGGCGGAGCGGGCGGATGCCGTGATCCTCGACCTGGAAGACGCGCTCCTGCCCGGCAACCGGGCCAGGGCCCGCGGCCTGCTGGTCAGTCATCCGCTCGACCCCGAGCGCACCATCGTGCGCGTCAACCCGGTCGGCACGCCCGACTTCGAGCTGGACCTCGCCGCCCTCGACGACACCCTGTACCGCTACGTGATGCTGCCGAAGGCCGTGAGCGCCGCCCACCTCGCCGCTCTGGCCCGGTTCGAGGTGATCGCGCTCTGCGAGACCGCCGCCGGGGTGCTCGCCGCACCGTCGATCGCGGCCGAACCCAATGTGGTGGCGCTGATGTGGGGCGCCGACGACCTGGTGGCCTCGCTCGGCGGCAGCTCGAGCCGGTTCCCCGACGGCAGCTATCGCGCCATCGCCCGCCATGCCCGTTCCGCGGTGCTGCTGGCGGCCGGGGCCCACGACAAGGCGGCGGTGGACGGCGTGTTCCTGGCCATCCCCGACCTCGAGGGTCTGAAGGCCGAGGTGGTGGATGCCGTGGCCAGCGGATTCCGCGCCACCGCCTGCATCCACCCCAGCCAGGTGTCCGTCATCCGGGACGCCCACCGGCCCACCCCCGCCGAGGTTTCGGCGGCATGGCAGATTCTGGAGGCGGCCGCCGGCGAGGAGGGCGTCTTCGCCTACCAGGGGCGCATGATCGACATGCCTCTGTTGCGCCATGCCGAAGCGGTGCTGCGGCGGGCGGCGGCCGCAGCACCGGAGCAGGGGGCTCCGCCGGACGCGGTGGACTACTAGAAGACGCCCGGCGTCCAACGAATTCGACGGAGATTCTCCTGAAACAGGCCCTTTTTTCGGGATTCGGGCCAGTTTCGGGCAGAATCTCCGTCGAATTGGTTCGGGTCGCCGTGTGGGGGCCAGGATCGGTGGATGCCCTAAGCGCACGCGAGCGGAGGCCTATCCGGCGGGTGTTGTGGCCAACTCAGGAGATCTGGCGGGCCGGGCCGGGCATCCGCTCCGGTTCCACACTCGTCCGTGGCGGTTGGCGAACCCGGGCGACGGATGTCCTGAGTTGGCCACACCCGCGGGCCCCGCCTGGCTGTCCGCGCTGCGCCTGCCCTGCGGTGCCAAGCGTCCAACGAATTCGACGGAGATTCTCCTATAACAGGCCCTTTTTTCGGGATTCGGGCCCGTTTCGGGCAGAATCTCCGTCGAATTGGTTCGGGACGGAGTCACCCCGAGGCGGTCTCGGACTCGGTGGACCGCTGGCTTGCCGGACTATTAGGCGGCGTCGGCCGCAAGCGTCTTCTCGATCGCCCGTACGATCTCGTCCGACTCCGGCTCGACCGTCGAGGCAAAACGGTTGACGATATCGCCGTCGGGGCTCACCAGGAACTTCTCGAAGTTCCACTTGATCAGGCCGGGCAGCACGCCGGACTTGAACTTGGTCAGCTGGGCGTACAGCGGATGCTGGTGCTTTCCACGCACGTCGACCTTCACGCTGAGCGGGAAGGTGACGCCATAGTTCATCTGGCAGAACGACTCGATGTCCGCCTCGGCGCCAGGCTCCTGCCCCATGAACTGGTTGCAGGGCAGGCCGAGCACGACGAGTCCCTCGTTCTGGTACTTCTGATGGAGCGCTTCGAGGCCGGCGTACTGCGGGGTGAAGCCGCATTTGGAGGCGACGTTCACAACCAGGACAGCCTTGCCGGCGAACTGGTCGAAGGTCGTCTCCGTGCCGTCGATGAGGGTGAGCGGGGTCGAATAAAGCTCTGTTGCTGACATGGGTCAGACGTTACCGGTGCCGGCTTCGAGAAGGCTGGGCAGGGCAACGGCGGAGCGGTCGACCGCGCTGCGGTAGAATAGACAGTCATGAGCATCATCCGTGCCCTCTCGACCGCCGTGTCGATGACTTCACGGACCTGACGCCACCGCCTTCGGACTCAGCCTCGACTCCGACCCGATCGGACACTAACGTTCGCCCCGGGCGAGGTAGCCGAATCCAGACTTTGCACGATCTGTTCCCCAGAACATCCATTCACCAGGACCCGACAACGGTCCATTACGCGAGACACGCCCGCCACGCGCGCGTTCTCACCCTGAGAAATGAGTTTTCTTGACCAAGCACCCGCTCGACCTGTCCACGCCGCCGCAACTGCCCCGCCGCGGACTCCGCGTCACCCCGCTCGGCGGTCTCGGCGAGATCGGCCGCAACATGACCGTCTTCGAACACAAGGGCAAGCTCCTGATCGTGGACTGCGGCGTTCTCTTCCCCGAGGAGACCCAGCCCGGCATCAACGTGATCCTCCCCGACTTCTCGTCCCTGCGCGACCGCCTCCAGGACATCGAGGCCATCGTGCTCACCCACGGGCACGAGGACCACATCGGCGGGGTGCCGTACCTGCTGCGCGAGCGCAAGGACATCCCGATCATCGGGTCGCAGCTGACCCTGGCCTTCGTGACCGCGAAGCTCGAAGAGCACCGCATCACGCCGCGCCTGATCGAGGTCAAGGAAGGGCAGCGCCGCAAGGCCGGTCCGTTCGACCTCGAATTCCTCGCCGTGAACCACTCGATCCCCGACGGCCTCGCCGTCGCGATCCGCACCGAGGCCGGCCTCGTGCTCGTCACCGGCGACTTTAAGATGGACCAGTTCCCCCTCGACAACCGCCTCACCGATCTGCCTGGCTTCGCCCGGCTCGGGGAAGAGGGCGTCGACCTGTTCCTGACCGACTCGACCAACGCCGAGGTTCCCGGGTTCACGGTGACCGAGGAGGACATCCGCCCGGCCATCGACGCCGTCTTCCGCACCGCGCCGCGCCGCATCATCGTTTCCAGCTTCGCCAGCCACGTGCATCGCATCCAGCAGGTCATCGACGCTGCCGCCCGCCACAACCGCAAGGTGGCATTCGTCGGCCGCTCGATGGTGCGCAACATGGGCATCGCCGAGAAGCTGGGCTTCCTCCAGGTGCCCAAGGGCCTCCTCGTCGACGTCAAGGCCTTCGACCGGATGAAGGACGACAAGGTCGTCCTCATCTGCACCGGTTCACAGGGTGAGCCGATGGCCGCGCTGGCCCGGATGGCCAACCGCGAGCACACCATCAAGATCGGCGAGGGCGACACGGTGCTCCTGGCCAGCTCGCTGATCCCCGGCAATGAGAACTCGATCTACCGGGTCATCAACGGCCTCACCCGCTGGGGTGCCAACGTCGTGCACAAGGGCAACGCCAAGGTGCACGTTTCCGGCCACGCGTCGGCCGGCGAACTCGTCTACTGCTACAACATCGTCAAGCCCAAGAACGTCATCCCGTACCACGGCGAATGGCGACACCTCAAGTCGAATGCCGACCTCGCCATCCGCACAGGCGTCCCCGAGGACCAGGTCCTCGTCGTCGAAGACGGCGTGGTCGTCGACCTCGTCGACGGCGTCGCGAAGGTCACCGGCCGCGTGGCTGCCGAGCTCGTCTTCGTGCACGGCATGACCGTCGGCGGCGGCGGTTCCGAAGAGGCTCTCGCCGACCGCGTGCAGCTCTCCAACGACGGTGCCGTCACGATCCTCGGCATCCTCGACACCCGCACCGGCCTGCTCACCGAGCCGGTCGAATTCATCGCCCGCGGCTTCGTGCAGGACAACGAGTGGATCCAGGGCGCGACCAAGTCCATCGATGACGCTCTGCGTGCCGCGAACAAGGTCAAGATCGTCAACGGCGCCGAACTCGAAGACATCTTCACGCAGAGCCTGACCCGCTGGATGCAGCGCAAGTACCGCCGCATCCCGGTCATCACCTCGGTCGTCGTCGACGCCTGATACAGTCGGCGGGTCGCCGAGCCGTTCGGCCCGGCGACCCTCCCGCTCTCTTCGCAACCAGAAACGACTCGGCGCGACCATGACCACTGAATCATCCGGCAGAAAGACCGCTCGTCGGTCCCGACGGCGGGCGCGCGTTTGGATCGCGCTCGGTGTCGTCATGGCCGTGCTCGCGACCACGGCGATCGTCGTCGTCGTCAATCTGCCCGACGACCTGTCGATCGGCCGGTTGTCGCAGAAGAGCAACATCTATGCCACGGCGAGCGACGGCTCGCCTATTCTGCTCGCCTCCTTCTACGACCAGAACCGGGTCGAAGTGAGTTCGGAGGCGATCAGCCAGTACGTGAAGGATGCGGCGACCTCCGGTGAGGATCCCGGCTTCTACGAGCACGGTGGCGTGAACATCTGGGGCAGCCTCACCGGCGCGGCCACGACGCTGTTCACCGGCGAGGTCCGCGGCGGTTCTTCGATCACCCAGCAGTACGTGAAGAACGTCTTCGTTCAGCAGTGCGAGGCGCTCTCCGACGCCGACGAGCGCAGCACCTGCTACGACGCGGCCACCGAGACGAGCCCGTGGCGCAAGCTCAAAGAGATGAGCCTCGCCGTGGGGCTGGAGAAGAAGTCCTCCAAGGACGACATCCTGCGCCAATACCTGAACATCACCGGCTTTGGCGGATCCGTCTACGGCATCGAGGCGGCCGCCAACTACTACTACAACAGCACTGCGGCCACGCTCACGCTTCCGCAGGCCGCGAGTCTCGTGGCGATCGTGAACAACCCGGTCAAGTTCCAGCTGGACGACCCCGAGAGCGCGACCAACGGCGCCGCCAACGGCTACGCGGCCAACAAGGAACGCCGCGACTACATCCTTGACGAGATGCTGGCGAACGAGAAGATCACCGCTGCCGAGCGAGACGCCGCGGTCAGCGCTCCGATCGAACCGACGATCACCGAGCCGAGCACAGGCTGCCGCACCGCGGGCGGCAGCGCCTATTTCTGCGACCTGGTCCTACAGACCCTCCGCAACGACCCGGCCTTCGGCGCGGATGCCGACGCGCGCCTGGCCAACTTCCGGCTCGGCGGCTACAACGTGTACACGACCCTGGACCTGGACCTCCAGGGGGCGGCCGAGGCGACCATGGCCGAGAACGTTCCCCAGACATTCGAGGACTGGGATGTCGGCGGCGTCATCTCGAGCGTGGGCGTCGGCACGGGCCGGGTGCTGGCCATGACCCAGAACAAGAACTACAGCCAGGACCCGGCCGACACCGGGGCCAACTTCACCGCCATCAACTACAACACGGACATGGCCCAGGGTGGTTCCAACGGATTCCAGACCGGGTCGACCTACAAGGTCTTCACCCTCGCCGAATGGCTCACCCAGGGTAATTCGCTCGACGATTCGGTCAATTCGCGGGAACGGGACGACTGGGGAACCTTCGAGGACAGCTGCAACGGGCCTCAGGAATACGGCGAGGCGTTCGCGCCGGGCAACGACTCCTCCTCGGATAACGATTCCTACTATTCGCCGCTGGAATCGACCATCGATTCGATCAATACCGGCTTCATCGGGATGGCCAAGGAACTCGACCTCTGCGGCATCCGGAAGACGGCCGAAGCCTTCGGCGTGCACCGGGCCGATGGCGGCGCCCTGGAGCAGGGCGCGTCCGCCGTCCTCGGCACCAACGAGATCGCGCCACTGACGATGGCCGCCGCCTACGCGGGGATCGCCAACAACGGGGTCACCTGTACCCCGATCGTGATCGACCGGATCACCGGACCAGACGGCGCCGAGATCCCCGCTCCGCAGTCGAACTGCACGCAGTCCGTCACCCCTGAAGTCGCCGCCGGCATGAGCTACGCGATGGAGCGGGTGATGACCAGAGGCTCGGGCGGCCCGTCGTACTACGAGACCGACCCACAGGTGCCGATGATCGGCAAGACCGGCACCACCGACGAGAACAAGGACACCTGGATGGCCGGCGCGAGCACGAAGGTCGCCACGATCGTAGGCGTTGTGAATGTGTCCGGGGTCGGTGAAGACCAGCGGGAGACCTGGTTCGAGAGCGGGCAGGCGGCCAGGGCCCGGCACCAGATGTGGCCCGACGTGATGAGCATCGCCAACGAAAAGTACGGCGGGGACGAGTTCATGGAGCCGCCGCGCAGCATGACCCGCTGACCTCGCGCCCTGCGGCATCCTCCCGCCCCTCAGCCGCGGAGGCGTCTGACCAATTCGACGGAGATTGTGATGTGAGAGCGGTTTCTCTCCCGGTTTGGCGTCGATTCCGGCATAATTTCCGTCGAATTCGTTCGGGCTGCGGGCCGGCGAATCAGCAGAACCGCGCCTAGTACGCGGCGGGAACCGCGTTGCTGCCCGTGGCGAGGTCTTCCAGCATCAGCTCGGGGTGATCGCGCACGGTGTTGCGCAGCCGCCACGGGGTGCTGAACAGGGCGAGCAGTGTGCCGTCGGAACGCATCAGCACCTCGACCTGGCGGTCGTGGCCGAGGATCTCGGCGCTCGCCCGGTCCGTGCGCCGGGCCAGCTGATACGGCAGAGCCTCGGTGCGGATGGCGGCGCCGAAGTCGTGCGTCATCCGCTCCTCCACAACCTCGAACTGCATCGGGCCGACCGCGCCGAGCACCGGCGCCTGGTCGCCGCGCAGCTCGGACCGCAGCACCTGGATGACGCCCTCGTGGTCGAGCTGGTCGATGCCGCGACGGAACTGCTTGTGTTTGCTGGAGTCCGCCGACCGCACCACGCGGAAGTGTTCCGGCGCGAACATCGGCAGCGGCGGATACTCGACCGGTTCGATCTCGAAGATCGAGTCGCCGACCCGCAGGGCGGACGCGTTGACCAGGCCGACGATGTCCCCGGGCCAGGCTTCGTCGGCCACCTCGCGCTCGCGCCCGAACAGGTGCTGGGCGTACTTCGTGGCGAAGGGCCGCCCGCTGGCCGCGTGGGTCACGATCATCCCGCGTTTGAACTGGCCGGAGCAGACCCGCACGAACGCGACGTGGTCGCGGTGCGAGGCGTTCATGCCCGACTGCACCTTGAAGACGAATCCGGAGAAGGCGCTGTCCACCGGGCGGTGGCCACCGGATGCGTCCTCCCGGGCTTCCGCCGCCGGCGCGAAGTCCACGAGGGTGTCCAGAATGTGCTGCACGCCGAAGTTGAGCACGGCCGCGGCGAAGAGCACCGGGGTGGTCTCGTTCGCCAGGAAGCGGGCCTCGTCGTGGTCCTGGTCCTCCTCGGCGAGCAACTCGGATTCCTCGGTGGCGGTGACCCAGGCTGCGCCTTCCTCGGCGGCAGCGACGGCCACGCTCAGGCGCTCGGGTTCGGCGGCCTTCGCTCCGCCGGCGGTGCGGTGGAAGCGGATGAATTCGTGCGAGGAACGGTCGATCACGCCGCGGAAGTCCCCGGCGATCCCGACGGGCCAGGTCAGGGGAGTGGGCAGGAGTCCGGTGCGCTCCCGGATCTCGTCCATCAGGTCCAGCGCCTCCGCGCCCGGACGGTCCCACTTGTTGATGACCGTGATCACCGGCAGGCCGCGCTGCTTGCACACCTCGAAGAGTTTCATCGTCTGCACTTCGAGGCCCTTGCTGGCGTCGACGAGCATGACAGCGGCGTCCACGGCGGAGAGGACACGGAAGGTGTCCTCGGAGAAGTCCGCGTGTCCGGGGGTGTCCACGAGGTTGATCACGGCGTCGCGGTACTCGAACTGGATCGCCGCGCTGGTCACGGAGATACCGCGGGCCTGCTCCATCGCCATCCAGTCGGACACGGTGCCGCGCCGGCCGGCCTTGCCGTGCGTGGCGCCGGCCGTGGTGATCGCCCGAGCGTGCAGCAGAAGCGCCTCGGTGAGCGTCGACTTGCCCGCGTCGGGGTGCGAAATCACGGCGAAGGTGCGTCGTCTGCGCGCTTCGGTCAGTACCTCGGGCGTGGACACGCCGGCGAGCTGCGTCATGGATCCTTCTTTCGCGGATGATTCGGGCAGGCGGGGGGACGTTGCCTGGGCGGCCGCTACTCAAGAATCGGTTCTCCCTAATTGTAACTTCACACTCTGGGAACTGGTTATCCTCGTTCGGAGGTCGGTTCCGACCGCCCGCGCGCACGGTTTGGTAACGGTCCAGGCGTGTCCTTTGCAACGCTCGGCCCCGGGGATAGCCTCGGCTCAACCGGAGGGAGACAACGGATGCCGCGTCCGAGCATGCATGGTTCCCACCGCACGACCACCCGCCCGGCCTCTCGCCCGACCGAACAGGGCCGACCTCCGATCTCCGAGTCCATCCCGATTGCTCCGCAGGAGTCCCACCCGGTTCTGCCGCCCCCTCCCGCGACCCCGGACGCGGTCGTTGCGCAGGCCGCCCCTGTGACCGGCGCGTCCCCGCTCGCGCTCCGCCGCACGATCGCCGACACGGATCTCACCGTGCACCCGCTGGCCCTCGGCACGAGTGTGTTCGGCTGGACGGCTGACGGCGCCATCAGCCACCGCATCCTCGACCGCCACCGCGACCTGGCGGGGAACTTCCTTGACACGGCCGACAGCTACACCTCCGGTCGCAGCGAGGTGATCATCGGATCATGGCTGCGCTCCCGCAGAACCCGTGACAGTACCGTCATCGCCACCAAGATCGGCAAGAACCTCGACAACCCCGGTCTCTCCTCCCGCAGTATCTTCGCCGCCGTGCACGCTTCGCTCGACCGGCTGGGGACGGACTACATCGACCTGTTGCACTTCCACTTCGACGACCCGACCGTGCCGCTGGAAGAGAGCCTCGGTGCCGTCGACGTGCTCATGCGCCGAGGCCAGGTCCGCTACCTCGCCGCCTCGAACTTCTCCGCCGAACGCCTGATGGAGGCCCGGGTTCTCGCCGCGAACGGTTTGCCCCGCTTCGTGGCCCTACAAACGCAGTACAGCCTCCTGCACCGCACGACTTTCGAATCCTCCCTCGCTCTCGTCACCCGGGCTCAGGGCATGGCCGTGCTGCCCTACTTCGCGCTCGCCCACGGATTCCTCGCCGGCCGGTACCGGTCGAAGGCCGATCTGGAGGAGACCACCCGCAGCTCCCGCGCCGCCAAGCACCTCAACCGCAGCGGATTTCGTGTGCTGGCGGTGCTGGACCGCATCGCCGAAGAGCATGCTGCGGCGCCGGCGACGATCGCCCTCGCGTGGCTGCTCGCGCGTGGCCCGATCGTAGCGCCGGTGGCCAGCGCCAGCCGGCCCGAGCAGGTCGACGCCCTCGTCGCTGCCGCCGGCATCCGTCTGACCCGCAACGACATGGTGGACCTGGACCGGATCTCGGTCTGACGGACCGGTATTGCCGAACCTGTATTGCCGAACCGGTATTGCCGAACCCGTACTGCCCACCACCGAGAAAAGGCGCCCGGGTGGTGTCGGCGGCGTGACGTAAGGTGGACTAGTCATGAACGGTGCCGTCGAATTCCCTCTGGACCTGCCCGAACTTTCCTTTCGAGCGGCAGGTGATTCCTTGGTGCGCCGCAGCGTGCTGCCGAGCGGTGTGCGCATCGTGTCGGAGCATGTTCCCGGCAGCCGCAGCCTGACCATCGGGTACTGGGTCGCGGTCGGTTCCCGCGACGAGGAGCCCGGCCACTTCGGGTCCACGCACTTTTTGGAACACCTTCTGTTCAAGGGCACCGCCAAGCGAACCGCCCTCGACATCGCGATCGCCTTCGATTCGGTCGGCGGCGAGCACAACGCGATGACCGCCAAGGAATACACCTGCTACTACGCCAAGGTGCAAGACCGCGACCTGCCGATGGCGGTCGAGGTGCTCACCGACATGCTCACCTCGTCGCTGCTCGACCCGGTGGAGTTCGAGAACGAGCGCGGTGTCATCCTCGAAGAGCTCGCCATGGCCGATGACGACCCGGCCGACGTCGCCAACGAGCGCTTCTTCGAGGCGGTCATGGGCGATCACGCGCTGGGTCGCCCGATCGGCGGAAGCCCCGATGCGATCCGCGCGGCCTCCCACGCGGCCGTTCTGGAGCACTACCGGGCGAACTATCGTCCTCAAGACCTCGTCGTCACCGTGGCCGGCGCGGTCGACCATGACGTGCTGGTCGCCGACGTCACCCGGTCCCTCGCCCTCGCCGGCTGGGACCTCAGCGTCTTCGCGCCCCCGGTCGGCCGTCGCTCGGGGGCCCCGGTCGCCCTCAGCCAGGGGGCTCCGGTCACCATCGTCCGTCGCCCGCTCGAGCAGGCGAACATCCTGATGGGCTTCCCCGGCCTGCTCGCCACCGATGACCGGCGCGTCACCATGAGTGTGCTCACCTCGATCTTCGGCGGGGGAATGTCCTCGCGCCTGTTCCAGGAGGTCCGCGAGAAGCGCGGCCTGGCCTACTCGGTCTACTCCTTCGCGCCGGGCTACTCCGATGCGGGACTGTTCGGCATGTACGCGGGCTGCACCCCGGCGAAGGCAGGCCAGGTGGCCGAGCTGATGCTGGGCGAGCTGCACCGGCTCGCCGAGCACGGCGTCACGGCCGACGAGATGAAGCGGGCCGCGGGCCAGCTGTCCGGCGCATCCGCTCTCGCCCTCGAAGACTCCGACACCCGGATGTCCCGGCTCGGCCGCGCAGAGATCACCCTCGGCGAGTTCATCGACCTCGACGAGGCCCTCCGTCGGCTCGCGCGCGTCACGGCCGGGGACGTTCAGAACCTCGCCGCCGAACTGGCCGCCGGGCCGCTCTCCATCTCCGCGGTCGGGGCGCTCGACGACGACGTCTTCGCCGCGATCCTGCCCGCCGCCGTGCGCTCGTGACCACACTCTTCGACACCAGAACGTAAACGACCAGAC
This sequence comes from Cryobacterium sinapicolor, assembly GCF_004403465.1. GTDB lineage: Bacteria > Actinomycetota > Actinomycetes > Actinomycetales > Microbacteriaceae > Cryobacterium > Cryobacterium sinapicolor. The sequence continues at coordinate 59,252 of NZ_SOGQ01000009.1, read as the reverse complement.
CCGCACATCCCGGAACCACCGAGACCCCGTGCCGAGGCCATCCACTGACGTGTGGCGCCGGACCGAAAGAGATCCCCTTGCACCACTACATCTACCTCGTTCGCCACGGTGAGCAGCAGGACGCTGAGCACGGCATGCCCGACGGTCCGCTGTCCGCGCGTGGCACGCGCCAGGCTCAGCTGATCGCCGAGCGCCTCGGCGGCGTGCCGTTCACGGATGCCTGGCACTCGCCGCTGCAGCGCGCGGCCGACACGGCGAAGATCATCGCGCAGAGATTGCCGGCCCTGACCTCGGTGCCCAGCCCGTTGCTCTTCGACTGCATCCCCTCCGGCCGGGCGCCGGAGACGCCGTCGGCCTATGCGCCGTTCTTCGGCGGGGTCACTGAAGCCGACATCGAGGCCGGCAGCGCGCAGATGGGCGACGCCGTGGCCGAGTTCCTCCAGCCGCGCCGAGGTGAGCGACATGACCTACTGATCACTCACAACTTCGTCATCGCCTGGTTCGTGCGCGAGGTGCTCGGCGCCCCGGACTGGCGCTGGATCAGTATCAACCAGGCCAATTGTGGCCTCACCGTGCTGCACCAGAAGCCGGGCCGCCCCTGGACCCTGTTGACCCACAACGACACCGGCCACCTTCCCGTGGAGTTGCGCACCGGTCTGCCGGACCCGCTCCTCTTCTAACCGGCACCGGGCCGGGCGCTAGGTGGTCTCGACTCCGGTCCTCGGCCGGGTGAGGCTCTTGCGATACCAGTTCGTGGCGTTCGGGTTGTCGTTGTACGGCGCACAGGACTCGTAGCCCGACCGCGCGTAGAGCGCCCCGGCCGCGGTCAGGCTTGCGTTGGTGTCGAGCACGACCTCGTCAGCGCCGAATTGCCGGGCGCGTTGTTCGAGCTCGGCGAGCAGGGCCTGGCCCCAGCCGTGCCCCCGCACCTGCGGCTGCAGCCACAGGTGCTTGATCTCGAAGCGCACCGCTTCGGCCGGGCAATCCTCGAGCCGACGGATGCCGCCACACCCCACAAAAGCGCGTTCGGCCGGTCCCGTCTGCTCGCTGACCAACAGGAACACCCCGGACGGCGGCAGGAACTGGGCCGGATCGGGGAACGTGGTGCGGTACCGGCCCTGCGCAGCCGGGAAGCCGGACTCCCGGTCGCTGAAGTACTGGGTGAGTAGCACGATGGAGCCGGCATCCGTCACCGACACGGCACTGAAGGCAAGGGCGGGAGAGTCTGGCATGGCCCAAGGCTAACTCGATGCCCCGCGATTGATAGATTGGATTCATGAAAACACGGGTGGCCATCGTCGGCGTATCGGGAACGATGGGCCGTCTGGTCTCGGGTCTCGTCGAGCAGTCGGAGGAGTATGAACTCGTCGCCGGCCTGAACTCGAAGAGTGACCTGTCCGAGATGCTCGGCGCGGAGATCGTCATCGACCTGACCCTGCCCGGGGTCAGCCAGGGCGTGGTCGACTTCGCCGTCGACCACGGCCTGCGGGTGCTGGTGGGCACCTCCGGCTGGTCGCAGAACCGAATCGATGCCCTGACCGGCCGCCTAGCCGGGCAGAGTGAGGTCGGTGTCGTCATCATCCCCAACTTCTCGATGGGGTCGGTCATCGCGACCGGCCTCTCGGTGCTCGTCGCCCGCTTCTTCGATTCGATCGAGATCGTCGAGGCCCATCAGGCTGGCAAGGTCGACTCGCCGTCGGGCACTGCCGTGCGCACCGCCGAGCTGATCGGGCGGGCCCGATCCGAGATCGGACCGGTGTCGGCGCCGCACACCGACCAGCGCGCCCGCGGCCAGCAGGTGTCGAGCATCCCCGTGCACAGCCTGCGCGTGGACGGGATGCTCGCCCGCCAGGACGTGCTCTTCGGCGGTGCAGGTGAGACCGTCACGATCAGCCACAACACCCTGTCGGCCGCATCCTACGAGCGCGGCATCCTGCTGGCGCTGGCCGCCACCCGCACGGCCGTCGGCGTCACCGTGGGTCTGGACCAGATCATCGACCTCGGGCTGGGTGCGCCGTCCACGGGCGCGGCCGCCCAGACGGGCGCGGCCACCGCGACGGCCGAGGCCGCCCGATGAGAGGCCGGGTCGCGGCCGGCCTGATGGCCCTACTGCTCGTGTTCTACCTGGTGCTCGTCGGCTGGCGCGCGGTGTTGTTCCTGCAGAGCGGTGACGGCGTCGGCATCGTGATCGGGGTGGCGTTGCTCGTGCTCCCGTTGATCGGAGTGTGGGCGCTGGTCGCCGAACTCCGCTTCGGGCGCAACTCCGAACGACTCGTGCGCCGACTCGAAGCCGAGGGCGAGCTCCCGGTCGAAGAACTGGCGATCCGGCCGAGCGGGCGCCCCCTGCGGGACGACGCGGACGCCGAATTCCCTGTCTATCGGGCAGCCGTCGATGCCGCTCCCGAGGATTGGCGCGCCTGGTTCAGGCTCGGCCTGGCCTACAACTCCTCGGGAGACCGCCGTCGAGCCCGCGGCGCCATCCGCACAGCGATCGCCCTCGAGCGCTCCTAGACCCCAGCGGACTCCGAACGAACAGTCCTACGGGTGGCTGAGCATCCAGGCCACGGCCTCGGCCGCGGTCTGGTGTTTGAAGACGAAGCCGTCCTGCTGCAGTCGCTCCGGCACGATCTGCTGATCGGCGAGCAGCAGCGCGCGGGCGGCTTCCTGCAGTGCGAGCGTCAGCACGAACTCCGGCACCGGCACCAGGAACGGGCGGTGCAGGCCTGCCGAGACCGCGCGGATGACGTCGTTCGCGGTGGCCGGGGTCGGGCCGACCAGGTTGATCGGGCCCGACAGCGTCGAGGTGAGCAGGTGCACGAAGGCCGCGGCCTCGTCGTGCAGGCTGATCCACGGCCAGTGTTGGGTGCCGTGGCCGAGCGGGCCGCCCAGGCCGAGCTTGACGATCGGCAGCAGCGGTTTCAGGGCGCCGCCGCGGGCGATGACCAGGCCGGTGCGGAGGGTGAGCACCCGGGTCGCCGCAGGGGCGCGTGCGGCCTCGGCCTCCCAGGCACTGGTGACTTTCGCCAGAAAATCGTTGGCCGCCGGGGATTTCTCGGTGAGTACCTCGTTCGGGCGGTCACCGTAGATGCCCACGGCCGACGCGTTGAGCAGCACGGATGGCGGTGTCGCCTGCCGGCCCATCGCATCCGTCAGCGTGCGCGTGGCCTGCACCCGCGAGTCGCGGATCTCCCGGCGGTACGCCTTCGTCCACGGCAGACGGGCGATGGACGCGCCGGATAGGTTGATCACGGCGTCGACGCCGTCGAGGGCGCTCGCGTCCATGCTCAGCGCTGCCGGGTCCCAACGGAATTCGTCGGCCCCGCGCGGATCGCGGCGCACCAGTCGGGTGACGGTGTGGCCGGCCGCGCGCAGCTGGGTGCACAGCTCGGTGCCGATCAGTCCGGACGACCCGGAGACGAGAACTCGCATCGTGTGCGGGCCGCGCCTACGCCAGCTCGGCTTCGATGGTGATCGCGATGCCCGCGAGCGCCTTCGAAATCGGGCAGTTGGCCTTGGCGTCCTCGGCGTAGACCGCGAACTCCTCCTCGGTCAGACCGGGGACCTTGGCGCTGACCAGGAGGTGGCTGCCCACAACGCCGACGCCGGCTTCGAAGGTCACGGCCGCGGTGGTCTGGATGCTGTCGGGGGTGTGACCGCCGGCGCTGAGGCCGTTGGCCAGGGCCATTGAGAAACACGCCGCGTGGGCGGCGCCGAGGAGCTCTTCGGGGTTGGTCGTGTTCGGCGTGCCGGCGGAGCGGGCCTGCCAGGTGACCGGGAACTCGGCGGTCTTGGAGGAGTCGAGGGTGACGGTGCCGCTGCCGGACTTCAGATCGCCGGTCCAGACGGTTGTTGCTTCGCTGGTGAGTGCCATGGTCTTGCCTCCTGAAAGTGAAGCTTCAGCCTAACTGTCGCCTCGGCCGACGTGGGGTTCACTCCCAGCGAATGATCAGGGACGGGGCCTGGCGGCGGTCAGCTCCCGACCGCCGCCGTCTGCTCGCGGGCGAGGATTCCGGCGCGCGCCAGGATCAGGTAGAGCTGGCAGCCGAGGCAGTAGTCGAACACGGCGTTGAGGAAAGCCGCCACGAAGGCGACGGCCGCAGCGGCCCCGACGGCAGGCGCCAGCCCGGCCAGTCCGAGAACCACGCCGGTCAGGGTGACCAGCAGCCCCACGCCCTGGGCGAACGTCGGCGGGGCGGCGTTCTCCAAGGCGGCCGGCGGGCCGAGCCGGGGCCGCACGAGCGCCTTGAACACAGTGCCGTAGGGGTGGCGCCCGGCGCCGGCGAGCGCACCCCAAGCGAAGAGGGCCGCCAGGACCGTCAGAAGACCGAGGGCGGCAACGGATGCCCCGGTCAATGACAGGAACACCACCACCAGGAGCAGAACGGCCGTGATCGCTGCCCCGAAGCGGGGTCCGCGTGGATCGAGGTCCGGACGGTTTCGGCGCGGCGATGGCCGGGAGGGGGAGTCAACGGGCGAGCTGGGCATGGGTGCTTCCGGTGAGGTGGTCGAGCTGCTGGAGGATGCCGGCCCGGTTCGGAACGCCGCCGACCCGGGCGCGCACCTGTCCCGCTCCGTCGAGGATGAGGGTGGTCGGGGTCTGCAGGATCCCGAACCGGTTCGCGAGGTCGCGCCGGTGGGTGAGGTCGACGTCCAGGTGCACGACGCCGGGGCGGGACCGGGCGAGACCGGCGAGGAGCACCTGGGTTCCGGGGCAACGGGCGCAGTGGCTGGTGGAGAACTGCACGAGCGTGACCCGCGCGCCGAACGGAACCCGGCTGCCGACATCCGCCGGACTGAGCGCGTTCGGCGCATCCGACCCGCCCGGGGTGACCGAGACGGAGCGCCCCTGACGGAACCGCCAATAGAGTCCCAGAACGGTGGCGCCGGCAACGAGAGCCAGCACGATGCTCAGGGCGGAGATCGGATTCATGCTGCGACGCTACACGGCACCCGGGCCGGACGGGCTCGTGTGACGACAGGTTACGCGCGCAGCAGGTATCGTTCTGAGCGTGTCTGAAATCGAGTTCCGCTCCGATGTAACCGTTGAACTGGTGCGCGGCAGCGCCCACGACTCCGATGTGCTGTTCGCGGCACGGGTGTCGACGCAGGGGGAGCAGACCCTGACCAAGGCCCTGCTCGAGGAGTCGGAAGCCGAGGCGAGCACGGGTGACGCCGGGCTGATCAACTACCTCATGCGCGACCGCCACGGTTCGCCCTTCGAGCACAACTCGATGACCTTCTACGTGCAGGCGCCGATCTTCGTGTTCCGCGAGTTCATGCGGCACCGGATCGCCTCCTACAACGAGGAATCGGGCCGCTACCGCGAGCTGAACCCGGTCTTCTACGTTCCCGCCTCCACCCGCAACCTCGTGCAGGTCGGCAAGCCCGGCGCCTACGACTTCCTGCCCGGCACCGCCGAGCAGGCCGCGCTGGTCGACCAGTTGACCCGCGAGGCCTCCGCGCACGCCTACGCGTCGTACCAGAGGATGCTCGAAGCCGGCGTGGCCCGCGAGGTCGCCCGCATCGTGTTGCCGCTGAACATCTTCTCCTCGATGTATGTGACCATGAACGCCCGGTCGCTGATGAACTTCCTCAGCCTGCGCACCAAGCGCGAGGGAACCCACTTCCCGTCGTTCCCGCAGCGCGAGATCGAGATGTGCGCTGAGAAGATGGAAGACCAGTTCGCGCTCCTGATGCCGCTGACCTACGCGGCCTTCAACAAGAACGGTCGCGTCGCCCCGTAACGTGACGAGGCGGCGCTGCGCGGCCCCACGCCGACCGGTAGCCTGTCTCTCGTGTCTATGTCTCAGAATCCCTTCGGCCAGGTCCTTGTGGCCCTGGTGACTCCCTTCACCGCCGACGGCGAGGTCGACTGGGCGGGCGTTGCCCAACACATCGACGACGTCATCAACGCTGGAGCCGACGGCATCGTCGTCACCGGTACCACCGGTGAGACGTCCACCCTCACCGACCCGGAGAAGATCCGTCTGGTCGAGGTCGCCAAGGATGTCTCGAGCGGGCGCGCGAAGGTCATCACCGGAGGCGGTTCCAACGAGACCGCGCACGCCATGCAGCTCGCCAAACAGAGCGAGAAGGCCGGCGCCGACGGCAACATGATCGTCACCCCGTACTACAACAAGCCCACCCAAGCCGGCGTGCTCACCCACTTCCGCATGATCGCGGATGCCACGGATCTGCCCGTCATCCTCTACGACATCCCCGGGCGCACCGGCATCCCGATCGAATACAAGACGATCCTGCGGGCCGCGAAGCATCCGAACATCCTCGCGGTCAAGGACGCCAAGGGCGACCTGGCCCAGGTCAGCCGCGTGCTCAACCAGACCGACCTGATGTACTTCTCCGGCGACGACCCCAACGTGCTGCCGCACCTCTCGATCGGGGCGACCGGGCTGATCGGCGTCACGGCGAACATCGCCGCCACCCCGTACCGCCAGATGGTCGACGCCGTGAACGCGGGGGACCTGAAGGCGGCCACCATGGCGCATCAACAGCTCGAACCGCTGGTGCGGGCGTGCATGACGCACGTTCCGGGTACTGTCGCGGTCAAGTACATCCTGCACGGCCTCGGCCGTATCAACAGCCCGCGGGTACGCCTGCCTCTGGTCGGCCCGGAGGAGTGGGAAGCCGCGCAGATCGAAGACGAGATCGACCTGGTCAAGAACATCCCCGGGGTCGACTTCTCCAACTTCCGCCCGGACCGCAACGCCGCGGCCGGCGGCGCCCTGCCGAAGGTCGCCGGAACGACACGCTAACCGCTCCACCGAACCCCGAGGAGGGCCTGTGCCCATCGACGTGTACGACCCGGCCCCGCTCGCGGCGGGAACCCTCCGCATCACGCCGATCGGTGGCCTGGGCGAAATCGGCCGCAACATGACCACGTTCGAGATCGACGGGAAGCTGCTGATCGTCGACTGCGGGGTGCTGTTCCCCGAGGAGCACCAGCCGGGCGTCGACCTGATCCTGCCCGACTTCAGCCCCATCCGGGACCGCCTCGACGACATCCTCGCGGTCGTGCTCACGCACGGCCACGAGGACCACATCGGTGCCGTCCCCTACCTCTTGAAGCTGCGCGCGGACATCCCGCTGATCGGTTCGGGCCTGACCCTCGCCTTCATCGAGGCGAAGCTCAAGGAACATAAGATCACCCCGTACACGCTGCAGGTCCGGGAAGGCCAGAAGGAACGGCTTGGCCCGTTCAACCTCGAATTCGTCGCCGTGAACCACTCCATCCCCGACGCCCTGGCCGTGGCCATCAAGACCGTCGGCGGCACGGTGCTGCACACCGGCGACTTCAAGATGGACCAACTGCCGCTCGATGACCGCCTCACCGACCTGCGCGAATTCGCGCGCCTCGGCACTGAGGGCGTCGACCTGTTCCTGGTCGATTCCACCAACGCGGATGTCCCCGGCTTCACCCCCACGGAACGCTCCATCGGCCCCGTGCTCGACGATGTCATCGCCCGGGCTCCGCGGCGGGTGATCGTGGCCAGCTTCTCCAGCCACGTGCACCGGGTGCAGCAGGTACTCGACGCCGCCCACGCGAACGGACGCCGGGTCGCACTCCTGGGCCGCTCGATGGTGCGCAACATGACCATCGCCGCGGACCTCGGCCACCTGCGGGTGCCGGAGGGCGTGCTGGTCGACTTCAAGAAGGCCGGCAACATCGCGGGTGACAAGATCGTCTACATGTCGACGGGATCACAGGGTGAGCCGATGGCCGTGCTCAGCCGGATGGTGAACCAGGACCATCAAATCGAGGTCGGTCCCGGCGACACCGTCATCCTGGCTTCCAGCCTGATCCCCGGCAACGAGAACGCGGTCTACCGCATCATCGACGGCCTGACCAAGCTCGGTGCCGCGGTCGTGCACAAGGGCAACGCGAAGGTGCACGTCTCCGGGCACGCCGCCGCCGGGGAACTGACCTACTGCTACAACATCCTGAAACCGAAGAACGTGCTGCCCGTGCACGGCGAATACCGGCACCTGGTCGCCAACGCGAAGCTCGCGATGCAGACCGGTGTGCCCGAGGGAAACGTGCTCCTGGCCGAGGACGGCACCGTCATCGACCTCAAGGACGGCGTGGCCACCAAGGTCGGCCAGCTCGACCTCGGCTACGTCTACGTCGACGGCTCCACCGTCGGCGAGATCACCGAGGCCGACCTCAAGGACCGCCGCACCCTCGCCGAGGAGGGGTTCATCTCGATCATCATCGTGGTCGACGCCGCCACCGGCAAGGTGATCGTCGGGCCGGAGATCCACGCGAAGGGCTTCGCCGAAGACGACTCCGTATTCGACGCCGTGCGCCCGAAGATCGCCGCGGCCCTGGCCGAGGCCGCCGAACACGGGGTGCGAGACCCGTTCGCCCTGCAGCAGATCGTGCGTCGCACGGTCGGCCGCTGGGTGAACACCGCCTTCCGCCGCCGCCCGATGATCGTTCCCCTGGTGATCGAGGCCTGATCCGGTCGGGGCGACGGATGCCGCGCATCCGATCGATTCCGGCTCCTCGCCGGTGATCGCCGCCCGCAGGCGTTTTGGCGTGCCTGCACCCTAATGTCGGGGGTTCGAAGTACCGTAGTCGCATGGCTACGAGCACTAAGTCGAACGGTCGCGCCCGCGGCACGCCTGCGCGCGGCACCCCGGCGCGGAAGCCCGCCGCCCGTACCAGTGCCCAGAAGACGGTCAAGTTCACCGCGGTGGAGGTCAAGCCGAGCCTGTTCGTCCGGTCCTGGATGGCCCTGGCCCACGTCACCGGCGGCGCCGCCCGAGCCCTCGGCCCGGAGAAGCTCTCCAAGGAGGAGCGCCGTGACGGACTGCCCTTCTTCCTCGTGCTGCTGTCGATCGCCGGCGCCGTGATCGAGTGGTTCCTGATCAACAACGCCGTCGCCCAGACCCTCGACGCCTGGACCTTCGGTGGCTGGTTCGGGCGCGTCGCGTTCGCCCTGCCCGTGATCATGCTGCTCTTCGCGCTCTGGCTGTTCCGCAAGCCCAGTTCAGTGCATGACAACGGCCGCATCGGCATCGGACTGTCCGTGTTGCTCGTCTCAGTGTCGGGCCTCTGCCACATCTTCGGCGGCCAGCCTGCCCCCAGCGACGGCATGGAGACCCTCGCGCTGGCGGGCGGCGTCATCGGCTGGATGATCGCCGCGCCCCTGATCTACCTGACCACGTCGATCGGCGCCACCATCGTCGTCATCCTGTTGCTCACCCTGAGCCTCTTCATCATCACCAAGACCCCGCCCAACCGCATCGGCGAACGCAGCCGCGAGCTCTACGCCTGGCTGTTCGGCGCCCAACTGCCCGATCCGGAGGAGCGCGCCGCCGCCAGGGACGCCAAGCACGAGAAGGCCGTGCAGGTCGAACTCGACGGAGTCGACGACGACGCCGATGATCCCGGGGTGCTGCCCTGGTGGCGGCGCAACACCAGCAAGCGCGAGGAGGACCCCGACTTCGCCGGGCCGCTCAGCCCGAGCGGAGCCAGGGCGCTGTCCGACGACCCGAGCACCGCGGGCCCGCACGGCGCCGACCCGCTGCACACCCTGCTCGGCGGCGACAAACGTGGCAGCTTCGACACCGCCCTCGAGACGACGCCGACGCCCCCGGGCCCCACCGTGGACCACTACGGCACCGAGGTCCTTGAAGAGCTACTCCGGGCCGAAGACGCCCTCAAACGCTTCACGGGCGCGATCGACCTGCCGAAGGGCTCCTCGACCGGCCTCCTGGCCGACGACCAGACCGGCCTGACCGAGGTGCTGCCCGGCTTCGACGAGCTCGACGGGGCCGCGGCCGGTGGCGCCGCCGGGTCGACCGACGCGCCGCTGTCCCTCGCACCCCCCGTGTCGCCGGCCTCGGACCAGCCCGCCGCACCCTACCTGCTGCCCTCGGACACGACCCTCACCAAGGGCCCGCCGGCCAAGGCCCGCTCGGCGGCCAACGACGAGATCGTCAAGTCCATCACCGAGGTGCTGAGCCAGTTCCAGGTCGACGCGAAGGTCACCGGGTTCTCCCGCGGCCCCACAGTCACCCAATACGAAATCCAGCTCGGCCCCGGCGTCAAGGTGGAACGGGTCACCGCGCTGAGTAAGAACCTCTCCTACGCCGTCGCCTCCAACGAGGTGCGCATCCTGTCGCCCATCCCGGGCAAGAGCGCGATCGGCATCGAGATCCCGAACACCGACCGCGAAATCGTCACCCTCGGTGACGTGCTCCGCTCCCCGGCGGCTTCGAACAGCACCCACCCGATGACCATCGGCGTCGGGAAGGACGTCGGCGGTGGTTTCGTGCTCGCCAACCTCGCCAAGATGCCTCACCTTCTGGTCGCCGGTTCCACCGGATCCGGCAAGTCCAGCTTCGTCAACTCCATGATCACGAGCCTGCTCATGCGGGCCAAGCCGAGCGACGTGCGCATGGTGCTTATCGACCCGAAGCGGGTCGAGCTGGCTGCCTACGCCGGGGTTCCGCACCTGATCACGCCCATCATCACCAGCCCGAAAAAAGCCGCCGAGGCGCTGCAGTGGGTGGTGAAGGAGATGGACATGCGTTACGACGACCTGGCCAGCTTCGGATTCCGCCACATCGACGACTTCAACAAGGCCGTCGTCAGCAACGAGATCGTGCTCCCGGCCGGCAGCCTGCGCAGCCTCAAGCCGTATCCCTACCTTCTGGTCGTCGTCGACGAGCTCGCCGACCTGATGATGGTGGCCCCGCGCGACGTCGAAGACTCGATCGTGCGCATCACCCAGCTGGCCCGTGCCTCGGGCATCCACCTCGTGCTCGCCACCCAGCGCCCCAGCGTCGATGTCGTGACAGGTCTGATCAAGGCCAACGTGCCCTCCCGCCTCGCCTTCGCCGTGACCAGCGTCACCGACTCCCGGGTCATCCTCGACCAGCCGGGTGCCGACAAGTTGATCGGTCAGGGCGATGCCCTCTTCCTGCCGATGGGAGCCTCCAAGGCCATCCGCGTGCAGGGCGCCTGGGTGAACGAGGCCGAAATCGAACGCGTCGTCAAACACGTCACCCTGCAGGCCCGCCCCGACTACCGGCCGGATGTCTCCATGGTCGCCCCCCGCAAAGAGATCGACTCCGACATCGGAGACGATCTCGAGGTGCTCCTCGCCGCTGCGGAACTGGTCGTGTCGACCCAATTCGGGTCCACCTCGATGCTGCAGCGCAAGCTCAGGGTCGGCTTCGCCAAGGCAGGTCGCCTGATGGACCTGCTCGAGTCCCGCGAAATCGTTGGACCCTCCGAGGGATCGAAGGCACGAGACGTGCTCGTCTCCGTGGAGCAGCTGCCCGGTGTGCTGGCCCTGCTGCGCGGCTCCGACGCCGAACATCACGCCGCCACCGCCAGCGCGCAGGCCTCCGCTGCCCATCAGTCCGCCGCGCAGCACACACCTGGCCCGCCCGATCCACGATATGCCGACGACCCGGTGGCCAAAATGTCGGAGGGGTACCCTGGAGAAGACGCATCCCCCGATGAAGACGCCTGGCAACTGACCGACAGGGACTGACCCATGGCCACACCATCCACGCCGGTCGCCCGGCCCAGCAACTGGAATCTCCCGAACCTGATCACGGTCGTGCGCATCCTGCTCGCCCCGCTCTTCATCTGGATGCTCCTCGCCGACGCCGGCCAGGACGGCGCGCTTCGCTGGTGGGCGGCCGCGCTGTTCATCGTGGCCATCGCCACCGACGGGATCGACGGGGCCATCGCCCGCCGCCACAACCTGGTCACCGATCTGGGCAAGATCCTCGATCCGATCGCCGACAAGGTGCTCACCGGTGGAGCCCTGGTCTGCCTCTCCATCCTGGGCGAGCTGTGGTGGTGGGTGACCATCGTCATCCTCGTGCGCGAGATCGGCATCACGGTGTTCCGTTTCGTCATGCTGAAGGACCGCGTCATCCCCGCCTCGCGGGGTGGCAAACTCAAGACCGTGCTGCAGTCCGTGGCGATCTCCCTCGCCCTCGTGCCGCTCTGGCTGCTGTTCGGCGACTGGATCTACTGGGTCAACTGGACTGCGATGGCCCTCGCTCTCATCGTCACCGTCGTCACCGGCCTCGACTACCTCATCGCCGCGCGCCGCGAGAACCGTCTCCAACACGACCGTGGCTGATCCGGTGGCCGCCGACATGGCCGGTGTGACGCCTGCCACGGCGCGCGTCATCGCGGAGCTCACCCGCCGCGGGCTCACCATCGCCGTGGCCGAGTCCCTGACCGGCGGCGCCCTGGCCGCCGAACTCATCCGCATCCCCGGCGCATCCGTCGTCGTCAACGGGGGAGTGGTGGCCTACCAGACCGCGCTGAAACACACCCTCCTCGGCGTCGACGCGGCCCTGCTCACGGAGCACGGCCCGGTGCATCCGCAGGTCGCCCGGCAGATGGCCGAGGGTGTGCGCCTGCGGCTGGCCGTCGACGGCAGGCCCGCGGACATCGGTGTCGCCACGACGGGTGTGGCAGGTCCAGACGGCCAGGGCGGCCAGGAGCCGGGAACCGTGTTCCTCGGGCTCGCCCACGGGGGAGCGGCGTCGGTCATCCCGCTCCGGCTGCACGGCGACAGGGCCGCCATTCGAGCGGCTTCGGTGGCCGCGGCCGTCGAAGCTGTGTGGCAGCTGTTAGCCCGTGACTCGGTGGAATAGTTCCCCGAAATCCTCGGTTACACCGAGCGTATTCACAAGAAAAGCCCAGTCGTTATCGGTAGTGTCAGGGTGTTCGAGGTTGTAGTACTCTTGCGATCCAACACACGAAGCCACCCGGTCGAGTGGGCGCCAAAAGTATCAAGCAGTACTTGATGAGCAATACTTAATCAGTACGAGAAGGAGGTTCCGATGATTCTTGTTCGACAGGAAATCGGCGATGTGCTCAGGGACTTCCGCCTGCAGAAAGGGCGCACACTCCGTCAGGTAGCCAGCAAGGCCAGCGTGGCCCTGGGATATCTGAGCGAGGTGGAGCGTGGCCAGAAGGAAGCGTCTTCTGAGATTCTGGCTTCCGTTGCAGAGGCTTTGGAGACCCCGATCTCGGTCATCATGCGGGAAGTCGGCGATCGTCTGGCCATCATCGAGGGAATCGACAGGTTCCCCGACACTGTTCCCGACGAACTCGTGGCCAACTATGACGGCATGATGGTGCGCTAGTCCCACCCCATGCGACTGAGTGAGTTCCGTCAGGCCCTGAGTGACGAGTTCGGCGACGGCTACGGCCGAGTCCTCACTCACGATCTCATCCTGACTCCGTTCGGATGCACCGCCGACCAGGCTCTGGCCGGCGGTGCTTCGGCGCGCGACGTCTGGCTGGCCCTCTGCGCCGAGACGGATGTCCCGAAGGCCCGCTGGTACGGCGCCGGTCTCCCCGCCGCGCGCGGCTAGCTGTCGACCGACACGCCCTGGAATACCGGAGATCCTCGAATGCGTGTTCGCATTTTGATATGCTCCTCCACAGCAGGAGTCGAAGACGGCTTATCCACTGCCGTTGTCCGTTCCGGCCTGTGTCGGACGTGCCGCGTACAGTCGGGTTTTGTCATCGACAGAGAGCACATGCCTTGTTGAACGCGGGTGTCGGGGTCTTCCCGGTAGCCGCATGCGACAGCCTATAGGCGCCGAAACGCACGACCGAAGGAGACCACTCATGGCATCAACAGCAGATCGCGAAAAGGCACTCGACACCGCCCTCGCGGCCATCGACCGCCAGTTCGGCAAGGGTTCGATCATGCGTTTGGGCAGCGACGAACGCGCCCCCGTCGAAACGATCTCCACGGGATCCATCGCGCTGGACGTGGCCCTCGGCATAGGCGGCCTGCCCCGCGGCCGCATCGTGGAGATCTACGGCCCGGAGTCCTCGGGAAAGACCACCCTCACCCTGCACGCCATCGCCAACGCCCAAAAGAACGGCGGCATCGCCGCGTTCATCGACGCCGAGCACGCGCTGGACCCCGAATATGCCCGCAAGCTCGGTGTCGACATCGACGCCCTCCTCGTCTCCCAGCCCGACACGGGCGAGCAGGCACTGGAGATCGCCGACATGCTCGTGCGAAGCGGGTCCATCGACCTGATCGTGATCGACTCCGTCGCCGCGCTGGTACCCCGCGCCGAGATCGAGGGCGAGATGGGCGACTCCCACGTCGGCCTCCAGGCCCGGCTGATGTCCCAGGCCCTGCGCAAGCTCACCGGCGGGCTCAGCCAGACCAACACCACCATGATCTTCATCAACCAGCTGCGCGAGAAGATCGGCGTCTTCTTCGGCAGCCCCGAGACCACCGCCGGCGGCAAGGCGCTCAAGTTTTACGCGTCGGTGCGCCTCGACATCCGTCGCATCGAGACCCTGAAAGACGGCACCGAGGCCGTCGGAAACCGCACCAGGGTGAAGGTCGTCAAGAACAAGATGGCGCCGCCCTTCAAGCAGGCGGAATTCGACATCATCTACGGGATCGGCATCTCCCGCGAGGGCAGCCTGATCGACTTCGGTGTCGAACACGGCATCGTCAAAAAGTCCGGTGCCTGGTACACCTACGACGGCGACCAGCTGGGCCAGGGCAAGGAGAACTCGCGCAATTTCCTGCTGCGCGAAGCGGAGATGGCCAACGAGATCGAAAAGAAGATCCTCTTCAAGCTCGGGATCAGCCCCGAGGGTGCGGCGGCCAAGAAGGCTCAGGCGGCAATCGACGCCGCGGCGGCCCTGGTGACCGCGGCGGCAGCCAAGGAAACGGCCGCGGCGAAGGCCGAGTCCCTCCAGGCCAAGCTCGCCGCACGCAAGGGGGCGTAGCGCATGGTCCACCCCGAGCCGACCGACAAGGTCGCGTCGCTGAGTGCGGCACGCCGCAAGAGCGCGGCACGCGGCACCGCCGCGGCACGGGCAGTCGAGCCCGCCGCTGCCGAGGCCGAGGCGAATCTCATCGCCGCCGAGCGACTGGCTCCGGTCACGTACCTCGGCGGCGGCGCTCCGGCGGCACCGACCGGGGCCGGCGATGAGGAGTTCGGCGTCGAGAGGTTCGCCGAGGGCGATGACGAGACCGACGACGAGACCGAGGACGAGGCCCCGGACGAGACCCCCGAGAGCCTGGTTGCCCGTGCCGCTGATGATCGCGAGCATGCCGAAGGGGTGCTGCGGCAGCGTCTGCGCGGCCGCAGCCTATCGGCGTCCGAGGCACGCACGGTGCTGGCCGGCACGGAGGTCGCCGAGCACGAGATCGAAGAGATCATCGAGCGCTTCACCGAGCTGTCGTACATCGACGAGGGCCGTCTCGCCGATCAGATCGTGCACAGCCACCACGAGCGTAAGGGGCTGGGGCGCTCCGGCGTGCAGGCCGAGATGCGCCGCCGCGGACTCGATCAGGATCTCATCCTGTCGAAGCTCGACGAGATGCCCGACGACGAGACGGAACGGGCCATCGAAATCGCCATCAAGCGGGTGGGGCAGCTCGGGCGGCTCGACGACCAGACCATCGACCGCCGGCTCAATGCGTTCCTGATGCGCAAGGGGTATTCCTCGTCCATCGTTCGCGTGGCGGTGAAGGCCGCCCTGGCCTCCCGCGGCGGCTCTCCATCCCGGGTGCGGTTCCAGTAGGAAGCGGGCCGGGGCAACCCGGCCCGGTTTCGGAGGTGCCACGCGTAAGCTGGTATCCACTATGACCCGCAGCACCGCTATGTCCCCATTGTCCGGCGCCGAGACGCTGAACCCGCAGCAGTCGGCCCTGCGCACCTCGGAGCTCCTTACCGCCGCCCTGAGCGCACCGACTCTGATCGCTCCGAGCGAGGCCGCGCACGACGCGCAGGGCCGCTCTCGCACCTATGAGGTGCGCACCTTCGGCTGCCAGATGAACGTGCACGACTCCGAACGGCTCAGCGGGTCGCTCGAAGCGGCCGGCTACGTGCCGGCCGACGGCGAGGAAGCCGACATCGTCGTGCTGAACACCTGTGCCGTGCGCGAGAACGCGGACAACAAGCTCTACGGCAATCTCGGGCAACTGGCCTCGGTCAAGCGCCGCCACGACGGCATGCAGATCGCCGTCGGCGGCTGCCTGGCCCAGAAGGACAAGGACGTCATCCTCGAGAAGGCGCCGTGGGTCGACGTCGTCTTCGGCACGCACAACATGGGCTCCCTGCCGAGCATGCTCGAACGCGCCCGGCACAACGGTGAAGCCCAGCTGGAAATCCTCGACTCCCTCGAGACCTTCCCCTCGACCCTCCCCACCAAGCGGGACTCGAGCTACAGCGGCTGGGTCTCCATCTCCGTCGGCTGCAACAACACCTGCACGTTTTGCATCGTGCCCGCCCTCCGCGGCAAGGAAAAGGACCGCCGCCCCGGCGAGATCCTCGCCGAAATCCAGGCCCTCGTCGACGACGGGGCCATCGAGGTCACCCTGCTCGGCCAGAACGTCAACTCCTACGGGGTCGAGTTCGGCGACCGCCTCGCGTTCGGCAAGCTGCTGCGCGCGGCCGGCACGATCGAGGGCTTGGAACGCATCCGTTTCACCAGCCCGCACCCGGCGGCCTTCACCGACGACGTGATCGACGCCATGGCCGAGACGCCGTCGGTCATGCCCCAGCTGCACATGCCCCTGCAGTCCGGGTCAGACCGCATCCTCAAGTCCATGCGCCGCTCCTACCGTTCGGCGCGGTTCCTCGGCATCCTCGACCGGGTGCGCGCCCAGATGCCGCACGCGGCGATCAGCACCGACATCATCGTCGGCTTCCCCGGCGAGACCGAGGAGGACTTCCAGGAGACCCTGCGGGTCGTGGAGCTGGCCCGGTTCGCGACCGCCTTCACGTTCCAGTACTCCGTCCGCCCCGGAACGCCGGCCGCGACGATGCCTGACCAGGTGCCCAAGGATGTCGTGCAGGACCGCTATGAGCGCCTCGCGGCCGTGCAGGAACGCATCTCCTGGGAAGAGAACCAAGCCGTGGTCGGCCGCGAGGTCGAACTGCTCGTCGCCAACGGCGAGGGCCGCAAGGACGCCGACACTCATCGGCTGAGTGGCCGTGCCCTCGACAGCCGCCTCGTGCATTTCGACGTGCCGGAGGGGTCCGAGTTACCCCGGCCGGGCGACCTGGTCACCGTCACGGTCACCCAGGCGGCCCCGTTCCACCTGATCGCCGACTCGGGCGACGGGGCGCCGCTGCGCATCCGTCGCACCATCGCCGGCGACGCCTGGGATCGCCTCGAAGCGGAGTCCTGCGGTGTGCCCAGCCACGGCGGGGCGGCTGGGGCTCCCGGCTCGGTGTCCCTCGGCCTGCCCACACTGCGCCAACGAGACCCACGCCAACGAGACCCGCGCCAACGAGACCCGCGCCAACGAGACCCGCGCCAACGAGACCCGCGCCAACAAGACCCGCGTCTACCCGACCCGCGCGTGGGTCCGCCCGCGGCGAGCGGTTCCAGCACCACGCCGATCTACGACGTCACCGACGGGGAGCGCTAGGCAGGTGCCCGGTGTGAACTCGGCGACCGGTTCTGAGGCGGCGGACGCCCACCCCACTCTGATCGTCATCGTCGGCCCCACCGGCACCGGCAAGTCCGATTTGTCCCTCGACGTCGCCGAACGCCTGACCACCTCCGGCCGGGCGGCTGAGATCGTCAACGCCGACGCCATGCAGCTCTACCGCGGCATGGACATCGGCACGGCCAAGCTCACCGTTCCGGAGCGCCGCGGCATCCCGCACCACCTGCTCGACGTGCTCCAGGTCACCGACGAGGCCACCGTCGCGCGCTACCAGACGGAGGCCCGCGCCGCGATCAGCGGCATCGTGTCGCGCGGAAACGTGCCCATCCTGGTCGGCGGTTCGGGCCTCTACGTGTCCGCCGTGGTCTATGACTTCCGGTTCCCCGGCACGGATACCGCGCTGCGCGCCCGCCTCGAGGCTGAGCTGACCGAGCAGGGCCCCGGCGCGCTGTACACCCGGCTGAAGGCCGTGGACTCGGTCGCCGCGTCCCGCATCGGCGCCAGCAATGGCCGACGCCTCGTGCGCGCCCTGGAGGTCGTGGAGCTGACCGGGGGGCCGCACACCGCCGCGCTGCCCGACGAACCCGTCTACTGGATGCCCGCAATCACCCTGGGCCTCCGCGCCCAGCGCGCCCAGCTCACCCCGCGCCTCGACGCCCGGGTGGTTGGCATGTGGGCCCGGGGGCTCGTCGAGGAGGTGCGCGGGCTGATCCCGAGTGGAATCGAGACCGGTGTCACCGCCAGCCGGGCCATCGGCTACGCCCAGGCCCTCGGGCAACTGACCGGCAGCCTCAGCCAGGCGGAGGCCATCCAGGAGACGCAGCAGATCACCCGCCGGTACGCGAGACGGCAGGTGAGCTGGTTCAAGCGCTCCCCGCACACCCACTGGATCGACTCCGACTCGCCCGGCCGGGTGGACGAGGCGATCGCCCGCCTGGGCCACCCGGGGCAGCCGGCCGAGCACTGGGCGACCGACCCGGCCTCCTAAACTGGACGGCATGGGTATTGATCTGAACTTCACCAAGGGCCACGGCACCGGGAACGACTTCGTGCTCTTCTCCGACCCTGACGGGCAGATCGAGCCCACCCCGAGCCAGATCCGCGCGATCTGCGACCGCCGCTTCGGCATCGGCGGCGACGGCATCATCCGGGCCGTGCGCTCGACCAGCCTGGCCGCCGGCGCGGCCGCTCTCGCCGAGGACGACGCTGCCGAATGGTTCATGGACTACTGGAACGCCGACGGCACGGTGTCCGAGATGTGCGGCAACGGCATCCGCGTGTACACGCGGTTCCTGGTGGAGCAGGGTCTGGCCACGCTCGACCGAGGCGACACGCTCTGCATCGGCACCCGCGGGGGAGTGCGGGACGTGCAGCGCGGCGCGAACGGCTATCAGGTCGACCTCGGCCGGTGGCGCCTGGACGGCGGGGAACCGCTGGTTCGGGCGAAGAACCTGGCAGTGGCCCGGCCCGGCCTCGGCATCAACGTGGGCAACCCGCACGTGGTCGTGGCCCTCGCCGACGACGACGAGCTCGCCGGCGTCGATCTCACCTTCGTGCCCCAGATCGACCCGGACCCGGCGGCCGGCGCGAACGTCGAGTTCGTGTTGCCGGGCGATCCGCTGGTCGTGAACGGCGTCGGCCATATCCGGATGCGCGTGCACGAGCGCGGTAGCGGCGAAACCCTCTCCTGCGGCACCGGTGCGGCCGCCGCGGCCCTCGCCACCCGGCACTGGGCCGGCGCGGGTGCACCCAACCAGTGGCAGGTCGAGGTCACCGGCGGCACGCTCGGCGTGCGCATGTTCCCGACCGAGGACGGCGAGCACGTCTCACTCTCGGGCCCGGCGGACCTCGTCTTCGACGGGGTCTTCCGCCTCGGCTGAGCCGTGCCCGGGGTCGCCCGCGGACCGCGACGCGGTTCAGTCCCGAACGAATTCGACGGAGATTTTGCTCTGAACAGCGCGCCACGGCTCAGGAACGGGTGTTTGACCCAAAATCTCCGTCGAATTGGTTCGACGCCGGACCAGGGCGCGACTAGTCCTGGCGCTGGACCCGCAGAACCCGGAAGCCCTTGCTGATGGCGTGCCGCGCGGTGCTGAATTCGTCGGGCAGGTCGCCGTCGAGCCAGCGCTGCAGGGAATCGGAGCCGAGGTTGCGCTGCACGACGAGCCAGGCATCCGAACCCGGTTCCAGGCGCGGCAGCCAGGTGCGCAGCAGGGAGTGCAGTTCGGTCTTGCCGACGCGGATCGGGGGATTCGACCAGATGGTACGGAAGGTCACGTGCTCGGGCACCTGGTCGGGCAGCACCGCCGTGACGTTGGTGAGGCCAAGCTTCTCGGCGTTTCGCCGCACCAGATCGAGCGCCCGCTCATTCACGTCGACGGCCCAGATCGTGGCACGGGGTGACGCGAGGGCCAGGTGCAGGCTGATCGGACCCCAGCCGCAGCCCAGGTCGAGGAAATCGCCGCCGGGCGGCGGGGTCGGCGCGTTGTTCAGGAGCACCTGGGTGCCGGTGTCGATGTGCTCCGGGCTGAAGACCGCATTGGCCGTGGTCAGCTCGTGTTCCGCACCATGCAAGTGCACGGTCACCTGACGGAGTTTCAGGGTGCTGTCGGGTGCCGGGGTGAAGTAGTGGTCGGAAGGCATAGAGGGAACTTACCGTGCATCGAGGAACTATTGTTAAAAGGATGACTGAACCAAATCTGCCCGACGACACCGACGACGTGGTCGCCCGCGTGCTCGCCAGCGCCGACAGCAAGGCTTCCGGCTACTCGCTGTTCCGCAGCGGCTCAGCGCAGGCCCTGCAGGCCGAATCCGGCGCGTCACACGACGACGAGGGTCATGACGGCCTCCAGCAGGACCGCGAGGACCGCAACGCGTTGCGCCGCGTGCCCAGCCTCTCCACCGAGCTCGAGGACGTCACCGAGGTCGAGTACCGCCAGCTGCGGCTGGAGAACGTTGTCTTGATCGGCCTGTACACGCACGGGACCGTCGCGGATGCCGAGAATTCCATGCGCGAACTCGCCGCGCTGGCGGAAACCGCCGGAGCCACCGTGCTCGACGGTCTCATGCAGCGCCGGGCCAAACCCGACGCCAGCACCTACCTCGGCAAGGGCAAGGCCGAAGAGGTGGCCGGCATCGTCAAGGCGATGGGAGCCGACACCGTCATCGCCGACACCGAGCTCGCTCCCAGCCAGCGGCGCGCCCTCGAGGATGTCGTCAAGGTGAAGGTCATCGACCGAACTGCCGTGATCCTTGACATCTTCAGCCAGCACGCCAAGAGCCGTGAGGGTAAGGCGCAGGTCGAACTCGCCCAGCTCGAATACCTGCTTCCCCGCCTGCGCGGCTGGGGCGACTCGATGTCCCGCCAGGCCGGTGGCCAGGTGGGTGGCGCGGGCGCCGGCATGGGCTCGCGCGGCCCCGGTGAGACCAAAATCGAGCTGGACCGGCGGCGCATCCACACCCGGATGTCCCGGCTCCGCAAGCAGATCCTCGAGATGAAACCCGCCCGCGAAGCCAAGCGGGCCAACCGCAAGCGCAACGCCGTGCCATCCGTCGCCATCGTCGGTTACACCAACGCCGGCAAGTCGAGCCTGCTCAACCGCATCACCCGGGCCGGCGTTCTGGTGGAGAACTCCCTGTTCGCCACCCTGGACGCCACGGTGCGCAAGTCGACGACGGCCGACGGCCTCCTCTACACGCTGACCGACACGGTCGGGTTTGTGCGCAACCTGCCCCACCAGCTGGTGGAGGCGTTCCGGTCGACGCTCGAGGAGGTCGCCGACGCTGACGTCATCGTGCACGTCGTCGACGGCTCGCACCCGGACCCGGCGAGCCAGCTCTCCACCGTGCGTGAGGTCATCGCCGAGGTCGGCGCCCGGGAGATTCCCGAGATCGTCGTCTTCAACAAGAGCGACCTGGTCGGTGACGACGACCGGCTCCTGCTGCGTGGACTCTGGCCGAAGGGCATCTTCGTCTCGGCGCGCACCGGTGAGGGCATCGAGGACCTGCTCGCGACCATCTCCGATCTGCTGCCGCGGCCGTCGATCAAGCTTGAGTTGCTGATCCCCTATGAGCGGGGCGACCTGATCGCGGTGCTGCACGAGCAGGGCACTGTGCTCGACACCTTGTACGCCGAGACCGGCACCCAGGTCACGGCGCTCGTGACGAAGGAGATCCAGGCCCAGTTCGAGCCGTTCGCCGTCCGGCCGGCTGTCGCCGGCTGACCGCCACCGGCTTCGGCGGCGCTGCTCCGTAACACGGCGGGCTTCAGCATGCCGTTTTGCGCACTCCTCCCGCATTCCTCCCGCACTCCTCCGGCTCTCCCATGCCGCTCCGGTGTGGGTTCGTGACACATTCCGTCACGGACCTGCCCCGCCTCGGGCGTGCTTGTTAGAGTCTTTTCAATCGTTGCCGTCGGCATTCTGACCGGCGGCATGGAGCGACAGCCGAGCCCGGCACCCGCCCGCGAACACCCGCCTGGCTCGTCTGGCGGTCCGCGGCCGCCCGGCCTCCAGTGCCTGCCACTGGCAACTGTCGAATGAGGAGCAATGCCTGACACCTCGGACCCTGCGTGCGGGAACATCCCGTTCTCGTTCGAGCTGTATCCGCCCAAATCGGATGCCGCCACCTCCGCGCTGCACGCCACCATCAAGCGGCTCGCCGCGGCGGGCCCCGAGTTCATCTCGGTCACCTACGGCGCGAACGGCTCCTCCCGGCGTTCCTCCCTGGACGTGCTCACCCACCTCCTGCGTACCACCACCGTGGACCCGCTGGCGCACCTCACCTGCGTCGGCTCGTCCAACGCGGAAGCCAGCCGGCTGATCCGGGAATTCCTGGACGCCGGAGTGCGGAACTTCCTGGCCCTGCGCGGGGACCCGCCGGAAGGCACCCGGGAGGGTGACGCCTTCCTGGGCGACCTGGGCAGCGCGGCGGAGCTGGTGCAGCTGATTCACCGGGTGCAGGCCGAGCGGGTGCCGTACCGCGAGGCCGCGATCCCGGGGCTCCCTGCCGCCCGCACGATCAAGCGGGAGCGGGAGAAGGTGCGCATCGCCGTGGCCGCGTTCCCGAACGGCCACCCGCGCTCCCGGTCGACCACCCAGGACATCGACACGCTGCTGGCCAAGCAGGCCGCCGGAGCCAACCTGGCGATCACCCAACTGTTCTTCCACGCCGACCACTACCTCGGCTTCATCCAGCGGGCCCGTGCCGCGGGGGTCGAGTTCCCGATCCTGCCCGGAATCATGCCGGTCACCAGTCCCGCCCGGCTGCGCCGCATCCTCGAGTTGTCCGGCGAGGAGCTTCCCTCCGAACTGGCTATCGCGCTCGAGGTGGAGCCGACGAAGGAAGGCCAGCGTGAGATCGGCATCCGTCACGCCACAGAACTGGCCCGGAAACTCATCGCCGGCGGCGCCCCCGGCCTGCACCTCTACGCCTTCAACCAGCACGAGACCGTGCTCGCCGTGCTCGAGCGCTGCGGTCTGCTCACTCCCACTCCAGCTCCATCAGTCTCCGAATTTCCTGCCTCTCACCCTGTCAAGGAGTACTCATGACCATCTCATCCGCACCTCCCGCTTTCCCCGCCGGGACCATCTTGGGTTACCCGCGCATCGGGCCACGCCGGCAATTGAAGAAGGCCGTCGAAGCGTTCTGGACCGGATCGGTCAGCGCCGACGAGCTCGAGGCGACCGCGGCCGCCCTGCGCCAGACCACGAGGGAGCACCTCGTGCAGCTGGGGCTCGGCCGGGACGATTCGTCCATCCCCGAATCGTTCTCCTACTACGACCAGATGCTGGATGCCCTGTGCACGGTGGGTGCCGTCCCCTCCCGGTTCGCGGACCTCCGCGGTGCGGACGGTCACCTCGACCTGGCCGGCTACTTCACCCTCGCCCGCGGCGAAGGTGAGAACCTGCCGCTCGAGATGACCAAATGGTTCGACTCCAACTACCACTATCTGGTCCCGGAAATCGGCCCAGAGACCGCGTTCTCCCTCGCCGGCACCCGCCTCGTGCGCGAGTTCGAAGAGTCGAAGGCGGCCGGGTTCCTGACCCGGCCCGTCATCGTCGGCCCGGTCACCTTCCTGCTGCTGAGCAAGCCCAGCGACCAGGCACCGGCCGGGTTCAGCCCAATCGACCGCCTCGACGACCTGTTGCCGGTTTACGCCGCCCTCCTGCAGCGGCTGCGCGCCGCCGGAGCCGAATGGGTGCAGCTCGACGAGCCGGCCCTGGTCAGCGAAAGCATCGACACCCCGCGAGCGGATGCCCTCGCCGGCCTTCGCTGCGCCTACAACACCCTCGGCGCCCTCGCCCAGCGCCCCGCTCTCTTCGTCGCCGCACCCTACGGCAGCCTCGACGACGCCCTGCCCGTTCTCGCGGCCACCCCGGTGGAAGCCATCGGCCTTGACCTCGTACGTGGAACCGTTCCCGCGGAGACCCCCGGACTGGACACGACCACCCTGGTGGCCGGCGTCATCGACGGCCACAACATCTGGCGCGGCGACCTGGCAGCAGCCTTCGACACGGCGGTGGGCCTGGACGGGCTGTCGCCGCGGATCACGGTCTCCACCTCGACGTCGCTGCTGCACGTGCCCCATGACGTCGACGACGAGTCCGCGCTGAACAGCGACCTGAAGAGTTGGCTGGCCTTCGCCGACCAGAAGGTCGCGCAGGTGGCCACGCTCGCCCGCGGGCTCGCCCAGGGGCGGGCCGCCATCGAGGCCGACCTTGTTGCGGCCACCGCGGCCCGCGACGCGCGTCGGGTGGCTCCCGGCGTGCAGGACGGCGCCGTGCGGGAGCGCGCCGATGCGCTCATCCCGGCCGATTTCACCCGCGGCGACTACGAGGTCCGGGTCGCGACCCAGGAGGCTGCCCTCGGGCTGCCGTTCCTGCCGACGACAACGATCGGATCCTTCCCGCAGACCGGGGACATCCGTCGGGCCAGGGCGCAGCTGCTCAGGGGGTCGCTGAGCGCCACGGACTACCGGGACCTGATGCTTGCCGAGATCGGTCGCGTCGTCGGGCTGCAGGAGGACATCGGCCTCGACGTGATCGTGCACGGCGAGCCGGAACGCAACGACATGGTGCAGTACTTCGCCGAGAACCTCGACGGGTTCGCGGTCACCGAGAACGGCTGGGTGCAGTCCTACGGCAGCCGGTGCGTGCGACCGTCGATTCTCTGGGGTGACGTGTCCCGGCCGCGACCGATCACGGTCGAGTGGTCGGCGTACACGCAGGGGCTGACGCCCAAGCCCGTCAAGGGGATGCTCACCGGCCCGGTCACGATCCTCGCCTGGTCGTTCGTGCGCGACGACCAGCCGCTCGGCGACACGGCCCGGCAGGTGGCCCTGGCGCTCCGCGACGAGATAGCCGACCTCGAGACGGCGGGCATCCAGATCGTCCAGGTGGACGAGCCCGCGCTGCGGGAGCTTCTGCCGCTGAAGCAGAAGGACCAGGCGGACTATCTCGACTGGTCGGTGGGATCCTTCCGCCTGGCGACGGCCGGTGCGGCCGACGCCACACAGATCCACACTCATCTCTGCTACTCGGAGTTCGGGGTGGTCATCGACGCGATCCGCAACCTGGATGCCGATGTGACCAGTATCGAGGCGGCACGCTCCCGCATGGAGGTCGTGGGCGACATCCAGTCCCACGGCTTCGACCACGGCATCGGCCCCGGCGTGTGGGACATCCATTCGCCGCGTGTGCCGAGCGTGGCCGAGCTCACCGACCTGCTCGAGCGGGCCGTGGCGGCCATCCCGGCCGGCCAGCTCTGGGTGAACCCGGACTGCGGCCTCAAGACCCGCGGCTACGCCGAGACCGTCGAGTCCCTGCACAACATGATCGCTGCCACCCGCATTGTCCGCGCCCGGCTGCAGGCCCCCGTCCCCGCCTAACCCGCTGCTCCACCCCGCCCTCAGGCCGGGCACGACCCCGAAACGGCTTTCGTGCCCGGCCCGAGGACCCTATGGCGACCCAACAAATCAAAGACTCCACGACGCTGGTCGAGCCTGCCGAGACCAGGGGCACTGAGGTGTTGAAGTACTCCGACCCTAAACCGATCGCAGAACCGCCACAACCTTCCCCAGGATCTCGGCGTGGTCGCCGACGATCGGCTCGAAATTCGTGTTGCGGGGGAGCAGCCAGGTGTGGCCGTCGCGCTGGCGGAACACCTTGACGGTCGCCTCGTTGTCGAGCATTGCTGCGACGATTTCACCGTTCTCAGCGGTTTTCTGCTGCCGAACGACGACCCAGTCGCCGTCCATGATGGCGGCGTCGATCATGGATTCGCCGGACACCTTGAGCATGAACAGGTCGCCCTTGCCCACAAGCTGGCGGGGGAGCGGGAAGATCTCATCGATCTGCTGTTCGGCGGTGATCGGGATGCCGGCGGCGATGCGGCCGACGAGCGGGACCATGGCGGCATCGCCCACCTGCACGCCGGTGTGAAAACTCTCCGCGGTGCCGGAGGTCGTGTCCTCGGGCGACTGCGGAATCTCGATGAGCACTTCAAGGGCGCGGGGACGATTCGGGTCACGGCGCAGGTAGCCGCTCAGTTCCAGCTGATTGAGCTGGTGGGTGACGCTCGACAGGGACGACAGGCCGACGGCGTCGCCGATCTCGCGCATGCTCGGCGGATAGCCGCGCTGGCTGACCGAGCGCTGGATGACATCAAGGATTGCAAGCTGCTTCTCGCTCAGACTCTTGCGCCGTCTGGTGCCGCCCTTGTCGCGGGGACCGCTGGTGTTCTGCGCCACGTTCGTCGCTCCTCGTTTCGATGGATGCGCTGGCGGCAGGCAGCGAGTGCCGCCGATTCACGCGAATGTCGGGGGTGCCTGATTGAGTTTCAACCAACAATCGAAACTGTATCCGCGTCTTGCTCATAAAACAAACATGTATTCGAGTGGGTCGGAAGAAACTTTTCAGAAACAACCGAAAAGGACTTGATTGTTCGAATAATCGAATATACATTCGGAACATAAGTTCGTATCCGGCCCTCCCGGCCGAGAGCCGGATACGTCTTCACACAGGAGGTAGGAAATGAGCACTGCACTTGAATTGAGCGCCCCCATCGCGACCGGTCGCACCCGGCTCCGACTCACCCGGCGCGGTCGCGTCGTCTTCACGTCGCTGGCAGCCGCTCCATTCGTGGCCCTGGCTCTGATCGTCGCCCTCAACGGCGGCATCGCCGCCGCGGAGAACACGACCGTCGGTCGGGTGGCTACGGCCTTCGACTACGTCACCATCCAGTCGGGGCAGTCGCTCTGGCAACTGGCGGAGAAGGTCGCGCCCACGTCTGACCCGCGCGAGGTGATTGCCGAGATCGTTAGCCTGAACCAGTTGCCGTCCGACAGTGTGGAGCCCGGTCAGCGGTTGGCGCTGCCGAACGACCTCTAGACCCGCTCCGGCAACGCGCCCCGGTAGCATGGGGGGAGTGACCAGTCTCAACGATCTGCCTCTCCGCGATAATCTGCGCGGACTTACCCCCTACGGCGCTCCCCAGCTGCACGTTCCGGTGGCTCTCAACGTGAACGAGAACACCCACGGCATCCCGGCGGAGGTGGCGGAAGACATTGTGGCGGCCCTGGCCGTGGCGGTCACGACCGTGAACCGGTATCCCGATCGGGAGTTCACCGAACTGCGCGACGCCCTCTCGCGGTACCTCGGGCACGGCCTCACCCGCAAGAACATCTGGGCGGCCAACGGCTCGAACGAGGTTCTCCAGCAGGTGCTGCAGGCCTTCGGCGGCCCCGGACGGTCCGTGCTCGGCTTCGCGCCGACCTACTCCATGTATTCGCTGCTCGCCTCCGGCACCGGCACGCGCTGGATTGCGGGCGGTCGCGACGCCGAGTTCGAACTCTCCCCGGCCACGGCGGTCGAATGGGTCGACCGGGTGGCCCCTGACCTCGTCTTCCTCTGTTCGCCGAACAATCCCACCGGAACGCCGCTGTCCCTGGAAACGATTGCGGCCGTCTATGACGCCACCGACGGCATCGTCGTCGTCGATGAGGCGTACGCCGAGTTCGGTCCGGGCGACGAGCCGAGCGCCCTCACCCTGCTGCCCGGTCGGGAACGCCTGCTGGTGTCCCGCACCATGAGCAAGGCGTTCGCGTTCGCCGGTGCCCGCGTCGGCTACCTGGCGGCCGACCCGGCCGTGACGGATGCGCTCCGACTGGTGCGCCTGCCCTATCACCTGTCAGCGTTCACCCAGGCAGCCGCGGTGGCCGCGCTCGCCCACACTCCCGCCATGCTCGCCATGGTCGACGACATCCGCTCCCAGCGGGACCGTCTGGTGAGCGAGCTGGCCCGCCTCGGCTACACGCCCCGGCGCAGCGCGAGCAACTTCGTGCTGTTCGGCGGGGTCGAGGACCCCCGAACCACCTTCGAGGCCCTGCTGGCGGAAGGCATCCTCGTTCGCGACGTCGGTATCCCGGGCCACCTACGGGTCAGCGCGGGCACCGAAGCCGAGACCACGGCATTCCTCGTCGCCCTCGAGGCACTGGGGCGACCCTGAACGGCCGGGGCAATAAACTAGCCGCATGAGCTTCTCTTCAGCGACCACCTCGTCCCGTTTCGCCCACCTGCAGCGTGAGACGAGCGAGTCCAGCATCGACCTGTCGCTCAACCTCGACGGCACCGGTGAGTCCGACATCCAGACGTCGGTGCCGTTCTATGACCACCTGCTCACCGCGTTCGCGAAGCACTCGCTCACCGACCTCACCGTGCGCGCCCGCGGCGACATCGAGATCGACGTGCACCACACTGTCGAGGACGTCGGCATCCTGCTCGGCCAGGCGATCAAGCAGGCCCTCGGGGACAAGTCCGGCATCTCCCGCTACGGTGACGCTGTCGTGCCGCTCGACGAGGCCCTCGTCCAGGCTGTCGTCGATATTTCCGGGCGCCCGTACCTCGTGCATCAGGGGGAGCCGGCCGGGTTCGAGTTCCACCTGATCGGCGGTCACTTCACCGGCTCCATGGTGCGCCACGTCTTCGAAGCCATCGCCTTCAACGCGGGCCTGACCGTGCACGTCACCGTGCAGGGCGGCCGCGACCCGCACCACATCGCGGAAGCCGAATTCAAGGCGTTCGCCCGGGCGTTCCGCCAGGCGAAGGCGCTCGACCCGCTGGTGTCCGGCATCCCGTCCACCAAGGGTGCGCTGTGACCGGCGTCGTCGTCTTCGACTACGGCACCGGTAACGTGCACTCCGCTGTCAAGGCACTCGAACTCGCCGGGGCCGAGGTGACGCTGACCAGCGACCGCCGTCAGGCACTCGAAGCCGACGGCCTCGTCGTGCCCGGCGTCGGCGCGTTCAGTGCCGTCATGCAGGCGTTGAAGGCCGTGCACGGCGACGAGGTCATCGACCGCCGGATCGCGGGCGGCCGCCCCGTGCTGGGCATCTGCGTGGGCATGCAGATCATGTTCGAGCACGGGGTCGAACGTGGCGTGGACACCGAGGGGCTGGGCGAATGGCCCGGCACCGTGACGCAGCTGACGGCGCCGGTGCTGCCCCACATGGGTTGGGACACGGTCACGCCGGGGGAGGGATCGACATTGTTCCGCGGCCTCGAGCAGGAGCGGTTCTACTTCGTGCACTCCTACGCCGCCCAGGAATGGACCCTCGACGTCATGCCGCCGTTCCCGAAGCCGATTCTCACCTGGTCCGAGCACGGACAGCCGTTCCTGGCGGCCATTGAGAACGGACCGCTCACGGCCACCCAGTTCCACCCGGAGAAATCCGGTGAAGCAGGCATCCGTCTGCTCCACAACTGGCTCGGCACTCTCACAAACTAGCCCGACTCTTTCCTGACTGACCTGGTCTTGCGCGACCACTCCCAACCGAGGACACCCATGACTGTGAACACCACTTCCCCCCGTCTCGTTCTGCTGCCCGCCGTTGACGTGGCCGACGGAAAGGCCGTCCGCCTGACCCAGGGCGAGGCCGGCACGGAGACGAACTACGGCGACCCCGTCGACGCGGCCCTCGACTGGGCGCGCCAGGGCGCCGAGTGGATCCACCTCGTCGACCTCGACGCGGCCTTTGGCCGTGGCAACAACACGGACGTCATCCGCACCGTGATCCGGGAGGTCACGGGCGTGAAGATCGAGCTCTCCGGCGGCATCCGCGACGATGCGTCGCTGGACGCGGCCCTGAAGGCGGGCGTCAGCCGGATCAACCTCGGCACAGCGGCACTGGAGGACCCGGAGTGGGCGGCCCAGGTCATCAAGCGGCACGGGGCCGCCGTCGCCGTCGGGCTCGACGTGCGCGGAACCACCCTCGCCGCCCGCGGCTGGACCAAGGAGGGCGGCGACCTTTGGCAGGTGCTCGCCCGCCTCGAGGAGGCCGGCTGCTCCCGCTACGTCGTCACCGACGTGACCAAGGACGGCACGCTGCAGGGACCCAACATCGACCTGCTCCGCCAGGTGATGAAGCGCACCGACCGTCCGGTCGTCGCCTCCGGGGGCATCTCCAGCCTCGACGACCTGCGCGCGCTGCGCGAACTCGTACCGCTCGGGCTCGAGGGCGCGATCGTCGGCAAGGCCCTCTACGCGGGGGCCTTCACCCTGGGCGAGGCGCTGGATGTCGCGGGCGCGTAACCTCGGCTCCACTGGCCTCCCCGGCGGCCCCGGCGGCCAGGGTGCCCCGGGCGGTTTCGCCGACTCTGCCGGACAGCCGTGGGCCGGTCGCACCTTCGCGCCGAGCCTGCACGCCGAGGACGACGGGCTGGCACCGGAGTCGCTGCTCGCGGCGCTGCGCCGCTTCCACGCCCGGGAGGTGGGGGAGGAAACGGTGGTCGACGTCCTCCGCACCGCCCGACTGCTCATTCCTTTGGTCACCGAACTCGGTGACGCGGGCACCACCGCGACCGGACTCGTCGTCGACAAGACCCAGGAACTCTCCATCATCACCGTCGCGGGACCCGACGGCCGCACGGTGTTGCCGGTGTTCTCCTCCGTCGTTGCGATGGCTGCCTGGAACACCCAGGCTCGGCCGGTGCCGTCCGACGGCATCAAGGTGGCGCTGGCCGCGGCCCAGGACGAGACCGACCTGGTCGTGCTCGACCCGACCGCGCCCACCGAGTTCGTCATTCGGCGGCCCGCCCTCTGGGCCATCGCCCAGTCCCTGCCCTGGACGCCCAGCTATGCCAACCGGCAGGTCGCGGATGCCTTCGCCGAGTCCGTCGCCACCGAGCTGAGCGTGCTCGGGGTGGAGCTGGCGCCCGGCGACCCGGCCGCGCGCCTCGCCGGACCGGAACTGGTCGTGCGCCTCGAACTCGTGGACGGATTGACCCGCACCGAACTCGACGCCACCCTCGCCCGGCTCGCGACCCGCTGGTCGTCCAGTGACGTCATCGCCACCCAGGTCGACTCCCTCACCGTGCAGTTGGTTCCCTCCACCTAGGCGGCCGCTACCGGGTCCCGGTCCCGATCTGGTCCCGATCTTGTCTCGATCTGGTCCCGGTCCGCGTCCCGGTCCCGCGCTCCGCGCCTCTTGCTCCGCCCGCGGACGGCCCGCGCCCCTAACGAATTCGACGGAGATTTTGCCCCGAACGCCACGTTTGGGCTCCAAAAGTGGTGTTTGACTCAAAATCTCCGTCGAATTCGTTCGAACGGGCGCGGTGGGTGCTGTCAGACGGATCAGCAAGGATGGACGTATGAACGAGGTTCTGCACCGATTTACGCCGGCCACCCGCGCCTGGTTCGCGCAGGCCTTTGCCGCACCCACCGAGGCTCAGCTCGGGGCGTGGGACGCCATCTCCCGTGGCTCCCATGCGCTGGTCGTGGCTCCCACCGGGTCCGGCAAGACCCTCGCCGCATTCCTCTGGGCTATCGACCGCCTGGCCTCGGATGCGTCGGCTGCCTCGAAGGCCACGGATGCCGCCGTGCCGCAGCCCGGCCGGGTCACCGTTCCGGGAACCCGCGTTCTCTACATCTCGCCGCTCAAGGCGCTCGGCGTCGACGTGGAACGCAACCTGCGTGCCCCGCTGGTCGGCATCGGCCAGGCCGCCGAGCGCCTCGGGTTCGCCCCGCCCCGGGTGAGCGTCGGCGTGCGGTCGGGGGACACCCCGGCCGCCGAGCGCCGCACCCTGGTGAAGACGCCGCCGGACATCCTCATCACCACACCTGAATCGCTGTTCCTCATGCTCACCTCGGCTGCGCGGGAATCGTTGCGCGACGTGGACACGGTCATCATCGACGAGGTGCACGCGGTCGCGGCCAGCAAGCGCGGCGCGCACCTGGCCGTCTCCCTGGAGCGGCTCGACGACCTGCTCACCCGGCCGGCGCAGCGGATCGGACTGTCGGCCACCGTGCGGCCGGCCGCCGAGGTGGCCCGGTTCCTCGGCGGCTCCGCTCCGGTGGAGATCGTCGCTCCGGTGTCGACCAAGCGATTCGACCTCAGCGTGGTCGTCCCCGTCGACGACATGAGCCAGGTCGGTCCGGCTCCCGTGCGGGAGGGGTCGACGGCTGCCGCCGCCCCGCAGACCGGTTCCATCTGGCCGCATGTGGAGGAGGCGATCGTGGACGCGGTGCTCGCGCACACCTCCTCTATCGTGTTCGCGAACTCCCGCCGGCTGACCGAACGACTGACCGCGCGCTTCAACGAGATCTACGCCCAGCGACTGGAAGACGAGCTGCTGCCCGCGCTACTGCCCGAGCCGCTGCCGGCCCTGGTACCCGCCGGTGCTGCCGCATCCGCCCCGCCGGCCGCTGTCATGGGGGCCGGCGGACAGAGCGCCGGGGCCGAGCCGCTGCTCGCCCGCGCCCACCACGGCTCCGTCAGCAAGGAGCAGCGCGCGGTGATCGAAGACGATCTCAAAGCCGGGCGGCTGCGCTGCGTGGTGGCCACCTCCAGCCTGGAGCTCGGCATCGACATGGGCGCCGTCGACCTGGTCGTGCAGGTGGAGTCGCCGCCGTCCGTCGCCAGCGGGCTGCAACGGATCGGCCGGGCGGGGCACCAGGTCGGCGAGGTCTCCCGCGGCGTGATCTTCCCCAAGCACCGGGCCGATCTCATCCATGCGGCCGTCGCGGCCGAGCGCATGGCCGCCGGCCTGATCGAATCCCTCCAGGTGCCGTCCAACCCGCTCGACATCCTCGCCCAGCAGACCGTCGCGGCGACCGCCCTCGAACCCATCCACGCCGAGGCGTGGTTCGACACCGTGCGCCGCAGCGCCCCCTTCCACTCCCTCCCGCGTTCGGCCTACGAGGCCACCCTCGACCTGCTCGCCGGCCGGTACCCCTCCGACCAATTCGCCGAGCTGCGCCCGCGCATCGTCTGGGACCGGGAAACGGGCATCCTCACCGGGCGGCCGGGTGCCCAACGGCTCGCGGTGACCAGCGGCGGCACGATCCCCGACCGCGGCCTGTTCGGCGTCTTCATGGTCGGCGGCGACCAGGTGACCGGTCGCCGCGTGGGTGAGCTCGACGAGGAGATGGTCTACGAATCCCGGGTCGGCGACGTCTTCGCCCTCGGCACGACGAGCTGGCGTATTCAGGAGATCACCCACGACCGGGTGCTCGTGCTGCCGGCCTTCGGCGAGCCCGGGCGGCTGCCGTTCTGGAAGGGCGACGGCCTCGGCCGGCCCGCCGAACTGGGCGAGGCGATCGGCGCCTTCCTGCGCGAGGTCTCGGCGCTCCCGGTCGCAGAGGCCCGGGTGCGCTGCCGGGCCGGCGGCCTCGATGAACGGGCCGTGGACAACCTCCTGGCCTTCCTCGCCGAGCAGCGGGCCGCGACTGGCCAGGTGCCCACCGACCGCACCCTCATCGTCGAGCGGTTCCGGGACGAACTCGGCGACTGGCGAGTGGTTCTGCACTCCCCGTTCGGCCTGC
Source organism: Cryobacterium sinapicolor (assembly GCF_004403465.1). GTDB lineage: Bacteria > Actinomycetota > Actinomycetes > Actinomycetales > Microbacteriaceae > Cryobacterium > Cryobacterium sinapicolor. The sequence goes on along the minus strand of NZ_SOGQ01000009.1, from coordinate 25,983 downwards.
AGGTGCACGCCCCCTGGTCCCTCGCCGTGGGTGCCCGGGTGCGCGAACGCTACGGGCTCGACGGTGCCTGCGTCGCCAGCGACGACGGCATCGTCGTTCGCATCCCCGACACCGAGTCGGACCCGCCCGGCAGTTCCCTCTTTGTGTTCGACCCGGCGGAGCTCGAACAGGTGGTCACCGACGAGGTCGGCGGGTCGGCCCTGTTCGCCGCCCGGTTCCGAGAGTGCGCCGCGCGGGCGCTACTGCTCCCGCGCTACAACCCGGGCCGCCGGTCACCGCTGTGGCAGCAGCGGCAGAAGGCCGCGCAGCTGCTTGACGTGGCCCGCGCCTTCCCGACCTTCCCGATCATCCTCGAAACCGTGCGCGAGTGCCTGCAGGACGTCTACGACCTGCCCGCGCTGATGGCCCTCACCCGCCGCATCGACAGTCGCGCCCTGCGCCTGGTCGAAACCCAGACGGATGCCGCGAGTCCGTTCGCGAGCACCCTCCTCTTCGGCTACGTGGCCGCGTTCATGTACGAGGGAGATTCCCCGCTCGCCGAGCGCCGCGCGACCGCCCTCTCGCTCGACTCCAGCCTGCTGGCCGAGTTGCTCGGCCGGGTGGAGCTGCGGGAGCTGCTCGACCCGGCCGTGATCGAGCAGACCGACCTGGAACTGCAGCGGCTGCCTGCCGACCGGAAGGCGCGCGGGGTCGAGGGCATCGCCGACCTGCTCCGCCAGCTCGGGCCGCTCACCACCGCGGAGGTGGCCGAGCGCCTCGACCCGGCCGTGTCCCCGGGCGCCGCCGAGGGTCTGCAGGTTCTGTCCGAGGCCCGGCGCATCATCCCGGTCGGTTTCGCCGGGCAGCAGTGGTGGGCGGCCATCGAGGACTCCGCCCGGCTCCGCGACGCGCTCGGCGTCCCCCTGCCGCAGGGGGTCCCGGCAGTGTTCACCGAACCGGTGCCCGACCCGCTCGGCGACCTGGTCAGCCGGTACGCCCGCACCCACGGCCCGTTCACCCTCGCCGACGTGGCCGCGCGTTTCGGGCTCGGCCCGGCCGTGGCGCTCGTCGCCCTCCGGCGGCTCGCCGGGTCCCGCCGGCTCCTCGAGGGTGAGTTCCGCCCGCACGGCACCGGCAGTGAGTGGTGCGACGCCGAGGTGCTGCGCCGTCTGCGCCGCCGGTCCCTGGCCGCGCTGCGGCACGAGGTCGAGCCGGTCGATCAGGTCACGATCGGCCGGTTCCTGCCGGATTGGCAGCACGTGGGCGGGCGCCTGCGCGGCATCGACGGGGTCGCATCCGTGATCGAGCAGTTGGAGGGGGCACGCATCCCGGCATCCGCCTGGGAGACCCTCGTGCTGCCGTCGCGCGTCGTCGACTACCGGCCGGGCCTGCTCGACGAGCTCACCAACACCGGCGAGGTGCTCTGGGCCGGCGCCGGCACGCTGGCCGGCAACGACGGCTGGATCAGCCTGCACCTACGCGAGACCGCGCCGCTCACCCTGCCGCTGCCCACCCCCCTGGAGACCACGGCGCTGCAGCAGGAAATCCTGACCACCCTGGCCGGCGGCGGAGCCTTTTTCTTCCGACAGCTCGCGGATGCCGTCGGCAGCCAGGACGACGCCGGCCTGGCCGCCGCCCTCTGGGACCTGGTCTGGGCGGGGCTGGTGGGCAACGACACCTTCGCCCCCGTGCGCGCACTGCTTTCCGGCGGGCGCGCGGCGCACAGCACCCGCCGGGCAGCCCCGCGGGCCCGGCTGCACGGCGGGCGCGTCCCCGCGCGCGGCACCCTGCCCTCCCGCACAGGGCCGCCGACCGTCTCCGGTCGCTGGTCGATCGTGCCGGCCGCCGACGACTCGCCTACCCGGCGGGCGCACGCCCTCGGCGAGACCCTGCTGGAGCGCTACGGGGTCGTCACCCGCGGTGCGGTCATGGGGGAGGGCGTGACCGGCGGTTTCGCCCTCGTCTACCGCACCCTCAGCGGCTTCGAGGAGATGGGGCGCTGCCGCCGCGGCTACTTCATCGAGGGGCTCGGGGCCGCCCAATTCGCGACGGCCGGCACGATCGACCGGCTCCGGTCCTCTGTCGCCGAGGCGCAGCATCCGGAACCGGTGGCGATCACCCTCGCCGCCACCGACCCGGCCAACCCGTACGGCTCGGTGCTGCCCTGGCCGCCGCTGCCGGAGGGCACCGGGCACCGCCCGGGGCGAAAAGCCGGCGCGCTCGTCGTGCTGGTCGACGGGGCACTCGTGCTCTACGTCGAACGCGGCGGCAAGACCGTGCTCACGTTCGACGGAGCGTCCGAGGACGGAGCCGATGGAAATGCTCAACCGGCCGGTCGGCCCGTCATCGGGGCCGTCACCGAACCGGATGCCGTTGTGACGGCCGCCGCCGCCGCCCTCGCCCGCACGGTCACCTCCGGGCGGGTTCCGAAGCTCGGCGTGGAGACCGTCAACGGGGTATTCGTGATCGGCACCGCGGTGGGCACCGCCCTGCTCGCGGCCGGATTCGGCATCACCCCGCGGGGAGTGAAGCTGCATGCCTGAGGGTGACACCGTCTACCGCACCGCGCGGAACCTCGACCAGGCCCTTGCCGGCGCCCGGCTCACCCGCTGCGACGTGCGCGTGCCGGCGTTCGCCACCGTCGACCTGACCGGGCAGACCGTGCACGAGGTTCTCAGCCGCGGCAAGCACCTGCTGATGCGCGTGGGGGAGGCCAGCATCCACTCGCACCTGAAAATGGAGGGATCGTGGCACCTGTATCGGCACGGGAGCACGTGGCGCCGCCCAGCGTTCCAGGCGCGCATCGTGCTCGAAACGGCGGAGTGGGTGGCCGTAGGTTTCGAACTCGGGCTGCTCGAGGTGGTTCCGCTCACGCGGGAGACCGCCCTGCTCGACTACCTCGGGCCTGACCTGCTCGGTCCCGACTGGGACGCGGCCGAAGCCGTGCGCCGGCTCGAATTCCGGCCGGACCGTCCCATCGCTGTGGCGCTCGCCGACCAGGGCAACCTCGCCGGGCTCGGCAACGAATACGTGAACGAGCTGTGCTTCCTGCGCGGGCTGCTGCCGACCCGGCCGGTGGCCGAGGTGACGGATGTCCCAGGCCTCGTCGCACTCGCCCGCCGGCTGATCCTGGCGAACCGCGACCGCACGGAGCGGATCACGACCGGCAACGCCCGGCGCGGCATGCAGAGCTGGGTCTTCGGCCGGGCCGACCAGCCCTGCCGGCGCTGCGGTACCGCGGTCGAGCAGGGCCGGCTCGGCCGCACCGAGCTCGAACTGCGGGTCACCTACTGGTGCCCGCGCTGCCAGACCTAGGGACGTGTGTGTGCGAACGACCGTGGACGCGGCCAACTCAGGACATCCGTCGTCATCGGTCGCGGGCCGCCGCGGACCAGTGCGGAACCGGCGCCGATGCCCGGCGTAACCGGACGGATCTCCTGAGTTAGCCACGACGTCCGGCGGACGCGCAGCGGCGGTCGTGCGGTCCGGGTACCCACCACTCGCTGCGCCCGGCCCGGAAACGGTGCCGGGACACGCCCTACGGCATCGGGTTGTCGCCGACGTCGTCCTTGTCCAACTCCGCGAGGGCGTCCTGGCCTGCCCAGACGTTGCTGAGCACAGTGACCAGCAGAAAGACGGCCACGAGAAGCGGCCACAGCACCCACCGGGGGATCACGTCTATCCAGGTGAGAACAAGCGTGATCGCATAGGGCACCATCACGCCCCACATGAATCGCCGACGGGCCGGTGTGGCCCGTTGCGCGACACCGGCATCCTTTCGAAACGGAAACAGCAGTCTCAGATCCATGGCGATCCCCCGCAGCCGTTCGCGCTAGTTGACCGGGCCGGTGAACTTCTCGCCCGGGCCCTGGCCGATCGCGTCGGGGATGGCCGAGGCCTCCCGGAACGCCAGCTGCAGCGACCGCAGACCGTCGCGCAGGCTGCGCGCGTGCATGTCCGCGATGTCGGGGGCGGCAGCGGTGATCAGACCGGCGAGGGCCGTGATCAGCTTGCGGGCCTCGTCGAGGTCGGTCTGGTTCTCCGGGTCGTCGGCCAGGCCCACCTTGACCGCGGCGGCGCTCATCAGGTGCACGGATGCCGTCGTGATGATCTCCACGGCCGGCACGTCGGCGATATCGCGCGTCGCCTGGGCTGCATCCTGCTCGTTGCTGTTGCTCACTGCATTCCTCTGTTAGACTCGACCGGGCTCCGAGATGCAAGTCTCGGTACGAAAGTGGATAATCTCCCACCCGCGCATACCGCTTCATCAAGGTTACCGGGTAGTTGCACTCCGCCTTCGCGGCGCCGGACTCCGACAGGAGGCCGGTTCTCGAGGGTAGACAGGGTGTCGTCTGTGATGTTCGGGAAGTTTTCCCCGGCAATCCAGATGCGATCTTCCTCTCTTCGTCTCCGGGCGACATCCGTCACCTGGCTGTAGCCACGATGCATGAGAAGAGGAGAGACGCATCAGCGATCCCCGTACAAATGACCGTATCCGCGTCCCCGAAGTTCGTCTCGTTGGTCCCAACGGCGAGCAGGTAGGGGTCGTGGCCATCGATGTTGCGCTGCGCCTTGCACAGGAGGCCGACCTCGACCTCGTCGAGGTTGCACCGACCTCGAAGCCGCCCGTTGCCAAGATCATGGACTACGGCAAGTTCAAGTACGAAGCTGCGCAGAAGGCCAAAGAGGCCCGGCGCAACCAGGCGAACACGATCTTGAAAGAGGTTCGTTTCCGTCTCAAGATCGACACGCACGACTACGAGACCAAGCGCAAACGCGCCGAAGGCTTCCTGAAGGCCGGCGACAAGGTCAAGGCCATGATTCTGTTCCGTGGCCGTGAACAGTCCCGTCCCGACCAGGGCGTACGTCTGCTCCAAAAATTTGCCGAGGATGTCGCCGAGTTCGGTTCCGTGGAATCGAGCCCGACCATCGACGGTCGAAACATGGTCATGGTCGTTGGCCCGTTGAAGAACAAAGCGGAAGCCAAGGCCGAGATCAACGCACACAAGGCTGCCGATCGGGCAGAAAAGGTAGCCGAAAAGGCTGACAAAGTTGCCGATAAGGCAGCGAAACTGGAGGAAAAAGATGCCTAAGATGAAGACCCACTCCGGGACGAAGAAACGTTTCAAGGTCACCGGTTCCGGCAAGATCATGAAGCAGCAGGCCGGCCTGCGCCACAACCTTGAGGTCAAGAGCACCCAGCGCAAGTCCCGCCTCAACCAGGACCAGGTGCTGTCCAAGGCCGACACCAAGGTCATCAAGAAGCTTCTCGGTCGCTAGACCCGTACCCCTAAAGGAACTAAGAAAATGGCAAGAGTAAAGAGGGCCGTCAACGCCCACAAGAGCCGTCGCGTTATTCTCGAGCGCGCGAAGGGTTACCGCGGTCAGCGTTCGCGTCTGGTCACCAAGGCCAAGGAGCAGCTCACTCACTCCTTCACCTACAGCTACCGTGACCGTCGTGCACGCAAGGGTGACTTCCGTCGCCTCTGGATCCAGCGGATCAACGCTGCGTCCCGCGCCAACGGCCTGACCTACAACCGTCTGATCCAGGGCCTCGCCCTGGCCGGCATCCAGGTCGACCGTCGCATGCTGGCCGAGCTGGCCGTCAACGAGCCCGCCACGTTCGCGGCCATCGTCGAGAGCGCCAAGGCAGCACTGCCCGCCGACACGTCGGCGCCCCGGGTCGCCGCGTAGCTTTCAGCCGGCACCAGTACCACCACGCACTCTTCACGGGGGCGGGCCCAGCGCCCGCTCCCGTTTTGCGTGCCCGGGGCCGGTTCGCGGGGGCCGCGTGTGCCCCGCGGGGCACAGCCTCCCCGCCCCGGCAAGTAAGCTGGTCGCATGTTAGATAATCCCCGTACTCCGCGTGTGCGGGCCGTCGCGAAACTGGCGAATCGAGCCGCTCGCTCCGAGACGGGGCTGTTCCTCCTCGAAGGTCCGCAGTCGGTTTCCGAGGCCCTGAACTTCCGGCCCGACCTCGTCGTCGAACTCTTCGTGACCCCCACCGCCCTCGAGCGACACCCCGAGATCGCGCAGGTCGCAGAAGAGGTGGGCGCCGACCTCGAATTCGTCACCGAGCAGGTGCTCGAGACGATGGCCGACACCGTCACGCCGCAGGGCTTCATCGCGGTCTGCCGGCAGTTCCCGACCTCGGTCAAGGACATCTTCGCGGGCGAGCCCAAGCTCATCGCCATCCTCGAAGAGGTGCGCGATCCCGGAAACGCGGGCACCATCATCCGTGCCGCGGATGCCGCCGGCGCCGACGCCGTGATCCTCACCGGCCGCAGCGTGGACCTGTACAACCCGAAGGTCGTGCGTTCATCGACCGGATCGATCTTCCACCTTCCGGTCGCCGTCAGCGCGACGCTGTCGGATGTGCGCGAGCGTGCCCGGTTCGCCGGTTTGCAGATCTTCGCCGCCGATGTCAAGGGCACGGATCTGCTTGCCGCACGCACCGAGGGACTCCTGGTCGCTCCGACGGCGTGGCTGTTCGGCAATGAGGCCCGCGGCCTGACCGACGAAGATCTCGCCGTGGTCGACCGGACCATTACCGTTCCCATCTACGGTCACGCCGAATCGATGAACCTGGCCACGGCCGCCAGCGTTTGCCTGTACGAAAGCGCGTTCGCGCAGCGCAGCTGATCATCACAGCTCGATAAACACCGGGTCGGGTGGTTCTGGGAGTCCCTGTTCTAGCCTAGGTTGGGGGACATGGAGCCTACAGAATCTGCGCCGGCGACGTCCAACATCACGGTGTTGCGCGGTGAGCCTCTCGTCGTGATCAGCGACGTGGACAAGCACTACGGTGAACTTCACGTGCTGAAGAAAATCAACGCCGTAGTCAACCGCGGCGAGGTCGTGGTGGTGATCGGCCCGAGTGGCTCGGGCAAGTCCACCCTCTGCCGGGCCATCAACCGGCTCGAGACCATTGACGCGGGCGTCATCACCATCGACGGCGTCAAGCTCCCAGCCGAGGGCAAGGAACTGGCCAAGCTGCGTGCAGACGTCGGCATGGTTTTCCAGGCGTTCAACCTGTTCGCCCATAAGACCGTCCTGGAGAACGTCACCCTCGGACCGATCAAGGTGCGCGGCCTGTCCAAGGCCGAGGCCGAGAAGAAGGCCATGGTGCTCCTCGAGCGCGTCGGCGTGGCCAACCAGGCCAAGAAGATGCCTGCCCAGCTCTCCGGCGGTCAGCAGCAGCGGGTCGCGATCGCACGGGCCCTCGCCATGGACCCGAAGGTCATCCTGCTTGACGAGCCCACCAGCGCGCTCGACCCCGAGATGATCAACGAGGTGCTCGAAGTCATGATCAACCTCGCCAACGACGGCATGACCATGATCGTCGTCACGCACGAGATGGGCTTCGCCCGCCGTGCTGCCGACCGGGTCATCTTCATGGCCGAGGGCGAGATCGTCGAGGAGACCACGCCCGAGCAGTTCTTCACGAACCCCCAGAGCACGAGAGCGAAAGACTTCCTCTCCAAAATACTTGCCCACTAACCGGTGTGCAGGACTACACAGCAATCAGGAGATAACCATGAGACTCACTAAAGGTCTAATGATTTCGGCCATTGCCCTCGCGAGCGTTCTCACGCTGAGCGGATGTACCGATTCCGCCGAGACGCCCGAGGCCGCACCGGTCGAGGAAACGGTCGAGTTCGAAGCCGGCACCACCATGGCCGCGCTGAACGAGGCCGGCGAGATCACCATTGGCACCAAGTTCGATCAGCCGCTGTTCGGCCTCAAGGGCCCGGACAACAATCCGGTCGGCTTCGACGTCGAGATCGGCAAGCTCATCGCCGCCAAGCTCGGTATCTCCGCCGACAAGATCAAGTGGACCGAGACCGTGTCGGCCAACCGCGAGCCCTTCATCCAGAACGGCCAGGTTGACGTCGTCGTCGCGACCTACACGATCAACGACACCCGCAAGGAGGTCGTCGACTTCGCCGGACCGTACTACCTGGCCGGTCAGGACCTGCTCGTGCTCGCCGGCAACCCCGACAAGATCACCGGCCCGGAAGACCTCGCCGGAAAGCCCGTCTGCACCGTCAGCGGCTCGACGTCGGAGAAGAACATCGCCGCGTACAGCGACAACGTGATCGCGACCGACACCTACTCCAACTGCCTCGGCCCGCTCCGCAGCGGCGAGGTCGTCGCCGTGACCACCGACAACGTCATCCTGGCCGGCCTGGCCGACCAGAACGCCGGTGAGTTCGAAGTCGTCGACAACCCCTTCACCGAGGAGCCCTACGGCATCGGCCTGAAGAAGGACGACGCCGAATTCCGCACCTTCATCAACGATGTGCTCGAAGAATCCTTCGAGGACGGTACGTGGGCGAAGGCCTGGGAAGCGACTGCCGGCACGGTGCTCGAGACCCCGGAGCCGCCGGCAGTCAACCGGTACTAGTCAGCATCGGCAGCACCCGCTGATCGGGGCGGTCGCACGAGCGGCCACCCCGACCGGTTCTTTTTACTTGCACTCGCACGTTCATCGCCCGCACGACACCACCCGCACGACACCCAGATAGTCACTACAGAAGAGGAGGTGAGTTGTGGACGCAGTCATCGAAAACCTGCCCCTGTTCCTGGAGGGCTTCAGAAATACGTTGGGCCTTCTGCTTCTGGCCGGCACCGGAGCGCTCCTGCTCGGCATCATCGTCGCTGCCATGCGCATCTCGCCCGTCGCATCCCTGCGCGGATTCGCCACGGTCTATACCGAGATCGTGCGCAATACCCCGCTCACGCTGGTGCTGTTCTTCTGCGCCTACATCCTGCCCTACCTCCAGTTCAGCCCGGGCTACTTCGTGCTCGCCACGATCGGGCTCACCGTCTACACCTCGCCGTTCGTCGCCGAGGCGCTGCGCTCAGGCGTCAACGGTGTGCACGTGGGTCAGGCCGAGGCCGCCCGCAGCGTAGGTCTGACCTTCACTCAGACGCTCTCCTTCGTGGTCATGCCCCAAGCGGTGCGCATGGTCATCCCGCCGCTCATCAACGTGTTCATCGCCCTGACGAAGAACACCTCGGTCGCCGGAGCCTTCTTCGTCTTCGAACTCTTCGGCGCCGCTCGCAAGGTCACCAACGATCGCGGAGACGAGGTGCTCGCGATCCTGCTCGCCGTCGCGGCCTTCTACCTCCTGGTCACCATCTCGCTCGGCCTGATCGCCGGGCGGGTCGAGAAGAAGGTGGCGGTTCTCCGATGACTTCCGTGCTCTATGACGCTCCCGGCCCGAAGGCCGTTTTCCGTTCCCGCCTGTTCTCCGTGGTGGCCGGCCTCATCATCGCCGCCGGCTTGGTCTGGCTGATCCTCGCCCTGGGAGCCCCCAAGACCAGTGCCAACGGCGCCGTTCAGCCGGGCCTCTGGGACGCCTCCCGGTGGGATGTCTTCGCCGACCGCGAGGTCTGGCGCACCCTCGGCCGTGGCGCCCTGAACACCCTGCGAATGGCCGGCGTCGCCGCAGCATTCGCCCTGGTGCTCGGCGTGCTGTTCTCCTTCGGACGCGTGTCCGACACCAAATGGATTCGGATCCCGACCACGGTCGTGCTCGAATTCGTGCGCGGGATGCCCGTACTGCTGATGATGCTCTTCATCCTCCTCGTCTTCTCCACCGGCTCCTTCTGGGCCGGCGTCGCCGCCCTCTCCGTCTACAACGGGGCGATCATCGGCGAGGCGCTGCGGGCCGGCATCAAGAGCCTGCCGCGCGGCCAGCGCGAGGCCGGGCTGGCCATCGGGCTCACCCCCGTGGCGACCCGGTTCCGGATCGAGTTCCCCCAGGCGTTCCGGCAGATGCTGCCGATCATCATCGCCCAGCTCGTCGTGCTCCTCAAGGACACCTCCCTCGCGTTCGTGGTCGGCTACGAGGAACTGCTCCGCAGCGGCACCTCGATGACGAACTTCTTCGGCAGCCGCTATTCGTTCTCCTTCTTCCTCGTCGTGTTCGCGATCTACCTGACGATGAACCTGCTGCTCTCCTGGCTGGCCCGCATCATCGCCCGTCGCACCGGCTCCAAGTCCGGCGGCGTGACCACGGAGACAACCGCGCCGCCCGAGAAGCCCCTCGATCCCGAGGTGACCTACCCCGCCGCCCTGGGCAACCAGATGGGCGCCCGGGGAATCTAGCACCACTAAACTTGGGCCTTGTGCCTGACCTCAGTGAGATCTCCGAACCAGTCGTGAGCGCGGCCGTCGCCGCCGCTCTCGCCGCCATCGCCGCCGCGAACGACTCCGCGGCCCTGAAAACCGTGCGCACCGAGCACACCGGCGAGGCCTCCCCGCTGGCCCGGCTGAACGCCCTGATGCGCAGTGTGCCCGGCAACCAGAAGGCCGCCGCCGGCAAGCTCCTCGGCCAGGCCCGAGGTGCCGTGGCGCAGGCGTTCACGGCCCGCGAGGCAGCGATCACCGAGGCTGAGGCCACCGCCCAGCTCGCCGCCGAAACGGTCGACGTGACCGCGGCGGCGTCCGCCTGGAACCCAGGGGCACGGCATCCGCTCACCCTGTTGCAGGAACGTGTCGCGGACGTCTTCGTCGGCATGGGCTGGGAGGTCGCCGAGGGCCCCGAGCTCGAGAGCGAGTGGTTCAACTTCGACGCGCTCAACTTCGACGAGGACCACCCGGCCCGCGCCATGCAGGACACCTTCTTCATCGACCCGCCCGAGGCGCACCTGGTGCTGCGCACCCACACCTCGCCCGTGCAGCTGCGCGCCCTGCTGTCCCGCGAGCTGCCCGTGTACGTCGTCGCGCCCGGCCGGGTATTCCGCACCGACGAGCTCGACGCCACGCACACGCCCGTGTTCCACCAGATCGAGGGCATCGCCGTCGACAAGGGTCTGACCATGGCGCACCTGCGCGGCACCCTGGACCACTTCGTGAAGGCTATGTTCGGCCCCGAGGCCAAGGTGCGCCTCCGCCCCAACTACTTCCCGTTCACCGAGCCGAGCGCCGAACTCGATCTGTGGCACCCGACCTTCAAGGACGGCGCCCGCTGGATCGAGTGGGGCGGCTGCGGCATGGTCAACGCCAATGTGCTGCGTTCCGCCGGGATCGACCCGGAGGTCTATTCCGGATTCGCGTTCGGCGTCGGCGTCGAACGGGCACTGATGTTCCGAAATGATGTGAAGGATATGCACGACATGGTCGAAGGCGACGTCCGGTTCAGCCAGCAGTACGGGATGTCCGTCTGATGCGCGTTCCACTGAGCTGGCTGGGCGAGTTCGTCGACCTGGCCCCGGGCACCACACCCGAAGACGTGCACGCCGCCCTGGTCAGCGTGGGACTCGAAGAGGAGGAAATCCACCGCTTCGAGCTGACCGGGCCAATCGTGGTCGGCCAGGTGCTCGAGCTCGTCGGCGAAGAGCAGACCAACGGCAAGACCATCAACTGGTGCCAGGTGCGCGTCGCCCCTGACGGCGAGCTCGCGGCGGATGGCGGCCCGGCCGTGCACGGCATCGTCTGCGGCGCCCACAACTTTGTCGTCGGTGACAAGGTCGTCGTGACCCTGCCCGGCGCCGTACTCCCCGGCCCGTTCCCGATCGCACCGCGCAAGACCTACGGCCACGTGTCCGACGGCATGATCGCCTCGGCCCGCGAACTCGGCCTCGGCGACGAGCACGACGGCATCCTCGTGCTCGGCAGCCTCGGGCTCGACCCCGAGATCGGCACGGATGCGATCAGCCTGCTGGGTCTGGACGACACCGCCGTCGAGATCAACGTCACGCCCGACCGGGGCTACGCCTTCTCGATCCGCGGCGTCGCCCGCGAGTATGCGCACGCCACGGGGGCGGCCTTCCGCGACCCGGCACTCGCCCTGACGGCGGACGCGTCCACGGTCGCCTTCCCGGTTTCGATCCACGATGCGGCACCGGTCCGCGGTCGCGTCGGCGCGAGCGTGTTCGTCACCCGCGCGGTGCGCGGCGTGGACCCCACCCGGCCGTCGCCGGCCTGGTTGATCGCCCGGCTGAAGCTTGCCGGCATCCGTTCGATCTCGCTGATCGTCGACGTCACCAACTATGTGATGATCGAGCTCGGCCAGCCGATCCACGGCTACGACCTGGACAAGCTGACCGGCGGCATCACCGTGCGACGTGCAGAGCCGGGCGAGAAGTTCACCACCCTCGACGACGTCACTCGCACCCTGAACGCCGAAGACCTGCTGATCACCGACGAGTCCGGGCCGATCGGCCTGGCCGGTGTGATGGGTGGCCAGAGCACCGAGATCGGCTCCGCGACCACGAATGTGCTGATCGAGGCGGCGAACTTCGACCCGGTGTCGATCGCGCGCACCGCCCGCCGGCACAAGCTGCCGAGCGAGGCGTCCCGCCGTTTCGAGCGCGGGGTGGACCCGGCCGTGGCCGCGGTCGCCGCCGCGCGCGTCGTGCAGCTGCTGGTCGAACTCGCCGGGGGAGAGGCCGACGGCCTCGGCTCCCTGCACGACGCCACCCCCGACACCGCTCCGATATACCTGCCGACCGGTTTCATCTCCGGCTTGATCGGCCTCGAGTACACCCGGGACGAGGTGCGCTCCTCCCTGGCCGAGATCGGCGCCTCGCTCGAGGAGACCCAGACCGGGCTGAGCGTCACCGCGCCGAGCTGGCGCCCCGACCTGACCGACAAGTGGACCCTGGCCGAGGAGGTCGCCCGCATCGTCGGCTACGACCGGATCCCCTCGGTGCTGCCCGTCGCCCCGCCCGGGCGCGGCCTCACCCACGCGCAGACCCTGCGCCGCCAGGTCGCGCAGACCCTCGCAGCCACCGGTCACACCGAGGTGCTCGCGTACCCGTTCGTGGCGGAGAAGTCGAACAACTCGTTCGGGCTGCCCGTCGGCCCGAAAGTGCCGCAGATCCGGGTCGCGAACCCGCTCGACGGGGAGGCGCCGTTCCTGCGCACCTCGATCCTGCCGGGCCTGCTCCAGATCGCACACCGCAACCGTTCGCGTGGGATCGTCGACCTGGCCGTCTTCGAACTGGGCCTGGTGTTCCGGCCGGTGGCGGGCATCCGTTACGGCGGTGACGTCGTGCCACCCGGCGCGGTGCGGCCGAGTGCACAGCTGGAGGCCGAGCTGAACGCCGGCATCCCGCCGCAGCCCCTGTCGGTGGCGGTCGTGCTGACCGGCGCCGTGGTGCGGCCCCAGCCGGGGCAACCCCCCGTGGCCGCCAGCTGGCGGCACGCCCTCGCCGCCGTGCAGCAGGTCGCGCTGGCCGCCGGCGTGCCGATCACCGTTCGCCAGGGTTCGCACCAGGCCCTGCATCCCGGCCGCACCGCCGAGCTGTTCGTGACGACGGATGCCGGCGCCACCTCGGTCGGCTACGCCGGCGAACTTCTCCCCAGCATCGCCCGCGGCGCGGACCTGCCCGCGGTCGTCGCCGTCGCCGAGATCGACCTCACCGCCGTGTTCGCGGAGGCCGGGGCCGAGCTGCGCGCCACCCCGATCGCCACAATGCCGGCCGCCACGCAGGACCTGTCCCTCGTGGTGGACGCCGGCGTGCCGGCCGGGGACGTGCTCCGCACGCTGCTCGAGGGCTGCGGTCCGCTGCTCGACCACGCCGAGCTCGTCGACGACTACCGCGGCACGGGTGTGGTGACCGGACGTAAGTCGCTGACGTTCGCGCTGCGGTTCCGGGCGCCGGACCGCACCCTCACCGCCGCGGAGGCCAGCGACGCCAAGCTCGCCGGCGTCGCGGTGGCGGCCGCCCGCTTCGGGGCCACCCTCCGCGAGTAGCGCTCACCGGCGCCAGCTCGTCTCCCGCCGAGAGTCGCCCGTTCTGCCGATAATCGCCGCGTACGCGGCGATTATCGGCGCAAACGGCGATTCTCGGCGCGCGGGGCGGCGCGCTAGGTTGGGAACATGTCTTTTTCGGTGGCGGTGGCAGGTGCGAGTGGCTACGCGGGTGGTGAATTGTTGCGTCTGCTGGCCGGGCACCCCGACTTCGCGGTGCGCACGGTCACGGCGCACAGCAATGCGGGCCAGCGTCTGATCGACGTTCAGCCGCACCTGCGCTCGCTCGCACACCTCACCCTGGTCGACACCACGCCCGAAACCCTCGCCGGGCACGACGTGGTGTTCCTCGCCCTGCCGCATGGGGCATCCGGTGCCCTGACCGCGCACCTGCCGGCTGACACGCTCGTCGTGGACTGCGGCGCCGACCACCGGCTCGAGAGCGCATCCGACTGGGCGGCGTTCTACGGCGGGGACTACTTCGGCGCCTGGGCCTACGGTGTGCCCGAGCTTCCCGTGGCGGGCGGCACGCAACGCTCCCGGCTGGCCGGCTCCCGCCGCATCGCCGCTCCCGGCTGCAACGCGAGCACGGTGGCGCTGGCGCTGGCGCCGGGCATCCGTGCCAGCGTGATCGAGCCCGAAGACCTGGTCGCGGTGCTCGCGGTCGGACCCTCCGGCGCGGGCAAGAGTCTGAAGCTGCCGAACCTCGCCGGCGAGATCCTCGGCTCCGCGAACCCCTACGCGGTGGGCGGTGTGCACCGCCACATCCCCGAGATCCAGCAGAGCCTGCGCTGGGCGGGGGCTGCGAAATCGACCATCTCGTTCACACCGGTGATCGTGCCGATGAGTCGCGGCATCCTCTGCACCGCCACGGCCCGCCTCGTGCCCGGCACCTCCGCGGCCGCGGTGCGCGCCGCCTGGGAGCAGGCCTACGCCGACGAGCCGTTCGTGCACGTGCTGCCCGAGGGTCGGTTCCCGCGCACGGCCGACGTGCTCGGTGCCAATACCGCCCTGATCGGCCTCGCCGTCGACGAGGCCGTGGGCCGCGTCGTGACGATCACCGCCGTCGACAATCTCACCAAAGGCACCGCCGGTGCCGCCATCCAGTCCGCCAACCTGGCCCTGGGACTGCCCGAAACCGCGGGCCTTTGCACGAATGGAGTCGCCCCATGAGTGTCACCGCCCCCTCCGGGTTCGCCGCCGCCGGCGTCGCCGCCGGTCTGAAGCATTCCGGCGGGCTCGACCTCGCCGTCGTGCAGAACCTCGGCCCGCTCACCAGCGCGGCCAGCGTCTTCACCAGCAACCGCTGCAAGGCGAACCCCGTTCTCTGGAGCGAGCAGGTCATGAAGACCGGCCGGGTCAAGGCCATCGTGCTCAACTCGGGCGGCGCGAACTGCTACACCGGCAGCATCGGCTTCCAGACCACGCACGCCACGGCCGAGGCCATCGCCGACCGCCTGGCGATCTCCGCCGGCGAGGTGCTGGTCTGCTCCACCGGCCTGATCGGCGAGCAGCTCGACCTGGGCAAGATCACCGCCGGCGTCTGGGATGCCACCCTCGCTTTGCAGGGTGAGACGGCCACCTCCGACGCCGCCGGCCTCGCCGCGGCACAGGCGATCATGACCACCGACACGACGCCCAAGCAGACCATGCTCGTGGCCGACGCCGGCTGGATCATCGGCGGCATGGCCAAGGGCGCCGGCATGCTCGCACCCGGCCTGGCCACCATGCTCGTGGTGCTGACCACCGACGCCGTGCTCGACTCCGAGCAACTCGACGTGGCCCTCCGCCAGGCAACCCGGGTCACGTTCGACCGCCTCGACTCCGACGGCTGCATGTCGACCAACGACACCGTCACCCTCCTCGGCTCCGGCGCGAGCGGGGTCACCGCCGACCTGGCCGAGTTCACGGATGCCCTGATCGCCATCTGCCAGGACCTCACCCTGCAGCTGCAGGCCGACGCCGAGGGGTCCGCCCACGACGTGGCCATCACGGTGCGGAACGCCGGCACCGAGACTGACGCCGTCACGGTCGCCCGCGCCGTCTCCCGCAGCAACCTGTTCAAGACCGCCATCTTCGGCAACGACCCGAACTGGGGCCGCGTGCTCGCCGCGGTCGGCACGACCGACGCCGCCTTCGACCCCTACGGCATCGACGTCTCCATCAATGGTGTGCAGGTCTGCACCGCGGGGGAGCCCGACCAGCCGCGCGAGCTCGTCGACTTGACCCCCCGCTCGGTCTCCGTGCTGATCGACCTGCACGAGGGAACCGAGACGGCCACAATCTGGACCAACGACCTCACCCACGCCTACGTCGAAGAGAACAGCGCGTACTCGAGTTGAGTCTGATCCTGAAGAACGCAGGCGACGGGGCAACCACCGGTGACGAGACGAACAGCCGGGCGGAGGCGGCCGTCAAGGCTGCCACGCTGATCGAGTCGCTGCCCTGGCTCAAGCGGTTCCACGACCAGATCATCGTGGTTAAGTTCGGCGGCAACGCCATGGTCAGCGAGGAACTGCAGCGCGCGTTCGCCGAGGACATGGTCTACCTGCGCTACGCCGGCATCCGCCCGGTCGTCGTGCACGGCGGCGGCCCGCAGATTTCGGCGATGCTCGACCGGCTCGGCATCGAGAGCGAGTTCCGCGGCGGCTACCGGGTGACCACGCCCGAGGCGATGGACGTGGTGCGCATGGTGCTCACCGGCCAGATCAACCGCGAGCTGGTCAGCCGCATCAACCAGCACGGCCCCCTGTCGGCCGGGCTTTCCGGCGAGGACGCCGGGCTGTTCCAGGGCCGCCGGCGCGGCACCGTCATCGACGGCGAGGAGGTCGACCTCGGGCTGGTCGGCGACGTGATCGGCGTCGACCCCGCGGCCGTGCACGCCCAGCTCGCCGCCGGCCGCATCCCGGTCGTCTCCTCGATCGCACCCGACACGGATGTCCCGGGCCAGTCCCTGAACATCAACGCCGACGCCGCCGCCGCGGCCCTCGCGGTCGCCCTCGGCGCCGCCAAACTGGTCATCCTGACTGATGTTGCCGGGCTGTACAGCGACTGGCCCAACCGCGACTCGCTGGTGTCGGTCATCGACGTGGACTCGCTCCGCTCCCTGCTTCCGGGGCTCGAGTCGGGGATGATCCCCAAGATGACGGCCTGCCTCGACGCTGTCGAGGGCGGGGTCGCGAAGGCGGCCATCATCGACGGCCGCGTGCCGCACTCGATCCTGCTCGAGGTCTTCACCGGCAGCGGGATCGGAACCGAAGTGGTCCCGGCATGAGCGCTACGCACACAGAATCGAGCACTGAGCAGATGGCCGACTCCGGAACCCACGATTGGCGCGAGCGTTTCAACGACGCCCTGATGCGCACGATCGCACCGCCGCTGGCGATGCTCGTGCGCGGCGACGGCTGCTACGTCTGGGACGACGAGGGCACCGAGTACCTCGACTTCCTCGCTGGAATCGCCGTGAACTCGCTCGGCCACGCGCATCCGGCCCTCGTCGCGGCCGTCACCGACCAGGCCGGCCGGCTCGCCCACGTCTCCAACTACTTCGCGTCGCCGCCGCAACTGGAACTGGCCGAACGGCTGAAGCGCATCACCGGTGCGGGCCGCGCCGGCCGGGTCTACTTCTGCAACTCCGGCGCCGAGGCCAACGAGGCGGCGTTCAAGCTGGCCCGACTGAACACCGCCGGCGGCCACCGCACCCGCATCCTCTCCCTGCACGACTCGTTCCACGGTCGCACCATGGGTGCGCTCGCCCTCTCCGGCAAGCCGTCCATGCGTGAGCCGTTCCTGCCCGTGCCCGGCGGGGTCGAGCACATCCACGCCACGCTCGAGGCTCTCGACGCCGCCATCGACGACACCGTCGCCGCCCTTTTCCTCGAGCCCGTGCAGGGTGAGGCCGGCGTGATCGACCTGCCGGACGGGTTCCTCCGGCGTGCCAGAGAACTCTGCACCCGACACGGCGTCCTACTCATCCTCGACGAGGTGCAGACCGGCGCCGGCCGCACCGGCAAGTGGTTCGCCCACCAGCACGAGCGCATCCTGCCCGATGCCCTCACGCTCGCGAAGG
Organism: Cryobacterium sinapicolor; assembly: GCF_004403465.1. Classification (GTDB taxonomy): domain Bacteria; phylum Actinomycetota; class Actinomycetes; order Actinomycetales; family Microbacteriaceae; genus Cryobacterium; species Cryobacterium sinapicolor. Next base: position 8,226 of record NZ_SOGQ01000009.1, on the reverse strand, counting down.
GGATCGGCGGCGGCTTGCCGATCGGCGCCCTGGTCACCTTCGGGGCCGCGTCGGAGCTGTTCCAGCGCGGTCAGCACGGCTCGACCTACGCCGGCAACCCGCTCGTCACGGCCACCGCGAACGCGGTGCTCGGCACCATTGAGTCCGAGGGACTGGTCGCCAATGCGGCGCGGCGCGGCGAGCAGCTGCGGGAGATCCTCGCCGGATTCGACTCCGCGCTGATCGGCGAGGTGCGCGGCCGCGGACTCCTGCTCGGGGTCGGTCTGACCGAACCGGTCGCCCTGCGCCTGGCCGCCGCGGCCCAGAGCAACGGCCTGATCGTGAACGCCGCGAACGAGTCCACCATCCGTCTGGCTCCACCCCTCATCGTCGGCGACGCCGAACTGGCCGATTTCGAGCGCCGATTCGGGCGCGCTCTGGCCAGCCTCTAGAGTTGAACAATCTATTCCTGACAGTGAAAGTGACTCCGTGACCCGCCATTTCCTGCGCGACGACGATATCTCACCGGCCGAACAGGCCGAGATCCTCGACCTTGCCCTGGAGCTGAAGCGCGACCGATTCGCGGCCAAACCCCTGGCCGGCCCGCAGACCGTGGCCGTCATCTTCGACAAGTCCTCGACCCGCACCCGGGTCTCCTTCGCCGTGGGAATCGCCGACCTCGGTGGCAGCCCGCTGATCATCAGCACCGCGAACAGCCAGCTCGGCGGCAAGGAAACCGCCTCCGACACGGCCCGTGTGCTCGAACGCCAAGTGGCCGCGATCGTCTGGCGCACCTACGGTCAGGCCGGACTCGAGGAGATGGCCCTCGGTACCACGGTGCCCGTCGTCAACGCCCTCTCCGACGACTTCCACCCCTGCCAGCTGCTCGCCGACCTGCTCACCATCCGCGAGCACCGCGGCGACCTCGCCGGCCAGACGCTCGTGTTCGTCGGCGACGGCGCCTGCAACATGGGTCAGTCCTACCTGCTCGCCGGCGCGACCGCGGGCATGCACGTGCGCATCGCCTCCCCGGCCGGCTACACGCCCACCGACGCGGTCGTCGCGGATGCCGCGGCCATCGCCCTGCACACAGGCGGCTCCGTCGAGCTCTTCACCGACCCGCTCGCCGCCGTCGCCGACGTCGACGTGGTCATCACCGACACCTGGGTGTCGATGGGCAAGGAAGAGGAGAAGGCGACCCGCCTCAGCGACCTCGGCCGCTACCGGGTGGACGCGGCCATGATGGCCCTCGCCAAGCCCGACGCGCACTTCATGCACTGCCTGCCCGCCGACCGCGGGTATGAGGTCGACGCCGACGTGATCGACGGCACGCAGAGCATCATTTGGGACGAGGCGGAGAACCGCCTACACGCCCAGAAGGCGCTGCTCGTCTGGCTGCTCGCCCAAAACCCCCGCGTATAGTGCCCGTTCCGGTCGAGAGTGCCCGGTAGAGCGGTCACTCTCGACCGGAACGGCCACTCTCGGGCGTGGCCGTGTATCCGTAAACTTGAACAGATCTATATATAGGGAGAACCATGGCTGAACGCGTTGTGCTGGCATATTCGGGCGGACTCGACACCTCGGTCGGCATCGGCTGGCTGAAGGATGCGACCGGCAAAGAGGTCGTGGCCCTCGCCATCGACGTGGGACAGAGCGGCGAGGATATGGACGTCATCCGCCAGCGCGCCCTAGACTGCGGCGCCGTGGAGTCCATCGTCGTCGACGCGAAGGACGAGTTCGCCAGCGACTACGTCGTGCCGGCCCTCAAGGCCAACGCGCTCTACCAGAAGCGTTACCCGCTCGTCTCCGCGCTCAGCCGCCCGCTGATCGCCAAGTACCTGGCCTCAACGGCCAAGGAGCTCGGCGCGAACAGCGTCGCGCACGGCTGCACAGGCAAGGGCAACGACCAGGTGCGCTTCGAGGCCGCCGTCGCCGCCCTCGCCCCCGAGCTCACGTCGCTCGCCCCGGTGCGCGACTTCGCCCTCACCCGCGACAAGGCCATCGAATACGCTGCCCTGCACAACCTGCCCATCGCGCAGTCGAAGAAGAGCCCCTACTCGATCGACCAGAACGTCTACGGCCGGGCGGTCGAGACCGGTTTCCTCGAAGACCCGTGGAACGCCCCGATCGAGGACCTCTACACCTACACGCAGGACCCGGCCGTGACCCGCGAACCCACCGAGGTCGTCATCAGCTTCGACCAGGGTGTGCCCGTCGCGATCGACGGTGTCGCCGTGACCCCGCTGCAGGCCATCGAAATGATGAACCTCCTCGCCGGAAACCAGGGCGTCGGCCGGATTGACATCGTCGAGGACCGCCTCGTCGGCATCAAGAGCCGCGAGGTCTACGAGGCCCCCGCCGGCATCGCCCTGATCGCCGCGCACGAAGAGCTCGAGAACATGACCGTGGAGCGCGACCTGGCCCGCTACAAGCGCTCGGTCGAGTCTAAGTGGGCGGAACTCGTCTACGACGGCCTCTGGTTCTCCGGTCTGAAGCGCGCCCTCGACGTGTTCATCGATGAGACGCAGAAGCACGTGACCGGCGACATCCGGCTGAAGATGCACGCCGGCACCGCCGTCGTCACCGGCCGGAAGTCGACGAAGAGCCTCTACGACTTCAACCTCGCCACCTACGACACCGGTGACACCTTCGACCAGTCCATGGCCAAGGGCTTCATCGAGCTGTGGTCGCTGCCGAGCAAGATCTCGGCCCGCCGCGACCTCGCCGGCAAGTAGGACTGACGTGGCTGGCGACAAGGGCACGACCGAGAACCGCGCCGGAAAGGCGGGCGCCCTCTGGGGCGGCCGCTTCGCCGGGGGACCGTCGCCGGAACTGGCGAGACTGAGCAAGTCGACCCAGTTCGACTGGCCGCTGGCTCCCTATGACATCCGCGGCTCCCAGGCACACGCGCGGGCCCTGGCCGCGGCCGGTTACCTGACCGACCCGGAACTCGTCGCCATGATCGCCGGCCTCGACACCCTGATGCAGGCGGTCCTCGATCAGAGCTTCCGGCCCGCGGAATCCGACGAAGACGTGCACTCGTCGCTGGAACGCGGCCTGATCGACATCGTCGGCGTCGAACTCGGCGGCAAGCTGCGCGCCGGCCGCAGCCGCAACGACCAGGTCGCAACCCTGGTACGGATGCTGCTGCGCGACAAGGCGCAGGGGATCGCCGCCCACGTGATCGACCTGATCGACGCGCTGGCGTCGCAGGCCGAGGCGAACGACGACGCCATCATGCCGGGCCGCACGCATTTGCAACACGCCCAGCCGGTGCTGCTCGCCCACCACCTGTACGCGCACTGCTGGCCGCTCGTGCGCGACCTCGAGCGCATCACCGACTGGAACAGGCGCGCCGACTTCTCGCCGTACGGGTCGGGGGCCCTGGCCGGCAACACGCTCGGTCTCGACGCCAACCTGGTGGCGGCCGACCTCGGCTTCGGCGCCGTGGTCGAGAACTCGATCGACGGCACCGCGAGCCGCGACCTGGTCGCCGAGTTCGCCTACATCACCGCGCAGATCGGTATCGACCTGTCCCGCCTGGCCGAGGAGATCATCCTCTGGAACACTCGTGAGTTCGGCTTCGTCACCCTCGACGACTCTTACTCGACCGGGTCGTCGATCATGCCGCAGAAGAAGAACCCGGACATCGCCGAGCTGGCCCGCGGCAAGTCGGGACGCCTGATCGGCAACCTGACCGGGCTGCTGACCACGCTCAAAGGGCTGCCGCTCGCCTACAACCGCGACCTGCAGGAAGACAAGGAACCCGTCTTCGACTCGATCGAGACGCTCGAGGTGCTGCTGCCGGCCTTCAGCGGAATGATCGCGACCCTGACCTTCCACACCGAACGGATGGCCGAGCTCGCCCCCCAGGGATTCTCCCTGGCCACCGACGTCGCCGAGTGGCTCGTCAAGCAGCAGGTCACGTTCCGCGACGCGCACGAGATCACCGGCTCTCTGGTGAAGTACGCGGAGCAGAACGGGCTCGACCTGCACGAAGTCGACGATGCCGCGCTGCTCGCGCTGTCGCCGCACCTCACGCCGGACGTGCGTGAGGTGCTCACCATCACCGGTTCGGTGTCCCGCCGCGACGGCCAGGGCGGCACCGCCCCGGTGCGCGTGGCCGAGCAGCGCGCGGTGCTTGTCACCCGGGTGCGCGCACTGGCGACTGCGCTCGGCATGTGACCCTCGAAGACGGCATTCTGGCGCGACCGGCGGTTGAGGTCGCGCCACTGCTGCTGGGCGCGGTGCTCAGCCGGGCCGGGGTCCGACTGCGCATCACCGAAGTGGAGGCCTACCTCGGCGTGGGCATTGATCCCGGCTCGCACGCCTTCCGAGGCCAGACCCGGCGCAACGCCTCGATGTTCGGCCCGAGCGGTCACCTCTACGCGTACTTCAGCTATGGCATGCATGTCTGCGCGAACATCGTCTGCTCGCCGGACGGCGAGGCCTCGGCCGTGCTGCTTCGCGCCGGCGAGGTCATCGACGGTGAAGCCTCGGCACGGATGCGCCGCCCCACCTCACGCAGTGACCGCGACCTCGCGCGCGGCCCCGCTCGGCTCACGCTGGCGCTCGGCATCGGACTGGGAGACGACGGCGCGGACCTCGGTCAGGCACCGTTCGCGTTGACCCTGCCTCCCGAACCGGTCGCTTTTTGCAGTGGACCCCGCACCGGGGTGGGCGGCGCCGGTGGAGGAGCGGAGTATCCGTGGCGATTCTGGATCCCGGGCGACGCGTCGGTGTCGCCGTACCGCCGGCACCCGAAGCTAGGCGCTCCGCAGGGACCTCTCTAGGCTCGGGCCGTCGCCGGGCCGCGCCGCGGCATCCGTCGTCACGGTGTCGCGGAGATTTTCGGGAATCGCCGGTTCTGCTGGCTGGCCGGAGCGGCATGTCGCGAAACTCTCCGCAGTTACGTGCAACTGGTGGCCACGGATGTCCTCGGACTCGGCCCTGGTACTTCCGCCCCGTTCGACGCCGGGCACGGAGCTGCACCCGTGATGCCCACTACGTCAGGGCGATCTGCACCAGGGCGGCGCACGCGCACGCCCAGATCAGGCTGGCCAGGGTGCCGATGATGAACCGCTCGCGGGCCTCGGCAGTGGCCAGCTCGGTGAACCGGCCGACACCCTTGATCGCCACGACAACCGCGATGGCCTCCGGGAAACCGGCCAGGATCGCCCCGGCCACGGCCAGGCGCTCCAGGATGCCGATCATCAAGCCGCCGCGCAGCACCTCGTGCACGAAAGCACCCCGAGCACCGTGTGCACCGGGCGCACCGGGAGCGTCTTCCGTGCCGGCGGCAGCGGGCGCATCTGTCGGAGCCGGCTCCGGTGCAATGGGCGCAACCGGGGCGCCGTTCTCGACCAGGATTCCGCCGTGCTGACCCTGGGGGACCGAGTTGTTCGTGGCCAGCCGCAGCGCGAGCAGCGCCGCCGGGCCGCCGCCGACCACGGCGAGGCCGAGGGCCAGCATGCCGAGGAGCACGCCCGACACGGTCGCACCGCCGGGGGAGGGGAGCGCGGCGATCATGAGTGCCGCCGCGAGGGCGCCGGCGGCGATCGCGGCGAACTGCAGCCTCTGGCGTCGGAACGCGAGGATGGCGAAGACCAGCGAGCCGGAGGTGACGACCAGGAGCGTCATCCAGTAGAGGTAGGCCACGATCGGGAAGGACGAGGAGATCATGTGGAGGGGTCCGTTTCGGTCGCGGCGTGCTCGAGGTTCTCCAGCAGCCTAACCAGTGCGGGCTGGGCGGACTGGTCGACCCTCCAGAGGGCGTTTCGGATGCGCTGGCTGACGGCCGCGGGGGAAATGCCGAGTTCGGCGGCGATCTCCACCTGGGACATCCCGCTCACCAGCAGGTCGATGGCCGCCCAGCCCTCCGGGGAGCGACGCTGGCGCAGCAGCAGCAGGGTGGTGATCAGCGCCTCCACCGCGTCGGTGTCAAGCAACGGGGCGGCGCGACCGGAGGCAGGGGCGGCAGGACGATCACCATCACCAGCCGGGTCGGCCACGGCACGGTCGATCGCCGGGTCGGACTCGAGGCTGAACCGGGCCTCGGCCTTCTTCGCCCGCGTCACGGCCGCCCGGGCCGCGACGAACGCGCCGCCGGAGGCCTGCCGGGTCGTCTCCGCCAGGGGAGTGCGCAGATCGCCGATGCCGAGCCCGATGCTCCAGTGGCCGGAGCGATGCAGCGCGAGAACCGCGGCGAGGCTCGTGCCCGCATCGGGCAGCAGCAGCTGGATCTCGTCGCCGGCCGTTTGGTCGGGCGGCAGCGTGAACGCCGGGCCGAACGCGGCCACGAGTTCAGCGATCATCTCGCCCGCTCGATCGCGATCGTTGCGGCTGCCGATCTGGTCGGCTGTGATGACGAACATGGGCAGGACCTCCGACGGAGCTGGTGGACTGATCTAAAGCTTCCAAGCTGAATATACTCTCATTCAGCTTCTAGACTTAATATGCGTCGATCAAGGTCGGGCCATGAACCCCTGGGCAGTGAGACGGGCGCTGGTAACCTTGACTCGTGTCAGATCCAGCCATCCTCGCCCTGCAAGCCAACGACCCGACCTTTGACGACGTCTGGGAGGAGATCTCCTGGCGAGGCCTGGTTCAGGTGTCCACCGACACCGGTGAACTGCGCGAGCTGCTCGCTGGGCCGCCGGTCACGTTCTACTGCGGCTTCGACCCGACCGCCCCGAGCCTGCACCTCGGTAACCTCGTGCAGCTGCTGCTCATGCGCCGGCTGCAGCTGGCCGGCCACAAGCCCCTCGGCCTGGTCGGCGGGTCCACCGGCCTGATCGGCGATCCGCGCCCCACAGCCGAGCGCACCCTGAACTCCCGGGATGTCGTCGGCCAGTGGGTGGGCTACCTCCAGGCCCAGGTCTCGCGCTTTCTGAGCTCGGAGGGTGACAACGCCGTCACCCTGGTGAACAACCTCGACTGGACCGCCCCACTCAGCGCCATCGACTTCCTGCGCGACATCGGCAAATACTTCCGGGTCGGCAGCATGCTCAAAAAGGATGCCGTCAGCGCCCGGCTGAATTCCGACGCCGGCATCAGCTACACCGAGTTCAGCTACCAGGTGCTGCAGGGGATGGACTTCCTCGAGCTGTTCCGCACGTACGGCTGCGTGCTGCAAACCGGAGGCAGCGACCAGTGGGGCAACCTCACCAGCGGCATCGACCTCATCCGCAAGGCGGAGGGGGAGGGTGCCCACGCCATCGGCACCCCGCTGATCACCAACAGTGACGGCACCAAGTTCGGCAAGAGCGAGGGCAACGCGGTGTGGCTGGACCCCACCCTCACCAGCCCGTACGCGTTTTATCAGTTCTGGCTCAACACCGACGATGCCGACGTCATCAACCGGCTCAAGGTGTTCACCTTCCTGACCCGGGCCGACATCGCGGAACTCGAGGAGGCCGTGGCGACGGAACCGTTCAAACGCCTCGCCCAGCGCACGCTCGCTGTGTCGGTGACGAGCCTCGTTCACGGCAGGGCCGCAACGGATGCTGCCATCCAGGCCGCGCACGCCCTCTTCGGTCAGGGCGAGCTGTCCGATCTCGACGAGGCCACCCTCGAAGCTGCCCTGCGGGAACTTCCCAACACGACGACCGCACCGCACGCCCCTGTGGTTCAGCTGTTGGTCGACACCGGACTCAGCATGAGTCTGAGCGAAGCGCGCCGTGCCATCAGCCAGGGTGGGGTCTACCTCAACAACGTGAAGGTGCTGGCCGACGACCAGACCATCGAGGGTGCCGTGCTTCCCGGGGGAGTGGCCGTGCTGCGCCGCGGGAAGAAGACCCTGGCCGGCGTCTTCGTCGTCTGATTCAGGGCCTGATTCAGGGTCTGATTCAGTGACGGATGCTGCCTGGTTGTTCTGTCTTTCGGGGTGTGACACGCCCGGGCGANGGGGACCGTAATGTATTCAAACGTACCCCACAGGTGCGGAAAGCCGCAGAGCTTCCCGGCCTCATGTGGAACCAAAGTTTTTAGCTTCGTCTCATGCTTGTTCCTGTTTCAGGTGGGTGTGGGGGAGGCCTAAGATTGTAACTTTCTCCGGCTGCGTGTTTGGTCTGGTGGGTGGTGGTTCGGGTCGCTTCGGCGGGCTGGAATTGGCTGCTTTTCCGTGATTTGACAGGAATTGGCCGGGCAGCTAAGTTATACAAGTTGCCTCGAAGCGACAGCCTAATTTGGGCCTGAAGTCGAGTGCGTCCGATCCTTGAGAACTCAACAGCGTGCACAATGTCAAAT